>CATBQD010000007.1 GCA_949505625.1 uncultured Bacilli bacterium
ATTTTTATTTTGTAACCATTTTGTTATACTTATTCATTTTTTTATTAAAAAAAGAAAATTCAATATGCAATTTTCTTTTTCTAAAGTTTAAATATAACTCATTATTTTTTTATATATTGATATACAGGTTCTGGAACGAAATCCTTTATTTCTTCTCCTTTTTCTATTTTATCTCTAACTAATGTTGAACTAATATTTCCAACTTTCCCGGCCCTTAAATAAATGGTATCAATCCCACTATGATCTTCATTAAAAGTTGCAATCTCTTCCTCATATTGATAGTCTGTCTGATCTCTAAGTCCTCTGATAAAGGCAGTTGTATGAAATCTTTTTGCTGCTTCAAAAGTAAGTCCAGAATAAGTAATAACTTTTGCTTTTATTCCTTCTCTTTTCAACGAATAGGCAATCGCCTCTTTCATTTTTTCCTCATTATAATGTCTTATTTTATCTGGATTTTTCCCAATTCCTACTATAATTTGATCAAATAATCTACTTGCTTTTTTAATTACTTCTAAATGACCGTTTGTAAAAGGATCAAAGCTTCCTGCATAAAACCCAATTGTTAATATTTTTCTTATAATATTGTCAGCATGATCTCTTAAATCTGCCCCATCATTCACAACAATTTCATCAAACACTGACTCATCATATTCTAACATAAATCTTTCTCTTTTGTTTTTATAATCATCTGATATTCGATCTCTATTTCCAACTCTCTCCATTCTTATATTTGTTGATGCTTTCACTAAAATCTTGCTATCACACATTTCAAAATATTTTGTAATAGGTAATTGCATCCAATCAATAATAATTGGCTTCTTACTATTTTCAATCATATTATCTATTACTTTCTCAATAAATGGCCATATAAACTGATTATATTCATTCATTACTTCATTTGATGAAAAAAGATAATGACCTAATTTTTTTCTATCAATTTCACTTTTTGTCATAAAACCGATTCCATATTTTGCTATAAAGGCTTTTTGAAAATTTTTTTGATTCAAAATTTCATGTACAATTTCATCTACATGTATTACTGTAAAATCGTCATTTTCATTTAATAAATCAGAAAAATAAGTTTTTCCTGAACCGCTTTTTCCAACTATTCCAATTATCATTTTCTACGCCTCAATTCTTCTACTAAGGATAAATATTTTACTTTTTCTCCACTTTTTGTAACAGATCCTAATATTCTTCCTTTTCTATCTGAACCATGATAATCGCTTCCTCCACTTTCTAATAAGTGATATTTTAATGCCAGTTCACGATATCGTTTTACATCTTCTAGTTCATGTATACTATGATAGACTTCTAAACCATCAATTCCTAAATCTATTAATTCTTCTATAATCTCTTTAAACTCTATTTGACTTTCATTTTCTATTTCTTTTGGATGAGCAATCAATAATGTAGCTTTTGCTTTTTTTAAACTTTCTATCGCCCACTTTAAATCTGCTCGATAAGATATTTTTGAAGCACATCTTTCTTCAATCCTTTTCATAACAACAGATGATTCCCCACATCCTTGTTCTACTAAGTATCTCATTAAATGTGGTCGAACTAAAATTGTTCCTTTCTCTTCTAATTGTTTAAATGGAGTCGGTGGTATTTCTAGCTGAAACTCTTGCTCTGCATTTTTCACCATATTATAAAATCGTAACCGTCTCTGATTTTTTATCCAATTTAATAGGTTTTTCATCTCTATATTATTATAATCAAATCCATAACCTAATAAATGAATTTTATGAGTTTTATAAATAGTGCTGATTTCTACACCAGGATACCATTCTAAAGAAGGATCTAACAATTCTAACTCTTTTACGCCTTCAATACTATCATGATCTGTAATAGCAAATGTTCCAATATTCTTTTCTTTCAATTGTTCTAATAAAAATGGAATTTTATCACTTCCATCCGAATGCGTACTATGAATATGCATATCTTTATAAGTTTCCATAAAATCATCCCCTAATTGCATTATACCGCAATATATGGTATAAGTATAATATATATTTGTTATATTTATCATAAGGGGAAGTTATTGTGGAAAATGTAAATTTTGAATTATATAAAGTTTTTTATTATGTCGCAAAAAATAAAAACTTAACAAGAGCTGCTGAAGAACTGTTTATTTCACAACCAGCAATTACGCAATCTATAAAAAAATTAGAAGAACAAATCGGATACACACTATTTTACCGAACAAAGCATGGCATGAACTTAACCAAAGAAGGAGAAATATTATTCAATTATCTAAAAGTTCCTATTGAATGTTTACAAAAGGGAAAAAGTAAAATTGAAGAATTATTTGAAGAAAAAAATATGATTCTTCGTTTAGGTGGAGGTACAACTGTACTGCAGCACAATTTACTCGATCCTCTTCAAAAATTTCGAACAAATCATGCACAAATTCAATTTATTATTAAACATGATATTACCAAAAAGCTATTAGAAATGTTAGTAAATGATCAATTAGATCTAGTGATACTGACAAGTCTTATTCCAACTACAGAAGAAATCCTATTTATTCCGATCGAAGAAATGCATGATCGATTTGTGGCAAGTGTTAAAGAATTTGGAGATTACCAAGAAAAAATATTTTCTATGAAAGATATTAATACATTACCAATTGTATTACAAGAGAACTCTTCCTCTACAAGGTCATTTTTAGATGGAATTGCTACTAATGAAAGAACCGTTTTAAGTGCCACTTATGAATTAGTTAGTTATGGTCTTGTATTAGAATTTGTAAAAGCTGGTTTAGGAGTCGGATTTATCAATACTAATCGTATTACAAAAGAACTTAAATCAAATAAACTATTTGAATTAAAAACTGATTTTAAAATTCCAAATAGGCATGTATATGTTGCCATTCATAAAAAAAATTCAAATAATAAACTTTTACAAGAATTTATTCGATATTTAAAAAAGGAATCTTAAGATTCCTTTTCGTATAGATTTTTCATCAATATTGCCCCTGTATCTTGTGTGTTATGAGCTTCACAAATTGTAATTGGAGTCAATCCTTTTTCTTTTATAGCAGCAATATAGTCTTCTGCTTTTGGGTAATAATCTAAATCTTCTTCAAATAACGACAATTGTAGTTCTTCTTTTTTATCTCCAAAAGCCTTATGTACTTTTTCTCCCTTATCAGTATAATCAACAGGATAAACATGAAAATGTGTTTGCTGTAATTTTTCTTTTCCTAATTCTTTTTCGATTTTGTCAAATACTTTTAAAATATCTTCTTTTGATTTCATAGATCCTAGTTCTCTAGCATGAAGATGCGCTAAATCGATACAAGGGTATGCAATATCTACACGTTTACAAATTTCAATAATTTCATCCAAGCTGCCTAATTGAGCAACCTTTCCTCCTATTTCTGGATATAAATGAATAGAAGGATCTAAATCTGGTGCAATTTCATTAAGCGCTCTAATTAATTGTTCTAATCCTTCTTTTCTCTCTTCATAACCTCCACCTGGATGAAAAATAATCCGTGTTACCCCAAGTAACTTTGCTAGCTCATAAGCTTTTTTTATTTCTAACTGAGAACGCTCTACAGTTTCTTTTTTGGTAGAAGCAAGGCACACATAATAGGGTGCATGAATCGTCATCATAATATGATGATTATCTGCTAATTCTTTATAAAGCAATGCCTGTTCTTCTTTCATTCTAATTCCATAAGTACATTGTAATTCAATAACATCTAAGTTCAGATTTTCTAACCATTCAAATATTTTTTCTCTTTTTTTACACTGCTCAAAAAAATGGGCAGGAAATCCAGCTACTCCAAATTTTGCTTTTTCCATACAGCACTTCCTTTTTCTCTATTATAAAATAGTTTAGAAAAAAAAGAAAGTTATTCACGATATGTAATATCATAATTACTAGGACCAATAATAACTTTTCCATCTAAATTAAATCTTGAACCATGACAAGGACAATCCCAAGTTTTTTCCACAGGATTAAATAAAAGACTGCATTTAAGATGTGGACAAGTATTATAAACAATATGCTTTTTTTTTAAACTATCCACATAGATTGCTATATTCTTACCATTTCTTTTTTCAAAATATACATTTTCTGAATACCAATTTTTATTTTTCCACAATTTATTTTCAATCATAGGTTTAATTCCACCATAAATTGTTTTTGGTAATGATAGCTTTTTTAATTTTCGATTTGGTGAAAATAATAATTCATATGGATTATAAATATCCATTATCATATCTGAAATTATTTTTCCTGCTAAATTACTGTTCGTCATTCCCCAAGTATTATAACCTGTTGCTATATAAAGATCTTTTTTTAATAGCCCAATAAATGGAAGTTTATCAAACGTCATAATATCATGGTTGCTCCATAAATATTTAGGTTCCATTTTCAATCCTTTTAAATGTCTTTTTAATTCGTCAAAATGTTTTTGATCATCATATTCTGTATATAATGAATGAGATCCTGTCAAATAAATAAGATAATTTTCTTTTTCTTGATGATATCTTAACGAAATAATAGGCTTTTCAATGTTAATAGCTGAATAAGATTCTATTTTTTTTACTGGCATTGCAGAAATGTATGATTTCTCTAATGTACATTTTAAAGGTATTAAAAAAGGAAATAAAAAATATGGATAATGACTTGCACACACAACTTTTTTAGCTTTGATTTTTACCAACTCATTTCCACAAATATACTTATTATTTTCAGTTCTTATAAAATTAATATCTGTATGCTCATAGAATTTAATACCTTTCTTTTTACAAATTTGTTTTAATGCTTGTATATATTTTACTGGATGAAAAACATAAGTATTTTCTACTCCAATTGCGTAATTTTCATTTTGTTTCTTTTCCTTTATAGATACTCCAAATTGCTCTAGTAATTCTCCTTCTTTATTTAAATTTTCCTTTTTCTTTGAAAATATATAAGATGTTACTTTCTTCAAATCACATTTTATATTCTCATTTTCTATAATATTACGAATTATTTCTATTGCATCTTTTTGTGAATAAAAATATTTCCTAGCTGTTGTTTCCGAATAAATATCTGTTAAATCAGAATATATTGTATCTTGTAAATATGTAATTTTTCCAGTTGTTCTTGCACTTACTCCTCTTCCAATTTGATTTTTTTCAACTACTACAATTTTCAAATTACTATTTTTTAAATGATAAGCTGTACTAATTCCTGTCATTCCTCCTCCAATAATTAATACATCACAATCAATGTCTTCTTTCAAAATCGGTTCTTTTTCTTCTAAAATATGATCTAACCACAAACTATATTTTTTCATAGTAACCTCCCATTATTGTTATGGGCCAAAAATCTATTTTATACACAAAAAAAGAAGCTTTCGCTTCTAAAGAAATAATACATACATAAACTGAATTGCAATACATACAAATGAAGCAATTCCCAACCAAAATCCAGCTGTATTAAATCCATTTTTATTATTCATACGTTCTGCTACTGCCAAACAAAATCCTGGAACAGAAAGTACAGTTTGAATTAAAATAAAACCAACAGCAAATCCGATTCTTTCAAAACTTTCATAACCCATTAGAGTATACTCTAAATCTGAAAAAGCTGCAAAAGCTGAAAGACAAAAGAATACTGCAATAATTCCTAACACCAAACTTGCAATTCCTTTCCCAATTTTCGGAGAAGATACTGATTTCACTTTATTATCTCGTTTCAAAAATACTCCACATTTAAGGCAAATATCAGCATTTTCATCTACTTTATTTCCACAATTTACACAATACATAATACAATCCTCCTATTTTCATTATAAATGATTTATAGTAAAAAATCAACTAATGAATTTTTAATTTTTTTTAGGATTCAAAAAATATACAATTTGTTTTATTAATTCTTCTTCCTTGTAATATGGGAAAGGATCTTTTAAACATTCTACAAGTGTTTCTACTTCTGCTAATGCATGTCCTTTCATAAAAACTGATAATAAATTAGGAACTTGCCAAAGCCAATGTAACCAAGCATTTTGAAATCCATTAATCTCCGAATAAATAATTTTTGAAAATTGATCTTTTGCATTCCTTTGTAACAAGTTATAATCTCTAGCAGTGTTCAAAATTTCATTCTGCTTCATTCTAATACTTTGATCTAAAATTTCAATTTTAGCTTTTTTAATTCTAGCCATTTCCTCTACTTTTGAAATTACATTATTTAGTTCAGTTTTCGGTAAAGCAAACAAATTGGCTACTTCTATTCCAAAGAAAGATAATACCTCATCTTTCCTATAACATCTCACAACAGCATCCAAAAATTCTTGCTCTTTTTTTCTTCTTCTTTTGATTGAAAAATTTCTAAACAAATGTCTCTTTTCTCCTGATTGAAGAAGATACTTTATCGTAGCTTTTGTTTCTGGAAACTCTGCTACAACAAATTCCATATGAGATTCTATAAAACTTTTTGGTAATCCTTCACTATCACAATGATTTAAATAAAAGATAATATCTTCAATTTGCTTTATTGAATAATTACTATGAAAAATTCTCATTACTTGTTCTAATTTAGTATCATAAGCAGCTAATCTTTTTTTCACATGGTCAATTTCATAATAACATAAAGGTCTTGTTTTTCCTGAAGCTTCAAATACTTGATATGCTACAGGATAACATAATTCAGTTGGAATCATTAATTCTCTTTGTAGATCTCTTTTTTGTTGTTCATAATTTCCATTTTTCTTTTGAATTGTTATCAATTTCATTATTGTTTCATAATCATTTATTTGTTCAAGACAAGAAAGGTCTGAATGCTTAATCAAAGCTGGAATTTCTTGAAGTCTTAACCTTTCCATTAAATAAGCTCTTGTCTCTTCTAGTGATAGTCCTAAGTTTCCAATAGAACTTCTTATTCCTCTAAGTTGTTCACTTGATAATTCATTTACTACTATATAAAAAGGTAAATCTTTTATCTTTTCTAAATAATGAATTTTATAATTTAAAAATTTGATTTCCATTTCTACTATTTTTACTTTTTTCTCATTGTTTTCCTCTTTTGCCGTAGATAATTCTAATTCGGCTACCTCTAATTCACTTTTTAATGCTATAATACGGTCACTTACAAGAGAAAAGTACTGTCTTTTTTCCATATTATCCCCCTCTTTTTTTATTGGCCTCTATTATACATAAAATTTAAAAAAGTGCAAATTGAGTATTGATACAAAAAAAAGACTACAAACAATAGTCTTTTTTTAAGTTATTTTGTACACTTAAGTCCTAAATTTTCATAATAAGATTTAACACTATCAATATTTTGGTTATACTTTAAGTCTATGGCGATTAGTTCCTCTTGTTCATTCATTTGATTAATCGCATCTAGGTCTATTTTGGCATAATCGGTAACTAAATTATAATTAAAAACTGTTCCATTCAAACTTGACTTTACTGTAAATCCAGCCAACGATTGATAATTCTGTTCCTCAAGATCATATAATGATTTCCTGACTGGAAGCTCCTCTTTTGCAATATCACTTAGTGCTGTCATTATCATTGTATAATCACTTTTCTTTAATTGACTATCAACATAATAAATAATCGTTTTTATTTCTGTCTTATATTCTTTATCTTGTACAGTTTGCATACAAGTCATAGTAAGTGTTTTCCCTGCATTTGGATCTTTTGTTTCTCCGTTTGGATTTTTTTCTGTATTATTTGTTTTAGAACCAAAACGGAAACCATGATCTCTAAAATTTACCCATCCTTTATATAAATTAGGCATTAAGAAAATAAATGCTAATACAAATACTATAATAATAATCAATGTTCTTTTTTCTGAATCTATTTTTTTCCAATTATTTATAATAGTACTAATTGGATTCTCTTTTTTTGCCTTTTTTTCCATTCTAAGCCTCCTTTGGTTGCTGGCAACTATAACCAGCTTCTTTTAAAAATTCTGTAATTATTTCTAAGCTATCATTAGCTCGAATATCATTATAAAATTTAAGGCGATTTTCATCTTCAAAATTAATATTTGAATAGTCTATTTTGGTATAATCAGTCTTTATACTAAATACAGTTTTATCTCCAGATTGTGTGCTTGTTACTGTAATTCCTCTTAATGCATTTAATTGTTCAAACCAATTCTTATAAAACTCTATAGTAGAATTGATATTGAAAGACCCCATATCATTTATAGCCTTAATCGTTATAATCATTTCATCTGATTGAAGACCATTTTCTATGTGATACTTTAAATTTAAATTATCGGCTATTTCAATTCCATTTTCTTGAACAGTTCTTCTACATGAATAAATACGAAGCTTCTTTGGAACTGTGGTCGATCCTCCTCCCGAATTATCATTACTTGAATTATTATTTTCTTGATTACCCGAGTTATTACTATTTCCATTATTATCATTTATATTGTTATTTGAATTATCATCATCTGAATTATCTTGATTATTATCATTTGGTTTATTATTTTCTCCTGATTGATTTGGATTATTAGTTGAATTGTTTACTTTATCTTTTGTTTTTGTAAATACTAAAATACATGCGATTACTGCAATTATAAGAACTATAATTATAGAAATTAAAATAATTATTTTTTTTCTTTTATTTTCCATTTATATCCTCCCTATTCTATCTATAAGTATATCAACTTTTCATTCTTTTGAAAAGAAAAAATCTAAAATTTGACAATAAAAAAAGAGATTATTTTTCTCTTTTAACAAATTCATATTGTGACATCAAATCTTCTATTACCTCTTTTACCGTTTTTATATCACGAATCATTCCCACTATTTGCCCTGACATCATAGATCCTAAATTTATATCTCCTTCTACTGCTCTTTTCAAAGCACCCAAAGTTAATTGATCCAATTCTTCTTTAGTAGCACCAGCATGTTCTAATTCTAAATAATTTTCTGTCATTGTATTTTTTAAATTTCTGATTGGAGATGCTATTGATAAGCCGAGGACCCTAGTATCTGTATCATTTGCTTTTATGATTTCTTCTTTATAAGCTTGAGCAATTTTACACTCTTCAGTAGCTAAAAAGCGCGTTCCAATTTGGACTCCACTTGCCCCTAATACTTCAACTGCTCTCATGCCTCTTCCATCTGCAATTCCACCTGCTGCTATTACTGGAATGGAAACTGCATCTACAATTTGTGGGATTAAACACATTGTTGTTGTGCTTCCAATATGCCCGCCTGCTTCTGTTCCCTCTGCTACTACAGCATCTACTCCCAAAAATTCCATTTTCTTGGCATGTTTTACACTAGCAATAACTGGTATTACTTTAATTCCTGCTTCTTTCCACATTTGAATAAAAGGCTCTGGATTTCCGGCTCCGGTTGTAACTACTGGAACTTGTTCTTCTACTAAAAGATGTGCAAGTTCGTCTTTATTTGAAGCCATCAACATAATATTTACTCCAAAAGGATTAGAAGTTAATTCTTTACATTTTCTAATTTCTGTTCTTAATTCATCTTTGCTAAGACCGCCTCCGGCTATAATTCCTAATCCTCCTGCATTTGATACTGCTGCCGCTAATTTCGCATCAGCGATTCTAGCCATTGCTCCTTGAATAACAGGATACTTTGTTCCCAATAATTCTTGAATATTCATATTTTTCCTCCCATGATTCTTTTGCTCCATACTATTAATTTTTTTTATTTAGAAAAAAATTCATCCCATTCTTTTTCTTTAAATCCAATTAAAATTCCATTTTCAGCGATGATAAGTGGTCTACGTACAAGCATCCCATTTGTACTAAGTAGTTCTAATTGATCTTCTTCTGACATTTCTGGTAACTTATCTTTTAAATTCATTTCTTTATATAAATTTCCACTTGTGTTAAAAAATCTTTTAAGTTCATAAGAGTTATTACTATACCATAAACGTAACTCCTCTAAATTAGGACGATTTTCTACAATATGTCGTTCTGTAAATACTATATCATGTTTTTTTAACCATTCTTTTGCTTTTTGGCAAGTACTACATTTTGGATATAAAATTAATGTAATCATATTATTCCTCTCTCTAATAAAATTAAAACAATCCATAAAATCATTAACAAAGGCTCAAGAACTATAAATTTTAGATGCTTTGTTTTATGATGAAATAAATACATTGCAATCCAAAATCCAAATGCTCCTCCCATAATAGAAATTCCAATCAGTATTCTTTCTGGAATTCTCCTCTTGTTCTTTATGGCTCTTTTTTTATCATTATAACACATTCCAATGGAAACTAAATTAATTATGACTAGACTATAATAAAACACAAATATTCAACACTCCCTATTGATAAAATATATTAACATCTACTGGACCATCAATTCCATCTATTTTCCCACTACTAGTCATTTGCCAATATTGATATTCTCCTTCATAATTCGTCTCTTTTGTATAATGCGCTAACCAAGTATCGTAATCTAATTGAAACCAAACATTTTCTAAATAACTTTTACTACTATAAAGCATTCCTTGGTAGCCATTCTTTTCTATTTCTTCTAAGAATGATGCAGCTATATTGGTAAGTTCATAAAAACTAACTCTATAAAAATTAAAATTACTCCATTCTTCCCAATCAAATACTACAGGTAACTCTATCTTGTAATCTTTAATTTGTTCCATAACCCATTTTGCATCTTTTCTTGCTTCTTCTTCACTTCTTGCGTAAGAATAGTAATAAACGCCTACTGGAATGTCATATTGTTGCGCCAATGTAATATTACGTTCAAACTTTTTATCTACAAAATATTCTGTTGGAGAACTTTTGCTTCCTACTCTAATAAATAAAAATTCTACTCCTGCTTTTTTTATTTTTTCAAAATCAATATCGCCTTGCCAAGCAGATATATCAAGTCCAATTTTCGTATTTTCATTTTTATATTTTTGCTTTATTTCCTCAAAATCAATATAATTAATTTCTGCTGGTTTTGGCTTTTCTCCAGATTCCTCATATACATCAAGTATAAATTCATGTTTGTATGTATTTTTACTAGAATCAGATATAATAAATGTAAGAGGATATTTCCCGACAGTCATTAAATCATAATCTCCTTCTATTTTACAATTTGGATGACTATCATAATTATCTCCATACTGAATCTTTTCTATTAAATTAATATCTTCTCCCTTTTTTACGCGAAATGTTTTTCCTAACCAAACATAAGGTTCTATCGTGTCTTTTATTTCTATTTCAAATTGATAAGATACTTTTATCTTTTCATCATTCATGTAAGAAATTGAAAGCTGTTTTTTTCCAATTTTTTTATATTTTATTTCTTCATCATTTAATATTTTTTCTCCATTTATACTGACAACAAAATCAGAAATCTTCTTTTTTTCACCAAATTCCATTGATAAATCATCTTTCAATATTACTTCTATTTTAGCATGACGAATTCGGTAATCTTTATAAAATACAAATCCTAAATAAATACTTAGAATAATTAAAATTATAATGCCTACTATTATTATGATTCTTTTTTTCATATAATCCTCATTTCTTAACTATTCTTATTGTAACACAGAATTCTTTTTTCTATCATTTTTTAAGACTTTTCAACAAATTTCTTGCATTTCCCTTAATTTATGATAAAATGATTATAGGGTTCATACAAAATACAGGGGGTGTTCAGTATGAAAGAAAAAAAGAAATATATTAAAGCCTATAGAAATTTATTAAAAAGCCATCTTGCAATTGCACTATTATCAATCGCCTTATTTTTAGTAGCAATTAAGTTCTGTGAAGGATTAATTGATAAAAATAATGAATTGATCATTAATAATTTGGTAGCTGTTGTTGTAGGAGTTTTATCAAGTTTTCTATTTATTTCACTTTCAAATGTGAAAAAGAATAGCAAAATCTATGTAAAAGAATTAGAAAAAAATAACAAAATTTTAAAAGATGCTTTAGATGGCTTAACTTTAATCTCTAATATGATTACTTTTAATGTTGAAAGTAAAAAGAATGATATTGATACTTTAACTTTATATAAAGATATTCAATTAAATAGAAACTTACTAATTAATCATAATTTATTTGATAGTATTTCTCTAGTTGGAATCAATTCTTTATATGATAGTTTCACTTCTAGTTTACTTAAAATTTCTACAAAAAAAGACTTTATAGATGAGAGCCCTAATTTAATTTCAACAATTGATAATATTGTCAAAATGATTGAAGAAGTTGTTACTTTAAACAATGATGAAAAAGATGCTTTTTTAAGAGAAAAAGAACGCTTAGATAATTTATTTAATGACAAAAAGAAATCCTAAATTTTTAGGATTTTTTATTATCAATATTTTTCCAAAAATCTATAACGTCATTTGGTTTAAACTTCATTTCACTTTCTATATAGTCGTTAATATTAATTACACTTTTACAAAGTTGTTCTTTCATTTCCTGATTCAAATTTTCAATACTAGAATCTAAAGTAAATAATCTAACGTATTTCTCCAATGAAGTGGAAATTTTATCTACTATAATTTCTTCATAAATAGCTTTTTTGATTGGTTCTTCTAACATATCAAAGCATTCATAAAACTCTCTAATATATTTTATAAATTTCTCCATTTCTTCTTCATTATATATAATGTTAAGACTGTCTTGTTCCGAATGTCTACTTTTTCTTTGATTAATTTGAACTTTAATTTTACTAATAATTTTTTTCACTATATCCGTAGAAATGTTTCCAATAATTCCGCTAATAGCAGCTAACGCAATAAAATTAATTATTTCAGGAGCTTCTTTTAAACATAATCTTGTATTGAGTTCCCCGTTTTCCTGTAAACACTTTTCATAAACTTTTCTATAAAGCCATCCATATCGAACCGACCGGGATACTTTCCTTAAAACTTTTTCATATTCTGTTTTTGAAATTTTTTCCCCACACGATGGACAAGTCATGATATCATTTGATGATTTATAAATTGTTGCACATAAAAAACAAATTCGATTATTCATATTTCTCCTCCTATAACCATAACACTATCTTTATCTTCATCAGTTGTTGCATCTAATATTCTGTTGCGTTTATTTTTTCTTCGTTGTCACAAATATCTTTTCTACTAATTATTATCCTGATTATAATTCCATATTCCTAAATGACTCTTACACTCTATCATATCATCTAATACCTCTACTTTTTTTAAAATCCAAGCATATCATATACTCCACAAATATACTCTTGATAATTATCTTTCTTCATATCTTTTATATATCGTTCCAACATATATACACAATCTATAAGCTCACATTTACAAATAAATTTACCAAAGTTATATGATTTATCTTTCACTAACTTCATCAACTCAATGTTATTTTTATATTCTTTTGGAGTTTCGTACTACTAGCATGGATATATAATTCCCCACTATATGATGTTTCCCAACTTCGCGTTTCAATTTACTTTTCTGTCTTTTATCAAAATTGCATATAGTTTTGTTAAACTAAGTACTTTCAAAATTGCTCTTTCCTTTCATCTAAACTTTCTCTTCATATTAAACAAAATATATATTCTCATAAAACAATCAAATTTTTAGCATACTACTAACGAATATTTAAAACGCACACACATTCAACATGGTAAGTATTAGAAAACATATCAACTGGTATAATAGTAATCACTTCATAATCTTGTTCTAATCGTTTAATATCACGAGCTAATGTAACTGGGTCGCAAGAGACATAAATTACTTTTGGTGCGTGTATTTTTTTTATTTGTGAAATTGCTAATTCGTCTAGTCCTGCTCTTGGCGGGTCAACAACTATCAAATCAGGCTTAAACAAAGTCTCTTTTAGTACACTACCAGTATCTCCACATTTAAAGTTGATATTATGAATACAATTTTGCTTTTTATTCCATAAAGCATCTTTGACTGCACTTTCATTAATCTCAATTCCTAAAACTTCTTTTGCCTTCTTACTTAGAAACATTCCAATGGTTCCTGTTCCACAATATAAATCAAGTACATTTTCATTTTTGGTAAGCCCACTATGGTCTAATACAATTTGGTAAAGTCTTTCCATCTGTTTTGTATTAACTTGAAAAAATGAATTCGGAGAAACTTTGAATGTATAATCTCCTACTTTTTCTAATAAAAAATCATTTCCTAAAATAATTTCTAAATCTTCTTTCCTTTTTACTAAAACGGATGCTTTTGATAACTTTTTTACTGGAATTTGTGAATTTGAAAATTCTTTTGAAACATCAAATACAATCATTAATGATTGAAATGATTTACTATAACGCATCATAATTTGATTTACAAAATCAAGATTCATATTATTTCTTAAAATGGAAAGGTACTCATTCATAATATCAGGTAATAAAAAGCATTTTTCTATTTCTACTAATTCATTACTTTTCTTTCCAAAAAAACCAATTTTTTCTTTTACCTGAAAAACCGCTTTATTTCGATATCCAAATACATTATCATTTGGCACAATATTTTCCACTACATTTTCTATATGCGCAAATTTTTTCATAATTTCTCTAACTTTATTTTCTTTATAAAGAAGTTGTTTTTGATATGACATATGTAATAAATCACAGCCGCCACATTCCTTAAAATACGGACAAATGCTTGTTACTCTCTCTGGACTTACATTTAAAATCTCTATCACTTTCGCTTCTATTATTTTTTTCTTTATTTTTGTAATTTCTATTTCTACTTTTTCTCCAATTAGAGCATCAAAAACAAAAATTACAAAATCATTGTAATGTGCAATTCCTCTTCCTTGATGGTCTAAAGCATCAATCGTAACAATTAATCTATCTGACAATTTCATAATATCACCGCAAATTCTATTTTTATTATACACAGAAACTTTTTGTATTTCAATGAAACAGGACTTATAAATCATAAAGTTTTTGATAATAATAGAAAATGAGGGATGTTTATGAAAAAAATAGAAAAAATCGCTTCTAAAAATATAGAAATTATTAAACTGGCAATTGGAAATAGTCCAGATTTTTATAGTAGAACCATTAAAATCGGAAAAAAACAAATTTCTTATGTCTATTTTGAAAGTGTTAGTAGTGATGACAAAATTAGTGACTTCATTATGAAAAACATTAGTGAAGATGTAAAATATAACAAAACAACTACTTTTTTTACTGATTTATTTACTAGATTAGAAAATACAATACCAAATAGCAAGTTATCAACAACAGATGATTTCGATAGTATTTTTTATTATCTTTCTTCTGGATTTACATGTATCTTTGTTGATGGCAGCGAAAAAGCCATTGTTTTAGAAACTAGGACTCAATTAGATAGAGGAGTTACAGAATCTTCATCAGAACCAGTTATTAGAGGGCCTAAAGATAGTTTTACTGAAAATCATAATATGAACCTTGGTTTAATTCGAAAACGAATTAAGGACCCAAATCTTTGGTTTTCAGAAGTCACAGTTGGCAGAAGAAGTAAAACGAAAGTTGCAGTTGCTTATATTAAAGATATTGTAGATTTAAAAAGAGTCAATGATATTCTAAAAAAATTAAAACAAATTGATATCGATGCAATTTTAGATAGCGGATACATCAGAAAATTTTTAGAAGGAAAACAACATTCTATTTTTCCGCAAATTATTACCACTGAAAAACCAGATATGGTTTGTGGCGAATTATTAGATGGAAAAATTGCTATTATTGTAGAAAATACACCTTTTGTATTAATTACTCCTGCTACCTTAATTAGTTTTCTCCATGCACCTACAGATTATTATGAAAAAGCATCTAATGTTACATTTTCCAGAGTCTTAAGAACACTTGCTTTTTTCATTACCATTATCACCCCAGCACTATATATTGCACTTACTACTTTTAATCATGAATTGATACCAGATGAATTTTTAATTTCTATTGCAATGCAACAACAAGGAGTTCCTTTTCCAACCGTATTAGAAGTTTTATTATTTGGAATTACTTTTGAAGTTTTAAGAGAAAGCGATTTACGAGCGCCGAGTGCAGCTGGTACTGCTATGAGTATTGTAGGGGCACTAGTTTTAGGAGATGCAGCTGTTTCGGCTGGGGTTGTTTCTCCAATTGTCGTTATCATCGTTGCTGTTACTTCGATTTGTGAGATGGCTTTTTCTGATATTGATATGATTAATGCTCTTAGAAGTTGGAAAATCATATTTATTTTTACTTCTGTATTTATGGGATTAATTGGATTTTTAGTTGCTATGCTGATTTTAATTATCAAACTTGTTAGTATGGAAACATTAGATGTTCCATATCTAATACCATTCAGTCCACTTGATTTACGTGCTTGGAAAGACAGTATTATTAAATTCCCAATTAATAAATTAACAAAGCGCCCAAGATATTTAACAGATAAAAATCAAACGAGATTAAAGGAGGAAAACTAATGAAGTGGAAAATTATGATTGCTCTTTCTTTTTGTTTCTTGTTAACTGGATGTTGGAATTACCGAGAGCTTAGTGACCTTAGTATTTCAACTGGTATTTCAATTGATAAGGATGGAGATGATTATAAAGTCGGTATGCTTATTTCCAATGCTCAAAAAATACAGGGAAACTCTAAAGAAGGAGAATCTCAAACCATTGTGATTGAAGCAAAAGGAAAAACTATCATGGAAGCTATCAAAAATATTGAGTTAAAAAGTCCCAAAGAAGTATATATTAGACATCTTTTAGTTGTTTCAGTTTCAGAAGAAGTTGCTAAAGAAGGACTGAACAAAATTTTAGATTATCTTTTCCGTGACCCCCAATCTAGAAAAATGTTTTATATTGTTCTTGCACGAGATTGTAAAGCGAAAGATACTCTAAAGATTCTTTCTCCATTAGAAGCTTTTCCATCACAAAGTATTGCAATTAATATTGAAGAAACTTATGACTTACAAGCCATTATAACAAAAGTAACTTATAATTCTTTTTTAAAGGATTTGTTAGAACCTGGAAAAGAACCCTATATCAATAGTGTCATGATTGATGGGAAAACAGAAGAAGGAGAAAAAGAAGATAATTTAAAACAAACAGAACCTGATGCGGCTATTAAAATGGGAACAGTAGGAATTTTTAAAGATGATAAATTACTTGGCTGGACTTCTAAAAATGAAAATCGTGGTATTAATGTTTTAAATGGAAATATTGGATTAATGTATTTAACGTTTGATTATAAAAATAGTCCGATTTCAATTTCTCTTTCTACAATCAAAACAAAAAAAGAAGTGAAAATGAAAGATAATAAACCATATATAGAAGTTTCTGTCAGCGGAAATGGAAGTATTAACGAAATTAATCAAAATATTGACTTAGAAAATCCGAAAGTGATTGAAGAGATTGAAAAAGCAACAGAAAAAGAATTAAAAAAAGATATCAATAAAGGTCTAGAAGTTGCACAGAAAACTTATAAAAGTGATATTTTTGGATATGGAAGTATGATTCATAAAACTTATCCAAAAGCGTGGAAAAAAATAAAAGAAAATTGGAATGAAGAAGGTTTTTCAAATTTAGAAGTTAAAGTTAAAATAGATGTTACATTAGAACATAAAGGTTCATTAGAGAAAACAATTAAGGAGGAAATGCATGAATAGAAAAAAACTGCGAAGTTTAGAAATTTGTTGTTTATATTACTTTATTATTAGAGCTAGTTTTTTAGGAGTTACTTCTAGTAATCTTTTACATTTAGCAAAACAAGATGCTTGGATTTCTATTCTTGTTGGAACTTTATTAGGTCTAATACCTCTTGGTTTATTTTTATATATTAGCAATCGCTATCCAAATGATACCATTTTCTCATTAAATAAAAAATTATTTGGAAATTTGATTGGTAGAATTATAAATTTTATTTTAACATTTGGAGTTTCCATTTCTGTTATCGTTACCTTTTATAATTTAATTGGTTTTATTTCTTCTCAATATCTTAATAAAACTCCTACATTAGCAATTGCAATTATGTTTTTTATTGCAATTACCTATATTCTGACTAAAGGGCTTACGATTATTGCAAGAACACATGTTGTATTACTCTATTTTGGAGTTCTTCTATTTTTACTAGCCAGTTTTGGTCTTATGAGAGAATCTGCTTTTGAAAATGTAAAACCGATATTAGAATTCGGATGGTCTCCAGTTTTAAAAGGAAGCATGTCTTATATTGCTTTTAATATACTTCCTTTATTTGTTTTAAGTTCTATTCCTAAAAATAATGTTTTTCAAACAAAACATTATAATAGAAATATTATCATTACCTACTTTATAAGTTCTGCTACTTTATTAGCAACTATATTTTTTATCATTTCTGTATTTGGACCACATTTAGCACTTTTATATCAATATCCAGAATATCATTCTTTAAAATTAATTTCATTAAGCGGTTTTATTACACGTGTTGAAGGTGTTATTGCACTTCACTGGCTATTTGATTTATTTGCTTTCATTGTAATTGGCTTATACTTTGTTCTACAATTTCTAAAAGATGATTGGAAACTCCCAGATAAAGCTTCTAATCCAGTAATTTACATTTTTTCAATTCTCTTGATTTTTGCAGTTGAACATATTTTTAAAAACAATACAATTGCGAATTTTATTACCCTTCATTTAGCACCTTTTATCTGCTTTGGATTTTTCTTTTGTATTCCTCTTATTATCTTTCTTATGACAATAAAAAATTACAGAAAACTGTAATTTTTTTCACTGAAAATTTTAAGTTGTTTAAATTCCTTATTATCTTAAAAAATAAAATATAATACTGGTAGTAAATACAACTAATAATACAAAGATTAAGATATTCATAATGGTATCATTTTTCTTTAAGTTTTTCCCCATCTCTTGTAATTCATCAAAATCTTCATCTTTAAATTTCATATTAGAGGTAAAGAAAGTCTTATCCATATTCCGTTTGTCATCATCTTCTTCTATGAAATTATCATCTTTCATTGCAGCTTTTTCTTCCTCAAGAGCAGCTTTTATTTCAGAGGGGTCTCCAACCATCGTATCGGATTTCAATTCATCTAACAAGCCTAAACTCAATTCTTGGTCTCCTAACTTATTTAACATACTTGTATTCGTAATTGTATTAATTAACTCTTTTAATTCTTCTTCCTCTTCTTCTTTTGGTACCTCTTTTTTTACATTCTCAAAAATGTCATAAGAAGTATGGTTTAGCTTATGGTGGTTATCTTCATCTTTTCTTTCACTTTTTGCTTTATTTAAAATATCCCTAATATCATAATTTTTTTCGTCTTGCTCAAAAGTGGTTGGCTCTGGTATTTCTTTCGGTATAGGTCGCTTCATTAAATCTTTCAAATCTTTTTCTTTTCGAGACTTTTCATCTCTATTTTTTAGCATTTCTTTTATTTTAGAAATATCAATTTCATTTGGCTTTAATGTGGTTGCTATTCCTTCTATATTGCTGTATTCATCAGTTTCATAAATTTTTTGATATAACTCTGCATTCTTTTTCGTTCTTTTACTAGTATCTGAATCTACTTCATAATACCGTTCCATTCTACTTTTCAATATACCACCTACCTTGCCATTATCATAATATCATATTTTACATTTTTTTTAAAGTCTCTCTTGCATTTTTTACATTCTTTCTATTATAATGAAAAGAGGAGGAAATATTATGGAAAAATTAAAAGTAAATGAGGCTGCTTGTATTAGTTGCGGAGCTTGTGTTGGAATGTATCCTGATTTATTTGGATTTGTCAATAATGATACTGCTGAAGTAATCGTAGATAATATACCAGAAGATAGAAAAGAAGATGCCATTAACGCAATAGAAGGTTGCCCTACTGGAGCAATTGGATATGAAGAAGAAAAAGTTGCATAAGAAAAATTAGAGAAACTCTAATTTTTTTTAATTTCGTTATATAAAATTTTAACTTCCTTTGGAGTTAATCTTCTATATTCTCCAGATTTCAGTCCTGAAAGATTCAAGAATCCAAATTGTTCTCTTTTCAATTTTAATACTTCATATCCTAGTACTTCAAACATTTTTTTTACTTGATGGTTTCTTCCTTCATGAATAATCAATTCTACAATGGAAGTATTTGTTTTTTTATCATATTTTTTCAGTTTTGCTTTTCCTTTTGAGGTCTTCTTTCTGTCTATTATAACACCATTACTTAATATTTTTAAACTAGCTGATGTTACAAGACCTTTTACTTTGGCTACATATACTTTATCTATTTCATTACTAGGATGAATCAATGCATTTGTAAGTTCTCCGTCATTTGTTAATAATAAAATTCCACTTGTATCGTAATCTAGTCTCCCAACAGGATAAATACGTGTTTTTGTTGGAATCAAATCAATAACGGTTTTTCTATTTTTTTCATCTTTTGTAGAAGTAATAATACCTCTTGGTTTATATAATAAATAATATTCTTTTTGCTCATTAGCTAAAACATTTCCATCTATCATAATTTCATCTTTTTCACTTACTTTCACGCCTAAAGTAGTGATAAGTTTACCATTTACTTTTACTTTTCCATTTTGGATTAATTCTTCTGCTTTTCGCCTAGAACAATATCCTCTATTTGCAATTATTTTTTGTAAACGTTCCATTTACATCACCTCCCTCGATTATACAGGAAGAACTCCGAAAAAGCAATGAGAAAGCGCAGCTAATAATTGATATGAAAAAAAATTTACTCGCAAGTAAATTTTCTACTCTCTAATTCCTTTTTGACTTCATTATAAGTCATTTTACTATTTAAAGAAGATCCTACAATTTCTACCCTATCTGGATTTTCTTTTGCATCTACGGTAATCGTAAAAGTTATTCTATCATTTAACTTAGCTGTTTTAATAATAACTCCTTTTTCATTTTTATAGTCTCCAAATTGACCTTGAATGGCATTATAAAGAGAGTCTATATTTTTTTTCGCTGCATCGCTTTTTACAATTGTTTCATTCTTTGACTCTATTAATTTTATCTTATCATCCTTAAAGCGTATCGTAAAAGTAGAAACTCCATCTACTAATGTTTCCTTTTCTGTTTTTACACACTTTAAAGTTGTTGTCCCATGATTATTTAATAAAATAATACCAACAATTAAACCAATAATTACAATAAGAATTACAACAATTCCAATTATCCAATAATACTCTTTTTTCATACCGCTATCACCTATTATTAATCATATCATAAAGATACATAAAAAACAATCTTAAAACAATAGATTCACAATGGTAATACTTGCAATAATTCCTATTAAATCAGCACATAATCCTGCCCACATTGCGTACCTTATCTTCTTAATTCCAATACTTCCAAAATAAAGTGTTAAAACATAAAAAGTGGTATCTGTAGAACCTTGTATAACTGAAGCAAGTGTTCCTAAATATCCATCTGGTCCAAAGGTTTCATAGATGTTATTTAAAATTGCTAGTGTAGAACTTCCAGATATTGGTCTCATAATTGCCATTGGTATTATTTCTAATGGAATTTTTAAATATTCAAAAAAAGGTGCGAATCCTTTTAATATAAATTCTAATACACCGCTTTTTAAAAATATATTAATTCCCAATATCATTCCTAGCAAAGTTGGAAGTAACTCTAATATCATTCCAAAGCTTTCTTTTGCTCCATCAATAAATACATCATAAACATCTATTTTTTTAAAAATTCCATATATTAGTACCAAAAGTACCATCAATGGAATCATTAAACTAGACAGTATTTTTAGCATATTTCTTTCTCCTTGCTATTAGTCTATCTATAATCAGTCCTCCAGTTGTTGAACAAAGAGTGGCCAAAATACAAGCTACTACAATTCCAGTTGGGTTCGCACTTCCATACATCATACGAAGAGAAATGATTGTAGTTGGAATAATCGTTACTCCGCTTGTGTTTAAAACTAAAAAAGTAATCATACTTCTACTTGCTGTATCTTTTTTAGGATTTAATTCTTGTAAAGATTTCATAGCTTTTAATCCAAATGGAGTTGCTGCACTTCCTAATCCTGCCATATTAATTACAATATTCGAAGCAATATAACTAAGTGATTCATGATTTTTGGGAATTTCTGGAAAAAGTTTTCTTAATAATGGAGAAATAAGATGAGCAAGTTTATTTAAAAGACCAGAAACACTTGCGATATTCATAATTCCAAGCCATAAGGCCATGACTGGAAATAGCTCTAATGCCATATCAAATCCTGTTTTCGCACTCTTTAAAATTTCTTCATTTAAAACTTCTGTTTTCCCTGTTGCAATACAGAATATACTTCCTACTATAATGAAAAATGCCCAAATCTTATTTATCATTGAACCACCCTATAATTTTATCCCAAAATGATTTTTTTTGTGATACTTCTTTTTTATCTACATATAAAGTATCTTGATAAAATTCTTTATCATCTAACATTACCTTTACAACTCCAATTGGGTCCCCAGATTTATAATTTCTTTTTTTTTCTAGTTCATATTTTAATATAATATTACCTTTTTCATCATCTCTTAGCATCATCTTGTATTCATTTTTTACATAAATATTAGCGTTTTGATAATAATCCTCACCTGGAATATCGATGTTTCCTTCTTCTAACACTGTATAGGTTCTGTAACTAGAAAAGGCTTCTTCATATAAATTTTTATGGTCGTTAAAATCATTGCCATCATTTAAAGTTACTATTACTAAATCGGTATTATCTTTACTAGCTGTTGAAACTAAGGTCCGTTTCGCGATTTCTGTAAATCCTGTTTTTCCGCCTGTTGTATATTGATATGTATTTAATAATTTATTTTTGTTTTTCCATAAATAATTATTTTTATTTGTTTTTAAACTATATTTCTTTGTTCCTACTATTTTTTTATAGTCTTCATTTTTCATAGCATAACTTGTTAAAATTGCCATGTCATAAGCAGTAGACATATTTCCAGATTCTTCATCTAGACCATGTGGATTATGAAATGTTGTATTTTTCATTCCAATTTGGACTGCTTTTTTATTCATATCATTTACAAAATTATCAACACTTCCACTTACATAAGTTGCGATTGCTAAAGCAGCATCATTCCCACTTCGTAGCATTAAACCATATACCAAATCTCTTAATGTCAATGTTTCTCCAACTGTTAAATAAACTGCTGAACCATAAGCTTTTAATATTTCGTCTCCTACAGTTACTTTATCATCTAATTTTCCGGACTCAATTGCTAGAATAGCTGTCATAATTTTTGAGATACTTGCTACACTTCTTACTTTATGAATGTTTTTTGAATAAATAATACGATTGCTATTTTGGTCCATTACAATTGCACAGCTAGCACTTGTATCCATTGCTTTTACTGAATCTATAAATAGTAGTCCTAAAATAAATACTACAATGATTTTTTTCATACTATCACCTAATACAGGGTATGTAAAAATAGGACTAGTTATGAAAGAAAAAAGAGTTACTTTTCTGCAACTCTTACTTTAATATCTCCTGAAACCGTATTAAAAGAAATTGAATGTTCTCCATTACCTAGTATATCTGAATGTGGAAAGCGTATATCTCCTGAAATACTATCTCCATTCATTTTTACAGATGCATTTTTATCTAACATTACTTCTATGTCACCTGAAGTTGTTTTCATATTAGAACTTCCATCTGGAATAAAATAATCCAATTCCACATCTCCACTTACACTAATTACTTCTACTTCACCTTTTATCCAGCCTAATTCGATACTTCCTGAGGTTGTCTTAATTTTAGTTTCTTTTCCCTCTATAGTTTTGCTATCTATATCACCTGAAACAGAGTTGATTTCAACAGAAGTACTATTTAAATAATCAATTTCAATATCACCTGATGTCGTTTTAAAATTTGCCGTATTTGTTAAGACTTTTCCATTCAATTTAATATCTCCAGAAACAGATATTAATTTTACATTTTGATATTGGTCTTCTTCCCCACTTAATTTAATATCTCCTGATGTCGTTTTAATTGATATTTTATTTTGATAGGAATCTGGAATATAAATTTCATAAGTAATACTTGGTAAAAAACAGAATCCAAAGCAAAAACTTACTCTTCTATCTGTAATTTCCAAGACTTCACCATTGACTGATGATACAAATAAGTCTTTTTCTTTCACCTTTCTACTTGCTTTTTGTACCACTTTAATTTTTTCTTCGTTTGTTCTAAATATATGAACATCTCCTCTTGCTGTATTTACAACAATTTCTTTTATATTTTCAGAAGAAAATTGTTCCTCTTTTACCATTTTTAATTCACCTTCAAAAAAACTTCCTTTCATCATAATGCCCCATACCAGCACACTTATCAAAAATAAAATAAGAATACTACAAATAATAATCAATATAATTTTAGTACTACTCTTCATATTATTCTTCTCCTCCTACTAATAAATGAACAATTGTCGTTACTAAAGGACCTACTAAAAATAATATCCAACTAATATACCAACAATTAAATAAGAAACTAACCAAAAAATAAATAATTAAAATTAGTAACCAAACAATTGTATCTAATGCATTTAACAATTGTTTATTTTTGTTTCTTGCATCGATTCTCTCTTTTCTTATTTCTACAAAACTATCATCCATTTTTTGATATTTTGGAATTGACATAAAATGGTATATTAAAATACAAGTAGCAATACCAGCAATTCCAAAAAAGCTAATCGCACTTATTGTATCTGGAAGTTCTAACAATTCCTCACATACAATAACACTAATAAGCGAAAAAATATATAATCCGACAGAAAGAGAAACAATGAATGCTGTTTTTTTTCTTATTTCTAAATCTTCTTTTAAAACAGGTTCTTTTAATTCTTCTAATAATTCATCTACATCTCCAATTCCACCAATTACTTCTTGATAAGCTTCTTTTTCTTTCTTTCCATTACTAATTAAGTCTTGATATTTCTCTTCTAAATCCGAAAGTAATTCTTCTTTTAATTCTTCACTTTTTCTTGTTTTTCTTATATCTTTAAATAAATCATCTACATAATCTTTAATTTTATTCATAAATCCTCCTATATTAATTTATCTAATATTTTTTTCGTATTTTCCCAATCACGCTTACATTCTTTATAATATTTCTTACCATCTTCTGTAATTCTATAGTACCTTCTTCTAGCACCTACTGCCTGTTCTCCCCAATAAGATTCTATATATCCACTTTCTTTTAATCTTTTGAATGCACAATATAAAGTGGCTTCTTTTAATTCATATTGATGATTGGTTTTTTCTTTAATCATTTTATTGATTTCATAACCATAACTATCTTTTTCATATAAATGACTTAGAATGATAGTTTCGGTATGTCCTCTTATAATATCTGAAGTAATCGACAAACTATCCCTCCTCTTTATGAGTATATAATACTACGATATACTATGTCTGTCAATGTATATAAATAAAAAAAAGAAAGTTTCCTTTCTATTTTATGAAACTAACTTGAATTGGTATACATTTATCGCTCTTATAATGACGATATGCCCCCATAATCATCTCTTCTATCTCACTATTTTGAGAATGGCTCTGCATATATTCACTAGAATCAATCATATCATGAAATATTTCATTTTCTGTAGAAACACATTCAGGTGGTAAAAATAATAAACCTGCTCTTAGCATACATAATCTTGTGAAAGCTTCTGCTTTTTTATCTTTATTTGATAAAGTTTTATTATCATAATTAGAGAGTAGCAACTCTGTTTGTTTTCTAATAGTATGAACAGATGATTTTACTAAAACTGCTGTTGTTATAAATTCGTCTTGTTTTTCCATTTGCCCTATACAACTTGTTTGCAAATAAACTTGTGGTGAAACTTCAAAATTTTGTCTTAGCATCATTTCCTCTATTTTTCCACACACAAATGCCATACGATATTTCATCATAATAAGTTGTGGCCTTATATCTCTATAAAATGGAGATTCTATCATTTTCTTTAAGACAGATAAGAAACAAGCATATTTGTCAACTTCCATACTTTCAGTTACTGCCATATATCCTTCCATGAAATTGGCTCCAGTACGAAATGATTTCGATATTTGTCGAGTCATTTCATCATCTTCATCTAATTCTAACTCTTCTATCAATGATTTCATATCTTGATTCATTTCACGTTTTATTGATAATGAGTTTTCCATTTTTCTTATCACTCGTTCAATTATCATGTCATTACCTTTTCCATCAATGATTGTTTCTAGCCTGTTTCCTCCTAATTCACCAGTTCCTATTGACTGAAAATAGGAAACAATTGAATACAATTTTGAGAAATCATTACCAAATCTACTATAAAGTGTTGGTTCCATTCCCATTGTAGACTTTAAACTTTCCATTGTTCTTTGATATTCTGCTGTTTCTTTTTTCCCTGCAATTTCTAGACTTGCTAATGCTTGATAGCTTTCCCATATTGATTCAGTAATTGCAGTTAAAATTCTAATATCTTCATAATCATGCTTTGTAAGTGCATATTCCATAAAAACCCCTCCTTATGTACACAAAGTAAGATACTTTGAGATTTCCTCCTGACCGCTATATAATACCATTTTTTTCCAATTTGTCAAACCAAACAGTTACATAGACTATTTTGGTCTGGTCCCTTTTCTATATTTACTTTTCCTAAAATAGTTGTAGTTTTCTTAAAGTATCTTACTTTGAGACTTTTTCATAATAAAAACATTGCTTTCACAATGTTAATATTGATAAATACCTTGAATTTTTTGCTCATCAGTTTTACTTAATTCATCTAATTTCCATTCATCATTTTTCTTAGTTAAATGAAAGTCGATTGTATATTTTACTTTTTCTTTATTGTCTTTCATTTGTTCTAGTCGATAATCAATAAATTTTTTAATATCATATTCTCCATTTTCATCTTGAAATTCTTCTTTATGTTCTTCTAAATAAACATTGGCTGAACTAAGTAATTTTCCATAATCAACAACTTCTATTTCTGCTGTTACTGTTGCAGTATCTCCATCTACCTTCTCATCTTTTATTTGGTATGCTAATTTTTGGTAAGATGCTTTCATCATATCACGATATTTTTCACGATGTTCTCCTGTGAAATTTTCTTCGTTTGCAATTACTCTATCCAAATCATCTAACACATCTTTATCTAATGTTTGATATCTATTTAAAAATATCTCGACTTGTTTTGTTGGAGTATTTGTTAACGTTTTTCCAGCATTACACCCTACTAATAAAAATGAAAGTAAAACTGTTACTATGCATAATTTCTTTTTCATATTTTTCCTCCTATTACTATTGTGAATGAAATTTTTTTATTTATACAAAAAAAGCCAATAAAATTGACTTAACTTTTTATAAATTTTCTTTAATATTCGGAAACAAATCGTAAATAGAACAACCTAATTGATTTTCTATTTCTTCTTTTAATTTTAATGTTTCTTCAATATGATAATGTGTGTTATCATGAACTCCTTTTCTGAGCAATAAATCTATCATTCTTTTTTCAACTGTCATAACTTCCTTTTTACACATCAAATCACATAGGTTAATTATCTTTTCATAAATTGTATATTGGTGATTTTTGATAAATGTATCTCGAAACTCATTTCTTGGGGGATGTCCTCCTGCTACACAATCAACATCATTATTCAAATAAGAATGAGTTAAACATATATAGGCATATTCATCATCATATCCTAATTTCTTGATAAGTTCATATCCAGCTATATCATGCATCTTATAATTCTCACTTTTTCCAATATCATGTATATATCCTAATGTTTTTGCTTTTTCACTGTTTAAATTTAATGCTTCAGCAATGATAGAGGCTGCATTTCCAACACAAACAGAATGAGCCTTCCAATGGTCATCCGTCCCTGCCGATGGAAGTTCATTTATTAAATTTAATGCTTCTTCACTCGTCAAAATTTTCCCCATTATATCTCTCCATTTTCTTAAAGTAATCATTATAAATCTTATTTCTAAATAAGTCATTCACAAATGTTATCTCATGTTTACCCTCAGTTTGTTCATACATTCCATTTTCCAGAATGTTTGGACAACTTATTTTCTCTGTGATAAACCAATCCTTATTTAACAAATATGCTACTGCGCTCAAGTCCCATAAAGTCTTACTGGAACCAATTTCATCTTCTGAATTTTTATAATATTTCTTTTTACAATTTTTAAATTCTTCACATAAATATTTACCAATATTAGAATTTAATAAATAATGTTCTAATTCAAAACTTGTTGTAACTAAATTTGCTGCTACATTTCTACATGGAATAACAGTCAATTTGACTTTCGATTCAAATACTGTTCTTACGGCCTTTATATCTTGTCTAAAGTTAAATTCCTCATTTTGATGACTTAGAAAACTATTTCCACCTAACCAAATTATTTCCATATTATCAATAATACTTGGTTCCTTTTGAATAGCAAGCGCTATATTCGTAATCGCGCCTATTGCAACTATAATAATTTTTTCATTTTTCTTACAAATGTCAATTATTTTATTAACGGCTTCATTATCATCCGCTTCTTCCATATAAGCAGTAGCTCCTTTATACACTTTATCTTTATAAGAAGAAGCTCCTATCATATCTAATATTTTTAAAGTAGTTTGATAGCTTAATTCAGTACCTTCTGCAATTGTTAAATCTTCTGCATATCCACTTTTCCAAAATGGAGCTATTGTGATTGCCTCTACTTCAATATTATCTAATGATGACATTAGATAAGTAAGCGCGAACCTATCATCTACTTCATTAGACATATCAGTATCTAATATTATATGTTTTCTTTCATTCATATCTTTCACCCTCTCATATAATTCTTTAAAATTCCTAACATATGGTAAATATCCTCTATGAGTATAATTTAATTTTGTCGTTACCATGCAAACAGGAATATTAGAAGACTGTAATTTCTTGCAATTTCTTACACTGTCATCAAACATAATATCAATGTTATTTTCTATACATTCTCTACTTTTATCAATAGACTTCGAAAAAATTAATTTTGTATAAGGTATATTATATTTTTGTAACCAAGTCTTAGTTGTCTTTTCTGGATATTTATAATCTGGAAATATACGATTTGAAATTAAATAAAGCTCATGACCTTCTTGTAACAATAACTCCATATACTTTTTTACATTTTTTCTAGGTTCTAATTCTGCTGCAAAATTCTCCATATTATTGGCAAAAAAATTAATTCTTTCCTCTTTGCTCCAATCAAACAATAGAGATACACTTCCAGCATTTGGATTCACAATTCCAGAATTTCTTTTTTTTCTATCTTCTTTTTTGCACTCCACTAAAAGCTTTTTATCAAAATCTGCAATTACATTATCAATATCTAACCCAATTTTCATAGAATACCTACCTAACTAAACATATTATAACACATTTTTCTTTTTAACGAAAGTATAAAAAGATATACCCCCTCATTTACAAACATACCCCTATGGGTATATAATCTTTTTGGTGATGTTTATGAAGCAAACCCATAGGAATGAAGCAGAAAAAAAGCTCATTGTTAATCGAATGAATCGATTGATTGGACAAATGAATGGAATTAAAAATATGGTCAATGAAGACCGCTATTGTGATGACATTTTGATTCAATTATCTGCCATTCAAAAAAGCATTGGAAGTTTATCTAACCACATTCTAGAAAATCATTTATACTCTTGTGTCAGCAAAAGTATTGAAGATGGAAATATTGAGATTTTAGATGAATTAATTAGTATATTTAAACGATTTAACAAATAATAAGAAAGGGTGATATGATGAAAAATATAATCATTAAAGTAGAAGGAATGAAATGTAGTGGCTGTGAAAACAGAATCATGAATGTGTTAAAAAGTATTGATGGAGTAAAAACAGTGAGCGCAAATCATGAAAAAGGTACTGTAGAAATTACACTTTTAAAAGAAATAAACTCTAATATTCTAAAAGAAAAAATTGAGACGCTTGGATTTTCTGTTGTTGGTGAAGAAGTATGAAAAAAGTCATTTTGAAAATTGATGGTATGACTTGTAGTGCTTGTTCATCTGGTTTGGAAAAATATTTAAATAAGCAAACTGGAGTTAAAGCAAGCGTGAACCTAGTTCTATCTCAAGCATTGATTGAATATGAAGATAATATTACGATTGATGAGCTAAATAAATATATTGAAGAAGCAGGTTTTTTAAGCCTTGGTGTTTATAATCCAAATGAAGAGAAAAAAAAGAGTCCCAAAGTTCAATTATATGTCTTTTCTTTTTTAGCCTTTCTTGTTTTATATGTATCAATGGCTCCTATGATAGGATTACCTAGTCTTCCTTTTTTAAATATGGATATTTATCCAAAACAATATGCTGTTGGTTTAATGATTTTAACTATTCCATTTTTCTTTTATGGAAAAGATATTTTTGTAAATGGATACAAAAATTTAATTCATAAAACGCCAAATATGGACACATTAGTTTCTATTGGTGTCATCGCTAGTTTTGGATATAGTATTTTTGGAACCATTATGATTTTTTTAGGACATATGGATTATGCCCATCACTTATATTTTGAATCTGCTGCTATTGTAATTTATTTTATCAAATTGGGTAGATTTATTGACCAAAGAAGTAAAGAAAAAACAAGCAGTGCGATTAAGGAGCTTGTACAAATTACTCCAACCAAAGCGTTGTTAAAAAAAGACAATAAAGAATTTGAAATTACGATAGATGAAGTACAAGTTGGTGATATTCTAATTGCGAGACCAGGTATGAAGATTGCGGTTGATGGAATTATTACCAAAGGTGAAAGTCACTTAGAAGAAGCTTTTATTACTGGAGAATCTACTCCTGTAAAAAAGAAAAAAAATGAAACTGTTGTCGCTGGAAGTATGAATATAGATGGCTATATTGAATATAAAGCTTTAAAAATAGGAAAAGACTCTACTATTTCTGAAATCGTAAAATTAGTTGTAGAAGCAACCAATACCAAAGCACCTATTGCTCATTTAGCTGACCGAGTAAGTCTTTACTTTGTTCCAACAATTATTGCGATTTCTATTTTTACATTCTTTATATCTTTATTAGTAGGATTATCATTTAGTGATGCAATTAATTCATTTGTAAGCGTGCTAGTTGTTGCTTGTCCTTGTGCTTTAGGTCTTGCAACTCCACTCGCTATTGTAGTCAGTATTGGTCTATGTGCCAAAAAAGGAATTCTAATTAAACAAAGCAAAACTTTAGAACAAGCTCATCAAATCGACACAATTGTATTTGATAAAACTGGTACTTTAACTTATGGAAATATGAAGATATCTGAAATTATGTTATTTAATAGCTATAATAAAAATGAAATATTAAAAATGGTAGCTAGTTTAGAAAAAAACTCTAGTCATCCTATTAGTAAAGCTTTTTTACATGAAGCTGAACAATTGAATATAGAGTTAGAAGCTATATCAGAATTCCAGAATATTCCAGGTGTTGGATTATCTGGAATCATTGAAAACAAAACAATCTATGTTGGTAATCAAAAAATATTTGATAACCTTAATATCAGAAACACACATGAAAAAGATGAAAAAAGGCTAAGCGAAAATGGTTCTAGTATTGTTTATGTTGTTTTAGAAAATCAAGTAGTTGCATTAATTGGAGTAAATGATATTGTAAGAGAGAACAGCAAAGCCACAATTTCAAAACTAAAAAGTTTAGGAAAAAATGTTATTATGTTAACTGGAGATAATTTAAAAACAGCTAGTAGAATTGCAAAAGAAATTGGAATTGAACAAGTAAATGCGAATGTTATGCCTGCTGAAAAAACAAATATAATTAAAGAATTAATGAAGCAACAAAAAATAGTAATGATGGTCGGAGATGGAATCAATGACGCTCCTTCTCTAGCAAGCGCAAATGTTGGTGTTAGTGTTAGTAACGGAACCGATATTGCTGCCAATTCTTCCGATGTTATTCTGATGAATGATGATTTAGAAAAAATTGTTTCCCTTCTTATTATTAGTAAAAAAACAATTCAGATTATCAAACAAAATCTTTTTTGGGCATTCTTTTATAATATTTGTATGATTCCAATCGCAGCTGGGATTTTCACTCCTTTTGGAATTCATATGAATCCTATGTTTGCAGGATTTGCTATGATGGTTAGTAGTTTTACGGTCATCTTAAATTCTCTTAGACTAAAAAATATCAGATAAAACTGATATTTTTTCTATTTTATGATATCTTTTATTTTTGATATATCATCTAGTGATACTTCTATTTGTTCACTGGTATTCATATTTTTTAAATTAAATTTCCCTGTTTTTATTTCTTCTTCTCCAAGTACAATTACGAATGGTATTTTTTCTTTATTTGCAAAGTCTAAGCTTTTCTTGACCTTTTTACGACTCATTTCTAGTTCTACTTTTAATCCTAAGTTTCTAAGTTTAGTTGCTAAATCAAGACTTTCTATTTCTGTATTCATCGGAATGATAAAAATATCTATCAAAGAAGAATCTTCAAAACGACTATCATTTTTTAATAACTCATAAATAGAAGTAAGTCCAAAACTAATTCCAACGGCTGGATAACTCGTTCCATCATCAATGAATTCGGTAATCATATTATCATATCTTCCTCCTCCACCAATGCTTCCAGTTAAGCGTTTATTCTTTTCATATACTTCAAATACATTTCCAGTATAATAATCTTGTCCACGCGCTAAAGTAGAAGTGAAAACACAATATTCTTCAATCTTTAGACCTACAATATATTCATATAGTTTATTTAATTCTTCTAATCCAACTTTCAATTTTTCATTATTTGTATCCTTAAATTTCTCATTCAACTCTTTTAATGATAAAGTAAAATATTCTAATAAATTTGTAATTTGACTTTCATTTAAACCAATTTCTTTCAATTGTTCTTTGAACTCATCTCTTGATAATTTCTCCATTTTATCAACAATTGTAACAACTGTACTTACAAGATTTTCTTCTATTCCACATTCTAATATTAAACCGCTCATTAAGCTTCTACTATTATATTTAAGTACAATTTCAATATTAAGCTTCTTAAAAGCATTAATATAAAGATTTACAAGTTCTGCTTCTATCATTTGTCCTGGTAGTCCAACTACGTCTACATCACACTGTGTAAATTCTCTATCTCTTCCTACTTTTACTGGGCCATCTCTAAAAACTTTAGCAATTTCATAACGCTTAAATGGCATTTTTAATTGATTTTTATTAAGAGCAATTAATTTAGCAAATGGAACTGTTAAATCATAACGTAATCCTAATTCCCTATTTCCTTGGTCTGTTAATCGATAGATTTCTTTTAAAATATCATTTTGTTCATCATATTTTCCACTTAGCATATCAAAATAACAAAGGATAGGAGTCTCAATTGGACTATACCCATATTCTTCAAATGTCTCTTTCAAAACTCCATTAATATAATTTCTAATTTTTTGTTCTTGTGGTAAGAAATCATAACCACCTTTTACATTTTGTATTTTCATATATTTCCCTCCTATAAAAAAACTATACAAGTTTGATAGTACTTGTATAGCATATTCTTTTATACTAGATACAAGCACCACAAATAGCACTTGTACCTACAACATGAAAAGTCGTATTAACAAGTGCGATTATTATGATGATGATTTTTTAATGTTTTTAACATAATAATCTCTCCTTTAAAACAACTTTATAATATCATAGAAATATTCAATTGTCAAAATTTAATTTTTCTTAAGAAAATACGTGGTTTCTCCTAATTCATCAGATAAAACATGTTCCCTTGAAGCTATATGGTTAACTTCACAATAAAGATTTTTGAATTTCACTTCATCTTGAAGTAACTCCCTCATATCATGTAAGAATATTCTATAAGTTTCATCTTCAAAAAACATATTTTCAGGATTTTCTTCTCCATATCGTTTAGAAAGTCTTTTATATGTATAATCTAAAAAGTCTTCTACATCTCTTTCTGGAGTTCTCCATTTACCAACAAAGAAACTTCTAATGAACACAATTTCTATTCTAGTATTTCTATCAGCTGATGAAATTAGTTTTCCATATTCTGTTCTTGGCGTATCCTCTTTAGAAGAACGATGGTCTTCTATTGCTTCTTTGATTAATTTTCTTTCTTCCTCACTAAAGAACGTTGGCATTACAGAATCTTGCATAAATAGATTTGCAGCAATCTTCTCATGATTCTCATGGTCAATATATTTTCCTAAATCGTGAAATGCCGCTATGGCATAGATTTTATTATCTTCTAATCCTAATTTCAATGTTGCATTAAGCGCAAATGACCTTCTAATAACTTCTAAAATATGGATGATTCCATGGGCTTTATCATTTTTTTCATATTCAGGAAAAATAGCTTCTTCCACATAAGCTTTTAATTTTGGATTTACATCTTTTGTATAATACTCATATTCATCTATATTGTTTGCCTCTAAAATTCTAGAACGAAATGTTGTGAATGATTCTTCACTATTACCTGATTGTTGGTATGCTTTATATAACAATTCATCTAAAGAACATTCTGGATTTTCTTTTTGAATTTTTACAAACAAAGCTTCTAAGTTATTTTCCATAATATACCTCTTTCCTTAATTCATCTTTGTATCCTTCCACTTTAACACATTCCAAGAAAAAAGTCTATTCTTTTATTCACACTTTTCCAATTTCATAGTCTTATCCCAAACAAGCTTCCCATCATAATAAAACTTATCATATTTCGATTTTTTATATCCTACATTAACATCCTTTGCATATCCTTCGTAAACTTTATTACTACGGTAACGAAATGTTTTAAGGATAAGTGTTCTTGATTCTAAATTTGGTTCATCGTCAAAAGATACTGGCTCCTCATTTTTTCTGGAAATATTAAGCCAAATCATTTTTTCTGTTTCACACATTTTTAGATTTACTTCTGATGAAGGCACTGCTATATGTCCATATCTATATTCTTGTATTATTGTATATCCTAATATAAAAGCAAGCGCTAAAAAAGGAACAAGTATAATCAGAAATAAAAATAATTTTACTCCACTCAATACATTTTTCTTTAATCCTTTCAAATTGATTCGAAGCATATTTTCTTCTAGTTTTTCTTGATAGTTTTCTTCGGTTAATCGTTCTCCAGATAGCAATTCATTAATTGTAATCCCTAATAGTTCACACAAAGGCTTTATGAGTTCTAAATCTGGCATACACCTTCCATTTTCCCACTTACTAATTGCTTTATCTGTGATATTTAGTTTGCTTGCTAATTCCTGTTGTGTTAATTGTTTTTCTTTTCTACATTCTAAAATAAATTTTCCAATACGTTCTTGATTCATAATCTTTCCTCCATAGCTTCATTATACAATAACTATTTAATCAAATTCCTATACCATTGGTAGAACCCTATATATTTCAAATCTGATGTATAACAATTTCCTAATAAATCTCTTTATTGCTCAAATTTTATTTTTATGATATGATAACAACACTCATTAGAAAGAAGTGAAATTTTATGGAAATAAAAGCAAATTCAAATCAATATAGTAAATCTGTTTCCTTTACAAAAAATGGAATTACTTTAATTATTCAAAAATTCAATAATGAATATATACGAATTGAAACTTCTCCACACAATCAAGCAACATCCTTTGAAATTAATCTCTCTAACCATGATATGACAGAATGGGAAGTCCTTGAATCTTTCCAAGACTTACTGCAAAGTTTAATTGGAGCTTACTTTTTATACCCAGGAACTGATAGAATCGTAGTTGAACCAGAATCTCAATTTCTTGCTTTTAAATCTGATTCTTGTAATCCAAATATTTTAAAAATTGATTATCAGCCATTTGCTACTGGATTAACGATTACCATTCATAAAAATCCGAAACATTATTACAATAATAACTGTATCATTTTACATAGGGATGGGACACCATTTGGTTCTTATTTTGAATGTTTTTCTAACTTCATTGAAAAATATCAACAAAAACAAAAAGTATATCAAAAAAAATCTTGAAAATAGAATCAAGATTTTTTTATATTAGAAATACCATTTTCTTTTAAATAATCAATAATGTCTATAAAATTTTGGTCATCTAAATAATGGTGTCTATCAAACTCTATCCAAGCATTCGACCAAGAGTTTTCTTTATCTAGCTTTTCTTTTACAATATTGTTATTTAACAATTTATTTCCTGGTTGACAATTTAAATCAACACACTTTTCTTCATCATAAAGTTTTGCTTGAATATCACATTCTAATTTATCACAATGATGAGCAAATAAAGCTTCTTTTGTTTTTCTTTCATTATATTCATTAAGTAATTCTTCAACATCTTCAGAGTGTAACAATCCACTTAAAATAGAATGAACTGCTTTTTTCCCTTTTTCTAGTTTTTCTGTAGCTGTTATATCATTCCAAATTAAGTCTCCGATTTCTATCTCTTCTAGTTCATGAATGGCTATCATATAGAGTATTTTTTCAATATCTAAATCATATTCAAATTCTTTATAAATTGCGAGCGCTAACATTTGTACTCCATAAATATGCTCTGCTACACTTTCTATTCTTTCCCTTTTTACATTCCAAATCTTCCATCCAGTACGAATTAAATCTTTTAATGTATTACATAATAGATAAAATCTTAAACTATTTTCTATTTTTGTTTCCTCCATAGAAATCCTCTTTTCCAAACTATCTTATATTATTATGTTAACATAAAAAAAGCATCAATACAATGTTTGGAATTAACGCTCTTGTATTTTATAACCTTCATATTTAGGATTGTATTTATAGTGCAAACAAGCTTCTAACAGATTGAGTGTAAATACATTTAGTTCTCCATCTAATATGATATCAATTCTCTCTAAGTTTTGTTTCATCCACTCTTTTATATTGTCTTTATTTAATGACTGCTTTTTACAGAACTCAACATCTTCTAATAAAGATTTAGCTAAGTTACTTCTTGCTGAGCCTGAATTATAATGTTGAGATGTAAATCTTGCATTACTTTTAGAATTTGCCTTTCCAATTTTTAAATATTTATCATTATATTTAAACATATATATTCCCATCGAATTTTCTGGTAATCTTTCAGTCTCATGCGGTCTACCACGATTGATAATTTGAATTTTATTTAAATCAACATTTTTACCTAATACTTCACATATTTGTTGAAATAATAATTTAATACCATCATAATCATTTTTTATTGTTTCCATTATTTCCACCAATACAATCTTTCTTCTTCATTAATGTCATTAGAATACTTTTCATTATAATCTATTACTTTTAATATCTTTTACTCCATTCTTATTGAATCTTTTTTAATTAATCAATATACAAGTGTGTTTATTAAATTGACATAATTAATTTAATTTCTATAAATACTTTATCATAATTTTAAGTATATTAAAACTCGAAACTTGAAAGTTCGAGCTTGATATCAATATTGGTGCCTGTGATCGGACTCGAACCGATATGATATAAACCACACGATTTTGAGTCGTGCGCGTCTACCAATTTCGCCACACAGGCATTACCTATTTATTATACCATAAAGATTTATTTTTGAATAGTAGTTACAAAAAAAACATCAAAAGATGCTTAATTTTCTTTATATTTAGATTCAAATAAGTCTACTTGTTCTACTTCATTGTTTGAACTCATTGTTACTTTTGGCAAATCATCAATTGTTGATAGACCAAAATAATCCAAAAACTCTTTTGTAACCCCATATAAAAGTGGTCTTCCTGGTAAATCTGATTTTCCAACTTCACGAATTAAATTTTTCAATAACAACTTTCTAACATGATGTACACTAGAAACGCCTCTTATTTCATCTATTTGAACTCTTGTAATTGGTTCATTATAAGCAATTATGGCAAGTGTTTCTAAAGCGGCATCAGAAAGTTTGCTATTTTCTTCAATCGTTACCAGTTTTTTATAATATTCTTTGTGTTCCTGTTTTGTTACTAATTTATAACAATTTCCTAAAAAGGCAATTTGAATTCCCCTATCTTTCCTTTTATAATCTTCATCTAGTTCAGAAATTAATTTTTGAAATTCATATTCACTTACTTCTAATATATTTTGTAATTCTGTCGCGGTTAATCCTTCTTCACCAACAACAAACAAAATTCCTTCTAATACAGCTTTTTTATTCATGAATTTCACTTCCCTTTAATTCTAAAGTAATTTGATTAAAATTTTTATTTTGAGTGATGGATAACTCTTGTTTACGTGCTAAATCAAGAATTGATAAGAAAGTCACAATTACATAATCCTTTGTAACAATTTCGAAAAGCTCATAAAATTCTACTTTCTTCTTTTCTTTTAGTAGATTTCTAATCTCATTGCTACGTACACTTACAGAATACTCTTTTTTAGTAATCTTTGTTTGTAAAGGTTTATCTAATTCCTTTCTTTCTAACATTTTCTTAAAAGCATCTAATAAATCATTCAAATCTATATCTAAATTTACTTCTTCAGAATCAATATTTACATATTCTTTTAAGCTTTCAGGTTCTTTTGAATAAAACTCATGTCGTTGCTGTTCTAATTCATGAAGCTTTGGGGTTATTTCTTTATATTTCTGATATTCTAATAAGCGCTCTATTAAACGTTCCCTAGGGTCTTCTTCATACTCATCTTCGGTTTCTATTTTTTTTCTTGGAAGTAAACTACTCGATTTTATTTCAATCAATTCTGCTGCCATCGATAAGTATTCACTCGCAATATTTAAATTCATTTTTTCCATTTGATGAATATAGTCTAAATATTGTTCTGCTATTTTTTCTATTTCAATATCAAATATTTCAATTGATGATTCTTTAATTAAATGTAGCAATAAATCAAGTGGCCCCTCAAATTCTGATATCATTACCTTATATTCCATCTTACCACATCCAATATTTTTATTATATCAAAGTAATAATTAAAAAACAACATTGAGAAATGTTGTTATTTTTGAACAGAAGTAAGTTTAAAAATATCATATAGTTTTCGAATCATATTATGATTTCCGCGTTTCATTTGAAAAAGAAATTGATTCAAAATTGTATCAACAGAATGTTCATTTTTTCCAAAGCATTCAAAATATAAATATTCTAATTTCTCTTTTGCATTTTGTTTTTGGCTTTTATATAATTCATCTTTTACATACTTCTCCATTTTTTGTTCTTTTCTCGTTTTTAGTGGAATATATCTTTCTTCTGACATTATTTCAAATGTAAGTTCTATTTCTTTTATTTTTTTACTGACATCTAAAACTTCCATATCTTCATCTACTAAAAGCATACTCTTTCCTATACTTTCTCTATTTTGATTACACTTAAGTGCTAGAACACTGCTACCATCTGTTAATAAGAAAGCATATTCTAGATAATCAACATCTTTATTTGTGAATACTTCTGTTCTATTTTTTACTTTATCCAAAAAATCTTGTTCAAATTTAACTTTATTATCTCTAATCTTTAAAAGAGATTTTGTTCCTACTTTATAAAGTGGAATCTTTCGGATATGAACAATATTATCATTAATATCCCATTCAAAGAAATCATACAGCTGACGATTAAAATTCAATAAAATGTCATATATGTAATTCATACTTTTTCCCTCCTGGTAGATAAATTGATAAGAAAATTAAACATAATCCAATTAGAAAATATTGGCATTCTAATCTTCTAATTATAAATTGTACATATTCGTGAAAATTATACCCAACTGTCATTAAATTGCAATAACTAATAATATATACTGCTCCTATTGTGGAAAATCCAAAGCCAATTAAAAAAGTGAAAACGCGCTTCAATTTGGCATCACCTAATTTCATTTTATTAAACTTTTTCAGAAATAGTACGATTGACAGAAAACCAGAGCTATGATACGATACTTTTTAGTTAGGTGATAAATTTGAAAAAGTTTACAATGATTGATGAAGCTTTTACCTGTGAAAATTGCGGGAAAAAAGTGGAAAAATTAAATTATACTGCACGAGACCATTGTCCATTTTGTCTTTATTCTAAACATGTTGATATTCTTCCTGGAGATAGACAAAATAATTGTCAAGGACTCTTAAAACCTGTTGGAATAGAGAAATTTAAAAATAGTTATAAAATTATTTATCGATGTGAAAAATGCAACGAACTACATAAAAATATCATGGGTATAGATGATGATATGAAATTAATTATTGAACTTTCTAAAAATACAGTTTATTAAAAACACTTCAAAATTGAAGTGCTTTTTTAATATCCAAAAATTCGTACTAATAATGGAAGTAATAAAACAAAGAACCCAACTATTGCAAATAAAGCAATAATAAACGCCCAGTTTCCCTTCTTTTTCTTTTTTGGTTTTTCTTCTTGGGTTGTTGTAGACTGTACTTCTGATATATTTTCTGTTGGCACCACCTGTTGTTCTTGAGGAACCACTGAAACCTCTGGTGCTGATGCCACAGGAACTTCTACTGTTTGAGTTGGCATAACTTGTGGTTGTTGTTGCACTGGAGTTTCCATAGTTGGTTCTGGTGTTGGAACTGCCGTAACTTGCTCTGGCATCACTGGTGGAACGTTTACTGTTGGGGCCACAGGTTCTGGAACTACTGCTTGTGAAAAATCTTCCATAAAATTATTAGTTGGCGGTGTTGGCATTGTTGGATTTATATTTACTCCTCCCACATTTTGAGGATTAGGTACTACACCCATATTTATGTTATTAACTGGTTGTTGCATAGGTGTTCCAGTAGTTGGTACCTCTGGTGATGCACTAAAATTGTTATTCATGGTTGTCATTGGAGGAACGCCTCCATTTGGATTTACTGGTTGATTATTTAAGTTATTTTGCATATTCATTTGATTTTCATTCATACAATTACCTACCTTATCATAAAGCATTATACCAAAAATATAATAAAAAAAATAGCGAAATTGCTATTTTTCAAGTAAACTATATAATTCTTGACACCGTTTAGTATCCATTGGACTAACATCTTTTAACCGATATGGAATTTTTAGCTTCTCATATTTTGGAACTCCTAATGTTTCATAAGGTAGAAATTCTACTTTTTCTACATTTTTCAATTTTGATACAAACTCTTTTAATTGTAAGACATATTCTTCTGTATCATTTATTCCTGGAACAATTACTTGTCTAATCCACATTTTCTTGTCCATTTTCTGGCAAACCTCTAAAAAATGGAAAGATTCTTCTATATTTTGTCCTGTTAGATTTTTATAGGGTTCTGCTTCTAAAGCTTTAATATCCATAATTACTAAATCGGTGTATTTTAAGATTTCTTCATAATTGCCAAGTCCAAAACCAGCTGTATCTAAGCAGGTATGAATATTACATTGTTTACAAAGTTTTAAGGCTTCTACTAAAAATTCTGGTTGTAAGAGTGGCTCTCCCCCTGAGAAGGTTACTCCGCCATCTTCTCCAAAATAATTTTTGTATCGTAAAATTCTCTTCACTAACTCATTAGCGGTTAATTCTAATTCGCTTTCTTTTTTCCAAGTTTCTGGATTGTGACAATATAGACAACGCAATCTACAACCTTGCATAAATACCACAAAACGAATTCCTGGACCATCTACTAATCCCATTGTTTCAATAGAATTAATATACCCTTTCATTACATTACCTCGTGGAATGTTCTACTAATTACTTCTTTTTGTTGTTCTTTACTAAGTCGGTTAAAGTTAACTGCATAACCTGATACTCGAATTGTCAAAGTTGGATATTTTCCTGGGTTTTCCATTGCGTCAATAAGCATTTCCCTATTTAACACATTTACATTTAAGTGATGTGCACCCTGTTTAAAGTATCCATCTAATATATGAACTAAATTATCAATTCTTTCTTCTTCACTATGACCTAAAGCATTTGGGACAATTGAGAACGTATTAGAAACACCATCTTGACAAATATCTTTGTAAGGTACTTTCGCAACTGAGTTTAAAGAGGCTAAAGCTCCATTTGAATCTCTACCATGCATTGGATTTGCTCCTGGGGCAAAAGCGACTCCTGATGCTCTTCCATCTGGTGTTGCACCTGTTTTCTTTCCATACACTACATTTGAAGTAATTGTAAGTACAGATAAAGTATGAATAGCATCTTTATAAAGAGGATGTTTTTTTAATTCAGAAACAAATTTTGTTACTAAATCTACTGCAATATTATCTACACGGTCATCGTCATTTCCGTATTTTGGATAATTCCCTTCAATTTCAAAATCAATTGCAATTCCTTCTTCGTTTCGAATTGGTTTTACTTTCGCATATTTTATAGCAGAAAGAGAATCAACTGCTACTGATAACCCTGCTACTCCAAAAGCCATTAAACGTTCTACATTGGTATCATGTAAGGCCATTTGGATTTTTTCATAAGCATATTTATCATGCATATAATGAATGACGTTCATAGCATCTACATATGTTTTTGCAACACGCTCTAAAATACTATAATATGCATCTTTTGTTTTTTCATAGTCTAAAATGTCGTCTGTGATTTTTGGAACATTTTCTATAACTAATTTTCCACTTTTTTCATCAATTCCGCCATTAATAGCATAAAGTAGTGATTTAGCCAAATTACATCTTGCTCCAAAAAATTGCATTTGTTTTCCTACTTTCATAGCTGATACGCAACAAGCAATTGCATAATCATCTCCATAAAGAGGTCTCATAATGTCATCATTTTCATATTGAATCGCATCTGTTAATATAGAAATTTTTGAACAATATTTTTTGAAATTTTCAGGTAAGTTTTCAGACCAAAGTACAGTTAAGTTTGGCTCTGGAGATGTTCCTAGATTAATTAAAGTATGTAAATAACGGAAACTATTTTTTGTAACTAGACTTTTTCCGTCTAATGCCATTCCAGCTAAAGATTCTGTTACCCAAGTTGGGTCTCCTGCAAATAATTCATTATATTCTGGAGTACGTAAATGACGAATAATACGAAGTTTAATAATAAATTGGTCAATTAATTCTTGTGCTTCTTTCTCTGTTAAAGTTCCATCTTCTAAATCTCTTTCAATATAAATATCTAAGAATGTAGAAGTTCTTCCGATACTCTCTGCTGCTCCATTATTTTCTTTTACACTTGCTAAATATCCAAAATATAACCATTGAATAGCTTCTTTTGCATTTTTAGCTGGTACTGAAATATCACATCCATATTTATTAGCCATAGATTTCATTTCTTCTAAAGCTCTAATTTGTTCACAAACTTCTTCTCTAAGGCGTATGGTTTCTTCGTTTGTAATATCATAAATGCTATTTAAATCATTTTTCTTTTGTTCGATTAAATAATCTACTCCATAAAGTGCTACTCGTCTATAGTCTCCAATAATTCTTCCTCTTCCATAGGCATCTGGAAGACCTGTTAATAATCCAGCACTACGAGCTCTTCTGATATCTGGTGTGTAAGCATCAAATACTCCATCATTATGAGACTTACGGAATTCTTTAAAATAATCTCCAACTGTTTTATCTAGTTCATATCCATAAGCTTCTAATGAAGTATGAGCCATACGGATTCCACCATATAAATTAACAATTCTTTTTAATGGCGCATCTGTTTGTAAACCAACAATAACTTCATTTTCTTTGTCGATATAACCAGCTTTAAAGTTATCGATTCCTGAAACAATTTTTGTTTCTACATCAAGAACACCTTTTTCTAATTCTATTTTTAAAAGTTCTGATATTTTATCCCAAACTTTTTTTGTTTTTTCACTAATACCTTCTAGAAAAGTGTCATCTCCTTGATATTCATGATAATTATTTAAAATAAAATCCTCTACATTGATTTCACTTTTCCATTTTTCTCCTTTAAAATTTTTCCACGCTTCCATGTTTATATCCTCCTTTAATGTCATACATAGTAAGTATACCATAAATAAGGATTAAATAATCAAAAAAGACAACAAATAATGTTATCTTTTACTTCTTTTTTGGTGCATATTCAATAATGTCTTCAACTTTGCATCCTAATACTCTACAAAATTCTGAAAGAACAAATAAATCTACACGACTGATGTTTCCTAAATAATATCCCTGAATGGTTTCGAAACGGAAGCCAGTTTCATTACATAATCTATTTTTTGACAGTCCTCTTTCTTTCATTCTATCTGCTAATTTAAATTTTATTTCTCCGTGTCCTTTAGAAACTCTTTTATCCATATAACCACTTCCTGTATTCAGGATACCATTTATAATTATCATTTGCATTCTACATTAGTGTGTAGAGTATCCTTTTTTTTCGTTTATTCTACAACCTTTTTTCTATGTCATTTCCAAAATCTATATTTTTTTGTACAAATTGTTATTCGCATATTCTTTTACTTTTATTCATAAAATTCATTAGGTGATAATATGGATTTTCAATTAAATAAGCCTTACCCAAAACCAAGAGTAACTTGTACAAATACAGAATATGCGAAAATATTATTGCAGGATTATGCTGGAGAGTTAAGTGAAGATAGCGCTGTTCATCTATATATATTTCAAAATTTAATATTAAGTAAACAATACCCAGAGATTGCGAACAATCTTTTTCATATTGCAGTTACAGAAATGCATCATTTAAAATTACTAGGAGAAACAATTGAACTCTTAGGGGTTTCTCCTGAATATGTTACTTACGATACTCATTTCAACGAAAAAATTTATTGGTCTAGTCAAAACATTGATTATAAAACATCTATTATTGATATTTTAAAATTAGATATTGAAAAGGAAAGCCATGCCATAAAAGAATACCAAGCTCATTATCAGATTATAACAGACCCTTATATCAGAGAATTATTATTAAGAATTATTGAAGATGAAAAAATACATTTGAATTACTTTAAAAAACAATTATTTGCTATACAAAAAGAAAATATGGACTAAATATCTCCATATTTTTTCTTACTTTCTCTTCTCAGTTTTAATTGAGTTTCTGTTATTGCATATTCAGGTGGATTAATTTGATTATAAATTTCTATCAACCGTTTTTTAGAAATTCTTCCAGAGCGAAGTTCCATAGGAGTACAAAATTCTCCGATTTCCTTCATTTCTTCAATCGCAAGAGTTTCTTCAATGCCAACTAAAACTGGTGATTTAGAATAACGGCAACTGTCGTAAAAAACATCTTGATATACATGGATATCACCTAATCTTGTTGCCAATACTTTTTCTTCCACTGGAGATTTTACTCCTCTATAATCTCTAACTAATCCAATCATTCTTATCCTACTAATTTGATACATAAATACCGCTACTCCATTTCATATTTTAATGGAAACTTACTAGTTAACTCTATTACTTCTTTGCTTAATTCTTCTAATATATTCTCGTTTGTGGCATTTTTTAAAGCCTTAGAAATAATTTTTCCTATTTGTTTAAATTCTTCTTCTTTTAAACCTCTTGTTGTCATAGCTGGACTTCCAATTCTAATTCCACTTGTTACCATTGGTTTTTCACTATCATTTGGAATGGCGTTTTTATTGACCGTAATATGAATTCTATCTAATAATTCCTGTGCTTCTTTTCCTGTTATATTTGTAGAGCTTTTTACATCTACTAAAATCAAATGGTTATCTGTTCCTTTTGATATAATTCTAAATCCTTCTTCTTCTAATGTTGTTGCCATTGCTTTTATGTTTTTCACAACTTGAGCCATATATTCTTTGAATTCTGGCTGTAGTGCTTCATGGAAACACTCTGCTTTCGCTGCAATTACATGCATTAATGGTCCACCCTGTATGCCAGGGAAAACTGCGCTATCTATTTTTTTGGCAAGCACTTCATCATTGCATAAAATTAAGCCTCCTCTTGGTCCTCTTAATGTTTTGTGTGTTGTTGTCGTGACAACGTCTGCATAGGGAATTGGGGAGGGATGTAATCCTGTTGCTACTAATCCTGCAATATGGGCCATGTCTATCATTAAGTATGCGCCGATTTCATCACAGATTTGTCTAAACTTTTGAAAATCGATAATTCTAGAATATGCACTTGCACCTGCAATTATCATTTTTGGTTTTTCTTTAATCGCTTTCTCTCTTAGTTTCTCATAATCAATCATTTCTGTTTCTAAATCTACATCATAGTCGGTGATTTCATAATCTTGACCACTGAATGATAAAGGATGTCCATGCGTTAAATGGCCTCCATCAGATAAGTTCATTCCCATAACTTTATCACCTTTTTGAAGTAAAGCTCTATAAACCGCCATATTTGCACTAGAACCTGAGTGAGGTTGAACATTAGCAAATTTAGCCCCAAATAATTCTTTCGCATATTCTCTTGCTTGCTCTTCAAAAATATCAATGTACTCGCATCCACCATAATATCTTCTGTTTGGATAGCCTTCTGCGTATTTGTTTGTAAGAATACTACCTTGCAATCTTAAAATATCTCTTGAAACATAATTTTCGCTTGCTATTAATTCTATATTTTGTTCTTGTCTTTGTCGTTCCTTTTTTAATGCTTCATTTAAAATTTTATCCATATTCGTACCTCTTCCTATTATATAAAAGCAATTTCTCTTTTTATAAATTCATTTTATCATAAAGAAATAGCTGATACAATATTCGTTCAATTTTGTACAATTTTATCTCTTGAAAACATTACCGTTTTATTTTTGTTTGCAATATTATATTTTAACTAAATTTTTTTAAAATAAAATCACTATATGAATCTATAGTGATTTTCTCAATTGTAATTAACATTTTTGGTCGAAAAGACAGGATTTGAACCTGCAACCTCTACGTCCCGAACGTAGTGCTCTACCAAATTAAGCTACTTTTCGTCAACCATATTATACTCTTAATTTTTATATTAATCCAGTTTTCTTTAAATACTCTTCCAATTTTTCTATAAATGGAACTTGACCTTTTAATATTTTCTTCTTCGCTTCTGGTAATGTAAACCATTCTGCACGGTCCATTTCAGGAAACATTACTTTTTTTCCACTTTTTGGCGGCCATTCTATTTCAAAATAATTGCTTTTTATCGCTTTCTCATCAAAGTCATGACAAACTACAAACGTAGTCACTAGTTTTTGGCTATCCTGTTTTATAGAAGCTAGAAATTCTAAGTTTTCTTTTTCGATTTCAAACCCAGTTTCTTCTCTAAATTCTCTGATAGCTGCTTCTATCGCTTGTTCTTCTTTATATTCGCCCTTTGGAATAGACCAGGCGCCTTCGTCCTTTTTCTGCCAATATGGTCCTCCCATATGTTCTAAAAATACTTCTATTTGATTATTTTTCACACGGTAAGCCAGAATTCCAGCACTTCTTTTCATACAGTTTCCTCCTCAAAGTTCATTCTCATTCTATAACAATATTTTCTTAAATTCAAGCTCCAATATATCTTCTGCATATACTCATTTTTATGAAATATTTCTGTTTCCAATATTTTGATGTTATGATTATGACACATATCTAAAAATATTTCCATTAGAGAAGTCGCGATTCCCTGATTTCTATATTTCGGTTCCACAATTAATGATTCTAATACAGCTGTTGAGTGGTACATTAGTTCTCCACTCTTTGATACAATGTAAGCATATAAAAAACCTACTGCCAAATTTTCTTCTTTGGCAACATAGAAAAAAGAATAAGGTTCTAAATCTTCTAACCATTCTAACTTTCTTCTTATCTTTTCACATTTTTTATAACTTCTTTTTAACAACTCACTACAAAATTCTACTTCTACACCTCGCCTTACTGCTACAATCCTAATTCTCATGACGTATCTCCCTTTTACTCTTTTGATACAGCCAACAACTTACTTCAATGTAACTTCAATTCCAATTGGACAGTGGTCACTTCCTAAAACATGATGATAAATTTCTGCCCTCTTAATTTTATTAATAATTTCTTTTGAACAAATAAAGTAATCAATCCTCCAACCTATATTTCGTTCTCTCACTCTTGGCATATAGCTCCACCATGTATAAGCATCCGTTTTCTCTGGATAAAAATGCCTATAAGTATCTATAAAGCCACTATTTAATAAATCTGTAAATTTTTCTCTTTCTTCTTTTGTAAATCCTGCGTTTCCAATGTTTGCTTTCGCGTTTTTGATATCTTTTTCTGTATGCGCGACATTAAAGTCTCCACATACAATCACAGGTTTCTTTTCCGCTAGTTTTTTCAAATAAACTCTAAACATATCTTCCCATTTCATTCGATATGGAAGACGCTCTAATGTTCTTTTTACATTTGGTACATAGGTGTTTACTAAATAGAATTCTTGAAATTCTAATGTAATAACTCGACCTTCGTGGTCATACTCTTCTATCCCAACTCCATAGGCTACGGATAATGGTTTTATCTTAGAATAAATAAGGGTTCCTGAATACCCTTTTCGTTCTGCTGGATATAAATAAAGCTCATAATTTTTTGGTTCAAAAGGAATTTGGTCTCTAGTTGCTTTTACTTCTTGTAAGCAGATAATATCTGCTTCAACCCAACTAAAAAAATCAGAAAATCCTTTTTTTAAACAAGCTCTAAAACCGGCAACATTCCAAGATACTAGTTTCATATTACACCTCTATTATATTGTATCATGTTTTGTTTAGAAAGCAATCCAGTTATAACAAAAAAGAGCCTAAAAAAGGCTAAATTAAATTTCTAAATGGTCTTTATCTCCTAAAAGAGGTGTGTTTAATACTCTAAATTTTTTATCATTTTCAAATAAATATCTTAATTCATCAAAATTTTTATCTGGGTCAAGCATTAGAGTCGCCAAGTCATCTAGCTCTTTTAATTCTTCTACCCCAAGTTCAAAAAATTCCTTACTTGTATCTAAATAGGTTGGAAAAAAGAGATAAGAGATTTCGTCATTCATGAGGGCGTGGAAATCAAAGAACAACGTCCTCGCAAGCATATCTAATCCTTTTATTGAGGAACCATGAATAAACTTTTCAACATTCATCTTTCCAGCGCGGACATTTAGCCATGCTTCTGCAGCAAAACAAAAATACTCTGTTTTGACATCTACATTATTATAATTTTTTCTTTCAATTTCTATTTCATCTGTATCGACGTTAATCCATCTTCCTTCATTTTCGTTATAATATTGACATATCCAATGGTCTGGATAGCGATTCTGATTGATATAGGGCGCAAATCCTGACCTAACTCTTGTTGGTATACCCTTCGCTTTTAAAATTGAAGCAAGCAACACTGAGGCATATCTACATGTAATGATTACTTTATTTTTATTTTCTCTTCCATGTGTCAATCCGCGCTCATCCAATCTAAATAATTCTGCCATAATCGCAGGGGCTGTAAGCAAAATGTCATCATGACAACGGTAATCATACCATGGATATTCTTCACTTATTTTATCATGAGTTATATAGCTTTTTAAGAGCACAATTCGGTGGATATAAGAATCATTAATTAATCTTGTTAACTCTTTTAAATCATCTGGTAAGCTTTTAAAATAATTTTTATAATTTGCATAATTTGTATAAATACTAGTTTTTTTATAATAATTTAATATTTCTTCTCTCATATTTCTCATCCTATCTATATTCTAATTTTAGAATATCGCATTTTATAAATAAAAAACTGACAATTTTAATACAAATTTTGTCAGTTAAAACTACGATATAAAGTTGTATAATCTAATGTTATATTTTTTAATTCCGCCATTTCTGAAATTGTGACAAAGGCATATCCTTCTTGTTCTAGTTTTTCCATCGCTAATAACGCTCCATCTACTGAAGACTCATATATATCATGTAATAATATAATCGCCCCATCATAAGCATTATCTACAATTTCTTTCGCAATTAATTCTTTGTCCTTAGTTTTCCAATCAAGAGTATCTATTCCCCATTCAATAATATGCATGTTGCTTATTTTTTTAGTTTCTTCATTTATATTTCCATAAGGTGGCCTTAATAAAGTCGGTTTTATTCCTATCACATTTTCAATTGCTTGATTGGTTTCTTTAATTTCTTGTATACGAGTATAATCATTCAATAGTAGCAAATTTCTATGGTTATATGTATGACTTCCGATTTCATGCCCCTCCTGGTATGCTTTTTTTAATGTGTTTTGATTTGCTTCAACTCGATTTCCAAGTACAAAGAATGTAACTTTCGCATCGTGTTGCTTTAATTCTTCCAATAGTCGATTGGTTGTAATTTCGCTTGGACCATCATCAAAGGTAAATGCAATTAATTTTTTATTTTTATACTTAGAAATATCACGTTTTTCTGGAATAATTTGCTCCTTCTTTTTTTCGTCTTCCTTTACTTTATATTGTTCTTTTACTAATTGGTTCATTTCTTTTGGAGGAATTATGATTTTAATTACCTCATCATGTTCAGCAGAAATTTTATATAAAGGAAATAAAATCTCTAATCCGTCTTCTTTAAAGAAAAAATGTTCATAATTATCAAAATCTTTTGTTGTTATTTGTTTAATTATACTTTCATCTAATTCTAATCCATGTTCTTCTATATATTGCATCGCATAATAATAAGAGAAAACAGATAATTTTTCAAAAGACTTATCTCCATCTAAGTAATCATTAATAGATAAATACTTTTTATTTTTACTATCATAATGGAACGTTTTATCACTTCTAATATATTGATTTTCTCCTAAATAAGTATAAGTTTCAAAATGGATATGATGATGTATGGAATTATTTGAATTTACTTGCTTTATCAAACGATACCCAATTACTAATTCATATTTGTGATTTTCTCCCACAGGAATCTTTAAATTAACTGTATTTTGGAACTTTTCTTTTTCAAAATTGATGTACTCCTTAATTTGATTATCCAACTTTTTTTGATGTATAATAGGATAGTCAATTTTTATCTGATAGTTTTCCGTCACTTTTAAGATATGCATTTCATTTTTAGTATATTTTTTAGTCAGAAAGAATATCAAGGGTAAAACTATTATAACCAAGATAGCAATAGCAAGCGTTATTTTTCCAGTTTTATTTAATTTTCGTTTTGTTACCATAATTCACCTACTTCTACTGTTTCAATTATACATGGTTTTTTCATTTTTTTTAAGTATTTTCTTTTTTTATTTCTCAAAAGTTAGAATTTTTAGTTTTTTTATAAAATCATATTAACGAGATGAAATAGAATGCAACAGGATATTATTAAATTGTGCAAAAAGTTTCTGCTCATAAAAGATAGAAAATGGGTTAAAAATGCGGAAATAGGCCCGCAGTATGAGAACAACTTTTGAATATCTAATTGGAAGAGCAGAAAATTCATTAGAAATTCCCGATTTTGGAAAAATAGAAATTAAAACAAAATATTAATAATGAAGTTACTGCGTCATAACATTAATGGAAAAAAATAACTGTGTCGCAAAAATTTATTCAAAAATAAAATAGAGTTCTATTTTCTATTCATACATCTAGGACAACAGAGTTGCACAAAATTACCAAAAAAACACTCTTATAGAGTGTTAATTGTTTAAATGGTCGGGAAAACAGGATTTGAACCTGCAACCCCTTGGTCCCAAACCAAGTGCTCTACCAAATTGAGCCATTTCCCGAATAAAATGGTGCGCCCTAAGGGAGTCGAACCCCTAACCTTTAGATCCGTAGTCTAACGCTCTATCCAATTGAGCTAAGGGCGCGCTTACAACACCAAAATTAGTTTATATTAAAAAATTAAATGGTGGCTCCGAGTGGAATCGAACCACCGACACAGGGATTTTCAGTCCCTTGCTCTACCGACTGAGCTACAGAGCCAATAAATAAATGGCGGTCCCGACGAGAATTGAACTCGCGATCTTCTGCGTGACAGGCAGACGTGATAACCGCTACACCACGGGACCAAAATAATGGTTGCGGAGGCAAGATTTGAACTTACGACCTTTGGGTTATGAGCCCAACGAGCTACCAGGCTGCTCCACTCCGCGATATTATAAAACACACTATCTAATAAATAAGTGGCGGAGAAAGAGGGATTCGAACCCCCGCGCCGTTTCCGACCTCCCGGTTTTCAAGACCGGTCCCTTCAACCAGACTTGGGTATTTCTCCATAAAACCTTCGCTTCATTAGATAACGAATAGATTATATCATAAATATTTTTAGAAAGTCAACCACTTTCTTGACTTTTTCTATAAAATATATGCTAATGAGGATAAAAATAAAACCATTTTTTAAAATTATACACAGAAGTAAGATAGCGTAGAGACCCCTTGGCTTTAGCTACTAATAAAAAAACCCATAAAGGGTTATTTTTATATTGGTGCCTAAGGCCGGACTTGAACCGGCACGGGATTTGACTCCCGCAGGATTTTAAGTCCTGTGCGTCTACCAATTTCGCCACTCAGGCAATTCATATAAGAACATTATCATTATATCATAAATTCTTGCTTTTTCAATAGTTTTTTTACAATTTATCAAAAATATTATTATTTTGTATCACTATTATCATTTATAATGTAGAGTAGCACAATTCCTAAACTAACAATAGATAGGCCGATAAATAAAAATGAATAATCGTTCCATAATATTATCCCGATTAATAACAATATAAAACTAATTAAGCATCCCTTTTTTATCTTAGTCTTCATGCTACCACTCTTTCATTACTATATTCATTATATCATAACATTAAAATTTGTACAAAATAAAAGAACCTTTGCAGTTTAGGTTCTCTTAGACTGAATCGACATTAGACGAATTTCTATCTCCCTTTTAGATAGCCTTTTTATTCTTTACTAAATCCTGTAAATGAGAGCATCAACTCTCCACAAGAATTGGTGTTTTGGCTATTTGAGCCATATTCTCCCAATGTAAATACTGTCATAAACGGCACACCATTCGCGGTTTCTCTTAAATGCTTATGTATTTCATTTAATTGAGTTTCCACTTTCTTTTTTCTATTACCGCTATGAATCAAGAGGTAAGCTCCTGCTTTACTTTCTAGTTTTTTTTGAACTTGCTCTAACACAGTTCTAGTAGAATCAACTAAATCTCCTGGAGTTGATTTCATACATATCACTGTGGTATTTAATGCTATATCTTGGCTGATATTCATAGAATAATCAGCATTGCCAAATACAGGCTGACGAATCGCTACAAAATCTTCTTCCACATATTGAATTCCCAATGGATTTAATACAGAATAATATGACAAATTTCTTCCTGATAAACTTTCTGCTTTCTCTCCAATCCAGTCTGCATATTTCTGAAGTGAAGGAATACCATCTATTTCTACTAAGTTTCTAGAACCGTTTATTTTGGTAACTATACCAGCATTATTAGTTTCTTGGTAAGAACCTGTATATTCTGTAATGATTTTCTTATCAGTATAAATGAAAGCAACCGCTACCCCACATTCTACCACGCTAGCATGGGTAAATAATGAGTTACACCCTAAATTACTATAGTCTGCAATTCCTCCGCCAAACAAGGGAACTTTTCCCACTACATCTTCGATTCCTTTTAAGTATTCCTCTTCATATGGACTACTTGCAATCATATAAATGTAATCGGGAGCACATCCTTGCCCAGCATTTTCCATCGCTTCCAATGCAAGCGTATGGCCAAGTTGTCGTGCATTGCCACAATGGCTACTAATTGCTAAACCAATTTTCATATTAGGGTCTTCTAATAACATAACTCCAGAGAAACCTGTCGATTCATTCACAACTCCAGACGGAACAATAAGAGCTCCATCTGAATTGCACCCAATAATAGGAACATTTCCTAATACACTATTTACTCCCTCTAATACTTTTTTCTGATTATACTTTATAGAAGTATATAGAAAAGCAATTGTTGGAGTTTTTACTTTCTCTAGAGCCATTTTGGCGCTTTCAATTCCTGATTTATAGCTATCTTCTCTTATACTGTATCCAACACTAGATGTTAGCATCTGGGTTCACCTCTCTTATTTTGATTATAGCATCCTTCTAGAATAGATTTATTATAAAACTTATAAAAGTTTCTTTTGTTGACATTAAAGTTTACAAAAAGAATATAGGTCTCTCCTATATTCTTATCTTATTATTAGATTACCTTTTTTCTATCTTTTCTATAAAATCTTTCTCAGTCCATATTGTAATTCCAAGCTCGTTGGCCTTGTCAAATTTACTTCCAGGGTTTACACCAACTACCACAACATCGGTCTTAGAACTTACAGTACTTGACGTTTTTCCGCCCAATGACTCAATCATTTCCTTTGCTTCTTCTCTTTTTATAGTTTCTAATGTACCAGTCAATACAAATGTTTTTCCTAAAAAGTCTGCACTTTCAACAATATCTTTTTCCATATAGGACATATTAACACCTATTTTTCGAAGGTTATTAATGAGTTCTACATTTTGAGGAAGTGCAAAATAGTTTATAATACTTTCCGCTATTATTTCCCCAATATCATGCACTTCTACTAATTCCTCATAAGTCGCTTTCTCAAGCTTATCCATCGTTTTAAAATAATCTGCTAAAATTTTACCAGTCTTTTTTCCGACATGACGAATTCCTAAAGCAAATAGGAGTCTTTCCAAAGAATTTGATTTGCTTGCTTCAATACTATCCAATAAATTTTGAATACTCTTATTTCCAAATCCCTCTAACTCCATTAATTCTTCTTTGTATTGGTATAAATAATAATAATCTGAAATACTTTTTAAATACCCCATGTTATAGAAATCTTCTACAATATTATCTCCAAAGCCTTCTATATTCATAGCATCTCTGCTTGCATAATGAATTAGTCCTTCTATTTTCTTTGCATCGCAATGTGGATTTTTACAATAATAGGCTGCTTCTGTTTCTTTTTTTGTAAGAATGCTACCACATATTGGACAGTTCTTTATCATTTCAAATGGAACTTCATTTCCTGTTCTACGTTCCTCTAATACACCTACTACTTCAGGAATCACATCCCCTGCTTTTTTTATCGATACTATATCTCCAATGCGAATATCTCTCAATATTACATACTCTTCATTATGCAATGTTGTTTTTGAAATTGTAGAGCCTGCTAATATTACTGGTTCTAATATTGCATTTGGTGTTACTTGCCCAGTTCTACCCACACTAAACTTTATATCACGAAGTTTGGTATAAACCTCCATAGCTGGGAATTTATAGGCTGTCGCCCACTTAGGGTACTTTGCCGTGAACCCTAATTTTTTTTGTGAACTTAAATCATCTACTTTAATCACAATTCCATCAATCTCATATGGTAATGTTTCTCTATTTTTTGTCCATTCTTCAATATACAGTAAAAGTTCATCAATTCCATCTACTTTTTTAATATTAGGATTTACATTAAAGCCAAGTTTTCTCATAAATTGTAATGATTCATAATGACTATGTATTTCATATTGTTCTGCATTTGGCAAGTGATAAAGAAAACTTGATAAATTTCTACTTGCTGCTATTTTTGAATCTAATTGTCTAACACTTCCTGCTGCTGCATTTCTTGGATTCGCAAATTCATCCATACCATTTCTTCTTCTCTCTTCATTAAGAGAAAGAAATGACTCTTTAGGCATATAGATTTCACCACGTATCTCTATATCTAAAGGTTCTGGAAGTGATAGTGGAATGTTCTTAATTGTTTTTACATTATGAGTTATATCTTCTCCAGTTACTCCATCTCCTCTAGTTGCACCTCGAACTAATTTGCCATTTTTATACAGTAATGAAACTGACAAACCATCAATCTTTAACTCACAAACATATTTAGGATTTGGAACTTCTTTTTTTACCCTTTCATCAAATGCAATAATTTCGCTTTCGTTAAATACATTGCTAAGTGATAACATCGGTACTTCATGAGTCACTTTATTAAATCCTTCAATTACTTCTCCACCAACCCGCACTGTTGGAGAATCTGGTCTTTTAAATTCTGGATACTTTTCTTCCAAATTAATTAATTCTCTTAAATAACTATCGTACTCTTGGTCTGTCATTGTTGGTTTATCTAAAGTATGATATTCATAACTTGCACGATTTAATATTTCTATCAATTCATCTATATGGTCTTGTATCATGTTAATCACCATATTTATTATATCATGGGATATTATAATTCGTAAATTAATAATAAACTTAAATTAGAATTTTGCAATAGAATATGTTATACTTATTTTAAATAACAATCATTAATATAGCTAGGTTTAGAAATTATCTTATGAAATATAAGCATTAACGCATAAATTTTGCAGTTTTTTGTATAAAATAAGCATATAGGAGACTATTTCGGTCTAAACCAAAAGGTTACAATTCATTATACGCTACAATAATAATGTCTTATTAGTAAGGTGTGAGGTTTATGCAATTTAAAAGACTTAAAGACCTAAGAGAAGATCATGATTTTACTCAAACAGAATTGGCTTCTATGTTAGGGATTTCGCAACGAGGTTATTCTCATTACGAAAAAGGAGATAATGATATTCCTACAGAAATTTTAATTCGTCTTTCACAAATCTATGGAACTTCCACTGATTATATTTTAGGTCTTAGCAATCAAAAAGCTAGAGAACACATGAAGTCTGAAAAAGATAAAACACAACTATAAAAAACAGTCTATTTTAAATTAAGACTGTTTTTATTTTATATTTCTAATTTACTCAAATATTCTCGCATAGCGCTTGCTAAGTCTTCCCTAGATAACGCGAATTCCACATTCGCTTTAATATATCCAATTTGATTTCCTACATCATAATATTTTCCATTTAATTTACAAGCATAAAAATCCTGTTTTTTCATCAAAGTAAGCAATGCATCTGTTAACAGATATTCCCCATTTTTCATAGATATCTTCTCAATCTCTGCAAATATTTCTGGCTTTAAAATATACCTTCCTAGAGTTCCATGCTTGCTTGGTGCTTCCTCTAATTTCGGTTTCTCTACTAATCCCTTCACTTTTCCACTTTTTATATCTTCATATTCGATAATACCCTTTTGAGGAATTAAATAATCTTCCAATTCTTCTGCACATAAAACATTGCAATCATATTTTTCATATACTTGCATCAGTTGCTTTAAACATGGAACTTCTGATACTACAACGTCATCTCCATATAAAATAGCAAAGGGTTCATCCCCAACAAAGTTCTTAGCCAACTTAACGGCATGTCCTGTTCCTAATGGTTCCCCCTGACGAAGATAATAAAATGAAGCTAGATTAGAGATATCTTTCACCATCTCTAATTGTTCTAATTTATTACTCTTTTCTAGCCTTTTTTCTAATTCAAAACTTCTATCAAAATGGTCTTCAATATTCTTTTTATAGGGACTCGTTATAAATAAAATCTCCTCTATTCCGCTATTTACTGCCTCCTCTACAATATACTGTATTGTAGGTTTATCAATAATTGGAAGCATTTCTTTTGCCAATACTTTCGTAGCTGGTAAAAATCTTGTTCCCATCCCTGCAACTGGAATTATTGCCTTTCTTACTCTTCTCATATTTGATTATCCTTATGAAGTGCAGAATATCCCAAAAAGAATAATGCTAGTGCAATTAGTATTATCGCAACCCAAAAAAATGGATTGTCATGATGTCTAAATATAAAATCACGAAATGGTTCTATCCATTCTTGTAAAGTATCTAAAATATTTAATATCATAAAATCACCTATACCTTTTCTAAACTTTTATGTCCTTTTAAAACTTTTTTTATTCCATGGGGATGTGGAAATGCTACTGTAAGTATTTTTGCTTCTATTCCTAATACTACACCCGTTCCAAACACACTATGATGAACTTTGTCTCCAACACAATATTCAATACTTTCATCAATTACTACTTCTTCTAGTTTTGAATGGGTATTATTTTCTTCAATTACTTCTTGGTCCCTCATAAGTAATTCTTCTTCTATTTCTTCAATAAATCTACTAGGAGGATTTACACTATCCATTCCATATAAAGTTCTCCTTTTCGCATTTACCAAATAAAGTTCCTGTTTGGCTCGTGTTATCGCAACATAACAAAGTCTTCTTTCTTCTTCTATCCCATAGCGGTCTAATAATGAATTATTATGTGGGAAAAGAGACTCTTCCATTCCAATTAAAAATACATAATTAAACTCTAACCCTTTGGCACTATGAACTGTCATTAAAGTTACAACATTATTATTTTCTTTATGTTCTTCTATATCAGATACCAAACTAATTTCCATCAAAAATTCTTCTAAGGAAACGATTCCATTTCTTTCTTCGAATCCCTTAGTAATTGATTTGAATTCTTCCAAATTTTCTAATCGTACTTCTGATTCAATACTATCTTCGTTAAGTAAATCTTGACGCATTCCAGTTTCGTTTAAAACTAGTTCTACAAGTTCTGTCAAAGAACAGTTTTCACTTTTCTCTTTTAATCTTTCTATAATTTTTTTAAATTGTAATTCTTTTCCTGTTTCTATTGCATGATATAAACTAACATGTTCCTTTTCCGCTTTTTCTGTTAAAGCTTCCAATGTCTTTAAACCAATTCCTCTTTTTGGCACATTGATTACTCGAAGCAAGCTAATATCATCATGCTGATTATATAGCAATTTTAAATAACATATTAAATCTTTAATTTCTTTTCGATTATAGAAATAGAAACTTCCTACAACCTTATACGGAATTCCTTGCCTTAATAATGCTTCCTCTACATTTCTTGATTGGGCATTGGTTCTATATAAAACTGCGATTTGATTTTCTAAAACGCCTCTGTTTCTCAATTTTTCTATTTCTTGCATTACATAATATGCTTCCTCTTTTTCATCAAAACTTCGATGGTAGTGAATTTTAACTCCCTCATCATTTTGTGTCCACAAATTTTTTTCTTTTCTATCTTTATTATTTTTTATTACATCATTAGCTGCTTTTAAAATAGTTCCTGTAGAACGATAATTCTCTTCTAGTAAAATAACATTGGCTTCGGGATAATCTTTTTCAAAATTTAATATATTTTTATAATTTGCGCCTCTAAAGCTATAGATACTTTGGTCATTATCTCCTACAACGCAAACATTTTTATACTTTGCCCCCATCATCTTTATTAAAATATATTGTGCCTCATTTGTATCTTGATACTCATCTACCAAAATGTATTGAAACTTTTCCTGATATTTTTTTAAAACATCTGGATAAGTACGAAATAACTCAATTGGTAACATTAATAAATCATCAAAGTCAAGTGAATTATTAATCTTTAATTTTTGTTGATAACGGTCATATACCTCTAATACTTTTTCTTCAAAGTCAGTATTGGTAAACTTTGCATATTCTGTAACCGACATTAACTCATTTTTTGCTCCACTAATTTTACTTCTAATTGCACGAGGATTATATTCTTTTGGGTCTAAATTTAAATCTTTTAGGATTTTTTTGATTACCGTTAAGGAATCATCACTATCAATGATTGTAAAATTCGAATCATATCCTAATTTTTCATAGTTTTCTCTCATAATCAATAATCCAAGAGAATGGAATGTGGATATTTGAATTTGATAAGCCATTGGTCCTAACGTATTAATAACTCGCTCTTTCATTTCTTTTGCTGCTTTATTTGTAAATGTAATTGCCAGAATATGATATGGAGCAACTCCCATCTGATGCACTAAATATGCGACTCGTGTTGTTAATACTTTTGTTTTTCCACTTCCTGCTCCTGCTAATACTAAAAGAGGACCTTCTGTTGTTGTTACAGCTTCTCTTTGTTTTTCATTTAATGTTTCTATATCCATATGCTTTCACCATTATAATCATAACACAAAAATACCTCCTCATAAAGGATTTCCAAGAATTTTATTCTTTTTAGGCATTCCTAATAGCACATAATCCTATGATTGAATATATTAAAGTGAAAAGAAAGGGGAATTTGTTTGAAAAAATTTGTTTTACCGTTAATTGCACTTCTTATTATTGTTGGGTTATCTTGCTTATTCTTTATCAAGCCTAAAAAAAGTGACCTTACAAAAATAAAAGTTGCAGAAGTTACTCATAGTATTTTTTATGCTCCACAATATGTAGCACACTCTTTAGGATATTTTGAAGAAGAGGGGCTAGACGTAGAAATCCTTCTTGTTCCAGGGGCTGATAAGGTTACCGCCGCTGTATTATCAGGAGATGTTCAAATTGGATTCTGTGGTAGTGAGGCCACTATTTATGTCTATAATCAAGGAGAAAAAGATTATTTGGTTAATTTTGCTGCCCTAACCAAAAGAGATGGAAGTTTTTTAGTATCTCGAGAAAAATATGATAATTTTACATTAGATGATTTGAAAGGAAAAACAGTTATTGGAGGAAGAAAAGGCGGAATGCCTGAAATGACTTTCGAATGGGCTTTAAAACAAAATGGAATCGACCCTAAAAAAGATTTAACTATTGATACTAGTGTAGCATTTGCTTCTATGGCAGGTTCTTTCATTGGTGGAAATGGAGATTTTGTGACCCTATTTGAGCCACAAGCGTTACAATTAGAGCAACAAGGATATGGTTATGTTGTTGCTTCTATTGGAGAACTTGGAGGAGTTGTTCCATATACTGCCTACAACGCTAAAAAAAGTTATATTGAAAATAATACAGATGAAGTAGAAAAATTTACAAGAGCAATTCAAAAAGGTCTTGACTATGTTTATACACATAGTGATGAAGAAGTTGCTAAAGCTATTACTTCTTATTTTCCTGATACTTCTATGAATGATTTAATAAAAATCGTAAAACGTTATCGTGAAAATGATTCATGGTTTAAAACAACTGAAATTACAGAACAAGATTATAAACACATCGAAGAAATCATAGAAAGTGCTGGAGAATTAACAGAGAAAGCTCCATATGACAAGCTCGTTACAACTGAGTTTTCAAAGCATGAATAATATTTTAGAAATCAAAAGTTTACGGAAAAGTTATCATACTAAAGATTCAGAAATCTTAGCGGTTGAGGACTTTTCTTATTCCTTGTCAGATGGAGAATTTATTGCGATTGTAGGACCTAGTGGATGTGGAAAATCAACAATCTTATCAATTCTTTGTGGATTAGAAAAAAAATCTGGTGGAGAAATTACCATAAAAGACAATTATAAAATTGGATATATGCTACAACAAGATAGCTTATTTCCATTTCGAACAATTTTAGACAATTGCTTATTAGGATTGGAAATTAATCATGAATTAACAAAAGAGAAAAAGAAAAAAGTGATTGACTTACTATCTACTTACGGACTGAAAGATTTTATTAACAGTTATCCCGACGAATTATCTGGTGGAATGAGACAACGTGTTGCACTTATTAGAACACTTGCAACTAATCCAGATATTTTACTTTTAGATGAGCCATTTTCGGCCCTTGATTACCAATCTAGATTGGCTGTTTCTGATGATGTATATAGAATTATCAAGCAAGAGAAAAAGAGTGCGATTATTGTAACACATGATTTAGCAGAAGCTATTAGTCTTGCTAGTAAAGTAATTGTGCTATCAGAACGTCCTAGTAAAATAAAAAAAGTATTTGATATTAAGTTATCAAATCGTTCTACTCCAATAGAAAATAGAAAAGCCAAAGAGTTCTCAGAATATTATGATGCAATTTGGAAGGAAATTGATTTCCATGTTTAGTGAAGAACACTATTTATTTATAAAGAAACAAAGAAGAAATCAATTCTATGTTCGTTTTACGCAAATCTTTATCTTGATACTTTTCTTTATTCTTTGGCAATGCTTAGCTAATTTCCATATGATCAATACATTCATTTTCTCTAGTCCTAGGCAAATGTTTTCTACAATTATTGAATTGCACAAAACAGGAGACTTATACCAGCATATTTGGGTAACTGTATACGAAACTTTGATTAGCTTTGGATTAGGTACATTTCTAGGTTTATTAATCGCAACAATTTTATGGTGGTTTCCATTCATCTCCAAAGTAGCAGACCCATATTTAACTATTTTAAATAGTTTACCAAAAGTTGCACTTGGACCTATTATTATCATTTGGTGTGGCGCTGGTATTCGTTCTATCATCTTTATGGCACTACTAATATCTTTAATCATAACAATTATTAATATTTACCAAAGTTTCATTAATACTGATAAAAATAAAATCAAATTAATGAAATCACTAAAAGCTAATAAATGGCAAGTTTATATAAAATTAATTTTTCCAAATAGTATCAAAGATTTCATTAGTACTTTAAAAATCAATATTAGTATGTCTTTAATTGGGGTTATCATGGGAGAATTTCTTGTTTCAAAAGAAGGAATCGGATATTTAATCATGTATGGTTCACAAGTCTTTAATTTAAATTTAGTTATCGCAGGAATTTTTATTCTATGTCTGGTAGCAGCAATTATGTATTATTGTATTCTATATATTGAGAAAAAATTAATTAAATAACAATATATGTCAATTTGAAAATAAAATATCAAAAAATGCCATTATAAAAGTAGGCTTATCATGAAAATGAAGTCTACTTTTTTGAAAAAATTATTTATAGATAAGTGACAAGAAACTTTAGCCATTATTTCTTCAATTCTTCTAGTACATGCTCCATAATATCAATTCTACCTCTACCACTTACAACTTGCACCAAATCAAATCCTGGTCTTCTATTTCCTTCAATAATTATTGGACCTTTATTTGTGATTGCAACATCCCAGCCAACAACTAAAATCTTGTCACTTTCTAATGCAGCTTTTTTTACCATTTCTTTTACCTCTTCAAAGTATGGAATCTGGAAACCAGTAAATTCAACATTCGATTTTGGATGATGAGTATATTGATTTAAATCTTTATCAAGCGCAGGTTGAGTTAGTTTTCCGGTTTCTATATCAATCCCAGTCCCCATTCCTCCAGCATGAAAATTATCTACACTATTAATTCCATTTCCTATACGAAGCCCTGCCCACAATATTTCAGGTGTACCATGATTATTAAAAGTCATAATACGTAAAGTATTGCAAGACATGTCACATAAGCGATTTAATTCTTCATGTTGCAATACAACTTCTTCTAAGAATATTCTATTATTTTTACATTCCTCATAATATTTTTCTATATCTTTTATGTTCTTACTATGCACTTTTAAAACATCCGCTCCACCTAATCCATCGTAAGGTTTACTCATAAATACTTGATGTTTTCTCAAAAACTTTTTAAATTCTTCTAAAGTACATCTTTCAGGAACAATAAAATCTCTTTTGGTATATTTTGAAAAATCTTTCAAAAAGTCTGGTTTAATTGTATACCTTTTTTTATATTGACTTGGGCTTACGATTTCATAAAACTCATTTTGTTTTCTAACACCAGCATATGTTTTTCTCTCCTCTTTTGTTTTCTTATAAAATTCATAGTTAAGATAATCAGTTAAAGCCATTCCATATTTTAAAATACTATAATATGTATCACATAAAAGAAATAGATAATTTCTATGTTCCTTTTGAGCTATCTTTTTTAACTTTTTTTTAAAGCCTTTATAGTTTGCACTAAAAACATATGAATAAAATGCCATATTACCACCTAGCTTCATTATAGCATTAATTTTTCAAAATTTCATTAAAATCTTAGATTATAATTAGACATTCAAGTACTTTTAATATGATATAAGCTCATTCAAAATATTAAACATTACATAAAATATAAAGAAAGGAGGACGCTGTATGGATTATTGCAACCACAAAAACTGTGAAAAGGCAATGAAAAAAATTGAACATGATAGTCAATTTAAACCTAATACTTGTTGCTTTAATAGTTTAATTGGTCCTACTGGCCCTACTGGTCCATCCGTTGGTGCCACTGGCCCTACCGGAGCTACTGGGCCTACTGGTCCTGCTGGTGTCACTGGGCCTACTGGTCCTACCGGTTCTACTGGTCCTACTGGACTTACCGGTTCTACTGGTCCTACTGGGGCTACTGGACTTACTGGAGCTACTGGCCCTACTGGTGCTACTGGTCCTGCTGGTGTCACTGGGCCTACTGGTCCTACTGGTGCTACTGGTCCTACTGGGGCTACTGGTCCTACTGGTGCTACTGGTCCTACTGGTGCTACTGGTCCTACTGGACTTACCGGCGCTACTGGAGCTACTGGTCCTACTGGTTCTACTGGTCCTACTGGTGCTACTGGTCCTACCGGTTCTACTGGTGTCACTGGGCCTACTGGTCCCGCTCCAGGTTTAGCCATTGGAACTGTCACAACTGGTATTCCTGGTTCACAAGCCAGTGTTACTATTACCCCAGCTTAAATATAATTAATCAAGCTGAAAGGAGTTGTTATATGAATCCTACTGGATATACATTAGATTTTGTTATACCCGCTGGAGCCACTGGCCCTACTGGTGCTACTGGTCCCGCTCCAGCTTTAACAATTGGAACTGTTACAACTGGTGCGCCTGGTTCACAAGCTAGTGTTACTATTACTCCAATAATTAATTAACTTATAAAGAAAGGAGGAATACAAAATGAACTCAGACTACTTATTAAACTTTGTTATACCTGCTGGGCCTACTGGACCTACCGGTTCTACTGGTCCTACTGGTGCTACTGGACCTACCGGTTCTACTGGTCCTACTGGTCCTACCGGTTCTACTGGCCCTACTGGTGCTACTGGACCTACCGGTTCTACTGGCCCTACTGGAGCTACTGGTCCTACCGGTTCTACTGGTCCTACTGGTGCTACTGGACTTACTGGAGCTACTGGCCCTACTGGTGCTACTGGTCCTACTGGTGCTACTGGCCCTACTGGTGCTACTGGACCTACTGGTGCTACTGGACTTACTGGAGCTACTGGCCCTACTGGAGCTACTGGTCCTACTGGAGCTACTGGTCCTACCGCTGGACTTAATGCATATGGCGGAAAATATAATGATGCTGCTCAAACATTAAATCTTGGCTTGGGTACTCAAACTCAAATTCCGCTTCCTAATTCAATGCCTAATCTTAATACAGCTTATACTCCAACAAACAGCATCACTGCAACTCAAGCTGGAACTTACGAAATCAATTACTTCACAAATCTTTCAGTTGCCGTAGGTACAACTATCACACTTGCAGTTCGAAATAATGGGACTAATATTCCTGACACAGTAATATCACGAATATTAGCAGTTGGAGCTGGATCTATTTATAGTGGCAGTGTAATTGTCACATTAACTGCTGGGGCTGTTATTGATATGGCTATTTCTGCCTTATTAGCTGTAGGGGTTACATTAGGAGCGGGGGTTAACTCTACACTTAGTATTAAAAAAATTAATTAAATGCACATCATAACCATCAAAGCCAAAATATATATTTAAAAAATATTTTAGTTAATACTAAATAATCATTATTAGCCACAAAAAGAGTAATTTGAAGTATTAAAACTTTGCAATTACTCTTTTTATATAAAAAATTATTTAACAAAGAAAATCCTCTAATTATTTTTGTTAAAACTTTACAATTATATATATTTATGATTTCTTAAATATTCTTCAAACTTATCTTTTTTAAGTGGCTTTGAATAATAATAGCCTTGAATCATATCACATTCTATTTTTTTTATAAACTCAACTTGCTCTCTAGTTTCTATTCCTTCCACTATTGTTTTTACACCAATATGCTTTGAGATCAAGACAATATAGTCAATGATATTATTATTACTGCTTAGGTCTGATTTATCAATAAAAGTCTTATCAATCTTTAATATATCTATTGGCATATTTTGTAATAGACTTAATGAAGAATAACCTGTTCCAAAGTCATCTATAGAGATCATAAATCCTTTTTCTTTAATAGTGTTTAAAATTTTGACAATGTCTATATTACTATCCATAGTTGCACTTTCCGTAATTTCCAAGTCAATTCTGTTCTTTTCAATATGATACTTGTCTGCTATTTTTACATATTCATCAATAAAGTGTTCATCTTGAAAATGGACTTTAGACACATTAATAGAAATTATTGGCGCTTTATTATATAAAAGATTCCATTTAGAAATATCCTTACATACTTGTTCAAATATATATAAATCTAATTTTAGAATAAATTTATTTTTTTCAAACAATGGAATAAATTTATTTGGTTGTATGATTGAATCATTCCTATGCCATCTAACTAAAGCTTCTGCTCCTGCTAATGATTCATCTTTAGTATAGATTTTTGGTTGATAAAATACTTTAAATTCTTGCCTTTTTAGTGCCTCATTCATACTGGACTCTATACGTTGCTCCTCAACCAACAGCTCTTCTAATTCTTCATCAAAAATATAATAATAATTATCATATAAGCCTTTAATTTTAGAGCGGGCAATATCAGATTTATCTAAACATCGAACAATATCTTGTTCATCAAATGATATTTTATAAACTCCAATAGAAATATTCATATGAATTACTTGATCTTCTATCACTAATTTAGAAGATACATTAAATATAGCCTCTAATAATTTTTCAATATTCTTATTATAATAGCATATAATTGCAAAGATATCATTAGATATTCTACACATCAAAGAATTTTCCGGCAATATTTTGCTAACATTTTTACTTATTTGTTTCAAAATTTGATTACAGAAATCATAACCATATATATTATTTAGTGCCTTGAATTTATTAATATCAATTGTAACAACGTATTTATTTTTAGCATTTACCTTTAAATAATCTTTTCCTTTTTCTTTGAAATATGTTTCATTTCCTAAACCAGTTATTGGATCTACATAAGCAATACTATATAACTTTCGATTTTGTTTTTCATTTAACGCATAGATATATAGAAAAATAAATATTACTGCAATAATCATAAAAAAACATAAACCTAATGAAATTCTTAAAAATAATGGTAGTTCTTTTGCTATTATATTATCTGGTGCTATTGTGACTACATACCAATCATTTATATTTACTTTTTCATAGTGAATGAAATAAATACTTTTATTAAAATGAATATCAAAAGTTCCTACTTTATTATTCATAATATTTTTTTTCATTTGATCGATATTTCGCAATGCTTTTGTATTTTTTAATTGATATTCTTGATTCAAATGATCATATAGAATTGTGCTATGTTCGTTGACTGTTCCAAATGAATCAATTAAAATAGAGCCTTCTTTATTAATTAAGTAAGTTCTTCCCTTACCATTAAATAATCTCCTTAACAATATTTGCTTATAATTTTCCATATTAATTGTTGCAAACAGAACTTTTTTTTGACCTTTAAACCAAAATGTTTTTGAATAGATATTTACTTGATTATTAGAAACTGTACTAGGTCTGTTATCAGATAAATATACTTCTTCTTGTTCAAAAAAATCCTTAATATTCGGATAATTATTCACAGTATGACCATCACTTGTAATTCCACTTCCACTTTCATCTAAAATAACAAATCTAGTAAAATGATAATTATCCAATTCTTTATCAAATTGTCTTAATATTTCCTTTTCTGTTTGAAAAAATCCAGCATTAATAGAATCAACAATAAGTTCTAAAAACTGTTTTTGACTTGTAATAGTTAACTCTAATTGAGAAGCAGTCTGTTTACTTAATTCTGCAATATTATTATCAACGCTTTTATAGGTAAATTTTCTTATATAATTAATATAAAAATAAGATAATATAATAGAAATAACAAAGATAAAAAGGATTGAAATCCAAACAATCTTTGATTTCGGTTTTCTAATAATGCTAAAAATATACTTCTTTTTTTGATTCATAATACACTCCGATCAGTTACTTTTCTACTTTCCATTATACTAAAAAATATATGAAAAAGAAAATACTTTAGATCAATAAAAACGCAAAAAACTAAGCTTATAAGCTTAGTAATATTAATCCTTATTTTTATATAATTCTCTTACTTCTGCTAGAGCTTCATGTGTTCCTACATCAAACCAGTTTCCTTCAAATGGATACACATATACAGGTTCTTTTTGGTATAAGTAACTAAGGAAATACCCTGGAGCATCTGGTTTATTTCCTTCTTCTAAATATTGTTTTAAAACAGAAACAATATGTTTTGGATAAATATAAATACCTAAAGATTTAATGTTTCCTTTTGGCTGTGGAGGCTTTTCTTCAAATCCAATGATTTTCCCATTGACATCTGATTCTATAACACCTAACCTTGTTAATAAATCCTTGTTGTTTTCATACTGTCCTCCAACCACAGGAGCTTTTTTATCATAATAGAAATTTATTGCTTTCCTAAGGTCAAAATCAAATAGATTATCACCTAATACAATTAAAATATCATCAAAAATGTTCTTTGAATTAATTGTATACTGAATATCGCCTATTGCTCCTAAACGATCATCATTACTAATAGTATAGTCATTAATAATTGTAATTGGTTTCTCATTGTTTAACATATCCGCCCAGTCTTTAAAAGCTTGATAAAACCTATCATTAGTAATCAAATAGATTTCTTCTATCTCTTCTAATTTATTAATTTCATCTATCGTGTAATTTAATAATGGTTTTCCCTCTTTGATTTCTAATAAAGCTTTTGGATAATTTTCTGTTAATGGATATAACCTAGTAGCATATCCTGCACATAATATAATACATTTCATATAAAACCTCTTTTCTATTTTAATACATCGTTTGCTTTAGCATTTAAGTCTAAACCAGCACGTCTCCCTAATAAATATGCATAATATCCTGCTGCCCCTATCATAGCTGCATTATCAGTACAATACCTAATCGCTGGGACGGTTAAATGAACATTCTCTTGATTGCATAATTCTTCTAGTTTCTCTCTTAATCCTTTGTTTGCTGAAACACCTCCTGCTACAATTAAATTTTTAACATGATATTCTTTTACAGCATGCATCGTTTTTTTTGTTAATATCTCAACAACTCTATTTTGAAAAGAAGTGGCTAAATTTTCAGTAATAATTTTATTACCTCTTTGTTCTTCATTGTGTATAAGATTAATCACAGCACTTTTTAAACCACTAAAACTAAAATCATAACTACTATCATCTTTTGGGAGTGGTAATGCATAAGTATCAGTTCCTTTATGAGCATACTCATCTACTATAGGACCTCCTGGATATGTAAGTCCCATTACTCTAGCTACTTTATCGTAAGCTTCTCCTACTGCATCATCTAATGTCCCACCTATTCGTTCAAATGAATAGTCTTCTTTCATATATATTAAATCAGTATGCCCTCCACTTACAACTAGTGCTATTAACGGAAACTCTAATGGTTTTACCAAGTTATTGGCATATATATGTCCTGCTATATGATGAACTGGAATTAATGGTTTTTCATAAATATAAGCTAGCGTCTTAGCAGCTTGAACACCAACTAATAATGAACCAATTAATCCAGGACCATATGTTACTGCGATTGCATCAATATCATGCATTGTCATATGTGCTTTGGTTAGTGCTTCCTCTATTACCAATGTAATATTTTCAATATGCATTCTACTAGCTATTTCTGGAACTACACCACCATATAAGGCATGAATATCCATTTGTGATAAAACAATAGTCGCTATCTCTTCTCTTCCATTTTTTATAATAGATACACTCGTTTCATCACAGCTAGATTCAAATGCCAATATATATACATCATTCATATTTTTCACCTCACTTCTTTTTTCATAACAATTCCATCTTCTTGTCCATAATATTTCTCTCTACAATTAGCAATTTCAAAACCATACTTCTCATATAATTGAATTGCACTTTTATTACTTACTCTTACTTCTAAAAAAATGTTTTTATAATTTAATTGTAGTGCTTCTTTAGTCATGAATTCTACTAGTTTACTTCCATAACCATTGTTTCTAAATTCTGGTTTTACATAAATAGCTTCTAACTCTATTTCATCTACCAGCATAAGATAACAAATAAAAGCAATTATACTATTATTTACTTTAATTTTATATATTCTTCTAAAATTAAAATTCAATGCTTTTTCATCTAGTATATTCATCTTCATATCCATTAAGAAAAAATTTATAACCTGTAGATCTTCATTTACTACTTTTTCAATGCTCATTCTGAATTCTTTTTTCCTCTGCTTCTGTCATTTTTAAATAGTTTGGATTCACTTTGTGACAAGAAATAACTTTATCACTTAAATGTTTTCTTATTATCTTTATATAATCTGGATTGGGTTTCTCTGTTTGAATAGAAGAAAAAATATCATAACTAACATATTTTATTTTTGACTTTGAGAAATCTTTTATTAGTTGATCTATTTTTATATATTGATCTGGCATTTTTTCTTTCAACTCTGTATCATATCTCCCTGCATAAACGAAATCTCTTCGTGCATCTATTAAGGCAATCATATCTTCTCCACTTGAGGAAGATGCCAAACATTCAAGACAAGAAACTGGAATTAAATCAATATTTAATGACCACGCCATCGTTTTAGCAATTGCTAGACCTATTCTTATTCCAGTAAATGACCCAGGACCATTTACCACAAAAATTTTATTTAAATCCTTTGGTTGACATTTTCCATCTTCAAATACTTTATCAATCATAAAAAATATTTTGGCAGACAAATCATTTGAGTTATATTCTTCACAGATAGATACAATTGAATCATTTTCAATTAATGCAATTGTTGATACAGAAACAGCTGTATTGATAAATAAATATTTCATAATACAGCCTCGCATAAATCTTCATATTGTTTCCCATATGGTTTCAAAATCAATACCCTTTTATTTTCATCTACTATTTTAAATTTAATATCCAATCGTTCTTTTGGAAGAATATCTCTAATAGTTTCTGCCCACTCGATTACAACTACACCACCTTTATTAAAGTATTCCTCAATCCCGATTCCTTCTACATTGCCATCCAAGCGATATACATCCATATGAAATAAAGGCAACTCTCCTTCATATTCTTTAATGATTGTAAATGTAGGAGATGTAATGTTTTGATCTATCCCTAAAGCATTTGCAATTCCTTTTGTAAAAATTGTCTTCCCGCTTCCTAATTCTCCATCCAGGCAAATAATCATATTTGGAAATTTTTCTGATTCAAAATTCTGCGCTAATTCAATTGTTTCTCTTTCATTACGAGTTGTAATTTTATATTCCATTATTATCACCATCTTTATTATAATAAAAAAAAAAAAGAAGAGCAATAGTTTTTATCTTAATTTACATTCATCAAAAAAGATTGTAAATAAATTATTGCTCTTTACTTTAATTACTATATATATGACGATTATAATCATTTCGATATTAGAAATAAAACTTATGTCAATTCTTTTTTTAGAAATCTAAAAAAAACTTTCGTTTGACATTGTAATAAAAAAAGTAAGAATAATAAAAAGAAACCAATAAGGTTTCTTTAAACAAAAAAAAA
>CATBQD010000008.1 GCA_949505625.1 uncultured Bacilli bacterium
CTTCACTAGTATTATTCTACATAACATATTTATAATCCTTCCTTTTTATAAAAAATAATACAATTTTTACATTTTTCTTTTAAAAGCATTATAAAAAGTGTGTTTATTTTTATCTACACACTTTCATTATAAATATATTTTCTATTCACTTAATAAAAGCTTTGATTGCTTAATGTATAAGTCCGCTCTAATTCCTCATTTACAATTTTAAAGGATACTCTATCTGGTATCGTAGTATTTCTAACTAATTTCACTTTTAATAAAGTACCAATACCATATTTCATTTTTGAACTTAAAAAGGTATAACAACATTTTGAAGCATCATATCTACTATCTCTTAAATCTACTCTTGGAATCATTTCTTCAATACAATCTTTTAATTCAATTAAAATTCCTTTATCTGTACAATCTTTGATAACGGCTTCCATTGTTTCTCCTATGTGATCTAACAAATACTCTCTACATTTTAAACGAATTACTCTTTCTTCACATTTATTAATTCTTCCCTCTGCACTTGTACAGCTCTCAGTCACTAATTTCATGTCTGCTATTTCTGCCTCGGTTTGAGGGATATCTGATAAATAATTTTTTCTTAAAATTCTATGAATCATTAAATCTGGATATCTTCTAATTGGGGATGTAAAATGAACATTTCTTTGTAATCCAAGTCCAAAATGTCCTGTATCTTCTAATGAATATTTTGCTCTTCTCATACAACTGATCAACATATTTGAAACAATGTGATAATTTGGATGACTGCGATATTGTTCTAATATTTTATTAAACACAAATGATCTCTCACTTTCTGACACTGAGAATAAAGGATCAATATAAACTCCGATCGTTTTTAATTTTCCTTTCATTGCCTGTAATTTTACCATATCAGGTTGTCCATGAATTCGATGGGGAAATATCATTCCAGCTTCAAATAAAAGTTCCGCAATACTTCGATTAGCAGCTAACATAAATTCTTGAATCAATAATTCGGCTTTTCCTCTACTTCTAGCTTTGATATCAACAACATGTCCATAAGAATCTAGTCTCACATTTGGTTCATTACTATCAAAATCAATAGCGCCATTTTGAACTCTAAAATTATAAAGTATTTCAGCTAAAGTCTCCATAGAATAAAGTGTCTCTTTAAAATTTTCATATCCAAATAACTCATTTCCATCTAATAGCAAATTAACATCCTCATAAGTCATTCTTTTTTTTGAACAAATCACAGCAGGAAAACATGTAATTTCTTTCACAATTCCCATCTTAGAGATTCGCATTTCTACACTAAGTGTATATCGATCTACATTTTCATTTAATGAGCATACACCATTTGATATTATTTTAGGAAACATTGGAAATACAGAACTTAATAGGTAAGCTGTCATCCCTCTTTTTCTTGCCTCTAAATCAAGGGGGCTTCCTTCCTTTATATAATAACCAACATCAGCTATATGAACACCTAATATATAATCTGATCCATCCATTTTTAAAGATACGGCATCATCAAAGTCTTTAGAATAAATTCCATCAATGGTAAAAATTTGTTCTCGTCTAAGATCGACTCTTTCTAAAGCATCACAATTTTTTCTAGGTTCATGTGTATATCTTGCCTGTTTCATTGCCTTTTTAGAAAATACAGTTGGAATTCCATGTTGCTCTGCAATATCCATAATATCAATTCCAGTATCTTCTTTACTACCCAATACTTGATAAATAATTGCCTTTAATTCATCGCCATGAAAATCTATCTTAAAACGCACTTTTGCTCCTTCATATAAGTTTGGAAAATACTTACATGGAATTCTGATTTTTCCACCTTTCTTATAAGAAAATAAAATAATTGGATCTCCATTGTCAAAGATAATTTCTCCTACTTGGTTTTCTCTAAAGGTATGAAGCTTTCTTAATTCTATTTTTTTCTTCTCTTCTTTCATCTCACAAATAATAATGTCTCCATTTTGATAATTTCCTAAAAATCTTCTTGAAATCGCAATACTCGGTCTTTGCAATAAATGAAGATAAACACTCTCTTCTTTTCCCGATTCTAAAATTTGACCAATAAAAATATTTTCCATAAAACCCTCCTACTATTATAATCATATCACAAAATAAAATAGTTGAAACAAAAAAAGACATCAATGATGATGTCCTCCGATAAATAGGCTAAGAAATAGAATAGAAATTCCAAGAATCATTCCTATTATTATTTCCTTTTTGTTTTTGGAATGAATCATTTGTTCTAATAGTTCAAATAAAGCAATATAGATGAGCATTCCAAGTGTGATACTTAATAAGATTCCTAAAATAAGTTCTTCTTTCATAATCCCATTTAAGAAAAACATAAATACTCCGCCTATAAATGTTGATATCGAAATCAAAAAACTAATTAGAATAGTTTTCTTTTTATTGTTACTGCTTTTATAAAAAGTTGAAGCAATTACCATCCCCATAGGAATATTGTGTAGTCCTACTCCAAGTCCGACTAATACCCCTAAATGAATGGATGTAGATGCGGTTCCATAAATTGCCATCCCTTCTATTAAATTGTGTAAAACTAAAGCAATACTAGAAACAATTCCAATATGATATAAATGTTCCATGTGTTCCTTTTTGCTATGATGATGTCCTTCATCATCTGCATGATGAGGAATGAAATGATCTAATAATTTTAATATCACAATTCCTAATATAACAAATCCCAATAGCATGGGGATCCGCCATATTCCTAGTTCTTCTAAATGCTCATACGCTTCGGGAAAGAGTTCAAAAACAGATAAACTTACCATAACTCCAAAAGCTAATGCAAGAGAAAAAGAAACAAATCTCTCATTATTTTTGGTAATGAAAACAATAATAGTTCCAAATAATATAAATAGTCCTAAAATTAATGTTAATAAAAGTGCGAATATTTCCATAACCATCTTCCTTAAAAAAAGAGTTTTTCACTCTTCTTCATTATAACACAGATTTTTATTTTCCTAAAATGCTTTTTACATATTCTTTGGCATTTTGATAAGCTTCATCAAGTTCAGGCTTTACATCCTCATAAATGCCTGTTACTTTATCTTTTCCATCTTCTAGATAAGGTTTGGCACTATCCCAAGCGTTTTCAAGTGCTGGAATAGCTGATTCTACATAAGGTCTTAAAGCATCCTCTACTTTATCGCTAAGTGATTCACATTTTTGGAATAATGTTGTATTTTCTACATATTCACTAAATGCTTCTAATCCATCTATCACTTCCTGTTTATCAATATCTGGAAGATGTCCTTTTACACTATCTATAGTTCCTTCAAAATCAAAGCTCTCTACTTTATCTACACCACTTCTAAGTCCATTAATGCAAGTTCCTGTTACATAATTTGCTCTATAATAAGTAGAAATTACTTCATTTACTTCTTCATCTTCTTCTACATAAGTAACATTTGGATAATATAAAGCAATGGACTTTTCTTCTTTTTCACTGATAGAATTTCCACAATAATAAATTTGAACCATTGGATTCTCTTTTAAAGAAGCCTCAAAAATTTCTCTACTATTCGTCTGGTCTTGTGTGATACTCTTTGATTTTTCACTTTCATCTATTAATGCTTTTGTAGTACTGCTTTCTGATTGATACAAAACAACTTGATTTTCGCCTTCTAAAGAACTTATAAAACGAATTAATTCTTGTTTTTCTTCTTCTGTTGATGGTGCCATAACAACAGATTTTGAAATATCAAACCCACCTATTTTTGTCGTTTCTTCACTTGTTATAATTACTGGTTCGATTACTTGTTCTGGTACTTGTTCTTTTGATAAGGAACAACCTGATAATAAAATTGTTGCTGTGAGCGCAAATACTGCTAATCTATTTTTCTTTTTCATAACGTATTTCCCCCATTTCTAGTTTCTTATTATAATATAAAATATTATATTTGTAAAATTTTAGTACAAATGAAAAAGAACTCTAATGATTAGAATTCTTAAATCGTTTTTTTCTTTTTAATTTTGCGCTCAATTCTCCATTCAATAAAATCTGTAAATAATCGAAACGCCAATAATGAAGTTACCATTAATCCACCTAAAAGGATTATCATTTTTAAGTTTAACCATACAAGTGAATAAAATTCCCTTAAGAAAATGCACTGTAAAAGCATTAATGTAATCATACTAATAAACAATGCTTTTTTTAGAACATTGAATGGTTTACATAATTGATATAATAGTCTAAAACCCACAAATCCATTCATTAATACACACATTGTTGATACTTGTTCATCAGTAAATTGAAATAAATTGCTTGCTAACATAATCATTAAAATATTAAATACGATTGTTAATGCGCTTGGTATCGATTTACTAAATACATTCTTTAAAAAGTTTCCTTCTATTCGGCTTTTATTTGGCTGTAAAGCAAGCACAAAAGAAGGAATTCCAATTGTAACAACACTTGTAAGTGTCAATTGAATTGGGATAAATGGATACTGAAGCCCTAAAATGGCAAATGTGACTGCTAAAACAGTTGCATATGTTGTTTTTGTTAAAAATAAAGTGGCTGAACGCTCAATATTGTTTACGGTTCTTCTTCCCTCTGCTACAATGGCGGGCATCGAAGCAAAATTCGAATTTAAAAGAACAAGTTCGGATACATTTCTAGCTGCGTCTGTTCCACTTGCAATTGCAATACTACAATCTGCTTCTTTTAAAGCTAATACATCATTAACTCCATCTCCTGTCATAGCGACAATATGCCCTTGTTCTTTTAAAGCTATGACCAATTCTTTTTTTTGCATGGGAGAAACTCTTCCAAATACAGTATAATTTTTAGCTGCTTGATACAATTCTTCTTTTGTTTTAACCTGATTCATATCAATCATTTTATTATAATTTTCTACTCCCGCTCTTTTGGCAATGCTAGAAACGGTTACAACATTATCCCCAGAGATAATTTTTATCATTACTCCTTGGTCTTTAAAATATTTTAGTGTTTCTTTTGCTTCTTTTCTAATTTTATCACGAATTAAAATTAAAGAAACTAATTCATATTTTTTAGGAAGTTCTCCATTCCAAGTATCTGTATGAATGAGTAGTAAGACACGATTTTCTAAGATATATTTTTCTAGTTCTTGTTCCATTTCCCCATATTTTTCTTTTAATAAGTATTCTGGTGCCCCTAAAAGATAGGTACCTTGTTTTTCAAATTCTACTCCAGAATATTTTTTTTCTGAAGAAAACGGAATTTTAGTTTTTGCTTTCCAATCTGTTTTTGAATGATATTTATTTTTTAAAGCCTCAAATGTTGGATTATTATCATCTAATGAAGCTGTCATAGAACATAATATAGTAGCTACTTCTTCTTGTTTTACATTATCATAAGGTATTGTTGCATAAACTTCCATAACACCTTCTGTAATTGTACCTGTTTTATCTAAACAAAGTGTATCAACGCGTGCTAAAGTTTCGATGCAATATAAGTCTTGGACCAATACTTTATATTTTGATAATCTTACGACACTGACTGCTAAAACAGTACTTGTTAGTAAAACAAGACCTTCTGGTATCATTCCTAAAATCGCTGCAACTGTATTTACAACAGAATCACTAAATGTATTATCTTCAATTCCAAGTTGTCTCATAAATAAGATTAGTCCAATTGGAATAATACCAATAGAAACCATTTTAATTATTTTTTTAAGTGATTTCATAAGAATTGAGTTTGCCTGCTTCACATAATGGGCTTCTGCTGATATTTTCGCTGTATAATTGTCAATACCAACATGAGTTACTTTTACATAAGCACTACCACTTACAATAAAACTACCTGATAATACTTCATCACCAGTTCGTTTTAAAATAGGAATTGATTCTCCAGTAATAAAAGCTTCATTGACTTCTACTTCTCCTTTTATAATAATAGAATCTGTAACAACTTGATTTCCAAGAGATAAGTATAGAATGTCATCTAAAACAATTTCTGAATTTTCTACTTCTTCTAGTTTACTATCTCGCAATACTCTTGATTTGGTAGCTGATATAATAGATAATTTATCAATTGTTCTTTTGGCATTTATTTCTTGAATAATGCTAATTACAATGTTACAAAAAACAACACCTAAAAACATAATATTTTTATATGATTTTACAAGAATTAAAGAAAGTGCAAGTGCGAAATTTAAAAAATTAAACAGTGTAAAAATATTAGAAGAAATAATTTGTTTGATACTTTTTGTTGGTACCGTTGTATCATAATTAACAAGATTTTTTTCTTTTCTAATTTCTACTTCTTTTCTAGTTAAGCCTGTTAATTTATCCATACTATCCCTCCTTTTTTTATTATAGCATTAATATAGTTTCCTGTATCAAAAAAAGTGTGACAGTTTTGTAAGATGTCAAAAAAAAAGCCCAAATAATCGGTGCTCGCAACGATAAAAACCTGATCTCCCAGGTGGGCATCACAGAATTCATATCAGGATTCTTGTATAAATACAAGCTTTCAACAACAATAAATTCATTAGATTCCCAATCGTTATAAATTAGTAGGTTTTTCTAAATTAAGCTACCATATCATTTAGGCAATTACATTATATCACATTTTTATGTGTTTTGTCATCTCGTTTTAGATGGAAGTGTAAAAAGTTTTATTTTTGGTTTCTCTTTTGCAATTAAAATAGGAAAACCACGGTGTCTATTTCCAAAGCATGAACTTGGAAAATACTCAATTTTTAATCGTTTTCTTCGAGATAATTCATCCTGAATTTTTTCAATTAATAATTTGTGATATTCAGCAGTACTCAAATATGGGATGTCACTATGATTGCATCCACAAAGTGCAATACAGAATTCTAAATCTTCTTGCTCTGCTCTTTCAATCATCGTTTCAGTTGCTTCACAAGGAAACATCCCTACCAATAAACTATTTGGCGTAACACTAACTCTGCTATTAAAATAACTTCTTACAAGTTTTGCTTTTGTTGGATAATCTGTCCATACATTAGCATCATAAACAGTTACACTCCCCTTACCTAGTTTTAATTGTCGTTCCCGTAAATAATGGCCTAAAATAGGAAAAATGCCACTTCCTATTTCCACAATATCTCTTTTTAAATTGAAATTTCTATTTATTATTTCTGTCATTTGGTGGTAAACACTACAACTTGGTTTCATAAGACCTGCTGCTTCATATATTTGAGCTAAAAAAGCACTAGTTAAAGGCTCCCCTATTTTATCATTCATAAGATGGGCATTTAAATTCCCACTATTGTACCCTAATGCTTCTTTATAATCTTCTTTAAATTTTATTAATATTCTAACAATATCTCTTCTATCTTCTGTTATATATGGAGACATATTTTTTTCCCCCTTTTTCATGGACTTTTATTTTATCACAATTTTTTATTTTGTCAAAAAAGAGATTTTATTAAATCCCTCTTTTTGTTTCTCTATTTCTAATAAATTCTAGAATTTCTTCTTTTCCGTTTAACAAAGGCTGAACAGATTTTCCATTGCCTAATGTATAAATGATTTCTGATAAATAAGGCATACAGTCCACTCTGGTTAACCATTTTCTTTCCAAATAAATATCTGGTATATAAGTCAAATTAGTTGTGTAAACTCCATTAAATAATTTTTGTTCATAGGCTTTATCAAATACTTCAATTCCATTCGTAAATAAAGCAAATGAAGCGGATAAATAAATTCTCCTAGCGCCCATTTCTTTCATTTTTTTCGCTACATCAATCATAGATTCCCCTGATGCAATCATATCATCTACAATTAATACATCTTTTCCATTCACATCTTTTCCTAAATAGCTATGTTCTACTACTGGATTTTTTCCATTTTCTACAATAGAATAGTCCCTTCTTTTATAAGATACTCCTAAATCACATCCTAATAGTTCTGCATAGTATCTGGCTCTTTCTACGGCTCCCATATCTGGACTTACAATGAAGATATTTTTTAAATCGATATCTTCATTTTCTAAGAATTTTTTTAATATTGTATGAGTTGGATAGAAATTATCAAATGGAAGATTTGGAATTGCATTTTGAACCTGTGGATCATGGGCATCAAATGTTACAATTCCATTTACTCCTAATGCTTCTAATTCTTGTAGAGCTACAGCACAATCTAAAGATTCTCTTCCTTTTCTTTTGTGTTGTCTTGACTCATATAAAAGAGGCATTACAACATGAATGCTAGAAGCATGTCCTTTGATTGCTGAAATAACTCTTTTAATATCCTGAAAATGCTCATCTGGAGTCATAATATGGTCCTGTCCATATAAATTATAAGTTATGCCATAATTTCCTACATCCGAAAGAATAAATACATCCTTATGGCGAACTGTTTCCCCCAGTTCTATTTTTCCTTCTCCATTTGCGAATCTAGGTTGTTTCAATGGAACAAGCAAATTACTAATCTTTCCGTGTTGTTCTTGTAATTTTTTAGATATTTCAGTTCCTCTCTTTTCAAAATTTCTAAGTACAATTAATCGAATATTATCATTCGCTTTCAATACAAACACCCTCCTACTATTACATTCTCAGTATAGCATGAAAGAAATCTAAATTCCAGCAAAAAGAGAGAATTTTTGATTTTTCTACTTTTCTAATAAAATCTCATATTCCATAAACTCATTTTAATTGGTTCTCTATTTACTAATTCTAATTGTTTTTTACTTAAATATTTTTTATTAATTACAATTGCATGAATATAATGTTCTACCCAGTCATTTGTTGCTACATAATATCCCTGAGTTCCAAAACTATTTCCCCAACTATTTTCTATTTTCCATCTATTTACTTTACCATCTACAATATTAACACCAGTCATTAACATACAATGACAATTTGTAATTCCATTTGCTCTTAATATTGAATTTTTATCTAACTTTAAATTCATATCAAATAGTTCTCCATAACGCTCTATAATATCTAACCAAACTCCATTTATTCGTTTGGAAGTAGTAGAAGCATAAAAATAAACTGGTTCTCTATTTGTGATTTGTTTTATAAGAAGCTCTCTAAAATCATTTGGTGAAACATTTAATACTACATTATCCTGTGTACCACTTATTCTAGAAGTTTCCTTCACCTCATATAACTGATTATATTGTATTTTTTCATCTTCATAACTATAAACTTCTATATATTCATCCAATAGATTTACCCCAATATATTTTTCATAAAAGCTTTTTGGAGTCATATCCTTTTCGATATGATATACCCCATTTTTATCAGTATATTCAAAATCAAAAATTTCTGGGGGAATACCATAAGTATTGGAAATAATGGTATAAGCCTTTTCTAAATAGTTTTCTTTTAAAGCATCTACATCAGAAATTTCTTCTAATTCTAAGTAAAACATTCTTAATAATCTAGATAAGATTAGATTAATTTCATAAAAGTTAGAGAACGCATACGAATCTGGAAATTTATTTTTGGGAACTACTCCATATTTTTTTATTAAATGAGCAAGTTCGATAAAATATCCACCATTTGTTATCCCCTTTCCTAATAACGAAGCAACATCTTTATCATATAAATCTCTCTTATTTTTCTTATATGATATTAATCTTTCTAGTAGCATATTAAACCGTTCTATTTTGTCAAAATACGCTATATAATTTTCTGATAATTCAAAATTATCTAAATTACAAGTTTCAATAACCTTTTCTCTTACTATATTAAGTCCTGCATATATCCAGCAAAATTCAGAATCTTTTTGGTCTGTAATTCCATGTGTTTTAATATCAATACAAAAATCCATATTAAGTTCTGTATCTACATCTGTAATTAGCTCCACAATTCCCACTTTATTTAGCATTCTATGACGAACTTTATTCGTAGGATTTTTCTCATATTCTTTTTTTAGTTTCTGTAAAGTTACTTCTGCTAACATCTTATTACCTCACTTTATTATATATTTTAACATAAAAACGACTTTTCAAAAAGCCGTTTTCTAAAGAATAATCTTTACTTTTCTAGTTTTATTCCTAATTCTTTTAATTGTTTTTCTTCTACAATATTTGGTGCCTCACTCATCAAATCAGATGCACTTGCTGTTTTAGGGAACGCAATTACATCTCTAATATTTTCTGTTTTCGATAATAGCATTGTTAAACGGTCTAAGCCAAACGCAATTCCACCATGTGGAGGAGTTCCATATTGAAATGCATCAATAAAGAAACCAAACTTTTCTTTCGCTGATTCTGGAGTAAATCCTAATGCTTCAAACATTTTCTTTTGCGTTTCAGCATTATGAATACGAATACTTCCTCCTCCAGCTTCATAACCATTAATTACAATATCATAAGCTTTTGCTTTACATTCACCAGGATTGCTCATAAGTCTATCTACATCACTATCATGAGGAGCGGTAAAAGGATGATGACAAGCCATATATCTTTTTTCTTCCTCACTATATTCAAAAACTGGAAAATTAACTACCCAAAGAAGTTTATAATCCTCTGAATCAATCAAACCTAACTCTTTTCCAAGTTTTACACGCAATGCTCCCAAACTTGTTTTTACAATATTCTTCTTATTTGCAACAATTAATACTAAGTCATTATTTTCTAATTTTAGTCTTTGTTTTACATCTACTAACTCTTCTGTAGAAAGAACTTTGATAATACTTCCTGAAAGCTCATTATCCATAAATTTTAAATAAGCAAGTCCTGTTGCTCCATATGTTTTTACAAACTCTGTTAATGTATCAAGATTTTTTCTAGAATATTTGAGAGCTGCATTTTTTACTACAATGGCATTAATAATTCCATTTTCTTCAATGACTGATTTAAAAACCCCAAATTCTGTATTTTTAAAGATGGGAGTAATATCTTCTATTTTCATATCAAAACGTAAATCTGGTTTATCACTTCCATATTTGTCAATCGCTTCATCATACTCCATTTTTAAAAGTGGAAGATCAATATCAATTCCTTTTACTTTTTTAAAGATATTTGCAATTAAACGTTCTGCTAAATCCATAACATCATTTTGTTCTACAAAGCTCATTTCCAAGTCGATTTGCGTAAATTCTGGTTGTCTATCTGCTCTTAAATCCTCATCTCTAAAACACTTGGCAATTTGATAATAACGCTCCATTCCCCCAACCATTAACAACTGTTTAAATAATTGTGGGGATTGTGGAAGGGCATAAAATTTTCCATTGTTCACTCTAGAAGGTACCAAATAATCTCTTGCTCCTTCTGGCGTCGATTTACAAAGAACTGGTGTTTCTACTTCTACAAAGTCTTCACCATCTAAAAATTCTCTTGTTGCTTTCATAATTTGATGACGAGTCATAATTTTTTCTTTGATAGCATTTCTTCTTAAGTCTAAATAGCGATATTTTAGTCTAGTATCTTCTAAAGCAGTGGTTGTATCACTAATTTCAAATGGCAAATCATTTGCTACATTTAAAATTTCAATATTGCTTACTTCTAATTCAATATCTCCAGTTTCCATATTTGGATTTTTACTTTCACGCTCTTTTATTGTTCCAGTAAGTGCTACAACGTACTCGTTTTTCAAAGTTTCAGCAATTTTATAGCAGTCCTGCCCTGGCCTTACCAATGCCTGGACCACACCACTACGGTCTCTTAAATCTAGAAATAATAGTCCTCCTAAGTTTCTTTTCTTATTTACCCAACCATGTAAAGTTACTATTTTTCCAACATCTTTTAGTCTAAATTCATTATTTTTATATTGTTTCATCATATTCCTCCTCTTTCTTGGTATTAAAAAACGCCCTTAAGAAAAATCTTAAGGACGAGCTTTTTACCCGTGGTACCACCTTATTTTATTGCATTTAACAATCTCTAATCTTTAACGCAGATGATACGATTATCTATACATTTAGTGTCTTCAAAAGAATTCTTCCAAATGGTTTCACCAAATCCATTCTCTCTTTTAGAAAGTATTTCTTTTTACTCCTCTAAATAATAATAACTATGCTTTTAGTATAACTTTAAATTATTTATTCGTCAATACCTAAGCTGATTTTTTAAACGCAAATCCAATTAATTCCAAAATTTTCGATTTGTTTCCTTTTTCTACTTCTATTTGTTCATAAAATTGGTCTAATAATGTTTGTTCTTCTATATAGCTATGACTAATCAATTTACCACTTTTCTCTTGATTTCTTGATAGAAATCTTCCATATTCTCCAGCTTTATCTAGCTCTGTATTTTCGACTACCATATAGTTTGGATGAGTCACTTCTAATACATCTGTTTTAATGACATTCCCAAGTAAATGCATGCGAGAGCCTGTTCCATAACAAGAAAGATATATTCCATTTAAATGGTCTTCTTCAAATGTTTTTACTTTAGAATCTGTCACTTCTATCTCACTATGTTCAATTCGAAGATTTCCTTTTAGTGCTGATATTTTAACCCCATATCTTCCAACAAATGCACAGTCTCTATAAACTGTTGTTCCAGTAGAAGATTGTAATGTTAACGCTGACAAACTTTCTATTCTATTTTTATTAAAAGACTGAATATCAGATACAATAGAAATATCTCCTGAAGCTCTCATATTCATTCCCTCTGGCATTCTAAAATATCCTCCATTAATTGAAAGTGCTCCTAAATTTTCAGTATTCACAGCTTCTTTCATTACTACTTTGTATGCATCCAATACTATTTTTTCGCAAAGTCGATTTCCAATCGAAAATTCTAATGAATTTCTTCTAGAATAAAATTCAAAATTAAGAAATGTACAATTCTTAAATATAAATGTACAATTCTCATAGCCGTCAGTTGGAAATTTTCCAATCAATGTGTCATCATGAATAACAATCGTTTTTCCATATTGTCTTGACATTTTCATTCCTCCTAACAAGCTGCCCTTTTAGAAAGACATTATGATAATGTATCATTTTTTATGTATTCATGTCAATAACTTTTTTATTTTTTTGTATTTTTTTTGTTAAATAATGTAAAAAGAGTAATTTCTTACTCTTCTATATAATCACAACTACTACATTTTACTTTTTTATTTTTCTCAACTAACATACTTTTACATTCTGGACATTCTTTCCCAATTGGCTTATCCCAGTATGCTGTTTTGCACTTTGGATAGTTATTACATCCGTAGAAAACTTTTCCTCTTTTGGTTTTCTTTTCAATTATTTTTCCTTCACAATTTGGACAATCTATTATTTCTATTGTTTCTTTTGGTTCTGCTTTGATGTATTTACACTCTGGAAAATTGCTACAAGCAACAAAACTTCCATATTTTCCTTTTCTAATAACAAGTGGGTGTCCACATTCTGGACAAACTTCCCCTGTTTCCTCTGCTACTTTCTTAGGCATTGCATCAAAGGCATGTTTGACACTCGGTTCAAACTCTTTATAAAAATCTTCTAAGGTCTCATACCAAACAATATCCCCATCTGCAATCTGGTCTAAGTCTTTTTCCATATTTGCTGTATACTCTACATTAATTAAATGAGAAAAATAATCTTGTAATTTATCTGTAATTTCAAATCCAATATCAGTTGGAATGAATTTCTTTTCTACAACATTTACATATCCCCTTGTTTTCAATGTTTCCATCGTTGTTGCATAAGTACTAGGTCTACCAATTCCTAGCTCTTCCATTTCTTTAATCAGTTTTGCTTCTGTATATCTTGCAGGTGGTTTTGTAAAATGTTGTTCTTTTTCTATATCTTCTGAAATAATCATTTCATTTACTTTTAGTTCTGGAAGTGATTTATCTTTGGTATCTTCATAATCCCCATAGACTTTTAAATAACCATCAAATGTAATGATTTGACCTGATGCTTTGAATTGATAATCATGATTATTTAGAATTACTGTTGTATTATCTGTTTTCGCATCTGTCATGATAGAAGCCAAAGCACGACAATATATTAATCGATATAATTTATATTCATCTGCTGTTAAGTATGGTCTAACACTTTCTGGCGTTCTATTAATACTGGTTGGTCGAATTGCTTCATGAGCATCTTGTACATTTTCTTTTTTCTTTCCTTGTTTTGCATGACCGACATATTCTTTTCCATAAGTTCCATTAATATAACCCATTGTTTCTTTTACAAACTCATCTGATAAACGTGTTGAGTCAGTACGCATATAACTAATTAATCCAACAGTCTCATCTTCTAGTTTAATTCCTTCATATAATTTCTGTGCAATACTCATCGTTTTTTTAGAAGTCATTCCCAATTTAGATGAAGCATCTTGTTGCAATGTACTTGTAATAAAAGGAACTTTAGATGGTTTATTTTTAGACTTTTTCTCAACACTTTCAATCTGAAATTCGTTATTTAAACAAGATAATATTTTATCTGCTTCTACCTCGTTTTTTATTTCAATATCTTTATGATTGTGTGCGAATAATTCGGCCTCAAACTCTTTGAATATTGCATTGATAGTCCAATATTCTTCTGCTTTGAATGCTTCTATTTCTCTTTCTCTATCAACGACTAATTTTAAAGCGACACTTTGAACTCTTCCTGCACTGCTTCCATCTGTTTTAGACTGAATTAATTTACTCAAGCGGAATCCAATAATACGGTCCAATATTCTTCTTGTTTCTTGACTATTTACTAAATCCTGGTCAATCTTTCTAGCATTTTTAAAGGACTCTAAAATCGCATTTTTCGTAATTTCGTTAAATACAATTCGGTCATATTTTTTATTATCTAAGCCGAGTGAATCATATAAATGCCACGCAATCGCTTCTCCTTCACGGTCTGGGTCGCTTGCTAAATAGACAAAATCAGAGCTTTTTACATCTTTTTTTAATTCATCAATGAGTTTTTTCTTTCCTTTAATTGGCACATAATCTGGTTTGAAATGGTCTTCAATATCTACTCCAAATCCATATTTTCCTTTCGTAGATAAATCTCTTACATGCCCTTTACTAGAAACTACTTCATAGTCGTCTCCTAAATATGCTTTAATGGTTGTTGCTTTATGTGGCGATTCGACAATCACTAATTTTTTTCCCATAATTCACTTCCTTTATGTCAATACTAATTTATACACTATAATTAAAAACTTGTCAACTTCCTTATGATACTTTTCCACATTTGCTTCCCCAAGACTCAATAAATTTAGAATCTTTATAAATTCTTAAAATTTCACAATGATTTGAGCATTTTTCACATTCTCTTCCTTTCGTTTCAAATGTAATGTCTGCTACATCTAGACTTCTCATTTTTCCATCCTCGTATTTATGTGCTAGCAAGGCAATTCCAATGGCTCCCATCAAATGACTGTTTGGGTCCACAATAATATCTTCCTTTAAAACTTCACTAAAATATTTTGTAACCCCTTCATTCTTACTCACTCCACCTTGAAACACAATCGGTGGCATTATTTTTTTTCCTTTTCCTACATTGTTTAAATAATTTAACACAACACTTTTACAAAGTCCTGCAATAATGTCTTCTTTTTTATATCCAACTTGTGCTTTATGAATCAAATCAGACTCTGCGAAAACAGTACAACGTGCCGCTATTTTTACTGGATTTTTTGAAGTAAGAGCAAGATGTCCAAAGTCTTCTATATCTACTCCTAGTCGTTTGGCTTGACTTGATAAAAAGGAACCAGTTCCTGCTGCACAAAGCGTATTCATTGCATAATCTTCTATTAATCCATCTTTTAATAAAATCATTTTAGAATCTTGCCCACCAATTTCTAAGATTGTTCTAACATCTGGATAAAAATGGGTAGTTCCAATAGCGTGTGCTGTAATTTCATTTTTAACAACATTGGCATCTACCATCAATCCAATCAACTTTCTAGCACTCCCCGTTGTTCCAATTCCATAAATTTCTATTTCTTCCTCTAAACTTTCTTTTAGTTGATGTAATAAGTCTTTTACTGCTTTGATTGGATTTCCCTCTGTCCATATATAACTAGAAGTTACAATATTATGTTGTTCATCTAATATAACTCCTTTTGTAGAAATAGAGCCAATATCAATTCCTAAATAACCTTTTTTCAACGTTTTTTCCTCATTTCTAACATATCATAAAAAGCTTCTAATCTGGTTTTAATTCCAACTTCTGATGTGTTTGTATCAAAACTAAAAAATAAAATTGGTACATTATAATCATTACAAACTTTTGTTAAAATTGGCATTGCTCCAATTTCTGGAGTACAAAAGGAAGATTTGATATGAATAATTCCATCATATCCTTGTTCGCATAGTTCCTTCGCTCTAGCAATGTTATCCATAGCATCTGCTCCCATTTGGTACGTTACATATTCAGAAATTTCTTTTAAGTATTGTTTTACTTTTTTATGTTTTTGAAATAATAAATATGTGACATTGGTAAATCGCTTGATTTCAAAATTCATAGAAGCTAAAGTTCGCTCTAATTCATAATTAGAATATGGTTCCATCACTGTATAAAGTTCTCCTATGATTCCAATCTTGAGCGGATTTTCTGGCTTTTGAATTGGAATATTCTCTATTTCTTGCTTGTATTTTTGATATACCTTTTTTAACTCATGATGTGTTTTTACCATTTTAAATTTATGAAGCATTTCTGCTTTTACTTTTTCAAAACTTCCTTTTTTTATTTCAAAACCAATATGCTCTCTAATATAATGGTCTATACTATCCATATATTTTAACATTCGTTTTGTAATACTCCCATAATATAAAACTTTTAAAATGGAAAACTTAGGGTCAATTTCCTTCATCATCCGATAGATTCTTTTAAAGTCTGTTTTCCCAGCTGTTACCAAGTTATAGAATCTGCATTCATATCCTAAATCCTTGATAATCTGTTCTTGCAGTTCTGCATAATATCCATACCTACATCCCCCTCCTGCTTGAATTAATATTTTGGCACCACTATCAAGCCCTTCTATTAAAGTTCCCAATGTATATTTAAATGGAGTACAAACAAATTCTGGACTATACTTAGAACCTATTTCAATTGTTTTAGAGGTAATTGGTTTTGGTTTTATAATCTTATTGTGAATGATATGAGAAAGTAGAAAGTGAGCTGGTACTGCATAATCTCCCATAATAGGAAATACAACACTATCTAACTGTTTTTTTATTTTCAAGGATATCAATAAAGCTTTCTAAACGAGTTTCCATTCCAGCACTCCCACTTTCTTCATCAATAATCAAATTTAAATACGGAATATTAATCTTTCTCATAATCAATTCATTGACTAGACTATCAGGTCCACAAGGGAAAGATGATAAAAATAATATGCCATCTATATTATCTTTTATTACTGGTATTGTTTCTATCAATTCTTTGTTATATTTCCAATATAAATTTGGAGAAAGTGATTCTTCTGAATTTCGATTTTCATTAAGAGTTATCATTTCTCCGTCGATTGCAGTTACATTTAAATCGGACAATATTTTTTTTATGGAATTCCCTATAAAAGTATCTTCAAAATTATATGGATGACTAATAATAAGCAATTTGATATTTGTCATATTTAATTTTTTTAATTCTTGTATTCTTTGTTTCTTTCGCATTTTTATGAATTTTTCTATACTATGAAAATAAGCAATTTTGGATTGTTCTTTTCCTTTTCCTAAGGATATTCCTAAATGAATAAAACCTTCTAATTCTGATTTTTTATGAGCAACATCCACATTATATGTTAATAAAGGAGTTTTAAAAAGGTTTGACACAATATCATAAAGACTTAAGAAATTGGTACAAGTCTGTTCAAATGTCCCATAGTTGTCAATTCTAGGAACTAATATATAATCACATTTTTCTTCTAAATAGTGAATATGACCTAAATAAAGCTTTAATGAAAGACACATTTCATCATTCGCAAGTTTGCAGCCTTGTTCTAATATATCTTTTGTTGTATTGGGACTAATCACAACTTCACATCCTAATTCTTCTAAAAAGGCTTTCCACATTGTTCCATAATAATAATAGTGTAAGGCTTTTGGTATTCCTATTTTTATCTTGTCCATCTTATCACCTAAAGCATTATATGTTGTATTCTTTTCTTTATGAATAATAATTCCACAATGACACATATTAAAAATGGTGATAAAAAAATGGAAAAACAAACAATTCATTGTTCTGTTCATAATTGTGATTTTTGTAATGAGCAAGAGAATCACTGTGAACTAGAAGAAATTAAAGTATGTAACTGTTCTAATGACCATGAAAAAGAAGCGACTATGTGTGACAGTTTCAAAGAAAAAGAAAACAGATAATTGCCTATCTGTTTTTTATATAAGCCATAGTAAAAATATCTAGTTTATGATATAATAACTCTGAAATGGAGTGGATAAGTATATGCTCAAAATGAAACAATTAACACCAGCAGAATTTGAGAATTTTACAAATACTTTTAATATACATTCTTTATATCAAACAGTAGAATATGCGAATGTGATGGAGCGTCAAGGATTAGGCACTTTATTTGTTGGTCTAATAGATGGAGATAATATTGTAGCAGCTTCTTTAATTATTGTTGAAAAAAGTGATGGTTTCAACTATGCTTATGCTCCTAGAGGTTTTTTAATCAATTATAATAATTATAGTTTATTGAAAAAATTTACATCTCTTCTAAAAAAATTCCTTGGAAAAAGAGATATCATTGCGGTAAAGTTAAATCCTCTTATCATTAAAGAAATACATGATAAAGATAATCATTTAAAAGAAAGTAATGATTATTTTGGAAAAGTTTATAATGATTTAAAAAGGCTTGGATACTACCATTTAGGATATAATCATTTTTTTGAAGCTTTCAAACCTAGATTTGAAGCAATTCTAAATTTAGATTTCCCTTATTATCAACTATTTAGCGGAATGAGTAAAGGATATAGAACAAAAATTAGAAGTGCAGAGAAAAATGGCATGAAAGTTCATAAAGGAAACATCAATAATTTAGATTATTTATATTTACAAACAAAAGAAAAATATCCAAGAGATTTAAAATTTTTTCAAGATGTTTATCAAGTATTTGGAGCTACAAGTAAAGTAGAATTTTATTATGTCAAACTGGATACTACATATTTTCTTACAAAGACCCAAGAAGCTTATGCATTAGCAGAACAAAGAAGTACAGAGATAAATCAACAAGTTCTAGCCAATTTAGGAGAAAATAATGCGAAATTGGTTGATCTTAAAATTGTTTGTGATAATGAAGCAAACTTCTATAAAAATGAACTTATCACAGCTACAAATTTACTTCGTGATTTTCCAACTGGAGCAATACTGGCTTCTACCATGATTATTAAGAATAAGGAGGAGATTTTTCTATTCATGGATGGATTTGATCCCAATTATAAACACTTTAATGCCAAACACTTATTACTTTGGAAATTAATCGAGAAATTTTCTCAGGAAGGATTTAAAAGATTTAATTTAGGAGGCGTTACAAATCCACTCTTAGAAAAAAATTCTTATAAAGGTTTAAACAATTTTAAGAAAAATTTCGGTGCTGATATTTATGAATACGTTGGAGATTTAGAGCTCATCACTAACAAAACACTTTATTTTATGTATCGCAATGCAGCACCAATCAGAAACATGTTAAAACGATAAAAACAGTTCAAAATGAACTGCTTTTATTTTTTAATATGTTTTAACCAATAATATTCTACATTATAAAATTCGTTTAACTTTCTTTTTCCGTTTGCTGATAATGCTACCCCTAAAGTTTCTTCTTTATACCAAGGTTCATTAATTACACTAAGTTCTTTTTTTAAATCTATTAAATATTGAAGATAGGAATCCCCTTTCCACCCTAATATTTCAAACAATTCTGGCATTAAAAACATTGGACTAATTGTTGGCGCTTCTCCACGAAATTCACTTCCAGTTATATTCTTTGCTGTTTTATTTGCCCATATAAAATATGGAACTCCATAATAATTCATAAAACCATTTTCTGTTGCTGTATTCATGTCAATTCCCATTTGTTGATATCCAACATTGTCGCTTCCTAAAAATGGATTATGATCAGAAAATATGAGTATTACAACTGGTTCTTCCTGCTCATTAAAATAGTCAATTAAGCTTTTTATGGCATAATTAGTCCCTTCTATTCCGTGTAAATAATTATTAATCATGTTATAAGTTTCATCATCCATTGCATCTGTTCTTGTTAAATATTCATCATCATAAATCTTTTCAGTAGTATATGGCCCATGATTTTGATAAGTAACTGAAAAATGAAAATAGGATTGTTCGTTCTCCATTGCTTGCTCATAACCGCCCTTAATATATTCAAAAAATTCACTATCACTTAAAAATTGAGTTTGGATTTTTGCAAAACGATTTTCATAGTAATCAAAATTTTTAAAGCCAAGAATCTCATCAACATTCCGTCTATTATAAAACCATCCGTAAATTGGATGCATCGCCTCAGTATAGTAAATCTCATCTGAAAAATAGTTTATAAAAGAATTGGTAGGACGTCGAAAATCAGGTATATTATAATACCCTGTTAAATAACTTCGTTCAGTATTAACAGTTCCTCCTCCAAAAACATTAGATATAATTCTTCCAGAATATGAATTTTCTTGAATTTCATGAAATTCTTTATAGATGTCTTTATTTAATGATACTGATTCAAAAATAGAAAGGTCTTGATAAGCTTCTAACATTATAGAAATAATATTGATCTGTTTTCCATTTTCATAAGTAGGTATACCCTCTATCTCATACTTGGAAAGAATTTTCTCTACTTTTTTTTCATCATAATTATCTGGTTTTTTTAATACTGAAACTTTTGAACTATGCAAAAATGGATAAATAAAACCTCGAACTTGGTACTGTTGTGTATATGACCAAATATTAATATTTGTTTTATCCCCTGTTCTTTCATATAATTTTTCATTATAATAAATTGGTTTAAATAAAACGATTGATCCTATAATCAACAGAATTCCAAACATAATTCTTTTTTTATATATCAATTTCCTTTTTGGCTCATATAAAAATAAAATTATTATAATAAGAAAAGAACATATGATTAAAATAACTGTTGATAAAGAGAAATTTAAGTCATATCTCTTTGTCATTTCTAATGATTCGTTAATAAGCCCTAAATCAGAGAAAATAAAAGGATCATCTCGATAAACTAATTTAGTTCTATTTACAAATCCCATTATAAAAATTAAAAAATTTGTAACTCCAAAACTTATCCATAACCTATTTGTTAACAAATATAATAACAATAATATTATCAATATCGGTAATCCATTTAGTATAACCAAATCAAATTGCTTCCAATACATTCTAAATGTTGAAATCTCGCTTACTTTCATAGAGAAATTAAAATTAATTGCTAAAATCCAAATTAACAATAATCCAATTATCACTATCAAAAATAATTGTTTTCTTTTTTTATTTTCTAATCTTTTCTTAGTAAATGGCAAGATTTTTCTCAAACTTCGATAAATATAAGAATCTTCTGCTAAAGCAAATAATTCTGCATCAGATTTTCTATAACCATAAAATGTTTCTATATTAGATTTTTTTAAATTTTCTAATAACTGTTTTTTTCTATACCCAGCTACCATAATCTTACCATTTAGATTTGAACTTTCTAAATTAAAATCTGTTGCACATATATTATTTATTTTATATTCCGTCAATATAGGCGCTATCAAATCAATTGGAAGTGCACTAATAATCCAAGAATCCGATGTAATTCTTGATAGAAAATCTTGATTTAATTTATAATAATGGGTCTTCCAAAATTGATTAATTATATTTTTTATATCTTTCATCTCTCGTAGAAAAGAAAAATATCGAATATAGTGTTGTTCCAATGTAATTTTATTTATACTAAATAAAAATACATAAAAAATATGAATAAAAATAAATTTAAATAATCTTTTTTCTTGCTTTAAACAAAATATAAAAAGATCTTGTCCTAAATTACCTTTATAAATTATTTTCTCAAATTCATAAACTTTACATTTCATAATTTCACCTTAGTATAAGGATACAGAAAAAGAAAAAAAAATGCAATGATTTCTTTTTCTTTTATTATATTTTCCACATTTTTTTTGTTTTTTCTACTGCTTCTTTTCTCTGTTCCTCTTTAATTATAGGATCACTTAATTCAATTATATTTTTTACTAATAAAGTCGCATACAAATATCCTTCATAAATAAGTGGATCTGGATTTTGTAGTCCTTCTACAGCTCTTTCATATACCAACCTTAAATAATCTTGCTCTAATAGTACTTCTAGAGTTGATCTCAATTGAGCCTTCTGTGGTAATAATCCATATCTTAATACAACACCAGAATTAACAGTCCAAGCGTTTCTTTTTTTGAACTCTGCTATCATTATAGGTAGATTATCTGCAAATCGTTCCCATGCTTCATTTGTTATGAAGTCCTGTTCTTTTTCGGATATTACAGGAACCCAGTCTCGATTTACAATATTTTGTAGTAGTTCAAAATTATCTGCTTCTACAACTAATTTTATTTTTGCGGCAATCAAATAATTTTTTAGATGCTCTCTTCTACTTATTTCTTCCATACTATATTCTTTAAAAATCGGAGGTAATTTAGATAAATCTAAAGCATATCTAGAATCATATATCTCAGTGTGATTTCCAACTACTGACTTTAAAATTGAAATATAATTGTCCAAACCAAAATATCTTGATAATTCATCATGCAATAATAATTCTCCAAGTCTTCCATGGTCCTTAATCCCGTATTTTTCTTCTAATTCTGCATCTTTTAAACTTCCTGTCAATAGATATTGGGCAAATCTACCAATGTCATGAAATAGACCATCTACTGCAGCACTCTCTTCAAAACTTTCATGGAATAATCCTGAGCCACTAGTTATTCTAGGAACAGACTCTGACATGGAAATGCCATGCTTAATTTTTAATTTTACACTGTTATCAGCCTTTCCATACATTCTTTCTATATTTCCTATTTGTACCTTTCCATACTTTGTATAAAGCGTTCTTAATCTTTGAATTTCCATAAAACCCTCCCTGTTATAATATTATATTACTTTGATTAAAAAAAAACCAGAGATATTTCTGGTTTTCATAATTATTCAACGATTTCTGAAACGTTTCCAGCACCAACAGTTCTTCCACCTTCACGAATTGAGAACTTAGTTCCGTTTTCAATTGCAATTGGGTGAATTAATTCTACTGTCATTTCAACGTTATCTCCAGGCATAACCATTTCAACACCTTCTGGTAATTCAATAGTTCCTGTTACGTCTGTTGTACGGAAGTAGAATTGTGGACGGTAGTTACTGAAGAATGGAGTGTGTCTTCCACCTTCTTCTTTGCTAAGTACATAAACTGTAGCTTTGAATTTTTTATGTGGAGTAACTGAACCTGGTTTTGCTAATACTTGACCACGTTCTACATCTTCACGAGCAATACCACGTAATAATACACCAGCATTGTCTCCTGCTTCAGCATAATCTAATTGTTTACGGAACATTTCGATTCCAGTAACAACTGATTTCTTAGTATCTTTAATACCAACAATTTCAATTTCATCGTTAAGTTTTAATTGTCCTCTTTCAACACGTCCTGTAACAACAGTTCCACGACCTGTGATAGTGAATACATCTTCTATTGGCATTAAGAATGGTTTATCTGTATCTCTAGCTGGAGTTTCGATATATGTATCAACTGCATCCATTAATTCATCAATCTTAGCAGTCCATGTAGCGTCTCCTTCAAGAGCCTTTAATGCAGAACCACGAATAATTGGAGTATTATCTCCATCGTATCCATATTCACTTAATAATTCGCGAATTTCCATTTCAACAAGGTCTAATAATTCTGCATCATCAACCATATCACATTTATTCATGAATACAACCATACGAGGTACACCAACTTGACGTGATAATAAGATATGTTCACGAGTTTGTGCCATTGGTCCATCAGTTGCAGCAATAACTAAGATTGCTCCGTCCATTTGAGCTGCACCAGTAATCATGTTTTTTACATAGTCAGCATGTCCTGGACAGTCAACGTGTGCATAGTGTCTTGCTTCAGTACTATACTCAATATGCGAAGTATTAATTGTAATACCACGTTCTCTTTCTTCAGGTGCTTTATCAATATTGTTAAAATCAACTTTTTCGTTACCATTTTTTCCAGCTAAATGAGATGAAATAGCAGCTGTTAAAGTTGTTTTACCATGATCTACGTGTCCAATTGTACCAATGTTAACATGTGGTTTTGAACGATCATATTTTTGTTTTGCCATAAATTTCCTCCTTATAATTAATTACATAATATATTTTATATCAACTAAAGAAAAATAGCAAGTATTTTCCCTTAGTTTCCACCATTTTTCTTGATGATTTCATCAGAAATATTTCTTGGGACTTCTTCATAATGGTCAAATACCATAGTGAAGTTTCCACGTCCTTGTGTATTTGATCTTAAAGATGTTGCATAACCAAACATTTCTGAAAGTGGTACCATTGCATCTATTGCAAGTGCATTTCCACGAGACTCTTGGCCAAGTGGACGACCACGACGAGATGTAATATCTCCCATTACATTTCCTAGATATTCATCTGGAACAATTACTTGAACTTTCATAATTGGTTCTAGTAAGATTGGTTTACATTTATTTTTAGCTTCTTTTAAAGCCATTGAAGCGGCAATTTTAAATGCCATTTCAGATGAGTCTACATCATGGTAAGATCCATCATATAAAGTTGCTTTAACATCTACCATTGGGTATCCTGCTAAAACACCAGTTTTCATAGCATCTTGTAATCCTTTATCAGTAACTGGAATATATTCACGAGGAACAACCCCACCTACTACTGCATCTACAAATTCATATCCTTTATCTGGATTTGGTTCAAATTTGATCCATACATGCCCATATTGTCCACGTCCTCCAGATTGTTTAATGTATTTACCTTCACATTCTCCAGCTTGAGTTAGTGTTTCACGGTAAGATACTTGTGGTTTACCAATATTAGCTTCTACATTGAATTCTCTTTTCATACGATCAACGATGATATCTAAGTGAAGTTCACCCATACCAGCAATGATAGTTTGACCAGTTTCATGGTTTGTACTAGCTCTGAAAGTTGGATCTTCTTCAGATAATTTTTGTAAAGCTGTAGCCATTTTATCTTGGTCTGCTTTAGATTTTGGTTCAACCGCAAGTTCGATAACTGGTTCTGGAAATTCCATTGATTCCAAAATACAAGCTTTCTTTTCATCGCACAATGTATCTCCAGTAGTAGTATTTTTTAGACCTACTGCAGCTGCGATATCTCCTGTATATACATCTGTAATTTCAGTACGATTATTAGCATGCATCTGTAAGATACGTCCAATTCTTTCTTTTGAATTCTTTGTTGCATTTAATACATAGGAACCACTACTTAAATGACCTGAATATACACGGAAGAATGTTAATTTACCAACAAATGGATCAGTCATTACTTTGAACGCTAATGCACTAAAAGGTTCATTATCACTTGGATGTCTTTCAATATCATTTCCATCTAAATCAACACCTTTAATTGCTTCAATATCAAGCGGAGATGGTAAATAATCTACAACTGCATCTAATAATAATTTTACTCCGATATTTCCTAAAGCAGTTCCACAAAGTACTGGGAAGAATTCAACTGCAAGTGTTCCTTTACGAATTGCGCGTTTGATTAAATCTACTGAAATTTCTTCTCCTTCTAAATATTTGTTCATAAGTTCATCGTCGAACTCTGCAACTGCTTCAATTAAGTCATTACGTTTTTCTTCTACTAAATCTACCATATCTGCAGGAATATCAATGATTGTTGGATTTTCTTCTTGTTTGCCATCATAATGATAAGCAGTACGAGTTAATAAATCAATAATTCCATTGAATTCATTTTCTGCTCCGATTGGCCATTCAATAGGTTTTGCATTAACACCTAATCTACTCTTAATAGTCCCTAAACTATATTCAAAGCTTGCTCCCATCTTATCCATTTTATTACAGAAAATCATACGAGGTACTTTGAATTCAGTAGCTTGGCGCCATACAGTTTCTGTTTGTGGTTCAACACCAGCTTGTGAATCTAGAAGTGCCACTGCGCCATCTAGTACACGAAGTGATCTTGATACTTCAACTGTAAAGTCTACGTGTCCTGGAGTATCGATGATATTAAATCTATGATTTTTCCAGAAAGCAGTAGTTGCAGCTGAAGTAATAGTAATTCCACGTTCTTGTTCTTGTTCCATCCAGTCCATTTGGGCAGCTCCATCATGTGTTTCACCAATTTTATGGATTTTACCAGTGTGGAATAGTACACGTTCTGTACAAGTTGTTTTTCCAGCATCAATATGTGCCATGATACCTATATTACGTGTATTTTCTAAACTATAATCACGAGCCATACTCTTATTTCCTTTCTTAATTACTTATTACCAACGGTAATGTGCGAATGCTTTATTAGCTTCTGCCATACGGTGAGTATCTTCACGTTTTTTAACAGCAGCTCCTACACCATTTGATGCGTCGATAATTTCATTTGCTAAATTTTCAGCCATTGAATGACCACCGCGTAATCTAGCATATTGAGTTAACCAACGCATTGCTAAAGCTCTTGCTCTATCTGGTTTTACTTCAATTGGCACTTGGTAGTTTGCTCCGCCTACACGGCGACTTTTTACTTCTAGTGCTGGTTGAATATTTTCCATTGCTTTATTAAATATTTCCAATGGTTCTTCCCCAGTTTTTTCTTTTACCATATCAAATGCTTGATACAATATTTTTTGAGCTGTTCCTTTTTTACCATCAATCATAATTGTGTTAATTAGTTTTGTTACTAATTTTGAATTATATATTGGATCTGGTAGAACATCTCTTTTTATAGCACGTCTTTTACGCATATTAATCCTCCTCTCCTATTTTGTTACATTTTTAGATTATTTATTCTTTGGTTTTTTAGCACCATATTTAGAACGACCTTGACGACGTTTTTCAACTCCAGCTGTATCCATAGTACCACGAATTACATGATAACGAACACCGATTAAGTCTTTAACACGTCCCCCACGAACTAATACAACGCTATGTTCTTGTAAGTTATGTCCTTCTCCTGGGATATAAGCATCGATTTCACGACCGTTACTTAATCTAACACGAGCATATTTACGAAGAGCTGAGTTTGGTTTCTTTGGAGTTTTTGTACCAACACGAGTACAAACACCACGTTTTTGAGGAGAGTTTTGATTTGTTTGTTTTTTCTCCTTGCTGTTATATCCAATCCCTAATACAGGTGATTTACTTTTTCTTGTTTTTTCACTTCTTCTCTTACGAACTAATTGATTAATTGTAGGCATAATTTCATCCTCCTTTCCTTTCCACACATCCAGGTGTTTCAAATTTATGCTTAATTAAAGATTTACCAAAGTAAATCTTAATTAAAACGTACTACTAATATAGCACTAATATACCTATTTTGTCAATAAAATTTATAGTTATTTTAAAAATTAGACAAAACTGAATCTTGAACTTTTTGGAATAATAATTCTTTTACAATTTTATCTTCTAATAAATTGATAGAAAACGTCTTATTTCCAACATGATAAATACTTGCTCCACAATGATTATATTCTTTTATCATCTATCATTAAATAATGGTCATGAAATGTTTCATCATAAATGAGATTTAAATTATAATATTGTCTCCTGTACTTTCTGATATCTAGTTCCTTTTTCTTTTCTTCAAGCTTAGAAAAAGAAGCATTTAATAATTTGATATCTTCTGTATTTTTTATTACTTGATTAGTAATATATTTCTGTTCTAATAAATTATTACCTATATATTTTCTCATTGTTACAAAGGCATCTACAATCTCAATACTTATCTGACTAGCCGCTTCTGTTTTAATTACTGTAGCAAGCATAACTACTCCTTCTTCTGTAAACACATTTTATCTGCTCTTTTAGTTCATTCATAAAGTCCTCCTTTCTGATATTATATTTTATAAATAACAATAAAGCCTTATAAATATGAAAAAAAGTTCAATAATCTTGAACTTTATTCTATTTCAGCATCCAATCTCTCTAGATATCCTTTTGTTGTATATCTGCTTCCACATTTTAAATAAGGGCTATAAGTAACTTTATTTCGTTCTTTTATAAATGTTACATATCCAGAACATATAACCTTAGAATCTTTAATATCATGAACAGATTCTATATATTTATCTCGTATTAATGATTTTAATGTAACTGTAATATTATCATCTTCTTGTAAATCGTCTCCATAAATAGCAGTATTGTATTCTCTAGCTGCTTTTTTCATTGCTGTTTCTATATCTTTATAAGAGGTATATTCTTTTTCTTCTTCCTTTTCTACAGGTCTTTTTTGCTCTGTAGAATTATTTGTACTATTTCCCATAGACTCTGATAATCTTCTAAAATTACGATTAATCAAGGATACAATCAATAATAAGCAAAATAGTAAAATTCCTATACCAACTAACAATTCTTGTAATCCCCAACCTTTATTATTTAATTTCATAATCATCACCTAAAATAAATTTCTTTCTTTAATTTCATCTTTAAAGCTATACAATTTTGCAGGTCTTCCATTTCCTCCTACATTTTTGTCTCCTGTATCTTCAATTAGTCCTAATGTAATAAATTTCTTTCTGAAATTTCTTCTATCCATTGTAACATTTAATATTTGTTCATAAGCTTTTTGTAATTCAGGAAGTGTAAAATCGCTAGGAAATAAACTTTTTAAAACATTGCTACTTACTATCTTTTTTCTTAAAAACTCTATATTTTTCTTTAAAATTCTGGCATGGTCATATGCCATCTTAGGAATGTCTCCAATTTTAAACCAAGCTGTTTGTATATCATCTCTATCATCTCTTTTAAAAAGAGCAGACACGTTATCAATTAATCCAATGTAAGAAATTGCTATAATCCGGTCATCAGGATCTCTATCTAAATTACTAAAAATATGACATTGTTCCAAATAAACATCCTTCAGTCCTAACTTTGCCTCGATAGAATCAATCATATTCATTTCTATCGTTTCATCATTGGATACAATTCCTCCTGGTAAAATCCAGTATCCCCTATAAGGCTCACTTTTTTTACGAAGTAATAATACTTTCACTTCTCCTTGGTCTATTGTAAAAATACTAACTAGGCTCTCTAATATATTATAATATTTTCCAAGGCTAAAGTCCATTTCATCACCCCTTTGTGTTCAAAGTACACAGATAATTATAATATAGTTAGAATAAATTGTCAAACAACTTATTTTTGTAATTTATATTGAAAAGAAACTTCATGAAAATATGGAATTTCAAAAATTTCTGGAACACTGATTTGTTTTACGATCTCCTTTATAATTGGTTCTATATCTTCTCTTTTTTCTACATAGCCCGAAAACTTTTTCAAGAAAATCTTTCGTACAGGAAGATGAAGAACTGATTCTAAATACATAAGCCATAATGCAGCATTATCAGCATCTTTTGAATTTCTTAAATAAATAGATTGTTGATAACGATTCCAAAATTGTTTTTTACTAAAAGCAGCCAAAATATTAGAAGTTGTATAGCTTATTATACCATCCATACTCCAGCTATCCACATCTACAAATATTGGGACCTCATCATTCAAAATTAAAATATTTGTATAATAGCAATCCGATACAATAATCCCATATTGTTCATGTAACTCCTTTAATATTTTACTAATTCTTTGATATACTTTTAACACCTTTTCTGGATTGCCTGAATTTTGCTTGGTCCATTCGTCCAACTGAATCCCATTTTTTAAATAAGGCATCCAGAAACCAATCCTATTTTTATGAGGAACCAATACTAATTCTTCTGGAATAGCAGCTAATGTCTTTAATGATTTTTCATTTATTAAATAATTTAACAATACCTTTTTACCTTCTATCCCATGATAGAGTGCAAAATTGTATAACAATTTTAAAATTTTATCTTCATTTGGAGACAAATATAAACTTCCATCTGTTCCACCCAATAAAGTTGGTTTTAGACATTTCCACTCTGATTTTCCAATGATTCTATAACCCATATTTGCCCCCTTTCTAATGTCTATTATATTACCACAAATCCTTAAAAACGCAAAGAAAAAAGGAATAACTTAATATTCCTTAATCCATTAATTCTTGTTCTAATGCTTCTAATGGTTCATCTTTTAACATATCTAATTCTAAATCATAATCAGCATCTTTATACTTACGAGCCCCTGTTCCTGCTGGAATTAATTTTCCAATGATAACATTCTCTTTAAGTCCATTTAAGTAATCTACTCTTCCATGAATTGCTGCATCCGTTAAGATACGAGTTGTCTCTTGGAAAGAAGCTGCTGATAAGAATGAATCTGTTTCCAAAGACGCTTTTGTGATTCCAAGTAATACTGGTCTACCTGTAGCTGGTCTTTTTCCTTCAAGAATTAAACCTTTATTCACATCTGTAAATTCATTAATATTAACCATCGTTCCTGGTAGGAAAACGGTATCTCCACTGTTGATAATCTTGATTTTTGAAATCATACGTTTTGCGATAATTTCAACGTGTTTATCACTAATATCAACACCTTGTGAACGATATACTTTTTGAATTTCTAATAAAATATATTGTTGAACTGTAATTGGGTCTGTTACAACTAACAATTCTTTTGGACTAATAGCACCATGGGTTAAACGGTCTCCAGCTTTTACTTCTTGTCCATTTTCAACTGCTAATTTTGCGCCATAGTTAGAAGTATGTTCTCTTGTTTCAACATCATTTTTAACACTGATAATAAACTTCCCACCATCTTCTTCTATCTTAGTAACTACACCATTGATCTCTGAAATGGTAGCTTTTCCTTTTGGATTACGTGCTTCAAACAATTCTTGTACACGAGGAAGACCTTGTGTAATATCGTCTCCAGCAACTCCACCAGTGTTGAATGTACGCATGGTTAACTGTGTACCTGGTTCTCCGATTGATTGAGCTGCCATAATACCTACGGTTTCTCCTGTTTCTACAATAGAACCTGTTGCAAGGTTACGTCCATAACATTTACGACATACTCCATGTTCAGTTTTACAAGTTAATACTGTACGAATTGGAACTTTTGTAATTCCTGCTGCAATAATCTTATCTGCCAATTGTTCCGTAATATAAGTATTTCTTTCTGCTAAAATTTCTTCTGTTTCAGGATTTAAAATACGTTTATTGGTATAACGACCTACAATACGATCATAAAGTGATTCAATAACGGTATTATCTTTAGCATTAAGGAACGCTTCAACAACAACACCTTGATCAGTTCCACAGTCTTCTTCTTTTACAATAATATCTTGTGAAACATCAACAAGTCTTCTTGTTAAGTATCCAGCATCTGCTGTTTTTAAGGCTGTATCAACCGCTCCTTTACGAGCACCGTGAGTTGATAAGAAGAATTCTGAAATTGTCACACCTTCACTAAATGATGATGTTACTGGGATTTCTTCTGAAAGTCCGCTTGGTTTTGCGAATAATCCACGCATACCTACTAACTGAGTTAACGAACCGATATCTCCACGAGCCTTACTGTTAATCATAATGGCAATTGAGTTATCTTGATTATCTTTCATCATTTGCTCAAGTTCTTTACTAATACGTTTTTTCGCTTCTGTCCAAATATCAATTACTTTTTCATAACGTTCTGTATCAGTAATCAAACCACGTTTAAACTGTTTATTTACTTGATCAACTAAATCTTGACTTTCTTTTAATACTTGTGGTTTAATTTCACTTTCTTTAATATCACTAATTGCAATTGAAATTCCTGATAATGTAGAATATTTAAATCCTAAATCTTTTAATTTATCAAGCATTACTGAAGTTTCAGTTGTTTGATAACGTTTATAAATTTGTGCGATTAAGGCAGTTAATTTTCCTTTATTTAATGCTTCTACCAAAGGCATTTCTTTAATTTTCTCTGGAATATTTTCTCCTCTAGCGATAAAATATTTACTTGGAGTAATTCTTTCAATATTTTCAGCACTTCCATCATTAATATATTGGAAAGAATCCGGGAAAATCTCATTAAATTTTAATTTCCCTACTGTAGTCACTAAATATTTATCCATATAACAGTCTGGGAATATTTTATGACGGAAAGCACGAACTGGTATTGCAATACGAGTATGTAAATCCACTTCTCTTCTTTCATAAGCCATCAATGCTTCATCTGGGTCTTTGAAGACTCTTCCTTCTCCATCATGACCTGCTTTTTCCATCGTTATATAATAATTTCCTAATACCATATCCTGTCCTGGAGTAACAATTGGTTTTCCATCTTTTGGTGACAAGATATTGTTAGCACCTAACATTAAAATTCTTGCTTCCGCTTGCGCTTCTTCACTAATTGGTACATGAACCGCCATCTGATCTCCATCAAAGTCAGCATTAAAGGCCGCACATACTAATGGATGAAGCCTAATTGCTCTACCACCGATTAATTTTGGTTCAAATGCTTGAATACCAAGTCTATGTAAAGTTGGAGCACGGTTAAGCATTACTGGATGTTCTTTAATTTTTTCCTCTACTACATCCCATACTCTTTCATCTTGATTTTCAATCATTCTTTTTGCTGCTTTTATATTACTTGCAATTTCTTTTGTTACAAGTCCATTAATAACATGTGGCTTAAACAATTCAAGCGCCATTTCTTTTGGAATACCACATTCATACATTTTTAAAGATGGTCCTACAACAATAACAGAACGACCTGAATAGTCAACACGTTTTCCAAGTAAGTTTTGACGAAAACGTCCTTGTTTTCCTTTTAACATACTACTAATAGATTTTAAAGGTCTATTTCCTGCACCTGTAATATTTCTTCCACGTCTACCATTATCAAAAAGTGCATCTACAGCCTCTTGTAACATACGTTTTTCATTTTGAATGATGATACTAGGAGCACCTAAATCCATTAACTTTTTAAGACGATTATTACGGTTAATAACACGACGATATAAGTCATTTAAGTCTGATGTTGCAAATCTTCCACCATCCAATTGAATCATTGGACGAAGTTCTGGTGGAATGACTGGTAGTGCATCTAAAATCATCCATTCTGGGCGATTTCCAGACTCTAAGAATGCATCTAATACATCCAAACGTTTGATTAAACGAATTCTTTTTTGACTACTAGAATCTTTAATTGACTCTATTTCAGCCTTAATATCTGCTACTTCTTTTTCCAAATCTACTTCTTGCAATAATTCCTTAATTGCTTCAGCTCCCATACCTACTCTGAAACTACTTCCATATTTTTCATAATAAGCACGATATTCTTTATCACTAATAGTTTGCTTTTTCTCTAAAGGAGCAGCTCCTGGATCTAGGATAACATAAGATACAAAGTATAATACTTCTTCTAAATCCCTAGGAGACATATCTAGTACTAATCCCATACGAGATGGAATTCCCTTAAAAAACCAAATATGAGAACAAGGAGTAGCTAACTCAATATGTCCCATACGTTCACGACGAACTTTTGAACGAGTTACCTCTACTCCGCAACGATCACAGACAATATTTTTATAACGAAGTCTCTTATATTTTCCACAAGAGCATTCAAAATCTTTTGTTGGACCAAATATTTTTTCACAGAATAATCCATCACGTTCTGGTTTTAACGTACGATAATTAATAGTTTCTGCTTTTTTAACTTCTCCGTAAGACCAAGATCTTATTTTTTCTGGAGAGGCAATTGCTATTTTTAAACCTTCAAAGTTATTTACATCCATTGTTATTCCTCCTCCATCTCATCAAAGTCTTCTTCTGCTTCTTCTAAATTGTCTTCAAATTCTTCTTCATAATCATCATCAATGTCATCAGAGTCAGCATCTAAATCATCATCGTAACCAACATGACCATCCGCTGCATCTCCTTCCACAACATTTACATCAATTGACTTTGGAGCCTCTGTTCTGTCTTCAAAGCTATCTTTGTCATCTTCTTCTAAGTCCTTTAATTCTTGGAAATTTCCTTCTTTATCTAAGACAGTAATATCAAGTCCTAATGCTTGGAACTCTTTTATCAATACTCTAAAGCTTTCTGGGATTCCAGAAGTTGGAATTGGTTGACCTTTTACCAAAGCTTCATACACTTTAACACGGCCTACCACATCATCTGATTTAATGGTAATCATTTCTTGAAGTACATGAGCAGCACCATAAGCATAAAGTGCCCAAACTTCCATTTCACCAAATCTCTGACCACCAAATTGTGCTTTTCCTCCTAGCGGTTGTTGTGTTACTAAAGAATATGGTCCAGTTGAACGAGCATGTAATTTATCATCAACCATGTGATGAAGTTTAATCATATACATAACTCCAACACTAACGCGATTATCGAATGGTTCTCCAGTACGTCCATCATAAAGTTGGAATTTACCATCTTCTGGTAAGTTTGCTTCCTTTAAAGCATCAATAATCTCCGTACGACTAGCACCATCAAATACTGGAGTAGCTACATAAATACCAAGTTCTTTGGCTGCCATTCCCAAATGCATTTCTAGAATCTGCCCAATATTCATACGGCTTGGAACTCCTAATGGGTTAAGTAGAATATCTACTGGTGTTCCATCTTCTAAGTATGGCATATCTTCTTCAGGTAAAATTAATGAAATAACACCTTTGTTACCATGTCTTCCGGCCATTTTGTCTCCGACACTAATTTTACGTTTTTGAGCAATATAAACACGTACAATTTTTGATACTCCTGCTGGAAGTTCATCAGTATCTTCTTTCGTAAATATTTTCACATCATGAACAATACCTTCTCCACCATGTGGAACACGTAATGAAGTATCTCTTACTTCTCTTGTTTTTTCTCCGAAAATAGCATGTAATAATTTTTCTTCACTGGTTAATTCTGCCATTCCTTTTGGAGTTACTTTTCCAACCAAAATGTCATCATCTTTTACTTCTGTACCAATTCTAACAATACCATTTTCATCTAGATTTTTGCGAGCTTCTTCACTTACATTTGGAATATCTCTTGTAAATTCCTCTGGTCCTAATTTTGTATCACGACATTCAATTTGATAATCCTCAATATGAATTGATGTATAAACATCATCTTTCACAAGCCTTTCATTTAGAATAACAGCATCTTCATAATTATAACCATTGTAGTTCATAAATGCTACTGTTACATTTCTTCCTAAAGCCATTTCTCCTTTTTCAGTTGATGGACCATCAGCAATAACTTCTCCTCGTTCTACTTTATCTCCAAGCTTTACAATTGGAACTTGATGATAACAGGTACCTGCATTACTTCTTTCAAATCCATTTAAATAATAAGTATCCATTCCACCCATTGTTTTAACAACAATTTTTTTAGAGTCAACATAGTCTACTGTTCCTGTTGCTTTAGCAATAATAACTGCTCCCGAATCTCTTGCAGCTATTGCTTCAACACCTGTTCCTACGAGTGGTGCTTCAGCTTTTAATAATGGAATTGCTTGACGTTGCATGTTTGCACCCATCAATGCTCTTTTTCCATCATCATGTTCAAGGAAAGGAATTCCCTGAGTTGTAATAGATACTACTTGTTGTGGAGATACATCAATATAATCTACTTGTTCTGAATTGACAATCAAGTTTTCTCCACGATAACGTACTGGTACTCTTTCTGGTACAATAACATTCTCATCATTTATTTTAACAGTTGCTTGTGATATATAATGTTCTAATTCTTCATCAGCAGTCATATAAACAATTTCGTCTGTCAAATGTTTATTTTCTACTTTACGATATGGAGTCATAATAAATCCATAATCATTTACTCTTGCATAACTAGCAAGTGATGTAATAAGTCCGATATTTGGTCCTTCTGGAGATTCAATTGGACAAAGTCTTCCATAGTGTGATGGATTTACGTCACGAACTTCCATTCCAGCACGATCTCTAGAAAGTCCTCCTGGCCCTAAGCTTGATAAACGACGTTTATTTGTAAGCTCTGCTACTGGATTTGTTTGATCCATGAATTGTGATAATTGACTACTTCCAAAGAATTCTTTAATAGAAGCAGTTAATGGTCTAATATTAATTAATGATTTTGGAGTAACTTCAGTAATTTCTTGTGTTGACATTCTGTCTCTAATTACTCTTTCAATTCGACTAATACCAATTCTAAATTGATTTTGTAATAATTCTCCCACTTGACGAACACGACGATTTGATAAGTGGTCTATTTCATCAAAAGAACCAATTCCTTCAAGTAAATTTAAATAATATGACACAGAAGCATAAACATCTGAAATTGTTAATCGTTTTACTGTAGCGCTTTGATCATTTCCAATAATTTTAACAATTTTTTCTGGATTTTTCTTAGAATAAACTTTCACAATTTGCACTTTATTATAAGTATCTAAATCAGTATTTACTAATACTTCTTTTATTCCATATCCACTTTCCATAACTGGTTTTAAAGCTTCTAAAACTTCCTTTGTCACAACAGTATCTTTCGCCGCAACAACTTCTTTATTCACTTTAATATCTTCTGCTAAAGTACACCCTAATAAACGATCTAATACATTTAATTTACGGTTAAATTTGTAGCGTCCAACTTTCGCTAAATCATAACGGAAAGCATCAAAAAATCTAGAAACTAGTTGATTCTTTGCACTATCTAGAGTAGATGGTTCTCCAGGTCTTAGCTTAGAATGAATATCAATAAGTGCTTCATCTGTATTTTTATTAGCATCTTTTTCTATTGTTCTAGTTAAATAATCATCTTCTCCAAATAAATCATAAATATCCTCGTCATTAGAAAGGCCTAAAGCACGAAGCAATGTTGTAATAGGTACTTTTCTAGTACGATCAATGCGAACATAAATAACATCTCTAGCATCTGTTTCATATTCTAACCAAGTACCCCTTGTTGGAATAATTTGAGAAGTAATAACAAGTTTTCCATTCTTTTTATCTACTTCTTTTCCAAAATAAACACTTGGGGAACGAACTAATTGTGAAACAATAACACGTTCTGCTCCATTGATAATGAAGGTCCCACTATCGGTCATAATTGGCATATCTCCAAGATAAATATCTTGTTCTTTTACCTCTCCTGTTTCTCCATTAAATAATCTTGCTGCTACTTTTAAAGGTGCTGCATAAGTTGCATATCTTTCTTTGCATCCTTTAATTGAATATCTTGGTGACTCAAAAGAGTATTCTCCAAATTCAAGCGATAAATTTCCAGTAAAACTCTCTACTGGAAAGATATCATCAAATACTTCTTTAATTCCTTCAGTCATAAACCAGTCATATGACTTTTTCTGAATTTCTAATAAGTTTTCAAGTTCAATTGCATTTTTTGTTTTTGCGTAATTACGTCTTTCACGGTGATCACCATATTTTTTAACTGTATAAGCCACTCTTTTCACCCCTATAACCTATATTGACTATGCATGCATGTACGAAAAAATAGTACATGCCACCAATTTAAAATTTTATCAAAAATATATTATTCTGTCAACGCTTCTTAGAACAAATTACATAAAAACCTTTATTTTTTGTAATTAGTTTTGCATCATATTTTTGATTTAAATCTCTTAGCACTGTTTTGGCTCCTTGATCTTTATGAATAACAATCCAAAGTTCTCCATTGCTTTTCAAGTATTCATAAGCATCAAATAAAATTTTATATAATATTTCTTTCCCAACTCGTATTGGTGGATTTGTAATAATAAAGTCATATTCTTTTTTTATATTCTCATAGATATCACTTTCAAATATATTCACATCTACATCATTCTTAGCAGCATTCTTTACAGCAAGTACAAGACTTCGCTTATTGATATCGACCATGTCAACCGTCACACAATATTTTCTTTTTAAAAATATCCCAATTGGCCCATATCCACAACCGAAATCAAGCACTTCCCCTTTAATTTGTTCTGAGAGATTTTCCAAAAGAGTTCTTGTTCCAAAATCTAAACCTTTTTTTGAAAAAACTCCATTGTCTGTTATAAATGTAAATGGCAATCCATCAATATATACTTGATGTTCTATTTCATTTGTTTTCACATTTTCATCATTTGAAAAATAATACGACATAATAACTCCTTTTATATACAGCGAAAGCCCATACTAAATCAGTATAGGCTAAAACCATTTATTATTTCAATTATTTTAATTCGATAGTAGCGCCAGCTTCTTCAAATTTAGCTTTTAATTCATTAGCTTCATCTGCAGTAGCTTTTTCTTTAACAACTCCACCATTATCAGCTAAATCTTTTGCTTCTTTTAATCCAAGACCAGTAATGTCACGAACTAATTTGATAACAGCAATTTTGTTAGCACCAGCACTTGCAAGAACTACATCTACAGTGCTTGGTCCTTCTTCAGCTGCAGCACCAGCTGGAGCAGCAGCAACTGCAACTGCACTTGGATCTACACCAAATTCTTCTTTCATTAAATCTACTACTTCTTTAATTTCTAAAAGTGTCATCTCTTTTAGTGAATCAATAATTTCTTTTGCGCTTAATTTTGCCATTTTATATTCCTCCTTTTAAATAATTATTTTTCCTCTAAATTTTTACTATGTAAATCTAAACAAATTGAGAAGTCTCTTGGGATTGCTAATAATCCACTTGCAAACATAGTAAGTAATCCTTCTCTTGATGGAATTGCTGCAAGTTTTTTTAGCATTGTCTCATCCGCAATTTCTCCATCTACGATACCAACTTTCAATACCAAAGCTGGATGTTCTTTTGCATAGTCATTAAGTACTTTGATTGGAGCAACTGCATCTGTTCCAAAAGCCATTGCTTTAGGCCCATTTAGTTCTTCATCCAAAGCGGTAATTTTAAGAGCATCTAATGCACGACGTGCTAAAGTGTTCTTATAAATTTTAAAATCAGATCCTGATTCTCTAAGTTTTCTTCTTAACTCATTTGTTTCAGTAACTGTTAAGCCGTGATATTCAAAGAATACAACGCTTGATGATTCTTTTACTCTATCACTAATCTCATTAATAATCTCTTGTTTTTGATCTAAGATCTTTTGATTTGCCATATTACACCTCCTCATTTTTTGTGCAATACCGTAAAAAGAGTCCAACATTTTACCGTAAGACTCTTTTTGTTTAAAAACTTCCTCGGTAGGAAATATTAAGCTTTAAAGCTCCTACTGTCTACGGTATTTATACATTATCCCAAAGCGACTATAGTATAACACAGTTATTACTAATTGTCAAAGCTATTTGTATCAATTTTAATTCCAGGACCCATCGTTGATGAAACTGATATATTTTTAATATAAGTTCCTTTGACAACAGATGGCTTTGTTTTAATAATCAATGATACGAAAGCATTTAAATTTTCTACTAATTTGTTATCATCAAATGATGTTTTTCCAATAATAACATGTACATTACCATAACTATCTGTACGGTATTCTACACGTCCTTTTTTAACATCTTCTACTGCTTTTGCTACATCCATAGTAACTGTTCCAGTTTTAGGGTTTGGCATCAATCCTTTAGGTCCTAAAACACGTCCTAATTTACCAAGAGCTGGCATCATGTCTGGAGTTGCAATCATAGTATCAAAATCGAACCAATTTTCTTTTTCGATTTTTGTAATCATGTCCATATCTCCTACATAATCTGCGCCTGCAGCTTCTGCTGCTTTTGCTTGTTCACCCTTAGCAATTACTAAAACTTTTTTTGTTTTTCCTGTTCCATTTGGAAGAACAGTTGCACCTCTTAATTGTTGATCTGCCTTTTTAGTATCTAAGTTTAAACGGATTGCCAATTCAACTGAACCATCAAATTTTGTTACAGCCGTTTCTTTTACTAATTTAATTGCTTCTTCTTTTGTATAAAGTTTGTTCTTTTCTACTTTTTTAGCAGCTTCTACATACTTTTTACCTTTTTTCATTTTTTTACCTCCTTATGTGGTATATGCGGATTATTTTCCTCCCACATAGGTATTCCCTATGTATATATTTTAGCCTTCGATTTTAACGCCCATGTTGATAGCAGTACCTTCAACAATTTTAATTGCTTCTTCTACTGAATAACAATTAAGATCTGGCAATTTAATCTCTGCAATTTCTTTAATTTGACTATTTGTCAATGTTGCAACAGTTTCTTTAGATCCTTTAGCAGAACCTGATTTTAATTTTGCATATTTCTTAATTAAGAAAGCTGCTGGTGGAGTTTTAATTACAAAGTCAAATGTTCTATCTTCATAAATAGAAATTTCAACTGGTAATACATCTCCCATTTTATCTTTTGTTGCATCATTATATTTTGTACAGAATTCCTGTAAATTAATCCCAGCTGGTCCTAATACAGTTCCTACTGGAGGAGCTGGTGTTGCTTTCCCTGCTGGTATTTGCAATTTAACAATTTTTGCTACGTTCTTTTTTGCCACGAAAAACACCTCCTATATTTTTTTCGCGAGTGGTCTTAATGATATCCGCATTTTAATCTCCCACTTGTTTTATCTATATGAATAAATCAATATAGCCATTCCATAATAGCATAATTTTACACATTTGTAAACTATGCTGGTTCAATTTCTGATAGTTCTAATTCAACTACTGTTTCTTGTCCGAATAAATCCAAAACTACTTCGATTGTACCATTTCCTGTTTCTAAATTCTTTACTTTTCCATACATATTAGCAAATGGTCCTCCAATAACTTTAATACTATCTCCGACTTTAAGTCCTTCTCCAATTTCAATACGACTCATACCCATACTATTTAAAATATTATCTACTTCTGCTGGAGTAAGGGGAAAAGGCTTTGCTCCTTTTCCTGAAGAACCGATAAATCCTGTTACTCCAGGAGTGTTTCTAACTACAAACCAGGCTTCATCTGTCATTACCATTTCTACCAAAATATATCCAGGAAACATTTTCTTTTGTTTTGTTTTTTCGGCCCCTGTTTTTTTATCTTTTTCTATGATGGTTTCTTCTGGAACTACTACTCTAAAGATATAGTCTTCTAGTCCCATAGAACTTGCACGCATCTCTAATTTTTCTTTTACTTTATTCTCATGTCCAGAATAAGTATTAACAACATACCATTCTTTTTGCATTAGTTAAAAAGGGTCCTTATACCCGCAAAAATTAAATCTGTTAATCCAAAAAATAATCCGAATACAAGAATAAATGAGATTGTTGCAATAGAATAAGTTAACATTTCTTTTTTATTAGGCCATCTTACTTTGCCCATTTCTTTTTTGACACCAATGAAAAATCTAGCTATTTTTTTCATATATTCACCTACTTTTTAATTTTATGTTTTTTCCATTAAAAAAACACTTCTTTGTGTCTATATCCATAATAGCAAAGAAATGTTTTATTGTCAATCTATTTTAATATTTTCTAAAACGATTATTGAAAGAACCCCCAAGAGCTGGTGCATTTAACATAATTCTAGGATTAAACATATTGGCTTCAAATTGACTCCAGTAATAATAATCTTTTTTATAATGGCCATTTGCTAAAGCAAAATGAACATGCTGTCCAGTAGAACATCCATCCCACCACTCAATTGAAGGATTTCCACCCATTGTTCCTATCTGTGTGTCCATTGTAACTACTTGATCATCTCTTACCATAATCGTTCTAAGATGTGCATACATACTCGTATATTTTTTTCCATTAATGTTATGGATGATATAAACCATATTTCCGCCACATTCGCCTCGATCTGTATGGCCAACTACAATTCCAGGAGCTGCTGCATATACCGGAACTGCACTCCCTGATTGTGCCATATCAATTGCTCCATGAAAATCACATCTATATACTTTTTCATTTTTTCCTGTTTCTTTATTATACTCATATATATAATAACAACGACTTCCAAATTCACTTGTAACTCTTCCACTTATTATCGGCCGATAAAAAGCAGTTCCTACAGGCAAAGTTTGAGTACGATTATAGCAGTCCTCAATTTCTTCATCTTCACCACATTTCTGATCTTCTAATTTTTTTATATCAGCTTTTACTGTTATTATGTCTTTTTCGAGACTTATACTTGCTGCTGATGTAGTGGTTAGTTCTTCACCCAATTTATTTTTCTGGTTTGCTAACTCTATTTGTGTTTTTTTCAATTCTTCTTGCTTTTCTTCTTTTTCTTTTTTCTTCTTTTTATTACTTTCAATCAATGTATTATATTCATCTACCAATTCCTCATTATAGGAAGATAATTGTTCCGAAATTGCCATTCGATAAATAAAGTCAGTAAAATCCTTTGCTCCAAATGCATATTCTAAATAAGCTGACTCTCCGCTTGATACTTGTAAAAAATTTATAATTTCTTTAATTTCTTTATCTTTATCCTCAATGTCTTTTTCAGCTTGGGTGATTTCACTTTGCAAAGTAATCATTTCATCACTAAGCCGATTAATTGTATTTGTATTTTCAGTTATTGAATTTGTAATTTTATCTATTTCTTCCTGTGTTAATTTTTCTTTTTCTTTACTTTCTTCTAATTCCGCTTCCTTTTCAGCCAATTGTCTGCGAACATCTGCTAAAGTTTGTCCTTTTACTTGCATATTTGGAAAAAACAATCCTGGTAGTACTAGTGCTAATACTAAGGTCATATTACCAATTTTCTCTATTTTTTTTAACATCTTTTCACCTACTCTTCTCTTAAGGCTTTTCTTATCTGTTTATAATTAGTGCAATATTTAGATACTAATGTCCAAAATTCTTTGGAATGATTAAAATGTCTAAAATGGGATAATTCATGAATAATAACATAATCTAATTTTGTACTATCATATTCCATCAATCTACTATTTAAAGTAACAGAATTGTCTTTGATGTTACAAACTCCCCATCTTGTTTTCATTGTTCTAATTTTTAATTTTGGTTTTGGAATAGATTCCTCAAATCGATCATACCAGAATATTAGATGTTCCTCAAATATTTTCTTCATTTCTTTTTGGTACCAAAGTTCTAGTTTCCTTTTTGTGGGGGCAAATATTTTATTGCCATAGATTTCTATGTTATCTATTCCAGATACAATAATTATATCATACATTTCCCCTAAAATATAAAAGTTCTCCTTTTTCATATCTTCTTTTTGACACTTTATTAGCATCTTTTTTAATGCCTCTACATTATCATTTAATAATTTTTCAATTTGCTTATCTGTTACCCATTTATTTGTAGTAACAGAAATAACATTTCCACTTTTTACTCTAATATATGTATTCTTGTTTTTTTTTCTAATAATTTCTACAGGATAGATGTTTTCTTCTATTTTGAACTCCATATACTTGTAAAACTCCTGTTTCCATTTAAATAAGCATGACGATAACATTTCATCAAAGTTTGATGTAATTCTTTTGCAAATTTAATACTTTTATCATTTTGCTTATAATTGTAAAGAGCATCTATTTTTTTTAATACAATTGCGCTTATTGTAAAATCATTAATGTCTTTTACTTCTGAAAAATCTTTCAAATGATCTAAATAACTTCCAAATGCCATCCATTTTTCATATTCTTCACTATAGTGTTCTGTTCTTCGGTATAAAATAGAAAAGAAAAATGGCAAAAACAAAATTGGTAAAATTGTACTATATCCAGTGAATAAATGATAGCCTCCTATAAAATTAGCAATCAATAATAATATTCCAAAATTTTTTACTAGCTTTACCATTCCATAACCTTGTTTCTCATCAAAGAATCTTCTTTTAGAAGACTCACGTCGTAATACTTTTTTCCATAAATCGAATTGAAATAAGAATTCTGTATCCCCTTTTTTAGTTCCACAAAATACCGCCATTTCTTTTAAAGAAAATTCTCCCATTTTTCCAATTGACATTAAAAAATCTTTAATTACAACTTCAGAACGAGCCAATTTAATTCTTCCTGGAGCATTTACAATTTTAAAGTGATAATCATCATCATAAAACTTTAATTCTAATGCTCCCTTTTTTATTAAACTTAATATTACAGTTGTAAAAACTTGTGGTTCTATTTTTCGATATAATAATAAAGATAATTCACCTGCATCAAGATCGCTCGGAAGCTCTTTATAATATTTTTGATTAAAACTATTTGGATATGGCTTATAATTATGATTATATAAATAAATAATCAAAGTCATAGCTCCAATATACCACACAATCAATAAAAAATAATATATGAAAGTTAAGATTTCCATTGGTTCACTTCCTATCTTCTCTCATTTTAGCATACTTTTATAAAAGAAAAAAGATGATTTCACATCTTTTCCATTCTATTTTAATTTCTTATTGATTTCATGAAGTATTTTTAATATATAAGCAAGCCACTTTAACAACGCTTCTGTAAAATAACCAGCTAGCATTAATAATATTATTAAAACTATTCCTGAAATTAAAAGCGTTGGTTCTTTTAATAAAATAGCAAGTACTAAATATGCTATTCCAACAATTACAGCCCCTACTATAGATAATATTTTAACAAACGTTCCATATCCGAGTAAAAAATTATAATTTTTTCTAATCCCAACTGTGTCATCTCTTTTAAAAGCTTGTTTCATCGCTTCTTCTTTAGCTGCTTTCCTAGCTTCCTTTTCAAGCCTTAGTGCCTCTTCATAAGCACTATTTTCTTCATAGTCATCATCTTCTTCGTCCCAGTCATCGTACTCATCATTATCCATTATAATTTCTTCTGCTTCTTTTGATTTTGTTATTTCTTCTTGAACAACTTCTTTTTTCTTAGCCATTTATATTCCTCCCAATTCTCATTTTATTATATCACATTCAAAAGAAAAGAAGCAACTTCTATGCTTCTTAAATAAACAATGTAGAAATAACTAATACAAGCATAATAATCGCTAAAATGATAAGTAAAAACTTCCAAATATATTTTAGCCAATCTTTATACGACACTTCCAAATAGCTTAAACCTGATATTAAAATTACACTAGATGGGAATATCATCATTGCAAGCCCATACATTGATTGAAGAACAAGTCCTACAACTGGTAATGTTGCTGCATCATATTTTGTTGCCAATAAAGGTCTTGTTTCTCCAACTAAATAGTAAAAATCATTATAGAAAAATCCGCCAATGAAAGATAATATTGATGTGATAAATACATTGAATGATTTTGTTAAATTTAACAAGTAATTGGTAATTGTTGCAAACATATTTCCGGATTGATTCGTTAAAATAACTGCAAAGAAAATACTACAAATACTTGCATAGAAAGCAACTTTAATCATTTTCTTTGCACCTTTAAAGAATCCATCTAAAATTTCATCAAATTTTAAACTGTAAATCCATCCAATTAATAAACTAGAAATAATTAATACAACAGTTAATTCATAATAAGACCAATATCCAAATTGAGTTAATCCACCAAGAAGATTTGCTACTAATGGATAGTTTCCAATCTTAATTTCCATAAGTGATGTATAAATGTTTTGAAAGAATGAAATTTTGAAACCATAAAACCAATTGAACATCATTACCAATGATAAGATAACTGCTAATAAAATAATTACAATTATTGGAGCTATGCTTTTACTATTCTGATATTTCTCTTGGAAAAATGGGATTTTTGATTCTTCTTTTTCTTCTTTTATAATCACATCTTCTTTTTTCTTAGAAGTCTTTGTCTCTTTTTTCTCAGTTTTCTTTTCTTTATTTTTTGCCATTACTAAATCTACTTTTGCATATTTTGTTACAAAAAGAATAAGCAATGTCACTAGCATAATCAATAAAATTATTTTTGTAAATATTAGATTATTGACATCTAACTCAAGGTATGTATTGATATATCCACTTACATTAAATCCATAAGTACTTCCAATCAATCCTACTAAAATAGCCCCCACTGTTGATGCTAAAGCAGTTGTTTTTTTCATTCCCATAACAAGAATAACAGTTATAAAGAATGGAACTAATACAAATAATGGGAAACTCAAAGCGGTAAGAGACGCTAAAAGAGCAAAGCCTCCTATTACAAGAGATAAAAATAAAGTTTCTTTTCCTTTCCAATAATTTGCGACTCTTTTTACAAATGGAACATAGGCACCTGTTCTATTTAACACTCCATAAAGGCCACCAATTCCTAAAAACACAAGTCCATATTGTAAAAACGTTCCTATCGTTAACAATGGTAAACGAAATAAATGAAAGATTCCTACTGGACTAGTTGTTCCTTCTACATAAGTTCCACTTGTTAAAGTTCCTACTGGAATAATCCAACTTAATGCGACTAACACCAAAAAGAAAATTACAAGTGTTTTAAATAAGTTATGTTTTTTCATTTTTCTAACCTCCAGAAACATTATATCAAAATCATTGAAAATAGAAAAGTTTTTGTAATTTTTTTCGTATTTTTTCAAAATTTTTTCACATCATTGACAAAATAGTGTCAATTTCTTTATAATAAATGAAATGAACTATCATATGATTATATTAGAAGTTCTTGGAAAGGTATTGTTATATGAAATGGACTAGAAAAGAAAATTTATTTCCTTATACGGAAAATAACAAACGTTATCATACTTTAGATTATTTTTATAAAAAAGAATTTCATTCTAAAATTTTTAAGGTTAGTTTAAACGCTGGCTTCACTTGCCCCAATATTGATGGAACAGTAGGAACTGGAGGATGTATTTATTGTTCTCATTTAGGAAGTGGAGATTTTGCTGGCAAAGAACAAGATGATTTAATTACACAATTTGAACAAGTAAAAAATATAGTCAGAAAAAAATGGCCAAATAGTAAATATATTGGATATTTTCAAGCACATACAAATACTTATGCAGATATTAATATATTAAAAGAAAAATATGAAACTATTTTAAAACTAAAAGATGTTATTGGACTTTCTATCGCAACAAGAGCCGATGCAATTAACGATGAATGTCTAAATTATTTAGAAGAATTATCAAAACGCACTTTCTTGACAGTAGAATTAGGCTTACAGACAATTCATGAAGAAACTTCTAAATTTATTAATAGGTGCCATACTTTAGAATGCTTTGAACATATGGTTTTCGAGCTTCGTAAACGTAACATCAATGTTGTCGTTCACATTATGAATGGATTACCTGGAGAAACAAAAGAGATGATGTTAGATACAATTCGTTATCTAAATAAATTGGATATTAATGGAATTAAAATTCATATGTTACATGTCTTAAAAAATACAAAATTGGGACAGCTTTATCTTGAAAAGCCATTTCCAATTTTAACAAAAGAGGAATATGTAGATATCGTTTGTGACCAGTTAGAACTTTTAAGGTCTGATATTGTAATTCATAGAATTACAGGTGATCCTAAAAAAGAAGATTTAATTTCACCTGATTGGTTACTCAAAAAATTTGATGTTTTAAATTCTATTGATAAAGAATTAATACGTAGAAATACTTATCAAGGATTTAGACTATCTTCTGACAATTTTAGAAAAAAGATTATATCAGAAAATTTACGCACTCACGATCACGTTTATAGTTTTGATACCTCCCTAAAAACACTTCAATTTTTATGTTTATTAACACCAAAGGGGGTTTTAAAAACAGCTGATGACACCAATATTTATGATTTACAAAATGATGAAAAAGGAAAATTAAGTTTTATCTATTCTACAGAACCAAAATTACTTTGTAGAAATAATATCAATATCTGGTTATCATTATTAAATTCTAAAGGTATTATTTTAATTGAAAGTAGTCATCCAAATAGTTTTTATAAAGAAATTGGGGAAGAAATATTCTTCTTAGATACTTATTTTTATATCATAAAAAAGAATTAAGATTCTAATAAGTTTCTTAATTCTTTTTCTGTTAATTTTGATAAAATGATTTGATCTCTATTTTCCCCTTCTATTACTTGTTCACTTAAATTCTTCTTCTTATTTTGAAGTTCTACAATTTTTTCTTCAATAGTTCCTTTTGCCACTAATTTAATAACCTCTACAACTTTTTTTTGACCAATTCTATGTGTTCTATCTGTTGCTTGATTTTCTACTTGTGGATTCCACCACGGATCAACATGAATAACAATATCTGCACTTGTTAAATTAAGACCTGTTCCTCCTGCTTTTAAAGAAATTAAAAATATATTCGTTTCATCTATATTAAATGCATTTGCCATTTCCATTCTTCTTTTTGCAGGTGTACTTCCATCTAAGTAATAATAAGAAATATTTTCTTGATCTAATTCTTGCCTAATAAGACCTAAAGCTGAAGCAAATTGAGAGAAAACTAATATTTTATGACCATTTGAAATAGCTCCATTTACAATTTCTAATAAAGTTTTTATTTTACTACCTACTCTTGTTTCTTGATCCACAATTAATCTTGAATCAATACAAATTTCTCTTAATTTTGTTAATAAAGATAAAATTAAGATTTGACTTTTCATAAATCCTTCTTTTTCAATTGTTTCTTCAATCAATTCTTTTGTTCTAATTTGTTCTCCAATATATAATTTTTTTTCATATTCATCTAGTTCTACTAGCACCTGATTTTCTAATTTTTCAGGTAAATCTTTTAAAACCTCTTTCTTTCTTCTTCTTAAAATAAATGGCGCAATTTGCTTATTTAATTCATACAAAAGTTCGGGATTCTCTTCTATTTCTTTTGCACTATAAAGCCTTTTAAATTTAGATAAATTAGACAGATATCCAGGCATAATAAAATCAAAAATGCTCCATAATTCTAAAATAGAATTCTCAATTGGAGTTCCAGTTAAAGCAAATTTAGTATCAGCACAAATTCCTTTACAAGCTTTAGTAACTTCTGTATTTAGATTCTTGATATTTTGAGCTTCATCAATAATACAAGTATCAAAATGAATTTTTTTATAATTATCTATATCTTGTCTAAGCAATCCATAGGAGGTAATTAATACTTGATAATCTTTTTCCAATAAATTCATTCTTTTTTCTTTCGTTCCATTGACTAACAAAATAGAAATATTTTTTTCAAATTTATGGAATTCATTTTCCCAATTATAAATTAAAGATGTTGGTACAACAATTAAGAATTTGGCATTTTTATTTTTCTGCAATTTTAATTTAATATACATAATGGTTTGAATGGATTTTCCTAATCCCATCTCGTCTGCTAAAATACCTCCAAATCCACAAGCTGAAATTGTTGTTAGCCATTTTACACCAATTTCTTGATAATCTCTTAAAATTTTTAAATCAGATTTTGGTAAATTAATATCTGAATTCTTATATTGATTAAATTTATCAATTAAATTTTCAAAACGATTATCCAATCTTACAAAATCCAATTTTTCCTCTTCTATTAGTCTTTCAATTTGTAGGCACTTGTATTTAGAAACTTCTATTTTTTCTTTTTTTAAATCTTCTTTTTTGAGTTCTAACTCATCAATTAATTTCTCCATTTTTTTTAAATCTTTATTTTCTTCTATATTCATATAATCGCCATTTTTCAATCGATAATATTTTTTCTTTAATTTAACTGCATTTAATAAATTAGAAATTTCTTTTTTATCAATGCCATCAATATTAAATTGATAAGATAGAATATTGTCTCTTCCAATACCAAATCCACTTTCTAATCTTACTTTTTTGATAATTTTAATATCTTTTAAATCTTTGGAAACATAAACTTCATAACATTCTGTTAATTTTTTTAAGCCAGTTTCTAAAAAAGATACAATATCTTCTTCTAAAGAAAGTTCAAATACTTGTTTCTTTTCGTTTAAAACAAAATGATAATGCATTAGAACTTCTATCCATTCTTGTTCTTTATTTTTATCCTGCATTACATAAACTGGCGCTTCTTCAAATAAGTTCCACTCGTAATCATAAATAAAAAGTTTGATGTGAGCTTCTATGATATTTCGTTTTTTTTCAAAGAAATATTTCACTTTTGGTTTTTCTAAAACAAATTTCTCTTCTATTTCTTTTGTCATTTTAATATCAGGATTAATTCCATAAATTTTAGGTAAAATTGAGCTAGAGAAATCTTTATATTCATTTGGTTTAAATAATAATTGTTGTTTATGATTCATCACAATTAATTTTAAAAAATTGGCACTTTCAGAATCAATATGATAGCAATGATTATCATCCATAAAATATTCATAGTCTTCTGTTAATGGCTTAATTTCTTCATAGTGAAATATAACTCGTAGATCCCCATTTATTTCATCCATATTCGTTTTAAACGCATAATCAGTTTGAATATGAGAATAAGAACGAGTATGATACCCCTCTTCTATTTTAAATGGATGAGTACCTAATAATTTTAGAAATTCTTTTAAAGATTTTCCAGAAAGCACAATTGAGGTTACTTTGCTTGTCCCATAATAGCCATAATAACTTCGGTTAATTGTTTGACTGTCTACATAAAATTTTAGAAAATCGACAATTTTCTCATCTTCTTTTGAAAAAAAATATTCTTCTGAAGAATAAAGAAAGGACTTTCCGAACTCTACTTTTTCATTTCCTATTGGATAATTATTTAAAAAATCTTCTAATTGTTTTTTCAAAACATATTTTTTATCTTCTCCAATTTTTATGATCAGCTCATATTCATATTTGTTTCGAAAGCTTGAAGGCCTTAAAAGAATTTCCATTCCAAGCTGTTTCTTTTTCTTTTTTGAAATCATTTTAGAAAATAAATAACGATTAAATTCTTCATCATAGCGATTTTTTAAAATACTTAATCCTTGGTCTACAAGCTCTTCATTCGCCAAAAAATACATAATAACCAACGCTATATGGGGACAATATTCTAAAGCATCAAAATGATCACAATCACATTTTACTTCTTTTACATTTTTATCAGCATCTACAAATAAAGTGACCAAATTTCTGTCTTTTCCATTATACTCAAAATTAAAAAGAACTAATTTTGTTCCAGAAGGCTCACAACCTAGATAAGTCAAACTATCAATATTTAATTCTAAAGCTTTTATATAATTGTTCATACCAACAATATTTATGATGTCTTCCATTCGCACTATTTTCGACATTTCGATCCCCCCTTATAATATTTATAGTATAACAAAAAGTACATTTGTTCGTCAATTGTTCTAATATAAAAAAAGAAGTTTAGGAACTTCTTCTTTCTATAAACCAAATACCACTAATATCACAGCTATTGCTTGCTGGAGCAGGATTTGGCATTTTTAATTTGATTAAAACTGGTATTTTAAAGGCATTTCCAAATGCAATACAAGTTCCTGGCTGTAAAATACGTAATCTTTTTACTACTTCATTTGTAATATTTGGAACCATTTTTTGAATGTATTCTACATCAAGTGGATGCAACATTTTAAAAATCAAGAAATTACTGCATTGAGATAAACAAGTTTCTGATAATTCTCCTGGGCGTTGTGAAATTAACCCTAAAAGAACTCCATACTTTCTTCCTTCTTTAGTAATACGATCAAAAATATTATAACCTAAAAGTGCCACGTCATTATCATTCTGTACATATCTGTGAGCTTCTTCTAATATAATGTGGAATGGCAAAGTTGCTCTTTTTTCCATATCTTTGGCATAATCAAATAACAATTTAGAATATACTTTGGTTAATATTTTCGCAAATCTATCATCAACATAGTTAATATTAAAGTTAATTATTTGAGCTTTTCTTCCGTCATAAGAAGTTAATAAACTTCTAATATATTGTTCCCTTGAGATATAGTCTTTCACATCAAAGTAAATAGCGTAATCACTATTAACTAGAGAATGTAAACGTACCTTTAATACATTAGCATCATCATATACTTTATCGCTTTTTAAAACGCCTTCTGCAATTAATGCAAAATCAAAAGCATCTCTTAAATCTTTTAATTCATATTTAAATGTTCCATCTGGCATTTTTAACTCTAAATCATCATTTAAAAACGTCTGCATAAAGGAAGTAAGTAATTCCATTTCTCGAATCTTTCCAGATGCATCTATTAATAAACATTGCTTTAATGGTCTTGTATATCCAGGTTGATAAATTGGAGTTTCTAGATTTAATTCTTTTGTATTATAAGTTGTTAGTACAGAAAATACTTGGTCTCTGATTTGCGCTGGTGGGCGACCACTTGCAAGAATATCTAAGATGGCTCTAGCAATAATATCATTTTTATGTTTAATAACAATTTCTTCTTCTCTTCCAAAAATAGTAACTAATTTTAAAGCTTGTTCAATAATTGGAAGTTGAGATGGTTTTTCAGCATTTAACAATATTGCAATATCATCTGTATCTAATAACCATAATGGTATTTTAATAATTTCTGTTTCACTAAATCTTGTATTGGTTGTATATGATTTAAAACTAATTTCTGGAGTAATTTCATGTAATCTATTAAATGCAGAATGATATTCTCCATATGCATCAAAAATAAAAATACTAGAACGATATGCAATCGAATTCTTCTTTTCAAATAGATTTTGCAATATACGGGCAACACTACATGATTTTCCACTTCCTGTGCTTCCAAATATTGCAAAATGATTACTGAAAAACTGATTAACATTAACTCCCACTTTTACTCCATCATAAATAGCGCTTTCTCCAATTACCAAATCTTTATTTTCTTGATAATTTGGAAGTCCTATAATAAGGGGAATTCGTTCTTTTGAAATGAGCTTTACTGTTGCAGCAAAGGATGGTTTTTTTATAACCCCAAATACAAATTCTTCCCCTATCATCTCTCCAAGTAAGCTAATATATCCAATTCCATCTTTAATATCAACGATTTCTCCAATAAAGCGTCTTTCTGGTTCTTCCATTATAACATGATTATTAATAATACTTTGGAATTTATCCAATTCTATATTTAATTTTATGATAACAGTATTATCGTCAATTCCAATAATCTTTCCTAGCATAGCATACCCCTCCTATAATACTACTATTATATCAAACCACAAGAAAAATAAAAAGAGGATTTTCCTCTTTTCATTAAATTAATGGCCTTCTTGTATAAATTAAAGTTCCTTTTATAACATAAATTTCTATTTCGCATGGTTCTTTAAAATGAACAAATCCTAAACCAGCTATGACAACATCAGTATCTGCATCTACAAACATACTGATATGTTCTAATTCTTTTAGTTTATCTGTTTCTTTATAAAGTCTCTCTAAACGAACTGTATTCGCCACATAAACTGTCACACTATTTCTACATTTAATATCAATTCTCATCAAATCTTCAAATAAAATTGTTTGATCTACTTTTACTTGATAAGTAATTGGACGGATTTCATGTTTCGGTGTTATTTTTTTGAGTGTTTTAATATCTACATGCTCAGTCATATTTCCACTATCTAATAATCCTGGTGTATCAATAAGTGTCAATTTATCATCTAACTTAATTTCAATTTCATTTAATGTTGTTGAAGGAAGCATACTGGTGGTAATCATTTCTTCACTATCAGAATAATTGTATAATATTTTATTAACCATTGTACTTTTTCCAGAATTTGTAAGTCCTACAATATAAACATTTTTACTTTTTTGATATTTTCTAATTAAAGTCATTAGTTCATCCATATGATAATTTTTAAAGCTACTAATCATTAAAGCATTTTTAGGCTTTATTTCAAAATGATTCATATAGGAAAGTAACTTTTCATCTCGGATACTTTTTGGTAGCAAATCTCTTTTGGTCATAACTAAGATAATATCATTGGTTAAATACCTACTAAAAAGTTCAATATCTTTACTTAAGTTAAAAATATCAACCACTAAAACAACTAAATCTTTACTATCATTAATTCGTTTTAGAACTTGAATGAATTCTTCATTGCTTTTAGCAACTACTTTATAATCTCCATAATTTTGAATTCTAAAACAACGTTCACAAAGTCTACTTGCTTCATAATTTTCTATTTTTATATATCCTTCTTTTTCTTTATCAATTGCTTGCATTGTAGAACCACAACCAAAACATTTTTTTATCATTATAAATCCCTTCTTTACTTTCTTTATTGTAGCACATTATCTTTAAAAATTGAATGAAAAAAAGAAGAAATCTCTATTTATTCTCTATATTATTTTGATAAATATTATGATTAGAATTAAAAAAAACTGTTGAAAATAAGAAGCATCAACAGTTTCTTTTTTTATACTTCTTGCATGACTATTAAAATCATTGGTTTACATTCTGTCTGTTGGTAAAAATATTTTCCAACTTTGTCACGAATGCCTGATTTTATTTTGTTAAAATCAACATAATTAGGTTTAATATTTTCATTTACAATAGAAAGCGAAATATTTTCTGCCTCTTTAATCAAATCAATATTATCTTTAACATAAATAAATCCACGAGTTAAAATCTCTGGTCCAGCTAATACTTTTTTTGTTTCTTTATCTAGTGTAACTGTTACGATTACAATTCCATTGTCACTTAACGCTTCGCGGTCTTTTAAAACAAGTTCTCCAATATCTCCAACGGTTTTACCATCAATTAAAATATCATCTACTTTAACAGATTCACATTTATCTTCTAATTTTCCATCAATAAATGTTACTGTTTGACCATTTAATTTAAGTAGTATATTTTCTTCTGGCATTCCTAGTGAGGCAGCTTTATTTGCGCTTTCTACTTGATGACGATATTCTCCCATAATTGGAAAATAATATTTTGGACTCATTAAGTCCAACATTAGCATCAAGTCTTCACTAGAAGCATGATGTGATAAATATTGTTTACTTGATAGAATAACTAAATTTGCCCCAAGTCTAGCAATACTATCATGCATTGCAGTTGCACTTTTTTCCATTCCATCATAAACAGGTGTAGCAAATACAACTGTATCATTACTATGAATTTTAATAAATTTATCATATCCTCTAATAATTCTCTTTAAGTTAGAAAATGGTTTTTCTCTCTCATCAGAAATCAATACTATAATTCCCGGATCATTTACATGATGAATATTTTCTAATTTTGTTTTATCAAAATTTAAATAACCCATTTCTAAAGCTTTTAGAATTGTCGTCTCTAAACTTTTCCCTAAAACAACAACTTTCCGATCTGTTTTTAATATCTCCATAAATAATTCTTGAATTCTATAAAATTGTGCTCCTGAAATATTAATTAAAATTCGTTCTTCATTCCGATAAATAATTTCTCTAAATAAACTTGCTGTTCTATGTTTTGGAGAAGTAAATCCTGCCTTATCGGCATATAAGGACTCACTCATTAAACATAATACCCCTTGTTTTCCAACATAAGCAAGTTTTCCAATATCTGTTTTATAAGCTCCTACCATAGTTGGATCAAATACAAAATTTCCTGTGTAAAAAATAGCTCCATCTGGTGTATAAATTACATACCCAACACTATCTGGTACTGAATGTGTTACACTAACTGGAAATATTGAAACTTTACCAAAATTAATTTTTCGATGAGCTTTTATTTCTTTTAATTGGCTTGTTTTTATTCCATCTTCTAAAAGCGCCATTTTAAGTAATTCGATTGTAAAAGTTGTACCATAAATTGGAACATCAGAGAAATCCTCAATCATATCTGGAAGAGCTCCCATTTGTTGATCATGACCATGAGTGATAAAAAAACCTTTTATTCTCTCCTTGTTTTCTTTTAGATAATCATAATTAGGTATAATATAATCAACACCCAACATTTTATCATCTGCATATTTTAAACCCGCATCAAATACAAAAATATCTTTGTCGACTTCTACGACATACATATTTTTACCAACTTCATTTAGTCCACCTAGACTAAATATTCTAATTTTACTCATTTTTTACTCCTTTCTTTTCCACAAATAAAAATGACTAATTCATTATACCATAAAGGCCTTAATTAGTCTATTTATCTTTGATCATATTTATTTAATGGTTTCCACAGCACTTTTACTTTGGATAAATCATGATCCAAGGATACCATTTCTCCTTCTTCATTATATAAAATGGCATATTCTATTCTTTGTGGTAAAACAGGCCTTAAAAGATAAAAATCTTCCACTTCACTACTCTGAATTTTCCACTTCCTTCGCTTTAAATTAAAACGAAGTAGTTCTAATCCACTTTTATCTCTCTTAGCATATAAATACTCCATCCACTCCTCAGCTCTAGAAAAACTGTCAAAAAAATAAACCGCTTTTCTAATATCTCCAACAGACCTGCTTCTTTCTCCGCACTTTGGTTTTAGACCTTCAATCATAATCTTTGGCATTGTTTCTTTTTCTGTCAAATGATACACATAATGATCTTGATACCAAATAAATTCATCTAAAAAAACCATAGGAGCACTTCCTTTTTGGTGCTTATTATATCATATGTTTTCTCTTTTTCAAAAAATATTTATCTACATATTGTAATAGTACACATTTATAGTAAGATTAAACAATAACATCTTCTAGTTCATAAGAAATCACTTTCTTTAAAGATTCTAATGATAATTCTACTTGATAACCTATTTTTCCTCCACTAAAGATAATCGTCTCATGGCCTAATGCTGTATTATCAATAACTGTTTTAAAATATTTTTTCATTCCAATTGGAGAACAACCACCATGAATATATCCAGTTAAGTTTAACAAATCTTTTGATTTTATCATTTCAACACTTTTTTCACCAACTGCTTTGGCTGCTTTTTTTAAATCTAATTCTTCTGCTACTGGTATCATAAAAACATAATTATTTTTGCTTTTTGAAGTTGTTACAAGCGTTTTAAAAACATGAGTTATATCTTGATTTAAAACATTTGCTACTTCTACTCCACTAATTGCTCCTGTTCCAAGATAAGAATAGTGTCTATATGGAATCTTTTTTTGATCCAGAAGCCTCATAACATTAGTTTTCTCTTCCATTTTGAATACTTTCTAAATAAATTTTTTCTCTAAATCCGCCTCTATTTTGAGCTTTTTCTTTTCTTACACGTTCAACATCATCAAAACTCCATCCATGAACATCTAATAATGTGTAAATTACTTCCATCACATCAGCTACTTCTTCTATATTTTGATCGCTCAAATATTCATTCACTTCTTCTACTAATTTTTTATCTAGTTCTTTTTTAAATTCCTCATCTGTTAAGATTCTTGTTTTTGGAGTATTTCCCTGTTCCATTATAATATTTGGTATTAAGTCTCTTACTAACTTTTGCATATTCTTTCACTCTCCTAAAAAAATTGTATCATATTTTTATAAAACTATCTATTCTTTTTAATCCAAGTCATAATAACACTTACAATATAATCTTTTTCTTCCTTTGAAAGCTCTTTTCCTTTTTTTATCTTATGCCACTTTTCTATGCAGCCTCTGCAACAGGTCGCTGTTGCATGTTGCGCAATAAAGACTGGATGTCCTTTCATAGGAGTTTGCTTTCCATCATTTAAAATATTGGATGGTGCTATACGAGCTCCAATAAAATCATAAGCATGTTTTTCAATTATATCTATTCCTTTTTCTTCTATATATAATTTTTCTTTCTGTTTTAATATAAAGGCACTTCTAAACTTTGATTTTTGCAGCTGTGCTAATATAAATTCTATTTGATCCATATGAAAAAGAAAGTATTATCCTTTCCTTTAAAATAAAATTTTAGGAATGACATAGACAACTACAAATAATGTTATACAAACAGTTGAAACAAATACATAAGCCAGTTTATTTTTATCTATTTTTGTAATTTCCATAATTCCTTGACATAAATAAACCAAATAAAATAAGCTAGCAATTAATAAGATGAAAAGAGTTAATTTTATAGAAAGAAATACCATAATTATAGAAATAAATAATGCTAAAGTCACTATAATTGAGCAAGTTCCAATCAGAGATGTTATTGCTTTAAAACTGACTTTCGTTTTAAACACCGAATCAATTAATACATAAATCATAGAAATTGTAACTATAAATCCCACTATGACTAGTAAAATACCAAATAATAAGGTTTTCACAAATGGAACTTCCATTCTCATCACAAAATGACCAACTTCAAAATTACTTTCTTTTAATAAACAATATAAAAATAATCCAAAGATAAAAGCATTTATGAAAATTGTTATTGTATTAAATTTGAAATTCTTTTCGGTTCCATATTTTTTAATAGTATCAATTGGTACTTTTATTAATCCTTTTGTAATCTCTGAAAACAAATTGAAATAATTTCTAGTAACTGTTTTTGTTTGTGTTAATATATCCATTTCTTTCGTTATTTCACAAGAACACTCTTTCCCGTCTTCTAATGGTTTTCCACACTTAATACAAAATTTTGCCATTACTCATCCCTCCTTTTAATTTCTAGAAAAATGATCTTCTAAGTTATTGGCATCTATCAAATAATACGTTTTATTTTTAATATTATATGAAAGATTCATATAGGTATAACTTTTTAAGGTCTTTACTTGTTCCTGTGAGGAACTGTCTAAATATTGAACACTATACTGATAGTTGGACTTAAAACGAAATTCTAAATATCCATTTTCATCCAATTTTACACTGGATAACGTAATGTTTGTAAATTCAATAGACGTTAAAGTATTATAAGACTGTTTTAGCTTTTCTTTTAATAAATTATATTTCTTTTCTATTGTTGCTGAATTTTCCTTTTCTATGTTCAGATTATCTAAAGCCTCAAAGGTTTTATCTTGTATAGCTCCTTCATAAAGAACTGACAAATCGTTTTTAATCAAAGTTGCTACTTTTTCTTGTTCCTCTTTTATAATATCACTTAATGATATATTTGCTGTATAAGTATTTCTATAAATATTAGGAGTAACTTCATCCTCTATTTGATATCCATTTTCTAGTTCTACCATAATTGTTGTAGATGTTCTAAATACATTTTCTAAAATATAAACATCTGTTGTTTCTGTTGATTTATTTTTATCTAAATACTTTTCTTTTACTTCTACTCCTGCATAAGTAACTTTGGCGTTTTTTGGTACAACAATTTTAAAATCTTCTACTATTTTATCATTAGTTTCAGAAGTAGATATTTTCCAATCGTCAAAGAATAATAACCATTTCTTTTTCTGCTTTATCAAAGATATTCTCATTGATTTCTCTACACTACTATCTTCTTCTGTATAAACAAAAGCAACAGATGCTGTTAACTTATTATTTCCATATTCAACATCAGTAACATGATAGTTTACAATTTTATTTTTTTCTAATAATTTTTGGTAAATTTCTTTTGTAACAAACGTTTTATCCCCTTCTATTTCTAGATAAGAATAAAGTTTACTTGTATCCCCATTTACAATCGCATCCATATACCTTTCTGCCACTTTTTTAGGAGATAACATATATGATAAAGAATAAAATCCAACAATTAAACTAATTACAATAATTATCATCGTTCCAATCATATATTTATTTTTCTTAGATGTTTCTTTTTTCGCTTTGACCATTTCTTTCTTTCTTTTTAAATTTTTTCCACATTCTTCACAAAATAATGCACCTTTTTTATTTTTTGTTCCACATTCATTACAATACATATTACACCTCACTATCTTAAATGTACATTTCATTAAAATAATTGTCAAGAAATTTCATAAAGTTTCATTGTAATTTCATAAAAAAAGAACTTTATCAAAAAAGTTCTTTTTACAAATCGTTAGCAAAAAGAGTATTCAATTGATTGCATTCCTTTTATCACATACTTTGTTCAATTGTACCTTTTCCCATAATATAGTTTTTGATTCTAACATAATCAGTTGCATAAATACGATTATCATTGTTGATATCAGCTGCTAGCAAATAAGCTCCATTTAAAGTGGTTTTTCCCATGATGTGATTTTTAATTTTCACATAGTCTGTCGCATAAATCAAACCATCCCCATTCACATCTCCTTTAATAACTACTATATAATGATACTCTTGGTTATTAAAACGAAGGGTAAAGCTCATATTTGTGGCAACAATTCCATTTGTAAGCTCTACTCCATTTGCACTTTTAAAACTTAATAATGTTACTTTGGAATTGCTAGAAAGTTTTTTTCTAATATCTGCAATATTACTTCCGATTTGAAAGCCTGCTACATATTTTTCTTTTTTCTTGAGTCCAAAAGAATTTAAAACCTCTGTTTCATTAAGTTTTTGGGCTTCTACTACAGTCACTATACACTCTGCATATTTACCATTTGCAGTTGTAACTGTTATAGTAGCACGCCCTATTTTTTTAGCCTGCAAGTTTCCTAAAGTATCTACAGATACAATATTAGAATCACTCGATTTCCAGTCAACCAAATTTGACATGGTATGATTAGTTGGTTTTATGATTACATTTAATTTTAATTGTTCATTTTCTTCTAATTCTATTTGTTTTCTATCTAAAATGATATCGGTAATTTCAATATCTGGTAATGTGCTATCTGTCACTATGATTTTTGTTGTTACTTGAAGTTTTCTGCTTCCAACCGAAAACACAAAATGAAGTTCTGTATTTCCTGCTTTTAATCCTTTTAACTGTCCATTTTGATATTCTGCAACATCTATTTGGTCTACTTTACTTTCATAACTACTCGGTAGTGTTATGGAATAAGAAATCGTTTCATTTTTCTTTAGACTTACTTGTTCTGATATGGCTACTTTCATAATCCCTTTTCCCAAATCTTTTTCTGGAAGAATATTTAAATTATGAAGAAAAGCTGCATATCCCCCTACTGGAGCAATGTCATTTTTATAATAAACATTTTCCGGCATTTTATATGGAGCTTCAGTAATGCTTTGAATTCCAATAAACCCTCCGATATTTTTATCTCCACTGATAATACTATCTGCATAGCTATTTTTTATGGTTGCGTTTGAATTTATTCCAATGAAACCACCAACATTTTTAGAAGCAGATACATTTACGGTTGCTGAACAGTTTTCTATTATGGCACTAGGAAACACATTTCCTGCAAATCCACCTGTTGATGCAAGTTCATTAATAGATGTTATATTTGTAATCGTTCCTGAAATTACATGAACATCTTTTACAATTCCATTTGTGATAATGGATGCAAATCCACCTATAGAATCCCCTGTTCCAGTACTTTTGATATTTTCAATATTTAAATTTTGAACAATTGCCTGAGCATTATATTCTCCTACATTATAAAATACACCAGAGTTCGTAGAAGTTATATTGAATAAAGTATGATGATTTCCCTCTAAGCTTCCTTTAAAGTCAATACTCGGATAATTATTAACATCTTTAAAATCTAAATCCTTTGTTAATTCATAATATTTTCCTTTGGTATCCATTTGCATTAGATATAAAAAGGTATTTACATCACTTATCAAATATGGAGAAGCTTCAGTACCATCACCACCTATACTCGGAAAAGTAACATTAAAAGTAACAGACTCTTTTGTTTCTCCTATTACTTCTATTACAATTCCAGAGTTACCTCCATTAGAATAATAAATTGTTCCGTTATCAAAATCATGATTATTAACATCAATATTTTTACCTAGTTTTGGACGTTTTAAATTTAGTGTAGCTTGGGATAAATTTCCATTTCCAGCGCCTAATTCAGTCTCATTTGGTCTAAAAACAAAGATGTGGTCCAATTCACCATGTTCTCCTCCTTCTTTATTTCCAGAATATTTATTCTTTTCATTTACTCGATACACAATAATTCCGCTTTCGTCTACAGAATAGGTTTCATAAGTGTCTTTCTTCTCATGATATTCGACAATAAAATATTCATCACTATCACTAGAAGTCTGTATTTTAACAGCTCTTCTTTCATCTGGGTCAACAAAATTAGGTTTTGATAACGTAATGTTTTTTGTTGTTTTTTCTATAATAGGAAGAGGTTTATGCCAATTAGTCTCCCCATGATATTCACTAATAAAATATGTTAAAAAATCTTGCGGATTGGAACCAATTGTAGAACCCATAATATCAAAAAATCCGACTGGGTTTCCTTTGGAAGGCGCAAAACGATATAAATCCATATACCCTAATGTATGTCCAAATTCATGAATGATAGTTCCATAAGTTCCTCTATTAAAAGAAAATAACCCAGCAGCATCTGAATAATCATATGCATAAATCAAATTATAAGAAACTACTTTTTTCCCTAATATGGTTGCACTAATTCCATGATTATCCATTTTATGAGACCATAATAAATCTCCCCAAGCAACTGGATTATCAAGGACACCTCTACCTTCTACAAAGAATGAAATTGCATCGATAATCCCATCATTTCCAGTATCAATATCAGTACCAGTTATTCCTGATTGTTCTATTTGACCAGATACAAATGAAGTTGCATTATTAATTAGTTCTGTTTCTCTTTCTAAAGACTCACTTGCATTCTTATATCCAATTGGGTTCGAATCACTATATTTTTGATAATATGCCATTGGATGAGGGTCGACATAGGAAACTACTTTCCCATTTTCTTTTGGAAATATTTCTGTTGTTATGGATAATTTTCCATAACTTTCTCTTTCATAATATTTTTTAAATGATGGCACTTTAACTTTTCCAGTTACTGTATCCATTGTAAAAAGTTCATCACTATTCAATATAATTTCTGCGTTTCTAACACTTTCTTCATCATCTAAATGTTTTGGATAAGTTCCACTATCACTAAATTCAATAAATACAGCAATATATTTAAGAGATTTTTTCGTATCATTAAAAATGATTTGCGAAGTTTTTAATGGTTCTACTCCATATAGTTCATTATAATTAGAGAACGTTTTACCATTTTCTACAATCTGTATAGGCTTTTTGTTTTCTAAGTTCCATATTTGAAAAAATAAAGCAAAAAATAGGATAAAGAGACTAACAAAATTAATTCTTCTTTTCATTTTGTTTACCCTTTCTATTTTTTATAATGAAAAATACAAATATTCCTACGCTGAATACAAGTATTCCTGTTAATGCATAGATAATCCCATTTTTTTGTTCTAATTTCTGTTTTAAATTTTGATATTCTGTTTCTGTTATTGGCGCAAAATTAGAATATAATTGAAATGTTTGTTCTGTTGTTTCATATAAATATTCTATCTTTTTACCTTCATTATTTAAAACAGAAACCAAGAAGTAATCAGAAAATCCTTTTTGAAACTGATATCCTTCTACTTCTAAATCATTTATTTTGATGTTTGTTCTTTTAAATCCTACTTTATCTTGTTCTAAGTCATATAAATAAAAAGTTTGATTTTGAATTGTAATTGGAACTATTTTATTTTTTATTTCATTTTCTTCTTTGTCAAATAAGTAAAAACTTTTTTCTTTTTTTGAGTTACTTCCATAAATGAAAGTAAGGTTACCATTTTCAAAGACAGAAAAAGTATGTTCATTTAAAGTATGTTGTTTGGTTTCAAAACCAGTTGGAATTGTTACTCCTTTTAAATTTTTTACAACTCCTATTTCTTCTTTTTTATAGGTAAGATAAATATCAGGTTCTTCTTCTACATAGGCATAAATCGTATATTCTTTTACACTTCCATTTTCTGCTGTTACTGTTAATTTTATGGTATTATCTCCAGGGTTTAGATTTATTTCTCCAGTCCCCTTTACACTCGCTTTTTCATCTGCTGCTTTCGCATCTACTAATAATGTTTTTTGAGTACTCGGTAAATCGACATGATATTCTAATGTATTCGCGTCAAAATTTGGACTTAGTGTTCCAGAATTGATTGTTAAAGCTGATAACGAATTATTTGTAGAACGTGTATCTACAGGTGGCTTTATCGTAGTTCCAGAAGAAGTACTACCTGATGATATTGTAACAGTTACTTTTCTAGAACCTGGTGCATATAAATTGGCATCTGCATCTGAAAATCCCGTTTCTGGGGTTGCTACAATGGTTACAGTTCCACTGCTTCCTGCTGTTACTGTCACTGTTTGATAGTTCTGTTCTACCCAAACACTAGTTGTTGATAAAGAGCCTCCTGAAACACTCAAATTTACTCTTCCAATGCAGTCTCCCCCTACTGAAATAGTAAACGTGCTATTAGGCGCAACTTTAGTCTTTGACACACTCATATTAAATGAGGCTGCTTTCACTGGGGCAATACTAAATAACATTAATAACATAAATGTTATCCATAATCTCCATTTTTTCATAAATTACCTCTTTCTTTTTATTATCATACCATAACTTTGAGTATTTCCAAATAGATTTTATTTGGTATTTATTACTATTAAAAAAGTGATATATCATTTCAATATATTCACTTTTTAATCAAAACTATTTTACAACTTTCACTGTATAACCTCTTTGTTCTAATTGGTCTGCAATTCCACCTTCTCCAATAATATGCGCAAGACCTACTGTACAGAATATGTTTTCTCCATTTTTAAAATTTTTCTCTAATGCATCAGTCATATTATTATTTCTAACAGTAATCATTTTATCATTATACTCTATTTCATTTTGAGTTGGTTCCTCTATCTCTTGAAATACTAACTTTTCTAATTCTTCTTTGTTTCCTTTTTTATAAAGTTCATATAACTCTTTTAAATTATTTTTTGATTCTTCATGTTCTTCGATACTTTGTTTTAATAAATATACTTGTAAATCCATATCAAAACCTAATAACATATTATATTGATATTCCGCTGATTCTAACTCTAAAATTCTTTTGTTATCTTCTTTGGCTCTTTCTAACATATAAGTATCAATTCCATACATTGAACTTAAATTAACTTCTTCCATAGCTGCACTTTCTATTAAAGTCTGCCACATCATAGGACTATAACTATCATATAGTGGACTATAAAGACCTAAATTGTCTAAAATTGCAACACCACTATTATAAGTTTCTTCATCAATATAATCCGTTATCTTTCCACCGTCTGGAATTACAAATTTATATAACAAATCCATTTGATTTGACATATCACTAGAATATTCTACTAAGTCAAACTCAACGGCCAAAACATCGCTTTTTTTATAAGCATTCATAATGTACTCTGGAAGTGGATACATTGTTTTTTCTCCTGCATGAATAGAACCAAATAAGTAAAGTTTATTATCCATTCCTTCTTTTGTTACTTCTAATAAAAGTGGTGTTGATGTACTCTTTGGCTCGATTTCTTTCTTTTTGGTACATCCACCTAATATCATACTAAGACAAAGTAATACTATCAAATATTTTAATTTTTTCATTTTTCTACTCCTCACTATTTTTTATAAATTAAATTTTAAGTTCTAACTCTTTTAATTCCTCCTCCTTTACTAATCTAGGATTATAATTAATTGTAACCATAACCTCTTTGTTATAATAAGCATTTTCATCAAAATCACTAGTTACTTTTTCAATTCCATCTATATTTATTAAATCATCTATCATTCCCCTAAAACAAAATTCACAGCAAAGATCTTTTGTAACAATATTATATTGTTTTGTATTTACTTTGGAATGTTTATTAAAAGATACAATAGACGGAACTTTTAACTGGCCCAAATAAAATAAAATTTCCAATTTTAATATTTGAAAACTTATCAAAGTAGAATCATACCGTACATCAATAACAAGATTATTCAAATTAGAAATAGTTATTTCTATCACACCAGATAACTCTAGCAAATACTCTTCTAATCCATCATACATAAAGCAATCTAGTTCTAATGTTAATCTATTCATATATAATCTCCTAAATATGCTTTCTATATAAAAATTATACCATAAACAAAAACAAATAAGAACATATATCCCTAAAATTGACTTCCATAAATATGCGTGTTAAAATATACCCCATAAAAAAGGGGGGGAAAACTTTTATGACTAAACAAATAAATGGTCCTTTGCATGCTGAAATGGAAAAAGAACAAGAATTACTCCATTACCGAAATAAGTTTTATTCTGATGCAACAGATTTCAATGATTTTGAAGATTTAGCATCAGATATAAAAAATAAAATAAATTCTATTTTAACAACTCGATTTCCATATGAGCAATTTCCAAAACAAAGTACCAAAAGATATTTATCTATATTAACTTATTTATTGAATTCAAAAGAAAATACAGATTTTGCTTCTTTTGATGAAAAGATTGCTTTCTTAATTGAAGCAATAGACCCAGAATTATCAATTTATTTTCATTTTTTAGGAAGTGGTTATTCTCTATATGTTCCTAAAACGGAAAACTATCAAATAGAAGGAGAACTAATTCGATTTATCAAATCTACTGTAGGAGGTTTTGATGCTCAATTTTTAAAATATGAAGAACTTTATTTTCAAAAGTTTTTAAAAGTGGGAAATATTGTTTCTTTTGTAAATAGTGATTTTAGTACTCCATTCTTTGCTTCTACGAAATCTGTACATTCTTTTAAAAAGGTTAATCAAGCCGCATTTCAAATACTTTCTAAAAAAGCTGATTATTATCGCCTAAATTGCGAAAATCCTAGTGATATTAATACAATTTGTTTTAATATGAATAATCCAAATAGTGTGCTTGAATTATGGACTACTCCTTATAAAATTATCTTCCTTATTTCTGCAATCGACCCAAATTTAAATGCCTTGAGAATTTATGCTGAAGAATCTAATATTGCCAATATTAAAAAACGAATGATTGAAGAATTTGGTTTCTATCATGAAGATTTTATTCGATTAGAAGAAATGTACCGAAGAAGATTTTTTCCAGAAATGAGAATTAGTGAATGGGAAATGAAATAAACTACAATCGTAGTTTTTTTTATAATTGATGGAACGCTTGCTAAAAACTTCTGTTATAATGAAATTATAGGATGTGAAATTATGGATGAAATTATTAATACTTTATATGATGAGTCTACCCCACTTGTATTTTCTGATGGAACTGAAATTTATGAAGAATTAAAAAAAGAATATATTACTCATAACAAGGGATATTTTATATATGGTCCTTCTGGTGTTGGAAAAACTTATTTTGTGAATCATCAAAAAGAAAAGAACTGGATTGATGGAGATTTATTATGGTCTAAAACAAAAGCATTTCCCTCTGGAGATTGGTGGAATTGGTCTCTAGAAGAAATTGATGCCGTTGAAAGAAGAGCTGATGTTATTACAGAACAAGCCAAAAAGTTAGGATTTTGGATTATTGGGGCAAGTTCAGTAAGTGTTATTCCTGATGCAATTGTAATGCCTGATTTTGATACTCATTTAAGCTATATAAAATATAGAGAAAACAATTGCTATGATGGTGGAATAAAAAGTGATAATCTAGAGAATATAAAAAGAAACCGAGAACATTTTTCTAGGTTTCATAAATCAAATAACGTACCAATTTTTAAAAGTGTCGAGGAAGCTGTTTTGTTTCTTCAAGAACAAAAGGATAATTAATTCCATTCACACTTGCAATTATTCTATTTAACTCATCAATAACAAGAGATATCCCACCACAATAATCAACTTTTAACCAAAATGATTTTTCGAAATGTAAAATTCTTTGTTTGACCAAAGGACTTATTAAATCATAGTGTGTTCCATTCCAAATAACCAAACGGCTATTTGGATATTTTTTGTGAAAATAAGTTGCATATCTTTGTAATATTTGAATATAATGAACTGCTCTTTCTACAATTTGGTCTGGTCCTTCTGCTCCTAATTCCTCTCTTTTCTCTTTGGATAAATCTTCTTCAAAATCAGTCCAAAAATCAATATTCATTCCTCCATGTTTTTGAGTTAAATACTCATAATAGCCTGTTTTATCAAGAAGCATTTTTGGCTCTATTAGTTGTCTACTCTCATGAATTTTTCCATTATAATTCGTTTCTTCGTTTAAATTTATAATGTGACTAGTTGAAATATTTTGTTCTTTAAAAAATTGTTTTATCAGCTCCATTGCAATATTGGTAGTTTCTATACACCTCTTAAAGTCATTATCAGAAATAGTATTACTTGAAGTAAATAAAAAATAAGTATCTTGTAAATCTTCTATACGAAATGAATTTTTTAAATGCTCAATAAATGACTGAATAATTGCTTTTTGTTTTTCTACTGATTCAGGAATAAGTCCTCCATTTTCTCTATCATAATCACAATGTCTTTGAAAAATTAATTGTGTCTGATTCCTACTTATCATAGGAACAATAGATGATGAATCAACTGTTAAACTTCTCTCTTCCATTTTTTTGCTCCTTTTACTATGTTTTAGGGTTTGATATTTTCTTTTACTTTTAATATCTTCTGAATGTATCCTTCTAAAGAAATATCAGCAACTCGATTAATAAATTCATCTATCATTTCCTTTGATAGAAGAGATTCTTTGTAAGGCACTCCAGGATAAAACTCACTTGGATAACTCTTATAATCCTCTTCTACAATATTATATTTTTCTGATAAGTATAAATTTAAATGTTCATAAGCAAAGTATAAATCTTTGCAAAATTGTTCATAACTATTTTTTAACAAATAATCAGTTGTAAAACATTCTTCAAAAAATAAATAATCTGTTATTAAGTGAAAAAACCACCCAAGCTCAAAATCACTTAAACATTTATGTTCTTTTAAAAAAGAATACAGATTAACTTTTCCACGAACATGACTCACATTATCTTCTCCACGATTAGGATTAGTATAATGGGATTTATCCTTATCATCTACTGCATCTGGATATAATGTTCCAGCTATAAATTCTTCATAATTTAAAGCTCTATGATTATTCCAGTATTTTTTTGCAATTGCTAAATGAATTGTTGCACAAGCCATAAAAATCACCTTTTTTTTCATTATTACAATTATTTTAGCATAAATAATATCATAATAAAACTATAATAAATTTACATCATTATAAATTCTGTTTCCAAAAATTACAAATATTAGAAGCAAGCTCTTCTGGATTTTCTATATTTACTTCATGAGAAGAATTTTCTATGATTTTCAATTTACTATTTTTGATATTTTGATTTAGTAATTTAGAGCTTTTCATATTTACTTTATCTTTTATTCCACATAAAATTAGAGTTGGAATTTCAATTTTATCTAGTCCTGTTACAATATCAACATTCTCCATAGAATTCATAAAGGAAATGAATTCTTTTTTTGTTAGTCCTATTTTCTGAAATGTTGATTTTGGCATAAAATGAAATATTAAACCTTGTATTTTTAAAAGTATTTTAGGTACTTTATAAGGAGTTCCTATTAAAATAATAGAGTTTACCTTTTCTGGATATTGTTTTGCAAAAGAAAGCGCTAATACACCACCTAATGAAAGCCCACATAAATTTAGTTTTTCATTTTGGCTATTACAATAATAAGCAAATTCTTGATATAAGTTTTGATAAGATTGTTTATTCAGATTAAATATATCAGGTGTTTCTACTATCATTCCATTTTGATTTAAAATTTCTTTTGTTTTATTCCAACTTCTACTAGTTTGTCCCAAACCATGAATTAATATATTTTTCACGTTAATGTTCCTTTCTTATTTTATAAAACCAAATTCCAATCGCACTCATAATCATCAGAATTCCACTTATGATATTTGCAATATTACTATCCTGATTTTGGATATTTAAAACGATTCTACAAAATGGATTTGTAAACATTGTTACAATGGCAAGTAATACAAAACTAATAGAAACTTTATGCCAAATGGAAAGCTTTGTAAATGTCCATACTAATATTCCTATCCAGAAAAATAAAAATACAAAAGTAGCAATCTTAAAACTATCTAATAACCAAGTTCCATTATCAAATAAACAAATTGTATATAGTAGCAAATATACCAATATTGTAAAGATTAAAGCTATTTTAAATAATCTATAATGATTTTTCTTTAACAAAATCGGAACCGTTGTAATTGTAAAAGAAATTAAAATTCCTAATAGAACAATAAAAAACCAAGTAAGTTTATGTTCCAATACTAGATTACAAATAAAGCATGCAATTAATCCAATCAAATAACCAACATTTAAAATATAAAAAACAGACTTTTTTAGTATTCTATAATTTTTCATTTCCTTTTTTTCTTGATTGATTGTCTCATCATCACAAGCAGTAAAAAACTCATGTTCTGAAATCTGTAATTCTTTACAAAGTTTAGTAATCACTGTAATATCTGGATAAGTAATTCCTCTTTCCCATTTTGAAATCGTAGTAGGAATCACATATAATTTACTTGCTAATTCCTCTTGAGTCAATCCCAACTCTTTTCTCTTTTCGGAAATATATTTTCCAAAACTCTTTTTATCTTTCATAAATTCTTTCTCCCTTTAAGAACTATTTTATTATTTTCCATCAATTCTTACAATGGCTTATTAAGCTAGTATAATAATTTAAAAAAAATATAGCCAGTAATTTTGTTAACTGACTATAATATATCACAAAAAATAATTCATTATTTCTTTTTTGTTAATGTATATC
>CATBQD010000009.1 GCA_949505625.1 uncultured Bacilli bacterium
GATCTACACTCTTTCCCTACACGACGCTCTTCCGATCTATGTTATATTATATAAAAGTAATGTATACGAAATTCCCACAACTGTAACGATTCCAGAAAATTCAATTTTAGAATTAGAAGCTGGTACTTTATTAAAATTATCTGGAAAAATTACAGTGAACGGGACTTTAAATTTAAGAGGAAATTTGACTGATTCTGTAAGATTAGCTGATTCTTATGAAGGAACTAGTAAGTCTAGCTCATGGGGAGGTTTGCTAATTAATACAACTGGAATTGTAATTGCAAGTAATACAGAGTTCATTAGAATTGGGAATGGTAATAATGCATATGCTATTGATAATGAGGGACAATTGTTTATGTGGAACTCTACGCTAGATGTAGCAAGTGGAAATGGTATTCGGTATAATACAACAAATCTCAATCAGATTTTGGTTAACAATTTTCTAAAAGGAAGTGTAAGTTCAGTTAGTATACCAATTAATGCATCTTATAATTATTGGGGCTCGGAAAAGGGGCCATGGTTCAAGAATCCATATACTGGTTCCTATGAAGGCGGAACATATACAGTAAGTGATAATATTCAATTTTATCCATATAATACAACATTTATTAAAAACAGCGAAAACTCATTAGAATTAATTAAGACAATTGTTTATGATGCACCTCATTTTGGAAAAGTAGGAGTTAATTCTTTTAACGGAAACTATAGTACTAAACATACAGACTTTGAAGTTTCTAATGGATTAAGTTTTACTAGAACTTACAATTCTAAAAATACAAAAGAAAGTATATTAGGTACTGGTTGGTCATTTAGTTATGATTCTTATATTGAAAAGCATCCATATGGAGATAATTCTTATATTGTTCATTTACCAGATAGTTCTGTCAATGTCTTTATGAAACAAGAAGAAAATTATATTTCATTAAATAGTAGAAATACATTTGAAATTGTTGATGAAAAATATATCATAACAACAAAAGAACAAACAATTTATACTTATAATACAAATGGAAAACTAGAAAGTATTACAGATAAGTATGGTAATAAAACAACATTAACTTATACCAATAATTTATTGACATCTATTACAAGTAATCATAGAATTTATACATTAGAATATCAAAACAATTTACTTTCTAAAATAACTGACCCGATAGGAAGAACAGTTCGTTATAGTTATTCAAATGGTCAACTTACAAAAGTAACAAATACAAATAGTATTGAGACCATTTATACTTATAATGATTCAAAACAATTGGTTGGAATAAAAGAAAATAACAATGTGATGTTAACTCTAGAATATATTACAGAAGGAATTTATAAAGATTATATTTCTAAAGTAACCAATGAAAAAGGATTAATTACAACATATACTTATGATAGTGGTTCTAATATGACAACAGAAACGGACTCAAATGGAAGAATTACAAAAAAATATTACGATAGAGATGGATATGTTTATAAAGAGATTAATCCAAATGGGAATACAAAAACAATCGCTTATCAATTAGAAAATAGTGCGAATAAGTATGGTGAAATTGCTTTTGTTATTGACTTTAATTCAGCTAAAACCGCCTATACAAGAGATGATAAAGGTAATATTATAAAAATAACAAATCCAGATTCTAGCTTTAAACAGTATACTTACAATTCTAAAAATCAAGTTATAAAAGAAATTGATGAAGAAGGAAATATTACAGAATATATTTATGATACAGATGGAGTTACTTTATTAAAACAAGTAAAACCTTTAGATGGAAAAACAGCATATACAGAAGAAGCAGATCAAAATAATTTTGAAATTATCACTTATACTTATTATGATTCAAAAGAAGTAAACAATATCAAAGGTTTAATGAAAACAAAAACAGATGAAAAAGGATTAACAACATATACTTATAATAACTATGGTGATGTTATTTCTATTACAAATGGAAACAATGAAAAAACTGTTTATTCAAAAAATAAATTAGGTTGGGTTTTAACAGAACAAATTAATGATGGTTATATTACGGAATATGAATATGATAATAACGGAAATACAACAAGTATTAAAAAAGATTCTAACTTGGTTTCTAAAGTAGAATATAATTATCAAAATAAACCAGTTAAAGTATTTGATGGAAATTGTAAAGAAAAGACTGTTTTTACACCTCTTACGTCTGGACTTAATTGGAACTCTAATCATAATTTATTAACAAATGTAGAATCAGAAACTATTTGTGATGCAATTATTTATGAATATGATATTTCAGGAAATAAAATTAAAGAAACAGATAGAGAAGGAAATACTATTACTTATAAGTATGACCAATATGGAAATGTAACAGAAAAAATTAGTCCAAATGAAAGTAGTTATTTATATGAATACGATAGTTTAAATCGATTAATTAAAACTTCTTTTAAGGACGGAGAAAATATAACTTTATTAGAAGAAAAATCTTATACGATAGCTTCTACTTCTACAACTACAACAAAAACATATACAAATGATACAGAATTTAAAACAACTGTTGAAAGCTATAACAATAGAAATTGGAAATCTATAGAGAAACTTGAAACGAATCAAGCAACGATTAATTATTATAAAAATGGTCAAATATATTATACAGTAGATAGAAATGGTGGATATACTTATTACTATTACAATAAAGCAAATCGATTAAGTAAAAAATGTATTCAAGCCGATAGTTATTATATTTGTACACTATATACTTATGATAATAGTGGTAGATTGATAGAAGAAAAATTAGGAAAAAATAAAGTTTCTTATAATGGTACTCCATCTAGTTATATTGTTACAACTTATCAATATAATGACATAGGACAAGTCATTAAAAAAATAACTTCAAGTGGAGAAGAAATAGAATATACTTATGATATTTATGAAAATGTCATCCAAGAAAAAACAAAAATAAGTGAAGACAAATATCAAACGAAAACATATGAATATAATTATTTAAATAAAGTAACAAAAGAAAATCTAGAAGGAATTATAACAACATATGAATATGATGGTGTTGGAAATATTATTAAAAAAACAACTGGTGAAAATGTAGTTACAAAATATGAATATAATAAAAACTATCAAGTGACTAAAACAATATTGGATAATATTACTCAAGAAGAAAAAATGTATGATAACATGGGTAATATCATTATAAAAACAGATTCAAATGGTAATGCAACCAATTATATTTATGATAAAAGAAATAATGTGATTAAAGAAACAAATGCAAGAAATTTAGTAATTATTTATTCTTATGATTACAATAATCGTTTAATAGAAACAAAAGATGCTAAAAATAATGTTATTCATTATGTATATGATAAATTTGATAATGTAATTTCTAAAACAACGAATGATACCATTACTTATCAATATACTTATGATAAGAATAACAATGTTTTAAAAGAAATTGACCCATTAGGAAATACAACAACATATGCTTATGATAAAACCAATAAAGTAGCAAGAGTTACTGATAAATTAGGAAATTATAAGACATATGCTTACAATGTTTTACTGAATGTAGTAACCGAAAGAAATGAAAAAGGTATTTATATATATTATACATATGATGATAGAGGTAATTGTATTGAAAAGAAATTAGGTTCCACTATCATTGAACAAAATGAATATGATTTGATGAATAACTTAGTGAAAAAAACAGACGCTAATAAGAATGTAATGACATATGAATATAATGTTTTAAATCAATTGATAAAGAAGACAAATCCATTAGGTTATATAGAAGAATATGAATATGATAAAAATGGCAATTTAATTAAAATGAAAGATTATCAAAAAGAAATATTGTATTCTTATGATAATAGAGGAAATTTATTAAAAACGGTAGAACAAACATTAGATGGAAAAGAGAAAATAGAAACATCTAAAGTATATGATAATAATAACAATGTGATTAAAGAAATAGATGGAAATGGCAATATAACAACTTATACTTATGATGGCTTAAATAATGTTATTAAAATGAAAAATCCATTGAATCAAGAAACATTATATGAATATGATAATAACAATAACTTAGTGAAAGAAACAAACTATTTAGGAGATTCTAAAACTTATATTTATGATTCTTTTGATCGATTAATTGAAAAGAAAAATGAATTAGGAGAAACGATTGAAAAATTAGAATATGATTTCAATGGTAGACAAGTTAAAAGTATAGATGGATTAGGTCATACGACTACATTTGTTTATGATAAATTAGATAGAGTGATAGAAAAAATAGATTCATTAAATAGAAGTGAAAAAACAACTTATGATGCATTAGGAAATGTATTGACAAAAACAGATGCCAATGGAAATATTACAAAATATGTATATAACGACTTTAATAAAGTAACAAAGGTAACCAATGCATTAAATGAAAGTACTATCTATACATATGACAATAATAGTAATCTATTATCAGTAACAGATGGAAATAGTAAGAAAATAATTTATACTTATAATGCTTTAAATTTAGAACTAACAGAAAAAGATGCATTAGGATTTATTGAAACAAAAGAATATAATTCAAATGGAATTTTAAAGAAAAAAACAACCAAAAATGGTTCTGAAATTAATTATACTTATGATATTCATAACAGATTGATTAAAGAAAATGATATTACTTACAAATATGATAATAATGATAATTTGTTAGAAATTAAGGAAAATGAAAATGTAATTACTAGAGCTTATGATCAGTTAAATCGAGTAACAAAGAAAACAGAAAATAATCTTACAACAACATTTACTTATTCTGATTATAGTGAAAAAACAGTTGATCCAAAAGGAAATGAAACAGTAAAAAACTATGATAAAGTAGGAAGATTAAAAGAAGTAGTTGGAGAAGCAGTTTATACTTACAACTTAGATGGAACTGTTAAAAAAGTAACTTATCAAAATGGTTCAACTGAAGAATATAGTTATAAAGATGATAAGTCATTAGATACTTTAGTAAATACTTATCATGAGAAAGAAGAAACTTATCGTTATAGTTATGACAATAATAAAAATATCATTTCAAAATATGAAAATGGAAAAGAAACGAGTTATACTTATGATGCATTAAACCGATTAAAAACAATTAGTGAATTCAGTTATAACGAAATAGAAAATGAAGAATTAGAAAAAGTAGAAACACTACTTACTACATATCTTTATGATAAAGCAGGAAATAGAACCAAAGAAATAACCAGTAATATTACAAAAGAATATACTTATGATTCTAATAATAGACTTACAAAAATAATTGAAAAAGAAGATAATATAATTACAAAAACAACTATCTATACTTATGATAGTAATGGAAATCAGTTAACAGAAACCGTGAATAATGAAGTAAAAGAAACAAGTACTTATAATGAAAGAAATGAGTTAGTAAAGGTAGTTACAGATAAAGAAACTATATATACTTATAATCCAGAAGGAAAACGAATTCAAAAACAGCAAGATAATAAAGTGATTAAATTTGTTTATGAAGGATTAGATGTTATATTAGAGTTAGATGAAAATGATAATGAGTTATCACATAATACATATGGATTAGCTTTAATATCAAGAGAGAACTCTAGTAAAGGATATTATTTATATAATGGTCATGGAGATACAGTAAGTATTGTAAATGAAGAAAATAATTTATTAAATAGCTATACATATGATGAATGGGGAGTTATAATAGAAAGTAATGGAGAGTTTGATAATCCATATAGATATGCAGGATATTATTATGATTTAGAAACAGATAATTATTATTTATTAAGTAGATATTATAATCCAGAGATAGGAAGATTTATAAGTGAAGATACCTATAGAGGAGATTATAATGACCCACTTAGTTTAAATAGATATGTATATGTAATAAACAATCCATTAATTTATATTGATCCAGATGGGTATTGGCCTAAATGGTTAGATGATTTTGGAAATTGGATAGGAAAGCGTGGGAAAGCTGTAGGAGAAGCAGCATATGAGTTTGTAGTTGATACAGGAAAAGGAACGTTAGATTTATTAGGAACAGTAAGTGGATATGTTATATCAGAAGCTGGAAAGTTTACAAATGGCTTGGCTTATGATATGGGAATAATAACAGATTATAATTATGCAGATGCTCAAAAACTTTATGGGAATTTGCATGATGTAACGAGTATGAAATTAGCCCAGATGCCAGAAAATATAATAACAGGAATACAACAGAATTTTACTACAACATTTAATTATGATAATTTTATAAATTATTTAACAACAGATAATTATAATGATATAAAAAATTATTCAAAATCAGTAATACAAACAGGAGTAACATTATATGGAGGATATAAGACAGCAAAAGGAATAAATAATTTAGCAAATGTAGTAAGTAATGTAAGTATAACAACAAAACAAATACCAATAGGAAGTGTTATAAATAATAATGGTACATTATCATTAACAACAGCAACAGTACCAACTATAACGGGTATTAATGTAGCAACATTAAATCAAGCAATTATAAATGGAAGTATAGGAATAGCATCTATATCTACTAATGGAAATTATAATAAAAATAAACATCCTGATCCTTACAAAAAATTCGATTTAAATAATCCAGAAAGCTTTAGAGGCGCAAAATTAGAAGATGTAGAAAATTTTATGGATGAGCATTTAAAAGATAAGACTTTAGGAAAAGGTAAACATCCATTTGAGAAAGATGTTTTGGGAGATGGAAATGGTGTGCGATATTATACTAAGAGTGGTCAAAATTTTGAATTAAACTATGGTTATGATAAAACAATTTATGGCGGAGGAGATGGAATACATCAGGGACCATATTTGAAGACTACAGTTGGTTCAAAAGTGGTACATATTCCATTAAAATAGAAAGAGGTTCAGTATGAAAGAAAAAGACTTATTATCTTTTTTAGGAGATATAGTAGAACAGGATAGTGATTTAGAAACTTTGAAATCTAGACATACTATACACAATTACGGTAAGTGTAGTTTAAATATGTTAAAAAGGATTATTATCTATGGATTAGAACACCATATATTAGAAGTATCAAAATATGTGCGCTCAGAAAAAAGATATATTAATTTAGAACTAATGGAAAGTAAAAAAATAATTGAAAATGATAATTATTGGGAAAATGGCGAAAATGAAGTATATTATGTCACCTTTATAGATATTCCACACTATTTCTTTATTATATTTGGTCCATATGGTGTAACTGGAGAGCATGCTTTTGAAGGAGCGAAAGTTCCAGATGAATTTACGCAATTTATAATTGAGTAAAAATATGTTTTAACTAAGCCAATCAAGTGATTGGCTTTCTCTATCTTTTATGTACATTAAAACTGTCCAAGTAAATAAATTACTCAAAGTTAAGCAGCTGACTTAGTAATCGGCATAAAAACAATAAAAAGAAACCAAGCTAAGTTATAAACAGATGCCAATGGAAATATTACAAAATATGTATATAACGACTTTAATAAAGTAACAAAGGTAACCAATGCATTAAATGAAAGTACTATCTATACATATGACAATAATAGTAATCTATTATCAGTAACAGATGGAAATAGTAAGAAAATAATTTATACTTATAATGCTTTAAATTTAGAACTAACAGAAAAAGATGCATTAGGATTTATTGAAACAAAAGAATATAATTCAAATGGAATTTTAAAGAAAAAAACAACCAAAAATGGTTCTGAAATTAATTATACTTATGATATTCATAACAGATTGATTAAAGAAAATGATATTACTTACAAATATGATAATAATGATAATTTGTTAGAAATTAAGGAAAATGAAAATGTAATTACTAGAGCTTATGATCAGTTAAATCGAGTAACAAAGAAAACAGAAAATAATCTTACAACAACATTTACTTATTCTGATTATAGTGAAAAAACAGTTGATCCAAAAGGAAATGAAACAGTAAAAAACTATGATAAAGTAGGAAGATTAAAAGAAGTAGTTGGAGAAGCAGTTTATACTTACAACTTAGATGGAACTGTTAAAAAAGTAACTTATCAAAATGGTTCAACTGAAGAATATAGTTATAAAGATGATAAGTCATTAGATACTTTAGTAAATACTTATCATGAGAAAGAAGAAACTTATCGTTATAGTTATGACAATAATAAAAATATCATTTCAAAATATGAAAATGGAAAAGAAACGAGTTATACTTATGATGCATTAAACCGATTAAAAACAATTAGTGAATTCAGTTATAACGAAATAGAAAATGAAGAATTAGAAAAAGTAGAAACACTACTTACTACATATCTTTATGATAAAGCAGGAAATAGAACCAAAGAAATAACCAGTAATATTACAAAAGAATATACTTATGATTCTAATAATAGACTTACAAAAATAATTGAAAAAGAAGATAATATAATTACAAAAACAACTATCTATACTTATGATAGTAATGGAAATCAGTTAACAGAAACCGTGAATAATGAAGTAAAAGAAACAAGTACTTATAATGAAAGAAATGAGTTAGTAAAGGTAGTTACAGATAAAGAAACTATATATACTTATAATCCAGAAGGAAAACGAATTCAAAAACAGCAAGATAATAAAGTGATTAAATTTGTTTATGAAGGATTAGATGTTATATTAGAGTTAGATGAAAATGATAATGAGTTATCACATAATACATATGGATTAGCTTTAATATCAAGAGAGAACTCTAGTAAAGGATATTATTTATATAATGGTCATGGAGATACAGTAAGTATTGTAAATGAAGAAAATAATTTATTAAATAGCTATACATATGATGAATGGGGAGTTATAATAGAAAGTAATGGAGAGTTTGATAATCCATATAGATATGCAGGATATTATTATGATTTAGAAACAGATAATTATTATTTATTAAGTAGATATTATAATCCAGAGATAGGAAGATTTATAAGTGAAGATACCTATAGAGGAGATTATAATGACCCACTTAGTTTAAATAGATATGTATATGTAATAAACAATCCATTAATTTATATTGACCCAGATGGGCATTTACCTAAGTGGTTAAAAAGTATTGTAGATGATGTATCTAATTTAGGAAAGACATTAGGAGCTACAATACATGGAGGAGCACAAGCTTTAGGAGATGCGATTATAGGACTTGGACAAATGACAATTGATGGTGGAACAATATTCTTATATGGAAGTGCAGCATTTGGAAATGAAATCTATCATAATTTAGGATTATTTAGTGATGAAGATTATGAAAGAAATTTAGACTATTATACAGATAAGTTAATAGATAGTGGAAGTAGATTAAATCCAATAAATGCAATAAATGGAATAAAAGAAAACTTTGCAACAACATTTAATTTAGATAACATAGAGAGATTTGTAGATAAAGATACTTCATATTTTGATAAGGTTGCATATGCAAATGAAGCAACAAAGACAGCAATGACAGTATATGGAACATATAAAGTAGGAAAAGGTATTTATAATAAAGTTACACAGCCATCATCATTTGGAGAAATGAGTAAAGCAGATGCATCAGGTTATAAAAATTATTGGAATCAAGTAAAGCAAGGCTTGACAGTAGAACAAAGATATAATTTACAAAAATTTGGGACAATGAATACTTTTGCAGATTATATGACTTTAGATGATGCAGCAAATTATAATCAGCATTGGGAACAGGTAAAACAAGGTTTAACTGCAGAGCAAAGATATAATTACGCTAGGTATGGTAATTTTGAAGGTGTGCCGATTCAAAATAATCCACTTACTGGCTATACTAGACATGGATTAAATTCTGCGATAAGTCATGATGGAGTAGGAATTCGTCCAAGTAGTATATTAGATACAGTAAAAAATCCATTAAAGATAAGACCAGGCACAGATCATACAGTAAGATATATTGGAAAAGAAGGAGTAGTAAATTTAAACTATGATGGCAAATTAACTACTACTTGGTCAAAAGGAAGCGCATATTGGAGGATGAAAAAATGAGTAATAAATTAACAAACGCGGATATAGAGGAAATTAATAATTGTTTTTCACAGTTTCATAGAAATGATTCTTTTTTGCCAATAACATTAGAAAAAATAGTAAATAATAAAGAATTGTTAGAAGAATGTTTATTTTGCGTGGATGATATGTATCATCATGCTGGAGTAAAAGAGGATTGGGAACCTAATGATTATGGTCTTTTGCTATATCACATAGAGGAGAAAATAAATAATCGCATCTATTTTTTGCAAGATAATGATAGTTAAGAAAGGTAATAACTAAGGGGTGTCATGAAATAGCAGTGTGACACCTATTTTTTATTTTATTGCAATTTTTAAATTTAATAATTCATTATGAAATATAGGTTTTAATAAATAGATATAAAAAGACTATATGAAATTGTTTTATTTCATGACAGCCAATTTCGCCATCTTTTATGTACGATAAAAATTGTCTGAGTAAATCAATTAGTCAAATTTAAATAACTAACTTAGTAATTAGTATAGAAGCAAGAGATAAGGAACAGAAAATGATAAAGTTATAGTTTTCACTTTCTTTTCACAAATGATTGATTTTAATGTATGTATATGTTACTATATGGTTAATAGTAAAGGATAGTGCTAAAAGTATTATTAGGGTGTATAGTATATGAAAAAATTAAGTGTATGGTTTCGTGAAGTTATGGGCCTACTTTTTTGGGGCTTTTTGCTTGTAATTGCTATTTCTGGATTGTTTACAGGATCAAATTCAGTTATAAAAAATTTAACATCTGATTGTGTGATTTATACAGTAGAAGATCTGGAGAAATGTTATAATGAAAATCAATATGTTGAAGTTCATACAATGCAAGTATTAGATGGTGGTTATGAGCATATTGAAGATAACAATGGAACTGGAAAATTTGTAATTATAAATCTAGATGGACATGGAATGATTTCTTTATTAAAAGAATCATTAGCAGACTCATTATTAACAAATGAAATAGAACAGGTTGTTATAAAAGGAAAAATTGAAAAATTCAGTCAATCTAATAAAACAGTGAGTGATAATATAGAAAAACAATATAAAGAAGCATTTAAAGATGTGCATACTGAAGAAGAACTTGCAACTTTGTTTACTGCCATTCAATTTAATCAATATGATGCTGATAAGGGAACTTTAATTTTTCTTTTGGTCTTTTATATTGTTGCTATAATATGGTTTTTGTCAAGAATCATTCGTAAAATTCCTGGTGTCATAAAGCCAGAACAATATCATTTTAATAATAGTGTTTCTATTAGAGAAAAACCAGATTTTAATAAAGTTTTAGAAGAATTTGACTCAAAAAAATATTATTTTCAGTATAAAAATATCTATATTACAGAACACTATTTGATTAAAAAGAGAGGAAAACGATTACATGTTACTTCTAAGGATTGCATTGCTTGGATTTATGAAAAAAAGGTAACCGTTAATTTTATAACTTATTCTCACTATATAGTGGTTCATACATTTGATAGAAAAAGAGCTTTACGTATTACAGTCAATGAAAAAAATAAAACATTTATTATGGAAGCATTAAGAAAAGAGTGTCCAAACGCAACTTTTGGATACAACTATTCTCTTGCAAGTTTATGGAGAAAAAATCCAGAGCGTTTTATAAAAAATAACGAATAAAAATGTATCAGTTTGCATTTAATTAAATTTTACTTTGTTCATTTAAAGATAACTATTTATAATATTTTCCCATCGTTTATGCACATTAAAAATATGAAAATTCTGTTTATATTGATTAAACTATGGTAAAATAATGTTAACTTATATATTTAGCAGTGAGGAATATTATGAGAGAAAAATCAAATAAAAACCAAAAGAAATATGACGGTATTTTTTTAGAAAAACCAATTAGTAATGCTAATGAAGATGTTTTTGGCATTTCTCCCTATGCAGAACAATTGTATACTGCAATTGAAAATGAGGCTAAATTTATAGCAATTGATGGTCAACATGGGAGTGGAAAATCTAGTTTAATTAATATGGTAAATGATATAATAAAGAAGCCGAAAAAAAAGCATTTTTGGAATCGAAAACAAAAGAATTTTTTTGTCAATATTAACTTTTTAAATATTAATGAATCTAGTATTGAAAGTAATGAAATTGTTTCTTCTAACGAAATCGGCGAAAATTGTAAAGAAAAACAGACAAATCAAAGTATTATTAATAAATATCATAGATATTTTGTGAACCAAGTTGCAAATGATTTATATAGAAATCCATATGATATTGAAAAATTATTTTATAATAATTTTATTTCCTATTCTACAGTTTCTTTACAAAATCATACAAAATGGAAAATGATTATTGATAAACTATTATTAATTTTATTTTCATATGCTGTAGTATATTTATCATCTTTTAGTGCATTAGAGGACACAAAAGTTTTCAAACCAGTGAAAGAATTGGCTACTATAATATTTTGGATTTCCTTATTTGTCATATTAATCCTCCTAGTTCTTTATGGATATGGATTTTATAAACCAGAAAAATCTGAGCAAAGTCCAATGTTAGATGTTGATAAATGTAGAAATAATCTATGCAAAATATTATTTAATGTAGTTCCTAAGAAGAGTAATGTATATTTTATTATTGATGATCTAGATAGAGTAGATAAGACCTTGCAGTTACAAATTATTTCTCTATTATATAATGAATATTATCCATTAGATAATCTTATTAAAAATATTAATCTAAAATTTATTTTTATGATAGATATTCATAAATTAAATGAGAATGATGTTGATGCATATAAATTATTTGATTATATTATTAATGTCTCTAATAATCAACCTATAGTTTTAAGAAATTACATTGAAAAAATGATTGAGGAAGATGCAATTTTAAGATTAATTTTTAAAGATATAAAATCAAGAGATTATATTATTGGCTTAATTGCAAATCATTATTCAAAAATAAGAAATATCAAACATTTATTTAACCGAATTATTATGAAATATTTGTATTTAAAAAATCAAGGGTATCAAGATATTAATAGAGAGCAATTAATAATAATAAGTTTACTAGCTGGTTTAAATGAAACTGATAAATTGAATGAAGCATTAGATATAGCAGTTAATAAATCCATAAATCAAATATCTGATGATGGAAATGATAAAGGTAATAAAGATGATAAAAAGATGTTTACAATTATTAAAGAAGTGCTTCGTAAAAACTTAATAGATAATAATTTCTATATTTATCTATATAATTTTATAGATGTAAATGATTTATTAACTTCTGATGAACAATTGATTTATAAAACTGCAAATGATAATTATTCTTCAACAGAAGAAGATTGGACACATGTATATGAAATACTGGAAGGTGACGGTGTATCATTTTCCAAAATATATAATCAGATTTATAAATATTTAAGTAATAACGGAAAACTGTTAATGTTGGGAAGCCCTAAATTTTATTACTATGTTAAAATGAATTTCTCACTAAAAGATATTGATATAAAAGATGTATATAAAAATCAATTTATACATTTATCTTTTTCAAACATTTGTGGAACGGATGGAATAATTTCTCTACCTTCTGAAGAAACTGAGACTTTAAATAATTATTATACTGAATATGTAAAAAATGTTAATAATGAAGAAGCAAAAGAAAGATTCATAGTAGAATTAAAAGAATTTATAACCAGTATGAAGTGGAATATAAAGTATTTTAAATTATCAAATTTTCTAGATTCAGTTTCATTAGAAAAAGATCTCTTTGATTTGTTATATAGTCAAAAATATAATGAAGTTCCAGTTATCTTTGAAATGATTTTAAATGGTTGTTTGAAGTGGGAAAATATAAAAGCATTTATTGATGATGATATGATAAATGACATTCTAAAAATAGAAGATATAGAATCAAGAAAGAAGTTAGAGGAAAGTATATTAAAAGTTGATATTCCATTCAATCACATATTATCTATTATTTGTAATGAAAAACAAAAATTAACTGATATTGATTCTTATCTAGAAAAGATAAATGAAATGGAGAATAAAACAATTTCATTAGAAAAATTGGCAAAGATTATTGAGCTTTATGGATATAAAGAAATTTTAGATAAGCATATCATAGCTCTTTTAGATAATGATTCTAAAAAAGTAGTTAATTTCTTCAAGCAATATGAATTGAATTTATCAAAAAAAATATTAAACCATTTAAATTCAATTCGATATGTATACTCTTATAATAAGTTTTATAATGATTTATTTATAAAAGAAAAATATTATAAATTGTATATTTATTCCAAAGCAATAGAGAAAAAGTCTTTTGAAGTAGAAAGCAAACTGAAAACTAGGAAAGAATATATAAAATCCTTGATGGATGTGTATATAAGAATGGATGAAGGATTTAAAAGGTATCATTTTTCGGATAATTTTAAAATCACTATTATTGACAATTTCAAATTAGATGATTTTGAAATTACAGAAGATAATTTTTGGAAAATATTAATATTAATTCCCAAAATTAATGACTATAGTAAAGCACAGAAATTTTTTGAAAGAATAAGAGAGTTGAATCTATTAAAAGCCTTTTCTAAATATTGTAGTAATGAATGTAAAGAATTAGAGTTTATAAAAAACTTGAGGATGTATGCAGAAGAATTTGGAGACAAATCTGATAAATCAATATTAACTAGAGCCAAAAGAAAATTGGAAAACGAAATGGAAAAATCAAAATCAATTACTCAAAGTTAAACAACTGACTTAGTAATCAGCATAAAAGCATAAGAAAAAAGGAAGAAGACTTCCTTTTTTAGTTATTAAATGCTCTTGCGCCAATAACGATTACTAATAAGATAAATAGGACTAAGATGATAGCAGCACCATATCCAGCACCACCACCGTATCCGTAGCCTCCACCATAAGATGGATACCCAGAATTGCAGCAACAGTTATTACCATAACCGCTGTAACCACCGTAATAATACATTATAATCCCTCCCATCTAATCTAATATATTGTATTAAACTGTCAAAATAATGTTTATGAAATTCACCTATTTTTGAAAAATTGATTGTGAGATAATCAAATATATGTTATGATTAAATATAGAGTAGGTGAGGATATGATCAAGCAAATAAGACGTAACTTACATGATTTAGATAAACCATTACTCTTTATTACTGTAGCATTCTTTTTGTTTGGATTATTCAATATCGTAACTGCCTCTAGTAGAGAAGCTGTTGTTAGATATGATGCTTCTATGTATCATTATTTCTTTCAGCAATTAAAAATGCTTGCTATTGGTTTTGTAGGATTTTTAATTATCATTAATGTTGATAGTAAAAACTATCCAAAATGGGCATTTTTCTTATTTATAGGAGTCTTATTTTTATTAATTTATTTATCTTTAGCTGGAACAGAACATAAAGGCGCTAAAAACTGGGTTAATATTATGGGATTTTCCTTTCAACCTAGTGAATTTGCGAAACCCATTATTATCGTTTCTTTAGCTTGTTTATTTGACTTATTTGGTAAAAAATTAAAAAATAAACGAATTGCTCATTATGATATGATATCTGTTATTTTGATTGTAGGATTATTAATTCCTGTTATTGTCTTTTTGCAGAAAGACTTTGGAACCATGTTAATCTTAATGACGATTTTCTTTGTAATGTTTTTTGCAAGCCCCATTTTAAGAATAGAAAAACTAAAAACTTTTTTCTTATTAATTGGACTTGGTATTGTAGCATGTGCTATGATGATTATGGTAAAAGGATATATTTTATCTCCAGCTCAAATGGCTAGATTTGATTTCTTTAATCCTTGTTCAAAATATGAAGAAGGAGGATATCAAGTCTGTAATGGCTTTATCGCTTTTAACGATGGAGGACTATGGGGGTTAGGAATTGGAAAAAGTAAACAAAAATATTCATATATACCAGAACCACATACTGATAGTATCTTTGCAATTATAGGAGAAGAATGGGGGTTTTTAAAAAGCACATTGATTTTTATTGTTTATGCATATATCTTAAAACGGATCTTAGATCTATCATCCAAAGCGAATACAATAAGAGGAAAATTTATTTGCTTAGGCGTTCCTACTTATATATTTTCCCATGTTTTAATTAATTTAGGAGGACTATTTGGAGTGATCCCATTAACTGGAGTTCCACTTCCGTTCTTATCATATGGAGGATCATTTGCCATTTCTTTAATAGGATCATTAAGTCTGGTACAAAGAATTCATATAGAAACGAAAAATCAAAAAATTAATATAGGAGGAAGAATATGAAAAAAAATGGATTTACGTTAGCTGAACTTTTAGGAGTAGTTGTTATTTTAGGACTTTTACTTCTTCTTGTATTCCCATCTGTCGTAAAAGAATTAAAAGAAGGAGAATCAAATATTGAAGGAGCTGTAGAACAAATTATCAAAAATGGAGCTTCAAACTATATTGAAAATAATAAAAGTATTTATCCATCAAATACAAATGCCACTTATTGTATTACTTTAAATACTTTAGTAAATGCAGGAGAAATCTCTAAAAGTTTACTCATTGATAAAAAAGGAAAGGCTTTGGATTTAGGAAAAAAAGTAGAAGTTCAGATTCAAAATGGTCAAAAAACTTATAAAATGAATGATCAATGTCAAAATAGTTAGGATTTTATAAAATAAATTTAGTATCATTTTATGAGGTGATAAAATGATACTAAAAATAAGAAAAGAAAAAAAGGCGCTGCTGATTATAAGTATCATTCTTTTTTTATTTTTAATGAATTTTTTCTTTCATAGTGAAAAAGAACAAATAATTGAAGAAGCTATTGTAGAAAAAGAAGAAATCTTTAAAAATAAAACGATACAAGTAGATATTAAAGGAGCAGTAAAAACTCCTGGAGTATATGAAATGGATACCAATTCTAGAGTACAAGATCTAATTTTAAAAAGCGGTGGATTATTAGAAAATGCTTATGTAAATACCATCAATTTAAGCAAAAAATTAGAAGATGAAATGGTTGTCATTATTTATACCAATGAAGAAATAAATACATTTTTAGAAGAAGAAACTAGAATAATGAAACAAGAAAATACTTGTGTTTGTCCAAAAGTAGAAAATAATGTTTGTATAAAAGAAGCTACTACAAATAAACCAACAGCGAACAAAGAAGATAATGCTACTAAGAAAGTCTCTTTAAATAATGGAACTAAGGAAGACTTTGAAACCCTTTCTGGAATAGGAAGTTCAAAAGCAAACGCAATTATTGAATATCGAAATGAACATGGCAAATTTAATACTATTGAAGAAATAAAAAATGTAAGCGGAATAGGAGATGCAACTTTTGAAAAGATTAAAGAAAATCTTACACTCTAAGATATTTTATATTCTATTCCTTTTATTTTTGTTCTGTTATCTTTTCTTTTCGTATCAATTTGTTAATTCCAAATATTCTTCTAAAGACCAAATATTTACAGGAACTATTTTATCGAAAAAGATAAATGAAAATTCAGCGATTTTAGAAATTAAAGCCAAAGAAAAATTATTAGTTTATTATAATTTTTCTTCTATAGAATTTGTAAACAAATTAAAAATTGGAGATGTGATTCAAGTAAAAGGGATTTTAGAAGTTCCAAATCGCAATAGCAATTTTCATCTATTTAATTATCAAGAATATTTAAAAGGAAAGCAAATTTATTGGATTTTAAAAACTGAAAATATTATTTTAAAAGAATCTTCTAAGGGACTTTATCTATGGAAAGATAAACTAATTAGAAGACTAGCAAAAAGAAAAAATGCCTCTTATTATTTTGCGTTTTTATTGGGAGATAGTTCTAAATTAAAGTTTAAAAAGTTATATCAGGACTTAGGAATTAGTCATTTATTTGCTGTTTCTGGAATGCATATTCTTTTTATTGCAACAATATTATCAAAATTGTTTCAAAAAATATTTCATAAGGAAATTCACTCTTTTTTGTGTACTAGTTTCATATTAACATTTTATGTTTGGCTATTATCAGATAGTGCTTCTGCTAATAGAGCTTACTTTTTATATATTTTGTCTTTTTTAAATAAATATTATAAATGGGAATTTAGTTCCCTAAAATTACTTTATTTTGTCGCTTTTATTTCATTATTTAGAAATCCTTTTTGTTTTTTGCAAATCGGTTTTCAATTTAGTTTTATCATTTGCTTTTTTCTAATGCTTCAAAAAAATACTTCAAAGGGATATTTGAAAAGTTTGTTTGAAACCTCCTTTTTGGCCTTTCTAGTAAGTATTCCACTTTCTATATACCATTTTAATCAAATTCATTTAGGGACAATATTATTTAATATGGTCGCGGTACCAATTGTTACTATAGTATTGTTTCCATTAGCCTTTTTATCATTCTTATTAGAACCATTAGAAGTTTGTTTTACATTTTTAATCTTTTTATTTGAGACCTTGATGCAGATATTTCAAGTTTTTAATTTTTTAAAGCTCACTTTTAAAACTGTTTCAATTTTATATATTGTTTTTTACTATGGAATTTTGATTCTTGCTTTAAAATGTTCTAAAAAATGGTTACTATTATTTTTACTTCTTTTGAATATTCATTTTTCTCTTCCATATTTATGTACCCATTATTGGATTGATATGATTGACATTGGGCAAGGAGATGCGATTTTAATTCGCTATCCCCATTTAAAGGAAACCATATTAATAGATTGCGGAGGGATTTTACCTTATGGAACCCAACAAACATCAAAAGCAGAAACAGTATTGATTCCTTATTTTAATGCTTTAGGAATTAAGATAATAGATACATTCATAATTACACATGGTGACTTTGATCATATGGGAGAAGCTATTAATTTAATTCGCGATTTTAAAATAAAAAAAGTAATTTTTAATGTTGGAGAATATAATGAGTTGGAATTAGAATTAATCAAAGTTTTAAAAGAAAAGAGGATCCCTTATTATCAAAATATAAAATCATTAAAAATGGGAAAAGAAATTATTTATTTTTTAAATACGAAGGATTATCATAATGAAAATGAAAATAGTTCTGTTATTTATACAAAAATAGGAAATCAAAAGCTTTTATTGATGGGAGATGCTGGAATTGGAAAGGAAAAAGATATATTAAATAAGTATGATTTACAAGACATCGATATTTTAAAAGTAGGTCATCATGGAAGCAGTACTTCTTCAAGCAAAGAATTCATTAATGAAATCGCTCCTAAAACATGTTTGATATCTGTGGGCAAAAACAATCATTATGGACATCCAACCGAATCAGTTTTGAACGTTTTAAATGAATGCGACATATATCGAACTGACATTCATGGCGGCATAGAAATAAAGTTAGGTAAAAAACAATATAAAATTAGAACAGTTAGTTAGTAAGGAGAATGGAAATGAATTATATAAGAAGGCTAAGGATTATAGTAAAAATAGAAACGATTTAAATACTTACTATAAAGCTGGCAAACTTTTAGCGGAAGCAGGCAAGCATTATGGAGAAGGAATTATTAAAGAATATTCAATGAGACTAACCAATGAATTAAATCTAAAGAAGATATTGCAAAAATAAAATATTATATTGAAATAGTGGAAATTCAAAATTTATCTGTTAGATAGTTAAGACAGAAAATTAAAAATAGTTCATATGAGCGATTGCCACAAGATACTCAACAACAGTTAGGCATTGGAACTCAATTTTATGTAGAAGCATTAATCAAAAATCCTATATTAATTAAAAATAGTAAGCATTGTAATGTGTTATCAGAAAAAATGGCAAACCAATTGACATTGGAGAATATTGATAACTTTTTATTAGAACTTGGGAAAGATTTTTGTTATATTGGCAATGAATATAAAATTAAACTAGGAGAAAGGTATAATTATATCGATTTATTACTTTATAATATAGAATTCAATTGTTATGTAGTAGTAGAACTAAAAGTAACAGAATTAAAAAAAGAACATATTGGATGGATAGAAGTTTATATGAATTGTATAGATAAAAATTTAAAGAAAATAAATCAAGATAGAACAATAAGAATTATTATTTGTAAAAAATAATCAATTTATAATGGCATATTGTTCTGATGAAAGAATCTTATCTAGAGAATATGAATTACTATAATGAATATGCAAATATCTTTTTTATAAAATTTGAGTAAAAATTAGAACAATCATTTGAATAAATGTGAAATGAAATAAAAAAACACTTATTTTTGACACATAATGATGAAAATTGAATATACTATTTATAAAGATATAGAAAGAAAAAAGAATACAATTGATAAAATGGGGTATCTTAATAGTATAAATTAAAAAGTAATAGAATTGTTTCAACAGGTTTTCCCTAAGACACGTTACCCATCGGTGGCGTTTTATATAGATTTGAGGCATAAAATGCCTCTTTTTGTGTATTTTTTTTAAAATATTCTTAAATTTTAAGGATTTTTAAAAGTTTTGTCGTATATTATTAGTAGGGAGTCTGATAATATGCCTTTGATAAGCCCAGAAGAAATTAATCGCATAAAAAATAGCAATGATATTGTAGATACAATATCAAAGTATATTCCACTTATACCAAAAGGGAAAAATTTTTTTGGAGTTTGTCCATTTCATGAAGATCATTCTCCTAGTATGAGTGTTTCCAAAGAAAAACAAATTTATACTTGTTTTTCATGTGGCGCAACAGGGAATGTTATTAAATTTATTGAAGATTATGAAAATATCAGTTTCATGGAGGCGTTAAAAATATTGGCAGATAGAGCTGGAATTGTATTGTCAATAGGCACTATTCAAAACAAAGGAATAGATAAAAATGGCCCTCTTTATGACATTTATGACTTGAGTTCTAAATTTTATCACAACAATATTAATACGACATTAGGAAAAGCAGCAAAAGAATATTTAAAACAAAGAGATATTGATGAAGCTATTATTAAAGAGTTTGGAATCGGTCTGGCCTTAAAAAAGCATGACATGTTATTGAACCTTCTTGTCAATAAAAAGTTCGACATGAATCTTCTTATGAAAAGTGGATTGGTGGTTAGAAATGAGCATGGCTATTTAGATTCTTATTATAATCGTATTATGTTTCCTTTGTGGGATATTACAGGAAAAGTAGTAGGATTTAGTGGAAGAATTTATAATGGTGAAAAAGATGCTCCAAAATATATTAATTCTAAAGAATCTGAAATTTTTAAAAAAGGAGAACTATTATATAACTATCATCGAGCAAAAGATGAGGCCAGAAAGGAAAATAAAGTCATTATTATGGAAGGCTTTATGGATGTTATTAGAGCTTATACAATTGGAATAAAAAATGTAGTTGCTATGATGGGAACAGCTGTTACAAAAGAACAAGCATTACTTATAAAACGGATGGCAAAAAATATTGTTCTTTGTTTTGATGGAGATCGAGCTGGAGAAAAAGCTACTTTGTCTTGTTCGGAAGAACTATTAAAAGTCGGGGTAACCCCTAAAATTGTTCATTTAGAAGAAGATTTAGACCCAGATGAGTATATTAGTAAATATGGAAAAGAAAGATTTCTGGGAAAACTTGAAAATCCAATGAATGTTATGGATTTTAAATTATCTTATTTCAAAAAACAGAAAAATTTATCTAGTGAGCAAGATGTTGCTAAATATGTTAGTGATGTATTAGAGGAATTAACAAAAATAGATGATGAAATTTTAAAAGAACTAACACTTAGAAAAATCAGCGAGGAAGCAAAATTAGATGTTGAATTCTTGAAAAAACAATTGGCGTCAAAAGAAGCTCCAAAAAAAGTAGAAGAAAAGAAAATTCAAAAGAAAAAAATGAATAAATATGATAAAGCACAAATGTATTTATTATATTATATGTTAAGAAGCAAAGAAGTTATACGCTTGTATAATCAAAAAATTACATTTATGCCTACAGAACAATATCGTAATTTAGCATTTCATATTAATTATTATTATAAGCTTTATGGTGATATTAATATATCATCTTTGATTGATCAATTTGAAGATAACAGAGAATTGATCAGAACATTAGGAGAAATTGAACAATTAAGTTTAAAAGAGAATTATACAATTGATGAAATAGAGGATTATTTAAATACTATCAAGGAATATAATATTAAAAACGGACAAGCAGAGTTGCAAAGAAAATTAAAAGAAGAACGAGATATAAAAGAAAAAGTGAGAATTGCAAATGAAATACTTGCATTAAAAGTAAGGAGAGACGAAAATGATAAATGAAATTAAAAGTTTTGAAGAAAGAAAACAAGAATTAGTCAAAAAGGGAAAAGAAAAAGGATTTATTAGCTATGAAGAATTAGCTGTTGCTTTAAAAGGGTTAGATTTAGATGCAGATGCTTTAGATGAACTATATAATTTGTTTACTGAAAACAATATTGCCATTGTTTCTGAAGATGAAAGCGAAGGTGGAAATGGTGGAAGTGTTGATAAAATTTTATTAGATGATAATGCTTTAACCAAAGATCTAACAATTAATGATCCTGTTAGAATGTATTTAAAAGAGATTGGTCAAATTAAATTATTAAGTATGGAAGAAGAATTAGAATTGTCTGATCGTATTCGTGAAGGCGATGAACAAGCAAAAACAATTTTGGCAGAAGCTAATTTGCGTTTGGTTGTTAGTATTGCAAAAAGGTATGTAGGAAGAGGTATGCTTTTTCTAGATTTAATTCAAGAAGGAAATATTGGGTTAATGAAGGCTGTTGATAAATTTGATGTATCAAAAGGATTTAAGTTTTCTACTTATGCGACTTGGTGGATTAGACAAGCAATTACAAGAGCAATCGCTGATCAAGCTCGTACAATTCGTGTACCAGTACACATGGTGGAAACGATTAATAAATTAGCTCGTGTTCAAAGACAACTTACATTAGAATTAAATCGTGAACCGAGCGAAGAAGAATTAGCAAAAAAAATGAATGTTTCTGTTGATAAAATTCGAGATATTTATAAAATTTCACAAGAGCCAGTTAGCTTAGAAACGCCAATTGGTGAAGAAGATGATTCACATTTAGGTGACTTTGTTCCAGATGAAAGAAATATGAGCCCTGAGGAATATGCAACGAATGAAATGCTAAAAGATGAAATTTCTGAAGTACTTCTTACTTTAACAGAAAGAGAAGAAAAAGTGATTCGTTTGCGTTTTGGATTAGAAGATGGAAAATCTAGAACGTTAGAGGAAGTAGGACAAATGTTTGGAGTTACACGTGAACGCATCAGACAAATCGAAGCCAAAGCATTAAGAAAACTTCGCCATCCCTCACGTTCTAGAAAATTAAAAGATTATATGGGGGATTAATGAAACTATCAAAACGATTACAAACCATTGCAGATATGATACCAGATGGTGTTCGTGTGATTGATGTTGGATGCGATCATGCCTTGTTAGATATTGATCTAACTCTAAGAGGAAGTAACGAATGTATTGCGAGTGATATCAATGAAAACGTACTAAGAAAGACGAGAGAAATGATAGAAACTTATCAATTGCTAGATAAAATAAAAATGATAAAGAGTGATGGTTTAACAGAAATTAATTTAGAATCAGATGATTTTGTAGTAATTGCTGGAATGGGAACTTCTACAATCTTAAAGATTTTGGAAGAAAAAAAACCTACACAAATGATCATTCAAAGTAATAATGATTTAGAAGAATTGCGTAGAAAGCTTTCAAGTAGATATGGTTTTTCAATTATTGACGAACAAGTTGTTTTAGAAAAAAATATTTATTATATTATCATGAAACTAAAAAGAAAAAATGTTTATTATAATGATAAAGAATGCTTGTTTGGACCAATTCTGATTACTAAAAAAGATAGCTTAACGAAAAATTATTTTGAATATTTGTTAATGAGAAAAAAGAAAATCATAGATTGTCTACCTATAAATAATAAAGAGCGAAAAAAAATTATGATAGAAATTTCTTATTTGGAAGATATTTTAAAAGGATAACACTGTTATCTTTTTTTTTATAGATTTAATCATTTTGGAAATACTAATAAAGAAAAAACTGTTAGGATTTAACAGTTTTAAGCAAAAAAAGTGGGACCTACATCATTGGTAGAAGTTTGTTTTGATATAGTGTCTGTAATATTTTTTGAGTAGTGATTTTGCTCTAGTGTTTGAGGTTTTTGTTCTTTTATATCCACTTTTTTGAACTCATTCATAACTCTGAACATTGTTTTTGCATTTTTCATCATTGGTGATACTTGTTTTACAACTGGAATTGCTTGGTTTACAAAATTTAGTGTTCTTTGTGCTCCATTTAGGAGACTAGAAAAACTAAAACCTCTGCCAATACTACTTCCTAATAAATTTGTTGTAGGGGCAGAAAGTGTGCTGTAAGGATATAGAAAATAAGGGTTATAGTAATTCATGCTAGTACTCCTTTCTAAGTTATTATATGAATTTGTCAAAAAAAGTTTTACAAAATCAAAATATGTGGTATAATCTTTATAGTATAAAAGAGTAGAGGAGATTGGAAGGTGTTCTTTTGTTATGAATATGTTAAAACAGCTGGTTATGACTCCGGTCTATTTAATTAAATGGTTTTCATTAGGCTTCTTTTTTACTATGTGGTTTTTTATTTCTACAGTTGTAAATGTGGTTGGCTTTATTGTTATGTACCCATCTTATGTGGTTTATAAGATTGTTAGGTTTACAGTAAATGTTGTGGGAAAATTAGTGTTATTTTTATCATATGGAGTGTATAGAATTGTAAAACTAATTTTCTTCCCAGTATTAATATTAGTAAAGCCAAAAGCGAAACCAGGAGTAAATACAGTATCAGCAGCGAAATCAGAAAAAGCAGTTAAAGTTGATGCTAAGAAACTAAAAAAGGCAAAAGCATTAGAGGAAAAACAATTACGAATCGAAAAAGAAAAAGAGGAAAAAGCTAGACTTGCTGAAGAACGTAAAAAAAGAAAAAAACGTGAAAATGAATCATATGTTAATGAAAATGTTACAAGAGAAAAGAAAAGTTTTGGAGATAAAATAAATGATGCCTTACTTCATATGGGGAAAGCTCCAAAACGTATGGTTGAGGGCATTCAAAAACGTTGGAATAATACATCTTTTGTAAAAAATGCTAAAAATAAAAAAGACATTAATCGTCAAGCATTATTGATTAATTTTGAAGGTGATGATGCTAAAAAATCTGATAAGAAATTGATGTATGAATATGAAGGAAAAAATGTAGAAGGAAAAATTGTAAAAGGCTATTTTGAAGCTTATTCAAAAGTAGAAGTTCATTCATTCTTATTAAGTGAAGGATTTGAAGTTTATAGCATCAAAACAAATAAGCTAATTCAGTTATTACATAGTAATGCTACTGGAAATACATCTAAGATGAAAGTCAAAGATATGATTTTCTTCTTAACTCAGCTTTCTACTTATATTAAAGCTGGAATTCCATTGGTTGATTCATTAAAAATATTAACTAAGCAATTTAAAAATAAAACATATCAACGTATTTTTAGAGCAATGATTTATGATTTGACAATGGGAGAAAATTTTAGCTCCGCTTTAGAAAAACAAGGTAATGCTTTTCCAAGATTGTTAATTAACATGGTAAAAGCATCAGAAATGACTGGAGAACTTCCTGAGGCATTGGATGATATGGCAGATTATTATACTGAAACTGAAAGAACAAGAAAACAAATGATTAGTGCTATGATGTATCCAAGTATTGTATTTGTAGTAGCAGTGGCAGTAGTAACATTTATCTTGTTATATGTAGTACCAAAGTTTGTAGAGATCTATAAAACAATGGATGAAGCTTCTATTCCAGAATTTACAAGGTTTGTATTAGCTGTTAGTGATTTCTTACAATCATATTTTGTATGGATATTAATTGGCTTAATTGTATTTATATTGGTTGGAAGATATTTATATCATAATGTAAAAGTAATTCGTACAATGATTCAATGGACAATTATGCATTTACCAGTATTTGGGAATGTCATTATCTATAATGAGGTTACTATGTTTACAAAAACGTTTAGTTCTTTGTTAGCACACAATGTATTTATTACAGATAGTATGGAAGTTTTAAATAAAATAACAAATAATGAAATTTATAAAATGTTAATTTTAGATACAATCACGAACTTAGCAAAAGGTGAAAAAATATCAGAGGCATTTAAAGACCACTGGGCATTTCCTCTTCCCGCTTATGAAATGATTGTAACAGGAGAAAAAACTGGACAATTAGCTGAAATGATGGCAAAAGTATCTAGTTATTATCAAGATTTACATGCCAATGCAGTTACTAGAATCAAATCTTTCCTAGAACCTGTATTAATTATTTCGCTAACTGTAGTTGTAGGATTTATCGTATTAGCAGTTGTTATTCCAATGTTTAATATGTATTCTTCAATTCAAGGAATAAGTTAACAAAAAGAGAGTAGAGGAGTAAGTACTATGGAATTATACTATGCAATTACATTCTTTATATTTGGAACTATTTTTGGTTCTTTCTATAATGTTGTTGGGTATCGATTACCAAAAGGAGAATCAATTTTGTATCCTCCTTCCCATTGCCCAAATTGTAATCATAGGTTAGGACCATTAGAACTTATTCCTATATTCTCTTTTTTTATACAAGGAAGAAAATGTGTAAGTTGCCATCAAAAGATTTCTTGGTTTTATCCAATCTTTGAGTTTAGTTGTGGTTTGTTGTTTGCAATTGCTTATTTAGTTTTTGGTTTATCGTTAGAACTTGTAATTGCACTTACTTTTATTTCTATGTTGTGCATTATTGTATTAAGTGATTATGAGTACATGATTATTTCGGATGAAGTTTTAATATTTTTCAGTATTGCCCTTATGGTTGAATTTCTAATAAAAGATGGCCTTGCTGCTACTGGAATGCATTTATTGGAAGGAATTTTAGCATTCTTTACTATGTGGGGAATAAAAAAAGTTGGAGATTTTATGTTTAAAAAAGAATCTATGGGTGGTGGAGATATTAAGTTAATGTTTGTGTTTGGCTTAGTTTTAGGATATCCTCTTTCTATAGTTTCTATCTTTGTTGGATCAATTATTGGCCTACCAATTTCTTTAATTATTGTAGCTAAAAAGAGTAATCATGAAATTCCATTTGGCCCATTCTTAAGTGCAGGGGCTTTAATTCTACTATTATTACAAATTGATTTTAATGAAATAATAAAAGCAATGGAAACTTTATTATTAATATAGAACTAATAGGTTCTTTTTTTATATATAAAAAGATATGTATTTACATATTAACGTTGTAAGATAAAAGAAAAAGAAGCAAATTTTCGTTTTTGCTTCTTATAAAGAATCTAAATCAACATCTGCTGCTTGCATCATAATTTCATCAATACTACGTACAGCATTTGTTGGAGTAGTTGTTCTTTCCCTTGTCATAGTGCTTCTACTCGGGGTAGAGCTATTAACTGCTGGTCGTGATGGCATTTCTCTAGATGGTTGTTGTGGACTAACAGGTCTTGGTTGAACTGGTCTAACTGGCGTTTGCCCACTCATTGCTTCAGTCTCTGTTCTTCTTATCTGGCCTTCAGCAGGTCTTTGAACTGGACTTGTAGGTCTTGGAGTAGCAGTTCTATTAGGATTTTTATTTGGTTCTATAGAACGATGTGTGGAATCTGTATAGTCAAGCGCTGTTTTTAAATCAAATGATCCAGCCAAATTATCATCATCATCTAATTCAATTAATTTTAAGATTTCTTCAAATGTTGTTAATCCTTTTTCAACTTTTTCAAGTCCATCTTGAAGTAGAGTAATTACATCAGTATTATATACTAATCGACGTAAATCCTCTTTGCGCATATCTTGACTGATTGCATCTTTAATTTCTTGATTGATTAATAATACTTCATGAATAGCAATTCTTCCTTTATATCCATTTCCGCATTCAGGACAGCCTTCTACAGAATAAACTTCATTTACTTCATGCCCTAAAACCTTTCTAAATAGATCTTTTTCATATTGATTGGTTGGTCTTTTAGAACGGCATTTTGGACATAATTTACGAGCTAATTTCTGAGAAATGATTCCTTCTAAAGCACTTGATAATAAGTAACGCTCTACATCCATATCAAGTAAACGCTCAATTGTGTTTAATGAGTTATTGGTATGGATTGTTGATAATACAATGTGGCCTGTAATAGAAGCACGAACTGCAATTTTAGCAGTTTCTGTATCACGAATTTCTCCAACCATAATAACGTTAGGGTCTTGACGCAAAATAGAACGTAAAGCAGTTGCAAAGTCTAGTCCAATTTCAGAGTTTGTTTGAACTTGATTGATACCCTCGATATCCATTTCTATTGGGTCTTCAACAGTAACGATATTTGTATCTTCGTTATTTAATTTTTGAAGAATAGAGTATACAGTTGTAGATTTACCACTTCCTGTAGCTCCAGTTACTAGGATAATTCCATTAGGAACGCTAATCATTTTTAAAACCTTTTTATAATTTTCTTCACTAAATCCCAAATTTTCAATTCCACTTAAACTCATTGAGTAGTCTAGAATACGAATAACAATTTTTTCTCCTTCACTTGTTGGTAAACAAGAAACACGAAGGTCCAAGTTAACTCCCTGTAAAGTTGCTTTGATTGCACCATCTTGTGGAAGTCTAGATTCTGTAATGTTCATTCCAGAAATAATTTTGATACGTGTAACTAAGTTCTTTTTAATTGTATTAGGAACTTCAGCATAGTCAATTAACGCACCATCAATACGAATTCTGATTTTCATGAACTCTGCATGAGGATCAAAGTGAATATCGCTGGCACCTCTTTTAGCAGCATCAACCATAATCTCGTTTACTACCTCAACAACAGGCATTTTTTCAAAATCAAATTTTTTTAACATTTAAAAATTCATCCCCTTTTATTCTTTTGGACTAGCTTTTATCCTGAATCTATTATATAATACTATTAGAATAAATTCAAGTACCGTGGGAGGAGTTTATGAAAAATTTAAATAATAAGGGGTTTATGTTGACAGAAACGTTGGTAGTTGCAGCATTTGTGATTGCAACATTAGTATTTTTATATACACAATTTAGAACTGTAAATAGAAGTTATAGTACAAGTTTTAAATATAATAACGCTGAGGAATTATATGCTCTTGGGAATATGAGTGATTATTTAAAACTAAATGGAATTAGTATGGCAGGCTCAATTGTAACTTCTAGTTCTGAACATTATTTAGACATTACTAGTTGTAGTGACAGTTTTTTATCAGAAACAAATTATTGTAATGCACTTGTAAATACATTGGGAATTAAGCAAGTGATAGTTGCAGAAGAAAATTTGGATGCCTTGAAATCCGCGATAAAATCTAATAATCGTTTATCAGAAGATATGAAAGATTTCATTTCTGTAATTAAGTATGATAAAACTGGAACGAGTTATCGAATTATTGCAGAATTTACAAATGGAACTTTTGCAACTATTACAATATAAGGAGGGGTAACATGAAGAATCAAAAAGGGTTTACATTAGTAGAATTAATTGCGTCTTTTACACTTGCACTTGTCATCATGTTTTTCTTATTTCAAATAGTAATTACTGTAAAAGAACTTTATGTATCATCAGGATTAAAAACAGAAATGCTTATTAGACAAGCTAATTTAGAACGTCAAATCGGTTTAGATTTTAAAGAAAAAGTGCTAACAAAAGTGGCTGCTTGTGGAACTGATTGTTATAAGCTTACTTTTGGCGATAATTCAATAAAAGAATTAAAGGTAGATAGAAATAAAAATACAGTTTCTTATGGAGCTTATCAAATTTCTATTCAAGATGGTAGTAAAATTGGAAATTTTACCATCACCAAAAACACAATTTCTGGGGTATCTAGTGGAAAAAATAATACAATTCTATTAATTGATATTCCAATTACAAATAAAGTAGTAACAGGAAGAAATTTTGGAGTTCATATGGTTTACCAGTATGATAGTAGAAACATTAATATTGGTTTATAACAATAAGATCCAAAAATCAAATAAGAAAAAAACTAAAATTGAAGCAAGTAATGCATGAATGACTCTAGCCACTAAAAATGGAAAATATCTAATTTTAGTAGAGCTGATGATGCTGATTACTTGCATGTGGACAGAAAGTCCACCAAAGGAAAGTATCATAGCAGTTAAGATACTTTTTAATTTTAATGGAATATTTAGAACACTAACATATTTTAAACCTTGGGTCATTTCTACAAATCCATTTAAAATACTTTGATTATAATTGTTAAGTTGGATATTCTTATCAATAATTGTTGTAATAACCAAAAAAGTAGTTACTGTTCCTAAAATTAATAATAGAGTTGAAATACTATTTTGAAGTGCTTTCGTTAAAATTTGCCCAAAATTAGAAGGATTATTCATTCGTTTTTGGTGCATGGAACAGATTGCTTTTTTTAAAGATATAGAACTACTTTTTTCATTTGTTGGGTAAAAGTTTCGAAATAGTACTCCGATGATGATATTACTTACATAATGACAAAGTAAGATTAAAAGTCCAACTTCTTTGTTATTTAAAAATAAAATAGCAACTGTTCCTAATATGAATAATGGATTAGAAAAACAAGTAAACATTAAAATTTTAGTTCCTTCTTTTTCATCAATAAATCCTTGTTCTAATAACTCTTTTGTGTATTTTGCGTTAGATGGAAATCCTGATATAATGCTCATAACGAATATAAATGCACAAGAACTGCTTGTTTTAAATAGACGAACCATAATGGGCTTTAATAGTTCTCCACATAATTCTATAAAACCATAGTTCATTAATATTTCAGATAGCACGAAAAAAGGAAAAAGAGATGGGAAAATATTTTCTTTCCATATACTAAAAGAAAATGTTACTGATTCTAAAATAGCCACTCTTTCTGTTAATATTTGAACTCCAATAAAAATTAATAAACCCATTATAATAATGCTTACATATGTTTTTTTCATAACTTTCTCCTTTTGATGATATAATTTTAGAAGAGGTGATACAGATGTTTACTAAAGTGTATGATAAAGTAAAGGAATTTTTGAATCATGAATGGAAATTTTTTATTTTCGTAGTTGTAATTAGTTTTATTACAATGTTTGAATTTCCATATTATATAGATACTCCTGGTGGATTACTTGATGTATCTGATCGCATTGAAATTAAAGATAGTTATGAAAGCGAAGGAAGTTTTAATTTGGCTTATGTTTCTGAATTAAAGGCAACAATTCCAACTTTATTAATAGCTTGGTTTCATCCAGATTGGGATATTTTAAAAGAAGAAGAAGTTTTATATGATAATGAAACAGCACGCGATTTAATGTTAAGAGATCAGTTATTATTACAAGAAGCAATTGGGAATGCAACAATTGTAGGGTACCAAAAAGCTGGAAAAGATGTAGAAATAAAAGAAGAACGAGTATACATAGGATATGTGTTAGAAGATGCAAAAACAGATCTAAAAGTAGGAGACCAAATTTTAGAAGTAAATGGAATAAAAATAGAAAACAAAGAACAATTATCAAAATTAACTCAAACTTTTAAAGCAAATGAAACTATCAAATTAAAAACACTATATGATGGAAAAGAAATGATGAGAACAGCAACGTTACAAGAAGTAGAAGGAAGAATTTTAGTTGGGGTTATATTAACACAAGTAAGTGAAATGAAAACAGATCCTAAAATAGAATTTCATTTTTCAAAAAGTGAATCAGGTCCATCTGGTGGACTTATGACAGCGCTTTCTATTTATAATATGTTAACGGAAAAAGACTTAACAAAAGGAAAAACAATCGTAGGTACAGGAACGATTGAATTAGATGGAAGTGTAGGAAGTATTGGTGGTGTAAAATATAAATTAAAAGGTGCTGTTAAGAAAAAAGCAGAAATATTTTTTGTGCCTTCTGGAGAAAATTATGAAGAGGCTATCAAACTAAAAGCGAAAAACAACTATAAAATAGAAATTGTTTCTATATCAAATATTGATGAAGCAATTAAATATTTAGAAGATTTATAAGAAATGATATAATCTTCTTTTTTTGTCTGGATTTATGTTATAATAGAAATAAGTATAGGAGTGTTGTTATGATAGAACTAAAAGGGGTTAGTAAAATATACAGGACAAAAAGAGGAGTTAAAACATTAGCGTTAGATAATGTTTCGTTTTGTCTACCTAATAAAGGGCTGTTCTTTATTTTAGGAAAAAGCGGTTCTGGTAAATCAACATTATTAAATATTCTAGGTGGATTAGACCAATATAATAGTGGTGATATGCTTGTTGACTCAAAAAGTACCAAGAAGTTCTGGGGAAAAGATTTTGATTATTATAGAAATACATATATTGGTTTTATTTTTCAAGAGTTTAATCTATTAGAAGAATATAATGTTTATGATAATATTATGCTTAGTAGAAAACTCCAAAAAGAAAAAGTAAGTCAGGAAGTTATTGAGGACTTATTAAATAAAGTTGGAATAGGCGGTCTTGGAAAAAGGCGGATGAATGAACTTTCAGGAGGTCAGAAACAAAGAGTAGCTATCGCACGTGCTTTAATTAAAAATCCAGAAATTATATTAGCTGATGAACCAACTGGAAATTTAGATGAAGAAACTGGAAAGCAAATATTTAATCTTTTAAAATCAATTTCTAGAGAAAAACTTGTTGTAATTGTTTCTCATGATAGAGATTCAGCGCTTGCTTATGCAGATGGAATTATTGAAATAGCAGATGGAAAAATCATTTCTAACAATATTCAATTACCAATAGAAGAAAATAAAACATTTAAATCTAAAAAATCAAAGTTACCATTTTCTGCTAGTTTAAAATTTGCTTTTTCAAATTTAGGAAGTCATAAAGTAAAACTGTTTTTTACTATTTTATTAGTTTTTATGTCTATCACTTTTTTTGGAGCTTCTAAGATATTATCGAAATTTGATATTGAAAAAAGTCATGCCGAGACAATGGTAGAAGACGAGAATGAATATATTACTATAAAAAAAGGAACTTATGATAGTTATAATCGTAGTTGGTATAATGGTTACGATGATCTTGAACTAACAGCAGAAGATATAGAGTTTGTATCAAAGAAATTAAAAAGTCCATATGTAAATAAATATTTATTAAATGAAAATAATGAACCAGTCACTTTTGACATTGATTATAAAGGAATGTTCAATAATGAGAAAACATCATCTTATTATTTGATGGTACCTGAAAATTTACGATTTATAGAGGCTGATTCACAATTTATCAATCAAGAAGTAATTGGAAAATATCCAAATGCTTATGATGAAATTATGATACATAGCTATTTTGCTGATTATATTATGCAGTATGGAATTTTATTATATGAAGAGAATCCAAACCAATTTAAAAAAGAATACTATAAACCAACTAGCTATGAAGATTTTCTCACGAATGATAAATATCTAAAATTAGGAACAACAAAAGTAAAAGTTACAGGTATTATTATAGATGATACAGAACCATTTCAGTATTTGAAAGAAATTCATTATAGAGAACAAATGGGACTCCAAACAGAAGCACTTTTGGGGGTACCAACAAGCAATAATAAATATTATGAATTTAGCGCGAAAATTCTGAGTGGATCGACCGATATTTATGTAGCAAAAGGGTTTGCTAAAAATGTTGGATTAAAACCAAATACAGCGATTGATAGTAGCTATTATGCTGTTCAAATTAGTCAAAATGAAAAAACGAATTACGTAAGAGAAAATACTCGTTATTTAGAAAATAAAGTAAGTATTTTTAATGGTGAAAAAATAGAAACTATTGAAACGTTACAAAATAATGAAATAATTGTTTCAGAAAGCTATTTAGATACTATTTCTAAAAATGAATATACAAAATTAAAAGAACAATATATCAAAAATTATAATGAAGAGGTTCGAAAACTAGAAATAGATAACAAAGCCATTCGAGAAGAAAATAAAAAATTATTGGAAGATTATGAACAAAAGCTAGAAAATGATCCAGAAATAGAAGAACCAATTTTAAAAGAAGAAAAAGAAATCGAATATAAAGATGATGATGAATTAAAACAGGAATTTTTGAAAAATTATGTAAAAGAAAACAATATATTAACAAATAACATATCTCTTGTATTATCCAATCGACAAGATGCGAAACTAATAAAAAAAATTGAAAATTTAACGATTGTTGGAATTGAATTAGATGGAGATAATGTCTATATTCCTAATACAGTTGCCCAAGAGTTTATGAGAGATAATTATTATATTTGTAATCTTTTAATTAGAGAAAAAGAAGAAAAAATAATTGAAAAAATATTTGTAGATTTTCCTTATAATGATGCAAAATATTTGAGTATTACAACGTATTCTGGAAATATTTCAACAATTAGTTCAGCTTTAGGCAGTTTAGCTTTCTTAGCAAAATATGCAAGTTATATATTCGGCATATTTGCCTTTATTTTGCTTACTAATTTTATCGTGACTTCTATTTACTATAATAAGAAAACAATTGGAATATTAAGAGCAATAGGAGCTAGAAAAAGAGATGTCTTTAAAATATTCTTAAATGAAGGAATGATTATCGGAGTGTTCTCTTTGCTGTTATCTATTATTACTTTATTTGCAGCAATTTTTATTACAAATAATTATATTTCAAGTAGATTATTCTTCCATATTAATTTTATTACTTTTACAAAGGAAAATTTAGTAATTATTATTGGAAGTGTATTTATGATTATCTTTATTTCATCTTTATTTACAGTGAGAAGGATCGCAAAAATGAATCCAGTAGATGCCATTTTAAATAAATAGTATACAAATGCAAGTCACAAGTTTGTGATTTGTATTTTTTGTGTTATAGTATTAGCAAAAGGAGTGAGTTTATGAAAAAAACATTAATAATAAGTTTCATTTTGGTATTTTGTTTTTCATTAACTGGATGTAAGCAGAAAATAGAAAAAGATGATTCATTAAAAGAAAAGCAAGAAGAAAAAATTGATTTTATTATAAATGAGCCAGCTGAATTAAATGAAATTGATGGAGTTTTAATGCGAATAAAGGAAGGAACCTTAACAAGAACAAGCGCTACAATTGTTATTTATGATTATACAAAAGAGGATAATATTTATGGAAGTGCTTATCGTATTGATCAAAAAAAGAATGGAAAATGGGTTTCTTTAAAAACGATTGATGGAAAAGACTGGACAGAAATTATGTGGACATTGATTGGATATCGTGTTGATGAACACGACCGTCTAGAAATAAAGATTGGATGGGAAAAAATGTATGGACCTTTAGAAGATGGAGAATATCGAATTGTAAAAAGCACAAGTAATCAAAACGATTCAAAAGAACGATACTTCTCAGTTGAATTTATACTGAAATAAGCAAAAAATGAAAAAGCAAGAATTTCTTGCTTTTTTTGTAAAAAAAATTTGATAGAATAATAGTATCATTTTTTGTATGATGAATTCGGAAAGGAGGAATTTATGAACCTAGGTGAAAAAATAGTCAAGATTAGAAAAGATAATAAAATGTCTCAAGATGACCTCGCTGAAGTTTTAAATGTTACAAGACAAACGATTTCAAATTGGGAAAATTCAAAAAATTATCCTGATATTGAAACTTTAATTCAACTTAGTGACAAATTTCATATTTCTTTAGATGTTTTATTAAAAGGTGATAAAAAAATGGTTTATAAAATGGATAAGAAAATGAAGAATGGAAAAAAGTTTAAAATTGTTACAATTATTTTAATATTGTTACTGTTTTTTATAAGTATTTTTGGAATTTTTGCTTACCAGATGAAAAGAGAAAAAGCTAGAAAAGAGGAGCAAAAGTATAATGCTCTTATGAATAATGTTGAAGAGTTAGGATTTCAAAAAGATGGAATTGGCTTTGCTTATATTGAAGAAGATGGGATAACCTATAAAGTATTTATAAAAAAACCATTACCAGAAGAAAATCGTATTAGTGCAAGTACAATCCTATTTAGTGATCAAGAAGCAATTTATGCTGATTATGATGGTAAAAAAGCAAAAGTAACTTATTTAAATGAAAATAAAATAACAGTTTATTGTGACCAAAATGGAAATTTATTGAATGAAAACCAAGAGAAAAATCATACTTTCATTTATGAGAAATATCAAGATAGAACAATTTCTGTTGTAACTAGAATGGCGAAACTGTTTGATAACATTTACAAATAGTATTCAATCAAATAAAATTCATGAAATAAAAGAGAAAAAATGGACTTCTCTTTTATTTTTGTGTTAAAATAGGAACAGGTGAGACCATGAAACGTAGTGAAGTAGATTTAACAAAAGTAACGCCTGCAATGAGGCAATATTTAGAAATAAAAGAAGCAAATCCGGATGTTGTTTTATTTTTTAGATTAGGGGATTTTTATGAAATGTTTTTCGAAGATGCTATCACAGTATCTAGAGAACTAGAATTAACCTTAACAAGTAAAAATGCCGGTTTAGGGGAAAAAATACCAATGAGTGGTGTTCCACATCATGCAGCCAATGTTTATATTGATAAATTAATTGAAAAGGGATATAAAGTTGGAATTTGTGAACAATTAGAGGACCCAAAATCTGTAAAAGGAATTGTGAAAAGAGGACTCATACAAATTGTTTCTAGAGGAACTATTTTTAATAATGAATCTTTAGTTGAAAATGATTTTAATTATATCGGAAGTATTTTAGATTTTCATCATGCTTATGCAATTGCTTATGCTGACATATCAACAGGAGCAATCTATGCAGAATTGGTAGAACATAATGCAAGTAAACTGGTAAGCGAAGTAGTTAGCATTGGATTAAAAGAAGCTATTATTAGTGATAAAGTGGAGAAATCAGTTGTCTCTATGCTAAAAAATCAATTTAAAATTTCAGTTTCTATTTCTGATGCAATTGATGATTTAGAAGAATATGGATATATTTATGAAGATGTTGAAGATATGCGTTATATAGAAGCAATTAAGCATTTGCTTACTTATGTTACAAATACTCAAAAAAGAAGCTTGTCTCATTTACAAAAAGTAGTGATTGAAGAATCAAAAAATCATTTAAAAATGGATATTCATACGAAAAGAAATTTGGAATTAACAGAAACATTGCGTTTAAAACAAAGAAATTTTTCTTTGATTTGGTTACTGGATAAAACAAAAACAGCAATGGGTGCTAGAATGTTAAAATCGTTTATTGAAAATCCATTAGTGGATAAAGAAGAAATTAATCGTAGATATGATGTAGTAGAAACATTGTTAAAAGAATTTATTTTAAAAGAGGATTTGTGTGCAGCTCTATTTGAAGTTTATGATTTGGAACGATTAAGCGGACGCGTGGCTTTTGGAAATGCGAATGCAAGAGATTTGTTACAATTAAAAACTTCATTGAAAGTATTACCAACAATTCGTGATATTTTAGAGAAAATTGGTTTTTATGAAAATATAGAAACTTTGGATGATTTATATCAGTTATTAGAAACTAGCATTTATGAAAATCCTCCTTTATCAATCAAAGAAGGTTATTTAATTAAAGAAGGATATAACGCTGAACTTGATGAATTAAAAGATTTAAGAAAAGGTGGAAAAGATTTTGTTGCTCGATTTGAAGCAGAGGAAAAAGAAAAAACAGGTATCAAAAACTTAAAAGTCGGATACAATAAAGTATTTGGTTATTATATTGAAATTTCTAAGGGAAATGTATCTATGGTAAAACCAGAATATGGATATGAAAGAAAACAGACATTAACCAACTGTGAACGATATATTAGTCCAATTTTAAAAGAAAAGGAAGCGTTAATTTTAAATGCTGAAGAAAAAATAGTAGAATTAGAATATACTTTATTTTCTGAAATTCGAGAAAAAATCAAAGGATATATTCCAAGATTGCAAAAAATTTCTAAAACAATTAGTGAAATCGATGTATTACAATCCTTCACAACAGTAACAGAAGAAAATAATTATATTAGACCCGTTTTAACAGATGAAAAAGTTATTGAAATTATCGATGATAGGCATCCTGTTGTTGAAAAAGTAATAGATGGGGAGTATGTTCCAAATGATATTTTGATGGATAAAAATACAGATATTTTATTAATTACGGGGCCAAATATGGCTGGAAAATCAACTTATATGAGACAATTAGCAATCACTGTTATTATGGCTCAAATTGGTTGTTTTGTTCCTGCTAGTAAAGCTATTCTTCCTATTTTTGACCACATTTTTACTAGAATTGGAGCAAGTGATGACTTGGTAAGCGGAGAATCAACCTTTATGGTAGAAATGATGGAAGCTAATCATGCTATTAGCAACGCAACGGAAAACAGCTTGATTTTATTTGATGAACTCGGAAGAGGAACTGCTACTTTTGATGGAATGAGTTTAGCACAAGCAATTATTGAATATATTCATGATAATATTCATGCTAAAACTTTATTTTCAACTCATTACCATGAATTAACAGATTTAGAAAAAAATTTAAAACATTTAAAAAATATTCATGTGAGTGCTCATGAAGAAGATGGAAATATTACCTTTCTTCACAAAATTAAAACAGGTAGTGTTGATAAAAGTTATGGAATTCATGTTGCTAAATTAGCAAATCTTCCAGATAGCCTTATCAAAAGAGCAAATCAAATTTTAACTGTCTATGAAAACGCAGAGAAAAAAAGAGATATAAAGATTCAAGAATCTTTACCAATTGATGAACTTGTTAGTGTACCTCAAAAATCAAAAATAGAAGAAGAATTAGAACAGATTAATCCAATGGAAATCACTCCATTAGAAGCATTAAATATTTTGTATCGTTTAAAAAATGAAGTAAAGGGTAAAATAAATTCATAGAATAAAAAGGGAGGATATTATGAAACTGTTAGAAAAAGAAAATTGGTGGATTTGGCTTATTTTGGCGTTTTTATCAGGCGGAACAAGTGTTCTTGTCTTAGCCGCTTTATTAGATATATATGATAAAGAAGCGTGGTATTATAGATGGGTACAAAAATTACCAAAACCGTTATTGATTATTGGAATTTCCTTGTTTGGATTAGTATCACTATTTTCAGCTTTTGCGTTCCCATATTTATCATCTTTTGATATGAATCATTTAAATCCAGCCTTGGCTATCGTTATTTCTATTTTGTCAATTATCTATATGATTATAGAAATTATTTTAGTGATTTTTCAAATTCAGATTGTATGTGAAGTAAATGCGAAGTTAGGAACTCCTGGAAGTGAGATCTATTTATCACCATATATTTGGATTTTAGGACTCATTATTCCAATAATTGGCTGGATAATGCTAATTGTAATGGTGTTTTATTTACAAATCTGGTATTTGGTGATGTTATATCGCGGAATTTATATTGAAAATTAAAAAATAACTGTAAAGTTGTTTTTTTCTTTGGATATTTTTTGACAAAGGAAAATATCTATAGTATAATGTTTAAAGTTAGAATAAAAGGTATGGAGGGGTAAGTATGGTAAGTAATTCTAAGGTTATTTATCTACAAAAAGAAGATGGAAGAAGCATAAAAGCCTATGTAGTTAGCTTTTTATTAGATCAAACGACTGGTAAAACATATGTAATTGTTGCAAATCAAAATGGGAAAAATGCTAAGGGATATGAAGTTGTAGAAAATCAAGCGGTTATTCTTTCTAGTGAAGAAAGTACAATATTTAAGGGATATAAAAGTAATCCTAATTTTTTGGATATTACAAATGAATTTGAAGATGGAATTAGTTTGGAATTGGTAAAAGAAGCAAAAAAAGAGGAAACCGTTGAAGTTGTTTATTATGTTTATGATAATAATAGTTTAAGTGCATATAGAGCAACTTTATCAACATCTAATGTTTTATCAAATATACATTTTTTAAAGAACTGGGAAAAAGTTCGTGAAGCTGATATTGCCCGTGTTGTAAATGAGAATCAATACCCAGAACCAGCTTTTGTTATATATGATAAAGTAAATGATCTAGAATATGGAAAAGATGGGACAGTGACACCTTTAAAGTGGGTGGCTGTGAGTGATATTCCTTATGAAAGTAGACCAGACATTTATGATGAGGCAATTGAAGACTTTTTAGATGCAGCAGAACCAATCCAGGATGAAAACTCTGGGCCTTCTCTAATTGAAAATGAACTTTCAGATGAACCAGTAGATGAACCACTTCAAGAGGAGATAACTGATATTGTGATAGACGGGAAACCAATTGTTTTTTATGTTTATGATCAAAATGTTGTAAAAAAGTATAGCGCATTATTGACTCACGAAACAGAAGATGAAATTGAAATAAAAGATGTAAAAACGATCGAGGTAATTACTGGAGCGACCAATTTGGATATAAAACGATTCTTAGCTGGAGAAGAGGTAGTTATTGGATCTTATTTTGTAAATTATGATGATTATAACCCAACAATTGAAAATATTAATGGAAAATTAATAGCAGTAGCAACTTTAAATAATGCAATTTGTAAAACTGAAGAAATGGCCAAACAAGCCTTTGAAGAAGACCCCGAACCAATTATACAAACAAATGAGGAACTTACTTCAAAAAAAATCTTAGTATTTAATGGTGATATTGATGTTTATGATAATCAAACTCATTATACAATTTGGGGATGCTTTTGCACTATATTATCAGAAGAACCTCTTACAATAGTTCCTGATAAAAATGGGGTAAAGACAATTATATATGAAGATGAAAAATCTTCTTCTATTAATGAAGTTTGCCAGAAATATCAAAATTTGTATCCAGGAATTTCAGTTTATTTAACTGGTGCTGAAATCAAGGGTTCAAATGAAATTATATTAAATGAATATACTTGTTTTGAACCTCAACCTGAAAAAAACGAAGGAACTTTATTAGAAAGTGGAAGAAAAGTATTAACAGAAGAAGAAATGATAGCTAAAAGAGAAAAAGAATTAGCAGATTTAAAAAAAAATAACAGATACTAATAGAAATCTGCCAATAACAGAAGAATTTTTAAAAAACTGTCCAAATGATCTAGAATTTGCAAGTTATTTAAGAGCAATAGAAAATGCTGGAGTGACAAGAGAACATATGAGTGAAACAGGGTTTTTAGCTCAAGTTGAAGAAAGAAAAAGATTAATACTGGAAGCTAATTCTTTATCAAGTGTTTTAAAAACTATTTGCCTGCTAATGAAACGAATTTAAAAATGCTGAGACAGATTGAAAAATTGGAGCATTTAGGGCAAAGACCAGAAGAAATTATAGTAGCTTTGAAAATTCCAGATGCTGTTTTAGTACAATTACAGCTAGGATTACTTGCACCAGCTGTGAGTATAGAAACCCAAAGGAAAAAGTAATTGAACATTCTTTTTCTTTTATTTTATCAAGGAGAATAATATGAAACGATTAAAACAAGAGACTTTAAATGACTATAATGAACTTACTATGGAAATGAAGAAACTAAACATGTCGAAAGAGGAACAAATTGAGTATTTAAAATTGCGATTATTATATTGCGAATATAAGTCGAAAAGAAAAATTAAAATTGAAAGATTATTGTTTTTAGGTTTATTCTTTGTCTTAATTGGGTTTTATTTAATTACTATTCGGCTTTATTTACTTGGAATTTTAAGTATGTCTCTTTCAGGCATATATATATCTTATAAAATAATTACGATAGCAGAAGAAATTAAAGAGAATTCAAAAGGAAGCGAAAGGAAAAAATTGCTTTCTCTTTTAGCTTCTAATTTTGAGTAGGAAAGTTCCTATTTTTTCTTTTGTTTTTGTTTTATTTATGATAAAATTAAAAAAGGTGATAATAAATGGAACAAATGACCAGAAGTGAACTTCGTGTAAAAATTATGACAATTTTGTATCAGATTAATATTTATGCAAAGAATAAAATTAGTTACCAAGTAGAGCATGTTATAAAAGAAGTTCTAGAAGTAGAAAATGAATTTGTGAAAGATGTTGTATATGGCGTTATTACTTATCAAAATGAAATTGATAAAATTGCCAATCAGTATTTAAATAACTGGACGATAGATCGTTTGGGAAATACAGATCAGGCAATTTTAAGAATTGGGATTTATGAGTTACTATATACATCAACCCCAGAAATCGTAGCAATTAATGAAGCTATCGAATTAGCAAAATCTTATAGTGATGATGAGGTTCGTAAGATGATCAATGCAGTATTAGATAATGTTTATCATGACAAGGAGAACAAGAATGAATCAAGATAAGTATTTGACAGTAAGTGCAATAACCAAATACTTGAAATTTAAATTGGATACGGATGAGCATTTAAGAACTGTATTTTTAAAGGGAGAAATATCCAATTTTAAAGCTCATACTACTGGGCATTTCTACTTTTCTTTGAAAGATGAAGGTAGTAAAATTAATGCAATTATGTTTAGTACAAATGCAAAAAAAATAAACTTTGTTCCAACAGAAGGTATGAAAGTTTTAGTTGCTGGTAGAATTAGTGTTTATGAGGCGACTGGTGGATATCAAGTTTATGTAGAGCAGATGGAACAAGATGGCTTGGGCAGTTTATATGTAGCTTTTGAAAAATTAAAACAAGATTTGGCAAAAGAAGGCTTATTTGATTCTGCACATAAAAAACCAATTCCTAAGATTCCAACACGTATAGGAATTGTAACGGCTCCAACAGGAGCAGCAATCAAGGATATTCTTTCAACAATAAAAAGAAGATTTCCAATTTGTGAAACTATTCTTTTTCCAGCCTTAGTACAAGGAGAAAATGCTGCTAGTGATATTGCTGCTAAAATTGATATGGCTTCTCATTATGAATTGGACACCTTAATTGTTGGAAGAGGAGGCGGTTCTATTGAGGATTTATGGCCTTTTAATGAAGAAGTTGTAGCTAGAGCGATTTATTATTCTCCTATCCCGATTATTAGTGCTGTAGGACATGAAATTGACTATACAATTAGTGATTATGTTTCTGACTTAAGAGCACCTACTCCAACAGGAGCAGCAGAAATAGCAGTTCCAAATATGATTGATTTATTAAATCATCTTGAACAATTAAAGATTCGATTAAAAGAAAGCATTTTAAAGAAAATAAATTACAACAGACTATATTTAGATAGTCTAAAAAACTCTTATGTTATAAAAACACCAATGGTAATGTATGAAAATAGAAAACAGAAAATAGATCTCATACATTCTAAATTAAACTCTTTAATATTACATCAATTAGAATTATCAAAAGCAAATTTAGAACATATTAAAAATAATCACATTCTTTTAAAACCACAAACAATTTATGATCCCTATCAGAAAAACTTGATACAAATTATAGAGAAATTAGAATTGCTAAATCCATTAAGTGTTCTAAAAAGAGGATATACATTGACATATCAAAATGGACATTTATTAAAAAGTGTTTTGGATGTTAAAAATGGGCCTTTGGAATTAAGATTTCAGGATGGAACTATAATTGTAGAAAAAATAGGAACGGAGGAATAATATGGCAGAAAAAGAGAAAAAGTTTGAAGAAAAAGTAAAGGAATTAGAGACGATTATTAATGAACTAGAAAACGGAAATAGTGATTTAGAAGATTCTATTAACAAATATACAAAGGCAATGAAACTCGTACAGGAATGTGATGAAAAATTAAAGTCAATTGAAGAACAAGTTAACAAAATTGTTTTAGAAAATGGAGAATTAGAATCTTTTGAAATAGAGTCATAGTTGTTTAAAAATACCATTTTGGTATTTTTTTGTATTCATAATAAACTATATTTTTTTCATAATAAAAATGTAGTCTGTAGAGTGAGGAGAGATTTAAAATGTTTTTTAAAAAAATTAAAAAATCGTTCCTTTTACTTCTTCTTTCATTATATATCATTCCAATAAATGTCTTTGCTTATTCAGATTATTTGTTTGCTGGGGGAGAAAATATCGGAATTGAAATTAATTCTAAAGGTGTGATGATTGTTGGACTGTATCAGGTAGAAAACAAGTATCCAGCAACGGAAGCAGGACTTAAAATTGGAGACATGATTACAACTATTGAGGGAGAACCAGTTTCATCTGTAGAAGAAATGATACAAAAAATAAATACGAGTAAAAAGGATGGAACTATTCAGATTGGCTATATAAGAGAAAATACACAAAAAGAGGCAAATTTAAAATTGTATAAAGATGAAACTGGTGCATACAAAACAGGTCTTTATGTCAAGGATAGTATTACAGGTATTGGAACTTTAACATTTATAGATCCAGAAACTAATATTTTTGGTGCTTTAGGACATGAAATTATTGAAAAATCTACTGGAAAAATTCTAGAAATTAAAGATGGAAAAATATTTGAATCAAATGTTACTAATATTACGCCAAGTAAAGATGGGATTCCAGGAGAAAAAAATGCAGAATTTTATTATGAAAAAGTAAATGGTACAATTAGTGAAAATACAGCGCAAGGAATTTTTGGAACCTATACTGGAAAGTTTGATGGAAAAACAAAATATAAAGTTGCGAAACCAGACGAGATAAAGAAGGGAACAGCAAAAATATTAACAGTACTAGAAGATCAAACGATTAAAGAGTATACGATATCTATTACAAAAATTGATAAAAATTCCAAACAAAAAACGAAAAATATAGTATTTGAAATTACAGATCAAGAATTGTTGGATAAAACTGGAGGTATTGTTCAAGGAATGAGTGGTTCTCCTATTATTCAAGGAGAGTTTATTATTGGTGCTGTTACTCATGTTGTTGTTGACAATCCACATAAAGGATATGGTATTTTTATTACAAATATGTTAGAAGAAGCAGAAGATTGAGAAGAAGCAAAGTAGGCTTCTTTTTGCTTGAGAAAAAACGAAATTTATATTATAATTTAAATAGAGATAGAGTTGGATATTTCTAAGTAACAGTTGATTATAAAATCATTTATGCTAGAAAACTTTGTCTTTTGATCTATTTTTATACTTAAATTCTCATTGTTAAATTTCAATCAAAAAGGAGATTTTCTTTATAAAATAGAAGTAGCCATTATTTTTTATGTTTGATTAAATTTGACAATATATAGGAATTAAGAAATTTTGAAAGAATATGTAGAAAGGAAAAGAAGTAATGTTAAAAGAATTTAAAGAATTTATTTCAAGAGGAAATGTTCTTGATATGGCAGTTGGAGTTATTATTGGAGGAGCTTTTGGAAAAATTGTGACATCTGTTGTAAATGATTTATTAATGCCACTAATTGGTATTGTATTAGGTGGTTTGAATTTTTCTAATTTATCTTTTAAAATTGGTTCTGCTGAAATCCTATATGGAACATTTATTCAAAATGTAGTAGACTTTCTAATAGTAGCAGCATGTATATTTCTTCTAATGAAAATTGTTAATAGATTAACACACAAAGAAAAGAAAAAAGAAGTCAAAGAGACTCCAGTAAAACCTGCTGACATTATATTGTTAGAAGAAATTAGAGATTTATTAAAAGAAAAGAAAAAATTAAAGAAAACAGCGAAATAATCGCTGTTTTTTTATATAAATAATAAAGAAGATATATACATTGCTATAGTGGCAATTAATAAAAGGATAACTCCAATTTTTTTAAAATTAATATTAATTTGTTTTTTAGTTTTATTTTTTTTGCTTGTCATGAAATCACCTCATATATGTATTATAATATATTTTTTTCATTTTTGGAATATCTTTTTTTTGTTTTCATATGCTTAACTGAGGTGGAAACTATGAAGAAAGAAATGGACAAGTTAAAAAGTAGAATTAAAACTAGTAAAAAGTTCACCATATTTTTCGTTGTATTATTGTTAGTTGGAGTTGTGTCAGGAACACTATTTATTACACTTTTATCATCAGCTGATAAATCTTTAGTAAAAGAATATTTGAATTCCTATATGACTCATATTGAAAAAAATAAAATAAATTATTTGCCTATTTTTTGTAATTCTTTTTTGAAAGAATTTTTAATGTCTGGAATTATTTGGTTGTTAGGGATTTCTGTTGTAGGGATTCCTATAATTTTATTTCTATTTTTTAAAGAAGCTTTTGTATTGGGTTTTTCTATAGGCAGTATGTTATTTGTCTATAAAGGAAAGGGATTATTATATGCATTTTTTTATATTTTCCCTTGTCAGATTTTAAATATTATTTCTTATGGTCTTTTATTAATGTATGCACTTTCTGTTTCTGTTAAAATGATAGAATCGGTATTTAAACATAAAACGATTGATTTTAAAACAATTATGAACAAATATTCTAAAGTATTAGGTATTATATTAATTTTATTTTTTATAAGTGCATTGCTTGAAACATTTTTGATTCCTAATGTTTTAAAATGGATTCTGTCAATTTTAAAATAAATACAAAAAAAATAAAGATTAATGGTATAATATATTTGGTGATTTTTATGGAAAAAGTAGTGATTGGTATGAGTGGAGGTGTAGATAGTAGCGTAGCTGCAATCTTATTAAAGCAACAAGGATATGAGGTTATTGGCTTATTTATGAGAAATTGGGATGCAGCTTTAAATAATGATATATTGGGGAACCCTACTTTAGGAGAAAATATTTGCCCACAAGAACAGGATTATAATGATGCTTTAAAAGTATGCGAGCAGATTGGGGTTCCATTACATCGTATTGATTTTGTGAAGGAATACTGGGATTATGTGTTTACCTACTTTTTAGAAGAATTGAAACTAGGTAGAACGCCTAATCCAGATATTATGTGCAATAAATATATTAAATTTGATATGTTTGTAAAAGAAGCAGAAAAATTAGGGGCAGATTATATTGCAACAGGACATTATGCTAGAATTCAAAACGGAAAATTAATGAAAGCGATAGATTATAGTAAAGATCAAACGTATTTTTTATCACAATTGTCAAAAAAACAGCTTTCTAATGTGCTTTTTCCACTTGGTGAATTAGAGAAAAAAGAGGTCCGTAAGATTGCAGATAAGTATGGTTTAGTAACTGCTACAAAAAAGGATTCTACAGGAATATGTTTCATTGGAGAACGTAATTTTGTAAAATTTCTTGAAAATTATTTGCCAAATATTCCTGGTGATATTATAGATATTGAAACAAATGAAGTAATTGGAAAACATATTGGTTTAATGTATTACACTATTGGTCAGAGAAAAGGTCTCAATTTAGGAGGCAATGATGATCGGATATTTGTTGTTGGAAAGGATTTATCAAAGAGAATCTTATATGTTGCTCATAAGGATGATAACCCTTATCTTTTTAGCGATAGTGCATTGATCGATACAATTAATTGGATATGTGATAAAAAACCACGAAATTGTTTTGCAAAGTTTCGCTATCGTCAAAATGATAATCCAGTGGAAATGGAATACCTTGATGATAACCATATTTTAGTGAAATATCCACAGGGAGTAAAAGCAGTTACTCCGGGACAAGCTTGTGTTTTTTATAATGAAAAAGAAGAATGTCTTGGTGGTGGATTGATTAAAGAAGTAAGAAAAGAAGGGAAGAAGCTTTGGTATTTATAAAGTAGAGTAGGAGATTGTCATTTTCTCTACTCTTTTTTTCTTTCTAGACTTTTTGTTTACACTTGACATTTGACATAAAAGTGATAGAATGATAATAGGAGGGTTGATATAATGAACCGATTGAATGAAATCTTACATGAGTTAGGAATATCAAAGGTGAAGTTAGCTAAATTCTTAGGAGTTTCCAGGCAAATGATCTATAATTATTTGGAGTTAGATGATATTAATAAATGGCCAAAAGATAAAAAAGTATTATTATTAAATTTACTTGGAATTAAATCCCCAGAAGAATTAGAAAATATAAAAGTAGATACAGATTATATTATGGATGTAGAGGCTAGAATTAACAATTTATTTGAAAATACTCAAAAAAATATTGCAAACGAAACAAATTCAATCTATAACGGATTGAATAAAAGACAAAAAGAAGTTATGGTAAATATTGTTGATTTGATGAAAGAACGTTTAGAAGATGACAAGGATGATGAAGCATATTATACTTTTAAATATTTATATCATTTTTTGCAGTCTTTAGATACATCAAAAGAATTAAAATATGTTTTAGCATATGTTGCGAAAGCAACTGGATTTGTAAAACCTTTAGAATTTGTATTTGAAGAAAATGAACAATTTATTTTTGAGAGTATCTTGTTTTCTGCTTTCACATTATATAATGGGGGAGGGGCCTCAAAAACAAAAATTGCTGAAACTCATAGACGTTTTGTTGCTCAGATTGAACACAAGAATGAGGAAAGAATGAGCCGTACTTTAGAGTTAAATACAATTAAAGTACAAGCTTTGAAAGAACTTGGATATACAGAGATTAACGAGAAAAATGCAGCAGAGATCTTTGAAAAGATTGCTGAAATTCAATCAAGAAAAGTTGGACAATAAGTACTACATTTTGTAGTATTTTTTTGTTGCACTTCCCCTACTTTATTTTTAAGATTTAAAAGTAGAGTAGTATAAGGTAAATTCTAAGACCAAAAACTTTTAAAAGATGATTAATTATATATCTAAGATGCTTAAAATAAAGCTAAGTAGATAATTAATTGATAAAAAGAATCTTATGAATAATAGTGTGATTAATGATTCATTATAATATTATAAAGTTAAAAAATAATTATAAGTTAATAATTAGATGATATATTTTATATGATAATAGTATTTGTTTTAACCATATAAAATATACTTATCTTAGTATTATTTATAGTTTTAAATCCATATGTTTAACTTTCTATAATGTATAGAATTTTAAGTTTATGATTAGAGAATTTGTTTCAATATTGCAAAAAAAAGGAGTGCGATAAAATGATGAAAGAATATTTAGATTATTTATATTATAATGATCTTTGTGAACATTCTGGAGAAATAAAACCTTTTCCATTTTTAAAAATATTCGTTTTTGGCGGTATAATTGGTTTGACTTGTATCTTGTTTAAAAATAGATATTTATAATGTATAGTAATTAAGAAAATTGGTGTAAAAAAAATGAAGGAATTTGGTATTGAAAATTTAGGTGGATTAATTATAAATGCAAATGAATTACTTTTACAAACTTATATTGAAACTAGACCTAAAATAATTAAAAGAAAGTTACGATTTTTAGGCAAATATAGAAATAGAAAAGTGATTATTTATAATCCTTTTCATGACTTTTTAGGATTGCAATTACAAATGAATAATTTATGCATTCGTCATTTTATAAAAAGAGTAAAATAGCTTTACTCTTTTTAATTTAAAATTACAAAATAAGGCTATTGCGTTTTGTGTATGCACAAAACGTTTTCCCCCTATAGGCTTATTTTGTAATAATATTAATATATATAATTAAAAATAATATGTAAGAAAGTTAAGACTAACTTTCTTACATAACATCTTTGTCATTAGAGCTCCCATAAAAAAAGTGTGTCTCCCCCTCGAAAAAAACTCTTTTAATAGGTGTAGAAGTGATAAGCTTACTTTAGCGAAAGCGTTACTTCATTGCATAATGAAAATTTCTATTTGTCCCCAAATTTTTATGCCGCGAAAGTTATTGACTTTTTGTTGAGCCATTTGGTAAAATAAGGAGAGTTAAATTGAATGAGAGAGGAGAGTTAGTCCTCTTTCTCAATTTTACAAGTAGAATCGCTAGTTTTTATTACTGAATAATTAGCAAGAGATAGTATATAAGCGATTTCTAAAGTCATAAATTTAATAGGAAAGGTTATCCATCTTTGATAATTCATAAATTCATCTCCTTTCAATAAAAAAATCGAAGTGTTAAGAAAAGTCGGAATTATCTTTGAAATTATAAACGAGATTGAACACTCCATCTTCATAACGATAAACTGGAATCCAATTATCTTCTCCGACTTTTCGAAATTTCATCGCCTCGAATTCGATTGCAAAATCTCGGGCTTCTTCAAACGTTTCGAATTTCTTAGTTAAAATAATAAATCCGAGGCGTTCAAAATAAAATTCATATTCCATGTGAAATACCTCCTCTCTAGTTCTAAAAAGAACAAAGTTCGAAGACCAAATTACGAAAAAAAAGTCAATAAACCGTGGAATAAAAACCCTATTTAAAATAGAAATTTGCATTATAACTAGCCCGATATTTAAAAACAATTTCGCCCTTAGCTTGTAATCACTTCTGCAGGAACCTGTTTCAAAGAGTTTTTTTCGAGGGGGAGACACACTTTTTTAATTAAGCGAGATTACACAACTAATCTTACTTTTTTATTATTTTTAATCGAAAAAAATACCGTTACAATCAACGATATTTTTATTTTAAGTTCATAAGTCTAACTAAGTTATAGATTATAATTTGATTAAATTATAAAATTAAAAATTGTATATAAAATCATTCCAATTAAAGAACCCCATATAGTGAATCCACAAGCAATTACAATTCCTTCAGAAATAGTTATTGTTGTTTCTTTTTTAAATTCACAACATTTTTGCTTATTGTCCCAAAATTCACATTCAGAATTGCATTTGTTTTTTTCTTCTTTAGTAGAAATGAAAGGACAAAATTTTTCATCCATATAAAATCATACTCCTTTATATATATCTTTTCTTTCTAAATCCATCACTTTTGTTATTTTTTAGGATAAGGTTCTTTTTTATCTGTTAACCCAATAATATAATCGACTGATGTTTCGTATAAATAAGATAACTTTACAAGTAAATCTATAGGTATAAGTCTTTTATTTAATTCGTACATACTATAGTGCTGTTGTGATATTCCTAAAAATTCTGCTATTTGTATTTGTGACTTATCTTTTCTTTCTCTTAGTTCTTTTAATCTTTTTATTTTCATAAATTATCTTTCCTTTATTACATTTTCTCATACATACAAAAATATGTATTGACATCACATACGTTTGTATGTTATATTATTTTTAGATACATATAAATATATGTATGAAGAAAGGAAAGATGAAAAGTGAAAAATGAAATTATAAAGATGAATGGTTGTATATTGTATGCTGATTTAATGAATATGACAAATAAAGATACTGGAGAAGTAACACAAATGACAAAAATTGTTTATACAGTTGATTTGGAAGACACAGATAAGCATGTCGGAGTAGGAATGCTTGAATGTTATTTGCCAGGCAATAAACTTAATGTTTTAAATCAATTTACAAAAAGAATTGAATTACAAGGTAAACAATATATGCAAGTGTGTAGTTTAGAGTTTGAAACTAGACTTATCAAAAATGGTCAAAAATTATACATTAAGAAAATTAATAATTCTTTAATATAAAATGTATTTGATTTTTTATCAAAAGAGAAGTGGACAAACAATATTCAGAATAGTGAATTCAATGCCTATTCTTGTAAAAGTTGGTAATCATACTTCAATGGGTTGGTATGTGCTAGATATACAATTTTTTGATAAGAATAGATTTTATACTTATGAAACGTATAGAAAAAGATTGGACAAGCATTTTGATAAAATGTCTAATCAAATAATAAAAAAAAAGAAAATTAAAGTTTTCTTTGAAAAATTAGAAAAAATATTGAAATGAAAGGAGAATTGATATGGAAGAGTTAGAAATGTTAAAAGAAATAAAAGATATTTTGAGTTTTCTTCTAATGATGCAATTCTTCTTTTTCTTGAAGTCAATATTTGGAATTGTGGCTAGCTTTATAAATAGTTTCTTAGATTAAAAAAACGCGCCATTGCTCCTATTTTAAAAAATTCTTTCCTGAATTATGCGAAGAGGTTTAACGATGAACATTAACTTTAACTTGTATTTTTGGGTAATGGCGTAAAAATAAAAGGGGGTTTTCTAAGATGCCACAAATGTTAGAAGCGGTTGGAAGTGCAACATCAGCATTTGACTTTAGTACTATTGATTTAACTCAAGTAGTACCAACAGTTACTGCTGCAATTGCAGTAGCAATTCCAATCACATTATCAGTAGCACTTATCAAAAAAGGTGCACGTATGGTTATATCTTGGGTTAAAGGAGCCTAGTTTGTAACCTAGAACTGAAAAGGAGTAAAGGTGGAACTGGAATAAAAGCGGAAGCGATTATGCCGGGAAAAACCTTACTCCTGGAAAGTTCGATAATGTTGTGAAAAAAACAAAATGAAATGCAATTTTCTTTTTGTTTTGTTGGTTCTCACGCCGAGTGAGTATCAAAAGTTTTGCGGGGCTTTTTCAAAAGCCGAAAGAGGGTAGAAGAATGAAAAGACGGCGATATAAGGTAGTAACAATTTGTAAAAATGAAGTAGATGAAGATTTGTGTGGCACATTTTTGTCTATGTTATGTTTGATAACTTCAAAAGTTTGGGGAAAATTTGAAGTTATAAGCATTGAAAGAGTAGATTTTTATGAATAAAAAATTGCTATTTATATTATGTTTCTTTTCTTTCTTCTTTTTTGGAATGAATGTTAAAGCTTCAGAAGAACAATTAATTGATTACACGAATGTATTTAATGAATTTAAGGAAAATGATTATAACAATAGCTATGGTTTGATTTCTGATAATGTAAAAGATGCAATTTTAGAAATAGAACAAGTTTTGGATGAAAGTGGAATGAATTATGTTTTTTTTGTTCAGAATTTTTATACTGATTCTGGGGCTTTTGGTATTTCTGTAAGGGAATACGTTTCAAATGAAGTTAATTTAAATGTAGAACGCGCTAGTAGTACTATGTATAATTTTCGAGGTAATAAATCGTATGTCGGAAGTTCCTATTTGACATCTTCATCTCTCTTAAATACTTCGGGTTCCGATTTTTTAAAGTTTATTAATTATATTAAAGAAAATAAACATTTGCCGAGTGATAATGGAACAATGGTTGGTTGGATTCCTTTGGAAAGTGGCAACAATGTTCTTAGAGATTTCATTTATAGTACTAATATGACAATAAAGTTAAATAATATAAATACCTTTTCTGGTTTAAAAATAGGGGATACAATTTATAAAACTGGAGATAAATTCCCAACATATAAGGAATATATAGGTTCTATTAATAAATATTATTCATTTACAGAAAACATAAATACATTAGGAAAATCACAAGTAAGATTTAGATTTGACATACCAAAAAATAAAATGTTTACTTTTGAATTAAATCATTCTGTTACATATCCAATTGGATATGATAGTGCTCCTTATCTTGAAGTTATTTCTAGTAATAGAAAAACAATACTACCTTTAGAGCAAAAATATAATGACTTAGAACAGACAATTTATTATGATACGCAGATTAATAATTTTGCTTCTAATGTCCAGGAAGTTAATTTAGTTGTTGATTTAGAATGGCTTTCTGGTAAAGATGAAAATGTTCTTGTTCATTTTGATAGTGAGTATCCTTTTACTTATGAATATGTGTCAAATAGTTCTTATATTGAAGTTGATTGGACTGGTAAATATGGAATAATGCTTCTTCCAAAACTTTCTACTAATGTTGAACATTATTATGATATATATTCTGATGTGTTTTTTAAAGGTAATTACTTAACTATGAAGATTTTTCCAGATAATAATACAAATATCAATGCGTTAGAAGAGCATGTTTTTAAAGGTTACGATGATTTGTTTGGTGGCTATAAGTACTATTTTCATTCTGATTATAATAAATATAAAATGTTTTTTGTAAATCCATATTATCAGGATGAGCCTAGTTCTACAATTTTAAAATATGATAGTAGATACTTTGTTCATTCTCTATGTTCTGATAAATATACTTGTGAAGTTATTAAGAACCCGAATGATGTTAATGATGATGTTAATGTTAAACCCCCTGACCCATTTCTTTCTGATGAACATGAAAATGGAAATGAAATAGTAGATAAAATTCTAGGCTTTATTTATAATAAGCTGCCTATTATTAAGCAAATTCCTGATATTTGGGGAGTGTTTTTACAAGGTATGAGAGAACCTAAACCACCAGAATGGGTTGTTGATTTAACATCAATTGGTTTTAATATACAAGTGAAAATGGATTTTACAATTTTTGATGAGTATAGAGATATGATTTTCTTTATAATAAAAGTTTCTGCAAGTTATGTAACACTTAAAAAAGTATTGGATATTTTACTTAAATATTTTAATGATTGATAAAAAGGAGGAAATTTATGAATAGTTTAGTAAAAGTTACACTTGGTCTAGGTGTTTTGATTATTTTATTTGCAATTGTTCCTTTTACAGTATCAATTCCAGCTGATATTTTAGGATTTTTTACAGGTAATTCTGTTCGGGATTTTTTTAGTTCTTTATATTATTTTCTTCCTATTGATTATTTATTTGCTTGTATTGTGCTTGTATACACAGTAAAATACGCTGGTCTTTTTATAAAAATGATTACATGGATATATAATCGTATATTTTAGTTAGTAGGTGTTATATGAATTTTACATCAATTTTTAATAGTTTGATGAAAGCAATGATACAATTAGTTAAATCTTTGCTTTCATTATCGATTCCAATATTTTTAATTTTTCTTGTTTGGGTTTTAATAGTAGTATTCTTTTATTTTTATTATAGATTTATAAAGAAAATAAAGCCAATACCAGTTGACTGTAAGCCTTTGCCATTTCCGGGTTTTTGGAAAAATATATTTGTTCTTTTTCCTAAACGCCTAGCGTTAGATATGCTAGAACGTGATAGAAATGAGTTTCAAGATCCAGGTATTTATGTATGTGTAGGAAAACAGGGTAGTGGTAAATCTATTACTATGGTTTATTTATTACGTAAATGGCAAGCTAGATATCCAAAACTTAAAGTATATACAAATGATTTTGAATATGATAGACAAGATGGCATTATAGAGACCTGGCAAGATATAATTATGTATAAAAATGGTAAAAGTGGAGTTATAAATGTAATTGATGAAATACAAACTTGGTTTCCAAGTTCAAAAACGAATTCGACAGTTCCACCTGAGCTTTTTTCTGAAATATGTCAGCAAAGAAAACAAAAGAAATCTATAATCGGTACAACTCAGATTTTTGGGAAGTTGGCTAAAGAATTTAGAGAGCAGACGACTTATGTATATTTTCCTAAAACGATTTTAGGGTGTTTGACAATAGTTAGGTATGCTGATCCGAAGTATTATGATATGAAAACAGATAAATGTTTCAAATATAAAGGTTTTTTCATATTTGCGCATACAAAAGAACTTCGTGAAGCGTATGACACGTATAAAATTATTGAGAAGTATAAAGACGCTGATTTCGTGCCATATTCAACGATTTTGGACGGTTCCTCCTCCGAGGTTCCGTCAATGACGGAAACGGAGGGAACCGACAATGCGTGAATGGAACGGGAAAAAGCATTATTCAAAAAAAGAAAATGAGCAATTAGGCTATGATGTACGAAGCTATAATGCTACAATAAAAGAAGAAATAAAAAAAGGATTGACAGGCGGGTGCGATTATGATATAATCGCGCGCGCGTTACTTGATAGTAGTCTCATATTTCCAACTAATCAGGAAAAATACACTCACAAGATAATTCAATGTGGTAATTATTATCAAGTTTATGATTATAATGTAAAAAAAATAAAAAAGAATTCTGATTTAGATAAAATTAAATATGAAAATGTTTCTAAAAAAAAGAGTAGGGGAGAAATAAAAAAAACAATTATTAAATATTTAGATGTAAATCATGTGTTCTTTATATCATATAAAAAAATCGTATTATTACATGATGATAATTTTCTAAAATTTAATCATTATAAGTTTTATAAATTTAAAAATAATTCACCACCTAAATGGTTACATATGAATGAAGTCATAGAATTAAAATTAAAAAAAGAAGAAGAAAAAAAGATTTTAATGAAAAATATTATGCGTTCTAAAATTGAATTGCAAAGATTAATAAAATGTAATGAAAGTATATTCAAAACTTTTATAACACTTACTATCGCTGAAAATATAACAGATATTAATGAAGCAAATAAGATATTTGATGTTTGGAGAACAAAAGCACAATCTGAATTAAAAAAAGAAAAAAAAGAACTCTCATATGTGTGTGTGCCAGAATTTCAAAAGCGAGGCGCAACACATTATCATCTTCTTACGAATTTAGATTATGAAAGTTCTTCTTTGATTATACCACAAGTTGAATTTACAGAAAAGCAAATGAGTGAAATGACACAAGAACAAAGAGATAAATGTAAAGATGTAAAGTATTGGAAGTATGGCTTTTCTAGAGTTGATAATTTAACAGATATACATGATGTAGTAGGTTATATATCAAAATATATGACTAAAAATATAGATGACAGGTTATGGGGGAAAAGGCGTTATCTAGCTAGTCATAATTTGAAAAAACCGTCTACCCTATTTATAGATTCCGAAGAGGATAGGGGATTTGAATATTTACTGCATATAAGTGCGAATTATGATTTAAAATTTGAGAATTTATATGCAAATCCACTTGGAGAAGTAACAAACTTTAGAGAATATAAAAAGAAAGAAGTGATGTAAATGTATGAATTATGTTTATATAATAGAAAATTAAATAAATTTTTTACTGAAATTATTAATAGTCCTTATTTGCTTAAAAAAAGATTAAATAAAATTAAAAAATCTAAGAATATAGAATATTCTTATCACAAAAGGTTGTATTAAAATGGAATTAGAAGAAAATACCTCTCTTGATTTTATTGGTTGTATTTTTCTTGGCGATTGTTATAATCCGATATATGAATATACTTTTTTATATGACGGCATAGAATATAAATCTGATGATTGTTATAGAGTTAGATATGGTTCTACAGTTTGTAAAGTTGGAGAAGAAGTTTTTACAAATGTGTCATACACATCAAAGTATTTGAGAACAGAACATACAAATGGTAAAGGACTTTTACACTTTTTTGCTCCTTTTCTTATTTTTCTTGTTATATATATTATTTTTAGAATTATTTTTGAATATTTATTTGTTGCTGAAAGGAATTAAAAGAAGAAATTTTTGAAAAAGAAGGTGTTTAATTTATGTATGATTATCAATGCTATAATGCTATTCGAATTTTTGGCTTTATAATGGTTATAATTTGTATTGTATCTCTTTTAGGGCAATTTGGCGTTATTCCAGGAATGATTAAATGTGATGATAAATGTGATAACTGTTGTAATTGTTGTAATTCTATATGTGATAAATAATTTTATAACTTTCTATAATGTATATTATGTTAACTTCTTTTAAAAAGAAAAGAAAAATTGCTTTAACAGCAACTATCCTATTTATATTGAGACATTTTATAAATTTTTTCTTTTGCAATACTAGACAGTAAAAACATTAATGCTATTATACCTATAATTATTATAGTATTAGAGATTGTATTATTCATTATACTGATTAATAAACTGAAAATTGCTAATACTATTGCTATAAGGCTAATTGGTAAATTAATATAATAACTTTTATAATTATTTATCATATTATCTAAAAAAACAACTGTTTCATAACTGATAACTATTTTATCTGGCTTGATAGTAGCTAAATTTTTGATTTTTAAAAATGCTTTTATTTCAGATAATAACGTTTCTTTGACATTGCAGGCTTCTATAATTTCTTTATCTGTGAATTCTTTTCGTAAATCATAATAATATTCATTACTAATATAATAAAATACTTTGTAAAATTCAGTTTCTGTTGTATTAATCTTTTTATTATAAGTTTTTAGACTTTTTTTCTTTTTTTTATATTCTCTCCAACATTCTTTTTCTAATGAAAACATAAGATTCACCTCTTAATTTTCTATTATAACACACATCTATTAAAAGCCGAACTTATTTTTTATAAATAAAAAGAAATTAAATTAATAATTTCTTACATTATTCCTCATATAATTAATGAGCAATATCAATATTAAAATTATAAAATCCCCTTTTTTCTTTCGAGTGCTTATTATAACAGAAATGAAAAAAATTGCAAATTCAATTAAAATTAGCCAATTTCTACCACTTCCCTACTCTTTGTATAATCCAAAACAAATCATCCATAATACTAATGGGTGATGAAATATGGCAAAGAAAAATATGAAACAGTCTAAAGCATCTGTAAAGAACTGTAAGAATAATAATGTTAGCAATACTAACAAAAATACAGTAACTGATGCTAACAGTAATAAAGTTTCAAACAAAGCCAATGAAATCGGTTTTGACGATGCTGAAGACCATTCGTTTGAACTAGATGAAGATAATGGCGATTCTTTTAGACTAATATAGGTGAAAACCTAAAAGAAAGGGATATCTCTTTCTTTTTTTAGAAACAAAAATGATTTATTAGCATTACCCCTACTCCGATTAATAAATATATCAAAGAAACTTTTTCTTGATTGTAATTAAGAGATGTTGGCAATAATTCACTTAGTGAAATATGTATCATAATTCCAGCTGTCGCAATATATATCATTCCCATAATAGATTCTGTAATTATATGCCTTAAAATCAAATATGCTAATAAAGCTCCTAATAATTCAGATATTCCAGAAACAAAAGTATAAAATATTGCCTTTTTGCGGCTCCCAGAAGCATAAAAAATTGGAACAGAGATACTAATACCTTCTGGAATATTATGCAGTGCTATTGCGATAGTAAGTGAAATTCCTAGAGACAAATTATGAGAACTTGTAATAAATGTAGCAATACCTTCTGGAATATTATGAATGATGATTGCCAACATTGAAATAATTCCAACTCTGTATAATTTAGAATTATTTTTTGATGAATCAGGTAAATAATGGTTGATAGAAATAGAAATTAAAATACCAATCAATAAAAATAAAAATGTGATTAAAATGACCATATAGGAATTGACATGTTCTTTTAATAAAACTTGTCCTTCTGGAATTAAATCAGTTAAAGAAACTGTAATCATGACTCCAGCGGCAAAAGAAAGTGCCTTCATTACTAATGTAACCTTTTTTTTAAAAAATATAAACATTGCTCCTATCATTGTAGAAAATCCAGCTAATGTTGTTAAAATAAATGCTTGTACAGTATTTGTCATAATCTCACCTATTTTAATATATTCGAAAAGAAAAGGATTCTTGTTTAAAATGTTCTTTTTTGCTACATAATAAAAAAGGTGAAGACTATGTATTATTTAAATTGTTTCTTTTTATACTCAATTGTAGGATTCCTATTTGAACATCTTGTTTATTTTTTTATGGGACATCAAGGAGATAGTGGCATTCTATATGGACCATGGACTCCAGTTTATGGCATTGGAATTATTATTATCATTTTAACCTCTGATTTTATTTTTAAAAATTTACATTCTTCTAAATTATTACAGACTTTGATTATTTTTGTTGCGGTTATTGTTTTGCTCACGACTATAGAATTAATTGGTGGATTATTAATAGAAAAAATATTTAAAATTACATTTTGGGATTATAGTAATTTAAGATTTCACATTGGAAAATATATTTCTTTAGAAATTTCTTTCGCTTGGGGTTTTTTAAGTTTTTTGATTATATATGTCATAAAACCTTTGTTTGATAAATTTATTTTAAAAATTCCAAATTGGTTAACTTATTTATTATTTGCTTTATTTTTGACTGATATTGCTTTTACTTTATGTTTAAAAACAAAATTAAAAGATTACTTTATAAAATTTTTTAAGTAATCTTTTTGTTCTTTTGAAACTCTATAAGAATCTTTAATTTTAGAGATGGTTTTATTTTGAATCCATGTAGATAATTGTTTTCTTTTTAAAATTTGTTCTGTTTTATTCGGATATTTAATATAGCAAAATGATAGAAGCCATGCGATAGCCATATTGACATAATAGTGATCGATATAAGTATTAGAGCATAATTCTAAAATGATATCAATATATTGATCATTTAAATAATGATTTAAAAGTAAAATCAAGCCGAAACGTATATCCCAGGGATTTGGGCTTTTTAACTTTTCTGAAATCCATAAAAATCCTTTTTCTTGATAATGTTTGAATTGTTTTAAATTGGCACATGTTGAGTCATTAATGGCCCAATTGGTATTATAGGCCAGAAAGGTTTCTAACTTATCTAAAAGCTCATCAAAGCTGATTTTTAAATATCCTAAAGTAAGTCCGTGTAATAGGATTTCTTCATAATAAAAATGGGAATTATAATTTAAATAATTTTGATAATCACCTTTAGAAATCTGTTTGGCTAATTTGTGTAAAATTGGTAATCGAATTCCTATCATGTGAATTTCTTCTAATATTAATTTTGATTGAAAATTTTTATATTCTATATCTCGTAAAGAAATTAGATAATTAGTAAATTTCTGATAGTTTTCAAAACTCCAATTTATTGTTTCTAAATTCATATTCTCCTCCTATCCATGTGGATGAAATTTTTTATAATCGTCCTTTAATTTTTCATTAGAAACATGGGTATAAATTTGTGTTGTTGATAAGGAACTATGGCCTAACATTTCTTGAATATCTCTTAAATTAGCGCCATTTTGTAATAGATGTGATGCAAAGGAATGTCTTAATGTATGTGGTGAAAAAGAAGTATCTATTCCTTTTTCTTTTGCTAATGACTGTATCATTTTAAAAATAGCTTGTCTAGTTAAGCCAGTTCCATGATTATTAATAAATAAATATTCATTCCAGCCTTTGATTAATAGTTGGCTTCGATAGTGGTATAAGTAAATATGAAGGGCATTTAATGCATAATCTCCGATTGGAACGATTCGCTCTTTATTCCCTTTTCCTATTGTTCTTACAATAGACATTTCAAAGTCAATATCCCCTACTTTTAAGTTCACAATTTCACTAACACGCAATCCACTTGCATACATAAGCTCTAAAATAGCTTTGTTTCTAGCACTAAAGGCATCATTAACAGAAATATCAAGTAATAAGTCAATTTCTTCTATGCTAAGCACTTTCGGTAATTTTTTAGGCTGTTTTGGAATTGGTATTTCTTCAAGAGGATTTTCTTTTACATAATGATGAATTAATAAAAATTTATAAAAGGAACGTAAACAAGAAATATTATGAGAAATACTTCTAGCGCTTTCTTCTTGTAAGGTACTAATATATGCTTCCATATTTTTTAAACTTAAATTTAAATTGAAATGATTCTTATTTAAAAACAAAGCAAATTTTTCTAATTCAAAAGTATAAGAATTCCTTGTATTTTCTGTATATCCTTTATCAATATATAAGTATTCAATAAACGCTTCTCCATAAGGTGGCAGTATTTTTGTTCTTTCCATACGATTCACCATCTTTATTATAACAAAATGACTATTTTTTTACTACTTTTTTTGATAAAATAAGATAGTGGTGATAACTATGAATGAACCGTTAGCTGTGAAAATGAGACCAAAAGCAACAAGTGAAGTGATTGGACAAAGTCATTTGATTGGAGAAAAAAAGATTATCAGTAATATGGTGCGTAATAAAAAATTATTTTCTATGATTTTATATGGAAAACCAGGAATTGGAAAAACGACAATTGCCACTGCGATTGTTGAAGAATTAAATCTTAGACATCGTTTTTTGAATGCGGTTATTAATAATAAAAAGGATTTTGATGTTGTAATTGAAGAAGCCAAATTATATAATGGAATAGTTTTAATATTGGATGAGATTCATAGAATGAATAAGGATAAGCAAGATTTACTACTTCCCTATTTGGAAAATGGTTTAATCACATTAATTGGGATGACAACTTCTAATCCTTATCATAAAATAAATCCTGCGATTCGTAGTAGATGTCAGATTTTTGAACTAAAAGAATTGTCAGAAGAAGAAGTCAAATTAGGATTAAAAAGAGCGATTGAAAGTCCTTATTTAGAAGGAATTGTGATTGATGAAGAAGCTATGAATCATATTATTACTGTTTCTGGAGGAGATTTGAGAGCCGCCTATAATTTATTAGAAGTTGCGTATTATTCGAGTGCTGATTATCATGTCACGAGTGAACTTATTAAGAATATTAATAATAAGCCAGTTTTCTTTCATGATAAGAATGAAGATGGTCATTATGATGTGATTAGTGCTTTTCAAAAGTCTATTCGTGGAAGTGATGTCAATGCTGCATTACATTATTTAGCGCGTTTAATAGAAGCAGAAGACTTGGATATTATTTATAGAAGAATGACTGTAATTGCTTATGAAGATATTGGACTTGCCAATCCTTCTATGGGACCTAAAGTAGACGCCTGTATTAATGCTTGTGAACGTTTGGGGTTACCAGAAGCTAGGATTCCTTTGGCAACTACAGTTGTTGAGTTAGCGCTTTCTCCAAAATCAAATAGCGCCCATATTGCTTTAGATATCGCTTTAAATGATATTCGTTTAGGAAATACTGGCAATGTACCAAATCACATTAAAACAACCTCTAAAGATTATAAATATCCTCATGATTATCCAAATGCTTGGGTAAACCAACAGTATCTTCCAGATAAGATAAAAAATAAGAAATATTATGTTCCAAAGACAACAAGCAAATATGAAACAAGTTTAAAAAGTGTTTATGATAACATAGAAAAAGCCAAAAGAACTACAAATGAGTAGTTCTTATATTTTTAAAATAAAGAGTTCGAGCGCTAAATCTTTATCTACTAATCCACTTTTAATATTGCTATCTAAGTCAGCTAATTCTTCTAAATAATGAAGTAAAACAGAACTAGAAAAGTTTCTGCTTTTTTCTAATGCTAATTTTAAACGATATGGATGAACTTCTAAGGTAGAAGCAATATCATTTGCAGTATACCCTTTTTTACTAAGTTCTTTTGCTTGATACATGATTCGGAATTGATTTGCTAGCATAATTAGAATTTTAATTGGTTCTTCATTTCTTTTTATCATTTCTTGATAAGCTTCTAGTGCAATTTGTTTATTTTTTAATACAATGTTTTCAATTAGTTTAAAAATATCAGCATCAATATTTTTTGTTGTTAAGTTTAAAATATCATCTTCTGTTATTCTCTTTTCTCCATTTTTGTAAGTTTTGATTTTGTCACATTCTTGATTTAGAATCTGAAGATTCTCTCCTACTCTATCAATCAATAATTGTATTACTTGAGAATTAATTTCATAATCTTCAAACATTTCTTTTACAATTGCATTTATATTTTTGTTTGTTCCTAGTTCTATTACAGAACCATTTTTTTTCATTAATTTTGTTATTTTTTTTCGCTCATCTAATTTTTCAGCAATCGTAATAAATATTAAAATAGTATCAGGGTTATAATGTTCTAAATAAGAAAGTAATAAATATGTATCTTGTTCTACAGCTCCTTTTTTTGTTGTTCCAGTAAAAATATAACTATTTGAGACAATAATTCCTTTTTTATCTCCAAACATGGAAACAATAGAAGCATCTTCTAATATTGTATTTAAGGAATCAGTTTCCAAGTCGTATTTATTAACACTGTAATCATCTAATTTTTCTTTTTCTAAGATTTCTTTTAGTTTTTTTTCTATTAATAATAGTTCTTTTCCATAAAGTAAATAAATCATAATTTTTTTTCCTTTCGTCTAAGAATGCTTCCAATTCCTAAAGTTAATGCTCCTAAAGAATAACCTGCTAATACATCACTAAAGTAATGGACTCCTAGATAGATTCGACTAAAACCAATTCCTAAAATAAATAGTATTCCGAAAATGAAAATGAACAGATTTTTTTTGCGTTCTATAAAGTAAGTCATAAGATATCCATAAAACGATACTGAAATAATAGAATGTCCACTCGGAAAGCTATAGCCATCTATTGGAATTAATCTTAAGATATCTGGTCTTTCTCTCATAAAGAGCAGTTTTAAAAAGACAATAAAGATTACACTCATAATAAGTATGAAGCAAAAGTGTTTTAATTCTTGTTTATCTTTTTTGAATAAATAAATTCCCCATATAATAGAAAATGCGATAATGGTTTTTGGTTCTCCTAAAAAAGTAAAGATTTTCATAATTGTTGTGATTGGTTCTTGAATGATTCCTTCTATCTTATGATATATCCATAAGTCAATAGGAAGTATTTGATTACAGATGAGTAATATGGCAATCAATAAAAAACAAGTAAAAGGAATCCATATTTCTTTATATTTTTTTATCATAGATATCACCTTTTCTATTATACCATTGATTGCTATAATTCGTAAATTAGAAAAAGAGACTTTGTAGTCTCTTATTCAAATGTAATATTATGATATAGCAAAGATGCTTGTTTATCAAAGTTTTTCTTTAATAATGGTAAATTAACCAATAAAGAAATCCCTGCAATCATAATATTTAATGTATTTGATAATGATAATAATATCATCATACCAATAAAGAAACACCAGTCTTTAATTACAGCTTTTCTTAATGGTAATAAATTTTTTTTCGCTATTTTTTGATTATTGAAAATATTGTAAACTCCAATTCTACCAGCTATGTACCAAATTGTGATATTTAGTCCTAATTCAATTGGTGTCATTACAAAGTAAAAAGCTTCTGTAGATACATTATGAATAAGCAAACGCTTTAATATCCCTACTATAACAAATGTAATAACTGCTAAAACGAGTTGTACAAGAAACACTGTCACACAGAAATACATATTTCTTTCCGAGACAATATTTTCTTTTTTATTTTCCATTTAAAATCTCTCCTTTTTCATGTGAGCAGTGCCTATTTTAACATAAGTGGTTTATTCTGTCAAATTCGTGGAAAACAAAAGAAGGTAGCTTTCGCTACTTTTCTGTTGGAATTTCAAAGTAAAATGTCGTTCCTTTCCCTTTTTTAGAAGCAACTCCATATTGAAAATTATGGTCTTCTAATATCTTTTTTACAATAGAAAGTCCAAGTCCTGTTCCAATGACATTTCTTTGATGTTTCTTTTCATTTTTATAATATTTATCCCATATATGAGGCAAATCTTTAGGAGATATTCCTTTTCCACTATCTATAATTTCTACTCGAATCTTGTTTTCTATCTTTTTAATATTTATCTGGATTGTTTTATTCTCTCCAGTATAATTAATGGCATTGTTAATCAAATTATAGATAACTTGTTCTATCTTTTTGATGTCAGCAGTAATGATAATTGGTTCATTTTCTTCAAAGACAAATGTGTAATTTTCAGTTTCTCTTAAAATATCATATCGTTTTAATATTTGTTTCATTAATTTTGTCAAATCGATTTTTTCTTTTTTAAGTGGTTCTATTGAAGACTGTACTTTAGAAAGTTCTAGGATGTCATTTACTAAAACATTAAGTCTATCAGCTTCTTCTATGATAACATTTAAGTTTTGCTCTCTTTTTTCTTTGTTATTATTGTTTAAATCCCTTGCCATTTCAGCATAAGCTTTAATCATAGTAAGTGGTGTTTTTAAGTCATGAGATACATTTGCCATTAAGTCTCTTCTTAATTCTTCTGTTTTAGAAAGCTCATTTTTGGCCTGATTTAATGTATTAGATAGTACTTGAATTTCTGCAATATCAGTTTTTCCATTAAATTCAAAATTGTAATTTCCTTTGGACATTTTTTTAGCGCCATCATTCAGTTCAATAATTGGGGCTGATATTTTCTTTGAGATAAAATAAGCAATTAGAAATGACAATAATAGAACGATAATGGTAACGTAAATAAGTTGTGTTGATAGGATTTTAGTGGTTGCATCAAGCGGCTCTAAGGAGGCGCTAATAAAGGCATATGTTTGACTATCTAATTTTACTCCATAAACTAAAGTTTTGTTTTTAAAATCTGAATTTGTAATAATATAACTTTGTTTTTGCAAGCCACTTTCCATAAAATGATATTGGTAAGAAGCTCTATTTTTTTTATCAAACATCATGCAACCTCTGTTAAAAGAGCTAGAAAGGAATGTATCATTTCCTTTTTGTAATACTTCAATACATACTCCATTTTCATATGCAATCATATTGAACATAGATTCAATGTTGTTTTTATCATAAGTTTGTATGATTTTGTTTGCTGTTTCATTTAAGTCTCTCTTTTTTGACCATTCATAATAATTATCTAAAAAAGCAATCTGAAAAAGCCATAGAAATACTAATATGATACAAGAAAAAAGAGCCAAATAAAGCCATATTTTGACAGTTAAACTATTCTTCTGGAAGGACAAATTTATACCCCATTCCTCTTACTGTAACAATCAAATCTCTATATTTTCCTAAATTATTGCGTAACATTTTGATATGGGTATCAATTGTTCTATCATCTCCATAAAAATCATATCCCCAAATTTTACTAAGCAGCTGTTCTCTAGAAAGTGCAACGTTTGGATTACTTGTAAAATAGATTAATAGTTCATATTCTTTTGGAGTGATAGATAATTCTTTTCCTTCTATTGTTACTGTATGAGCTTTTTCATCAATTACTAAATCATGATATATATAAATATCATCTCTAATTTTATTGCAACGTTTTAGTATTGCTTTGATTCTAGCCATTAATTCTTTTGGACTAAATGGTTTTGTTAAATAGTCATCTACTCCTAGTTCAAAACTAGATAATTTGTCATATTCTTCTGTTCTAGCAGATAAAATAATCGTTGGAATGTTTTTTATCTCTTTCATTTGCTTGAACATATTGAGTCCATCTAGCTTTGGCATCATAATATCTAATATTAGGCAATCAACATCATTATGTTTGATTATTTCTAAGGCCTCTTCTCCATTACAGGCTTCTAGAATTTCGTATCCTTCATGCAATGCATATTCTTTTACAACTTCTCTGATTAAAATTTCATCATCTACAATTAATAATTTCATAGTTCACCTCTATACTTTATTATACAGAAAAATATGTAGTTTACGTGAAAAAAATAAGCCAAAATTGACTTATTTTAACGATGATGGATTTTTCCTATATTGTTCTTCCCTTTCTGCACTATATCCCTTTATAATATTTTTGTTTTTTACTCTAAAAATTTCCATTACTTTTTTTCGTTCTGCTAGATTTAAAGGTAGAGACATTCCAATTTTATCTTTAAATTTAACAACCAAACATTTTCCTGTTTCAACAAGACCATAACGTTTTATTCCTTTTTCATACATCCATACAGCTTCATTTACTTTGTGATAAGTAAAATTATATCCTCTTGTATCAAAAATATAATTGTTTGTAATTCTAATATTTTTATTTTTAAATAGATATGGTCCATTTTGATATTCGAAACTAGCTTTGTCTGCATTTCCTTCTTTTTCTAGTGTCTTTCTACCATAAATAATAAATTTTTTAGGGCTTACAATCATCTTTATTCCTTCATATACTTTGAAAAGAAGCAATAATATAATTACACCTACAAGGATAATTAAGAAGATAAATGGGAATCCTTCTCCATCGTATTGATTTAGTAAGTATTCAAAGAACATTCCTCTTGTTTGCTCTTCTGTTATAATTTCTGCTTCGTTTGCAAAACGCTCAATGTAGTCTTTTTCGACTTTTTCTTTTGTTTCTTGAAATACTTTATTTTTAAAAGTAGAGAAGCTTCCAGAGATTTCTCTTGTACCAGTTTGCGCTAAAAGCTCATCTGCTGTTGCTGTATCAGCGAGTGTTAAAATAACATATCCCTCTA
>CATBQD010000010.1 GCA_949505625.1 uncultured Bacilli bacterium
GAATGAAACAATTTTATGAAACTTACTATGAGTATCCAGAAATTGTGTCGACACTGTTGGCACAAATTAATTGGTCTAGTCATATTGAAATATTGTCAAAAGTGAAAACAATAGAAGCAAAGAAGTTTTATATTGAATTATCTATAAAAGAACAGTATTCTACAAGAGAATTAGTAAGACAGATTAGGAGTGGCTATTATGAGCGTTATATAATATCTAAGAATGCTTCATTTAGTAATCAGTTATTAATCAATGAAACAGAAATTCCTAATACAAGATTTTTAGATACCTATAGTTTCGAGTTTTTAGATTTACCAAATCGATATTCAGAAACAGATTTAAGAAAAGCAATTATCATGAATTTTAAAAAATTTGTTTTAGAACTAGGAAAATCATTTAGTTTTATAGGAGAAGAATATCGGATACAAGTTGGAGGAGAAGATTTCTATATTGATTTATTATTTTATAATCGTGACTTATCTTGTTTGGTAGCATTTGAACTAAAAATTGGACCGTTTGTTCCTGAATACATTTCTAAAATGGATTTTTACCTAGAAGCATTAGATAGACAAATCAAAAAAGAAAATGAAAATCCTTCTGTTGGAATTATTTTATGCACAGATAGAAATGAAGAGGTCATAAAATATTCTATGAGCAGAACCATGTCACCAACTTTAGTATCAGAATATAAAGTAAATTTAATCGATGAAAGATTATTAAAAAATAAATTGAGAGAAATAAAAAATTATGTGGAAGAAAATAAAAATAGATAAATCAGATTGACATAAAAAATAGAACATGTTAATATACTTAATAGTGTTAATTATTGGGATGATGATTATGAAAGCAAAAGAAAAAGCAAATGAAATGTTTGAATTAATTGTAAAAAAGAAAAAAACATTGACAGAAATGCCGCTTCATTGTTGTAGTGGAGAAACTGGAGTATTATTATATTTAAATTTTGTAAATAATTGTGTGACAGCAAGTGAACTTTCTAAAACCTTAATGGTTAGCATGCCAAGAGTAACATCAATTTTAAATACATTGGAAACTAAAAAGCTTATTTTAAAGAAAACAGATAGTAAAGATAAACGGAAAATAACGGTTATAATTACAGATTTGGGAAAAGAAATAATCTCTATTAAAAAAGAAGAAATAATTGACCAAATGGCTTATATTATAGAGCGATTAGAAGAACGTGAAGTTGATGAGTTCATGAGAATCATTGATAAGATTGGTTCTATTATAGAAGATTACAAATAAAGGGTGATGGATATGTTAAAATTAAAAAATATAAAAAAAACTTATGTTTCTGGAGATGAACAAGTAAAAGCCTTAAAAGGAATTGATATCGAATTTAGAAATTCAGAATTTGTTTCTATTTTGGGTCCTAGTGGATGCGGGAAAACGACATTATTAAATATCATAGGTGGGTTAGACCGTTATACGAGTGGCGATTTAATCATTAACGGAAAGTCAACGAAAAACTTTAAAAATAGAGATTGGGATGCTTATAGAAATTATTCTATTGGTTTTGTTTTTCAAAGTTACAATCTAATTGGTCACCAAACTGTACTTTCTAATGTTGAATTAGCGCTTACTATTTCTGGAGTTTCTAAAAAAGAACGAAGAAAGCGAGCAATTGATGCATTAAAATCAGTTGGATTAAAAGACCAAATTCATAAGAAACCAAATCAATTATCAGGTGGCCAAATGCAGAGAGTAGCGATTGCTAGAGCACTTGTAAATAATCCAGACATTATTCTAGCAGATGAACCAACTGGAGCCTTAGATACAAAAACAAGTGTTCAAGTAATGGAAATTCTAAAAGAAATTTCAAAAGATAAATTAATTATTATGGTAACTCATAATCCGGATTTAGCGGAAACTTATTCTAGTAGAATTATTAAAATCTTAGATGGAAAAATTACTGATGATTCAAATCCAATTGAAAAAGAGGAAATAGAAACAAAACAAATAGAGACAATGAAAAGAACTTCCATGAACTTTTTAACGGCTTTCCGATTAAGTTTAAACAATTTGATGACCAAAAAAGGAAGAACCATTTTAACTTCTTTTGCTGGAAGTATCGGAATTATAGGAATTGCTCTTATTTTAGCAATCTCAACAGGTGTTCAAAATTATATTGATAAAGTGGAACAAGATACAATTTCTTCTTATCCAATTATGATAGAAGAATCTACTGTAGATATGTCTAGTATGCTTGAAACAATGATGGGAAGTAGAGATAGTGTGATAGAGAATAAAGAAGAAGGAAAAGTTTATTCCGCCGATATTATGAATAATCTACTTACAACACTTTCTAATAAAATGGAAACAAACAATTTGGAAGAATTAAGAAAATATATTGAAACAAAAGGTTCTATCAAAGACAATAGTTCAGCAATTCAATATTTATATAATTTGAATTTACAGCTTTATAAAAAAGATACTAGTAATGGAATTGTAAGAGTAAATCCAAGCACTGTTATGGATGCAATGGGTATGGGAGAAATGATGGAAGCATCACAAAATTCTATGTTTTCTAATTTTATGGGAAACTCTAACACTCATGCCGATGTATTTACAGAATTATTAGATAATAGGGATTTATTAAAATCTCAATATGATTTGCTTGCTGGTTCATGGCCAGCAAAATATAATGAAGTCGTATTAATTGTAGGAAAAAATGATGAAATTAGTGATTATACATTATATGCTTTAGGGTTAAAGGACCAAAAAGAATTAGAGGCAAAAATGAAAGCAGCAATGAAAGGGGAAAAGCTTGAAGAAGCAAAACCAACTTCTTATACTTATGAAGAACTTTTAAATTTATCCTATAAGCTTCTATTAAACTCTGATTATTACAACTATGAAAATGGAATTTGGATGAATAAAAGTGATGACGAAAACTATATGAAGCAAAAGATAGAAGCAGCAGAAGAAATAAAAGTAGTTGGAATCATTAGACAAAATGACCAAACATTAGCACAAGGAATGAGTGGTGGAGTTGGTTATTTAAAAGAGTTAAAAGAATATGTCATTCAAAAATCAAATGAATCAGAAGTTGTAAAAGCCCAAAAGGAAAATCCAACAGTTAATATTTTTTCTGGATTAGAATTTCCAAAAGAAAATGAAAATACAAATTTTGATTTTAATTCTTTAACAGACGAACAGAAATATGCATTAAGTCAGTTAAGTGCAGAAGAAATCGCCAAAATGATGGAAGCTTATACAGAAAATAAGAATGCTTCTTATGAGAAAAATTTAATGAAGTTAGGAGCAATTGATTTAGAAAAACCATCTGGTATTTATATTTACCCAAAAGATTTTAAATCAAAAGATTTAATTTCTGATGCAATTACAGAGTATAATGATATACAAAAGAAAAATGGAAAAGAAGAAAATGTCATTAATTATACTGATATTGTTGGTATTATGTTAAAATCAGTTAGTCAAATTATTGATATTATTAGTTATGTTTTAATTGCTTTTGTAGGAATTTCCTTAATTGTTTCTTCCATTATGATTGGTATTATTACCTATATTTCTGTACTAGAAAGAACAAAAGAAATTGGAATATTAAGGGCAATTGGTGCAAGTAAAAAAGATATTTCAAGAGTCTTTAATGCCGAAACATTAATTGTTGGGTTTATTTCTGGAGCATTTGGAATTTTGATTACAATATTATTGACAATACCAATTAACAAAGTTATTTATGCACTTACAAATGTCAGTATTGTAACAGCAGTACCTTTTGCAGCCGCTATTATTCTAATCTTAATTAGTATGGGATTAACCGTAATAGCAGGTTTAATTCCAGCTAAAATAGCAAGTAAAAAAGACCCTGTTATTGCTCTTAGAACAGAATAGAAAAGTGAATATCGTGTTCACTTTTTTTCATAAATTTTGTAAGTTGGAACAATTGTGCTAAAATAACTATTCGAGAATTTTAATGGAGGAACCATATGTTAATTAAAGATACAGAACTGATAAATGCAAGTGATAATAACTTGTTAAATTTTATGAGAAAGAATCATATTACAACAGTAGAAGATGTTTTAAGCACATCTAGTATGAAAGAATTGCCAAGAGAAACAATGTCATCTTTACAATATGCTGGTATTAGAGATTTATTTTGTTATCAATATTTAGGAATTATACCTGACTTGTATTCCTATTTAAATAATCAAATTTGTATAAATAATGGAAATATAGGAGTAATAGGAATTCAGATTGATTTTTATTTTCGATACTATAAGGAGAAGCAAATTGCCTATGTTTTATATCGTCTTGGTTTTAATAGGCGAGATACCATTACAATTATAGAGACCATATATTATTATTTTGAGTCACATTCTTCAAATTTTACATTAGGAATGGTTTTTGAATTTATGGATTCTATAAAAGATAAAATTATAAAAAAAGAAAGAGATAAATGTTTATTTCAAAAAATCCTACTTTTATTAGAAATTAATAAAAAACTAAAAAGGTTAAAAGAATCAGAAAATTTTCAAAAATAAATTGAAAAAAATGAATTTTAAATTATATCTTTTTGTGTGTTATAATAAAAATATCGGAGGTATACTATGAAGGGAGATAGTTATATAAAAAAAGAACAAATAAAAAATTGGTTAGAACAATTAAGAACATATTGGTTAGATAAAAATATTGATGGAGCAGTTTCATTATTTAAATATACAACTTTTTATCAAGAAACGCCTTTTATGGAACCATTTACCACTTTAGAAGAGATTAGACGAGAATGGGAACATGTAAAAGAGGAACAGATAGAACAAATAGAGATTACTCTTTTAGCGAGTAGTGGAAATACTGCAATTGCCAATTGGACTTTGAAGCAAAATGGAATTTGTTATGATGGAATTTACGAAATTAAATTTGATGATAATTGTAATTGTATTTATTTTAAAAGTTGGGAAATGGAAGAACCAAAGGTACCTGAAAGCGTATTAGAATATGGTTTTGATTTTGATTGGGACGAAGAAGTCGTTTGGAATCTTGATTATGAAACAGAAGAAATGGATATTCATTTATTAGAATGGCACTTTGATGTCCCATTTTGGAATTTGAATGGTGTTTGGTATACTTTAACTCCAAAAGAAGTTATTAATAATCCTGAAAAATTTAAGAAAGAATATGAGAGAATAATGAACTCTGATATTTCATATCCTATTGATATTATGGAAAATAAAGGTAGATTTGTAATTCTAGATGGTTTGCATCGATTAGTGAAGTGTAAATTACTAGGAATGCAGAAAGTAAATGTTCGAATTATTCCAAGAACCGAAATACCGAACTTATCAAAGTAAAGAAACAAAAAATAGAAAAGTTTGTTTCTTTTTTATTTAGATAAAATTATTTACACATGTTCAATCTTATGATAACATATGTTATATAACAAGAGATACAGATGGGAAGTGATGCGAATGCCACCTAATAAAAAATATACAAAAGAGGATATCACAAATATTGCTTATGAAATAGTAAAACAAGAAGGATTTGAAAATCTAAATGCTAGAAGAATCGCAAAAGAATTAAAAGCTTCTGTTCAACCAATCTTTCATAATTTCGCTTCTATGGAAGAACTGAAAAATGTAGTTTATAAAAAGATTTATGAAACTTATCAAGAATATATGGAAAGAAAAACAGAAAAGCCAGCCTATAAACAATCAGGTCTTTCTTATATAGCGTTTGCCAAAGAACATCCAGAACTATTTAAAATTTTATTTATGCAGGAAACTGATAATAGTCCAGAAAAATTTATTATGGCAGATAGTGAAGGAGAAGACATTATAAAAAAAGGACAACAACTAACAGGATTATCTTATGAAGAACAAAAGAAATTTCATGTCAAAGTTTTTATGTTTACACATGGAATAGCCTGTTTGTTAGCAACAAAAACGGTAAAATTAAAAGATAGTGAAATAGAAGAATTACTTGCAAACACTGTTTTAGAATTATTGAAAGGATATAAGGAGAAATGATTATGAAAAATATTATTGAAGTAAAAAATTTAACCAAGGAATATAAAAATTTAAAAGCAATAGATGATTTGTCGTTTGAAGTACATGAAGGAGAAATATTAGGATTACTTGGACCAAATGGTTCAGGGAAATCAACTACCATTAATTGTATTTTATCATTATTAAAATTTGAAAAAGGAACCATTCAGATTTTTGGACGTCCAATGGCTCCAAATGCTTATGATACAAAACGAGAAATTGGAGTTGTATTTCAAGATGTCGCTGTCTTTGAAGAACTGACTGTAGAAGAGAATATCGATTATTTTTGTGGACTTTATGTAAATGATAAAAGTTTAAGAAAACAATATGTAACAGATGCAATAGAACTAGTTGGACTAAATGAATTTAAAAAATTTTATCCAAAGCAACTATCAGGAGGATTACTTAGAAGATTAAATATTGCCTGTGGGATTGCTCATAAACCAAAATTAATTTTCTTAGATGAACCTACAGTAGCAGTAGATCCACAAAGTAGAAATAATATCTTAGATGGAATTGAACAATTAAGAGAAAAAGGAGCAACAATTATTTATACAACGCATTATATGGAAGAAGTGGAAATACTTTGTGATAGAGTTATTATTTTAGATAAAGGAAAAGTAATTGCTAGCGGTTCTCCAGAAGAATTAAAGGAACTTGCAAATATGGAAGAAAAAGTAAGTGTTGAAATAGAAACGATTACAGAAAAACAATTAGAAGAAATTAAAAAGCTAAAAAATGTGGATGAAGTTCATTATCATAATCAAAACCTAATTGTCATTTATAAAAAGGGTAAAAATAATTTGATTACACTGATAGATTATTTAGGAAAAGAGAGAGTTTTATATGACAAAATCTATTCTGAAAGACCAACTTTGAATGATGTGTTCTTAGAACTTACTGGAAAGGAATTAAGAGACTAATGTTATTTCATAATTATAAATATGCTTTAAAAATTCTCTTTAAAAATAAAATGTTAATCTTTTGGACTTTTGCTTTTCCACTCATTTTAGGAACTTTATTTCAAATGGCATTTTCAGATATTGAAAAAGAAGAAAAACTACAAACAATCCCAATTGCGATTGTAAAACTATCTTCAGACCAAAATTCTATGGTACCAGAAATATTTGAACATTTAAAAAATGGAGAAGAATCCATGTTTGATATTTCTTATCAAGATGAAAAAGGCGCAAAAGAATTATTAGAAGATAAAAAAATAGATGGTTATTTAATTCTATCAGAACCATTAAAACTAGTTGTGAAAGAAAATGGAATTAATCAAACCGTTTTAAAATTTGTAACAGAAGAAATATTAGAAACAGAAGAAATCATGAAAAATGTAGTTATGTTAGAAATGAATAAAGCTGATACTTTAGATGAACAATTTTATCAATCTATTTATATGAAAATTGAAAAATGGAAACAAGAAAATCAGATAGAATTAAATAATATTTCAAATCAAAATCTGAGTTATACAATGATTGAGTTTTATACATTAATTGCGATGACTTGTTTATATGGTGGAATTTTAGGTCTTTATTTGGTAAATCAAAATCTTGCCAATCAAAGTGCGAATGGAAAAAGAATATCAGTAAGTCCTACTCAAAAGGGAAAAGTAATTATAACAAGTGCCTTAGCTGGTTATACAGCACAACTAATTGGAATTGCGTTACTATTTTTCTATACAATTTGTTTCTTAAAAATAGACTATGGAGAAAATATTCTATTCATTATTCTTTTAACACTTGTTGGTTGTTTTGCAGGACTTTCTTTAGGAATTATGATAGCAAGTGTTTTCAAAACAAATGAAAATACCAAAACTGGAATTGTGATAGCATTTACAATGTTATGTTGCTTTTTATCAGGGATGATGGGAATTACTATGAAGTATATCGTGGATAAAAATATTCCAATTTTAAATAGAATAAACCCTGCAAGTATGATTACAGATGGATTTTACTCTTTGTACTATTATGATACTTTTGGTAGATATTTCTTTAATGTGATTAGCTTATTGATTTTTTCTATTTTTATGTTAGCACTTTCTATCAAAAGCTTAAGGAGGCAAACTTATGACAGTATTTAAAACTTACTTAAAAATATTAAATAAAAATAAGTTCCTAGTCATTTTATATACTGTCATATTAGTATTCTTTGCAGCTTTTAATATAGAAAATAATGATAATGGAACAAATTTTGTAGCAGAAAAACCAGATATTTTAATTGTGAATCAGGATGAAGATAATGATATTACCAGTCATTTTATCCAGTATATTGAAAAGAATAGTACAGTAAAAAAGGTAAAAGAAACAGAAGAAGCCCATAATGATGCATTATTTTATAGGGATGTTAATTATATCATTTATATTCCAAAGAATTTTGGAAATGATTTTTTAGAAGGAAAAAATCCAAAATTAGAAATCAAAAGTACAGGAGACTATCAAGCATCTCTTGCTGAGATATTAGTAAATAGATATTGGAATGTTGCAAATATCTATAGAAATGTGACAGAGGAAGAAGAGCAATTATTAACACTTATCAATACAACATTAGAAAAAGATACCATAGTAGAAGTAACTTCAAAATTAGATACAGAAAGTTTTTCTAAAGCAACTATGTTTTATAATTTTGCCAATTATAGTATTTTGGCCGGTTGTGTTTTCATTATCTGCTTTATGATTTCAAGTTTTCAAGAAAAAAAGGTAAAATCTAGAATTATGGTTAGTAGTATGGAATATCGAAAATTCAATAGACAATTACTACTTTCAAACGGATTATTCGCTTTTGCTCTATGGTTGTGTTATGTGATTTTGAGTATTGTATTAGTTGGTAATGTAATGCTTACTAGTAGGGGATTATTTTTGATTTTAAATTCATTTATCTTTACTTGTTCTGCTTTAACATTAGCCCTTTTGATTGGTAATTTGGTTCACAATAAAGAAGCTATGAATGGAATAGTTAATGTTATAGCGCTCGGTTCAAGTTTCTTATGTGGAGCTTTTGTTCCAACACAGTTTTTACCAGATTTCGTTTTAAAAATCGCTCACATTTTACCATCTTATTATTACATCTATAACAATGAATTAATTGCTTCTTTGGAACATATCGATTTAGAAAATTTACAACCAATATTTATCAATATGGGAATGCTTTTATTATTTGCTTTTATATTTATTGTTATTACCAATATAGTTACCAAAAGGAAAAACAGATAGAAATATCTGTTTTTGTTATCATAAATAACGTCTACTACCAAGAATGATTGTGGGATAATTCTTGTGAGCTCTTTTATACATGGTAGGCCCTTTATCATTTACAAAAAAGACAACAGTGTTATCAAATCCCTCTAATTTCTTCGTTTTCATTTCAACAAGAACATTTCTTTTTCCATTAGTAAGTGTAAGTGTACACTCATCCCTAGAAACTTTATCAAACTCAGAGTGGATAAAATGATATCCAGTTAAATCAAACCCGTACACATCTTTCGCAAACTGTTTTAATAATTTGAAGTCTTTAAATACATATTGAAAACAATAACCATTACTTAGCCCAACCAATTTATCATTCATTTTTCTTCCTCCTTTCTAGAAATTTTTTATAAAAGAAAAAAAGAGACAATGAGAGTCTCTTTTTAGAGGACAAGCTTGAATGGAAAGAACTATCTATCTTGACAATATAAATAATTTCCTTGCCCTCTATTATTATAATACAGTAGAGATAGTCAAAAAACCTTATTCATTAAAAAAATCTTACAATATTTTTATGTTCATTTACTTATAAACTATGTTACGGTATAATAAAAATAAATAGCATGAAAGGAATTTTTAAGTATGAATAGTTATGAAATTATATTAAATAATCCATCTTATTTAGAAATAGCAGAAAAGATTGGAAATTTTAAATTTATTACAGATGGAAAATGGGATTGGGAACATGGATTAGAGCATTACAAGCGAGTAGCCCATTATATGAAACGAATCTTAGAACAATTAAATGCAACAGAAAAACAAATGGAACTTGGAATGATTGCTGCACTATTACATGATATTGGCCTAATTGAAAGTGGGAAAGATAAAATAGACCATGGTCTAAAAAGTAGTCAAATGTTTCAGAGATTTCTAGATGGTATTGATATAACAGAAGAAGAGATAAAGATATTAGAAGAAGCAATCAAAGACCATTCTAATGGAAATCATATTACTTCTCTTATTGGAGCAGCGTTAGTTTTAGCAGATAAATTAGATGTGATTTACCATAGAACGATACATTCTAGTATTCAAGATGAAATGAATTTAGAAGTCAGAAAAATTAAAAAGGTAGATGTTGTAATAACAGAAAAAGAATTAACTGTCTTATATGAAACTACAGAACCACTAAATTTTAGTATTTTAAGAGGTTGGGAAAAAACATTTACAATTCCAGAAAAGATTGCTTCATATTTCGGAAAAGAATATGTATTAAAAGTGAATGGAAAACAGATGGATTGGAGAAGTTAAAATGAAAGTATTATTATTTACTCATAGTCAAGATATAGATGGAATGGGATGTGCAGTATTAGGACATTATGCCTTTTCAGAAATTACAGTTGTTCCAACAAAAACATTTGAAATTACTTCAAATGTAAAAGCATATATTGATGATAATTGTATTGCAGATTATGACCGAGTATTCGTAACTGATTTATGTATTAAAGAACCTGTGTTAAAAGAAATCGATGAAAATGAAATATTAAAATCTAAAATTATTGTATTAGACCATCATAAAACAGAAATAGAAGAAGGAAATGACAAATATGAATTTGTTCATATAACGGTAGAAAAAGATGGTAAAAAAGAAAGTGGAACTAGTTTATTTTATAAATACTTATTAGAAAATAATTATTTAGAAGCAACTACTATTTTAGATGAGTTGGTAGAATGGACAAGAGAGTATGATGTTTGGGATTGGAAACGTGAAAATAACGAAAAAGCCAGATATTTACACATCTTATTTGAACTTTTAGGATATGAAAAATATGTAGAAATTATGAGTAGAAAAGTGAGAACAAAAAAACATCTTACTTTTGAAGAAGATGAAATGAACTTGATTAATGATTTCTTAAAGAAAGTAGAAGAAGATATTCAGAGTTGTTTAAAAGACATGAGAGTAATATCTTTATATATTCAAAATGAAGAATACAAAGTTGGTTATTTAAAATGCCCTTATAAATATCGTAATGATGTAAATGAAATTGCTATAAAAAATGGTTATGATATTGATATGGTTGGAATGATTGTGGCAGAAGTTGGTTCAGTATCTTATAGACAAGTAAAAAATGTTGATGTATCAATTGTAGCAACTTATTTTGGAGGAAAAGGACACTTTAGTGCTGCATCTAATCCACTTACAAATGAAAAGTTTTTAAAGATGCTAGAAGAAAATGAAATGGAAAAATAGAAGGAATATGTATTAAAACAAAATTTCCAGAAGAAGATTTAAGTGATTTTGAAAAAGCCTATGAATGGATATTAGAAAAAGATAGTAAAGATGGGTATCTCACTTTTTATCTTGATAAGGAAAAACAAGATAAATTAAAAAAATTACACAAGCAAGTAAGCGATAAAGAATTTATTAAACAAGAATATTATAAAGTCTATTATAGTTGTAAATAAATCAATAAGAAAGAAGGAGAGTCAGATGAAATATGAATTAAAAGAATTAAACTTAGAGATGGGAAAAATGGAATATGAAATGTATCAAGATATCCCAGCAAAAGAATCAGGCTCAACTAATCTATGTAAAAACTTACCTTATGAAGTTTTCCATAATTATTTAGAAAGTCAAATGGCTAGAAAATATCAATGTGTCAGTGAATATGATACTCCAACTATAATATATATTTTTTATGTCAATGCCCTTCCTGTTGGATATGTTGGATTACGTACAGCAATAGATGACAATTGGAGGAAATGGTCTGGGAATATCTTTTATGTAATAAGGCAGAGTGAAAGAAAAAAAGGATATGCTTCTAAAATGGTAGAAATGGCTTTAAAAGAATTAAAAAAATTGAAAATAGAAACTGTCTTTTGTCAATCTTCTTCTGGAAATATTGCTTCTGCAAAAGTAATTGAAAAGAATGGCGGAATTTTATTAGAAGAAATAGATGGAACAAGATACTATCAATTTAATGGAAGGAAGAATCATGAATAAGATTGTATTGATTTCTGGAAGCAATAGAAAAGGAAATATAGAATATATTTTATCAGCAATAAAAGAACAAATATTAGAAAGTGAATTAATCTTATTGAGGAATAAAAAGATAGATTTTTGTAAAGGCTGTTTAAGATGTCATCAAGTACCAAGCTGTATTTTACAAGATGATATGAGTATGATTATAGAAAAAATAAAAGAAGCAAAACTAGTAGTATTTGGTATTCCAAACTATTTTGATAATGTATCTGGGCTATTTAAAAATTTTATAGATAGATTGCATCCATTATATAAAAGTGAAGAACTCAAAAATAAAAAAGTAATTTTTATTTTTGTAGGTGGAGGAAAAGAAGAAGGAACTATGAATTCTTTAAAAGAAAGTGTTCAGGGATTTATAAAATATTTACAATTAGAAGTAGAGAAAGAGTTTTCTTTTAAAGCACTTAATAGTAATGATATGAAACAAAAGAAAAAAGAAATAGAAGAAATTATAGAGTATATAAAAACTCAGGTTATATAAGCTGAACGAAACAATAATGAAAAAGAGGAGAAGTTGAATATGGAATTATCAAGGTCAACAAATAAGTTAGAAATACAACTTCAAAAAGAAAGAGAAGAAACTACAAAAAAAGTGATTGATAAAATTCAAGAGTGTTTGGGAGTAAACTTATATGAAGCAGCGAAATCAGAAGACCCTATCATAACATTTAATAATCATTGTTTATTTTTATTAGATAAGTTTGAGGATGTATTATATTATTCTTTAGAAACATCAAATATAGATATTAAAACGTTTCAAAGAGAGGCATTGGTTTCTTTTATACTAGGGGTTACTAGAAATAAGAGCAATGTCGAATTTTTAAAAGAACTCTTCATGAAACGTGGAATCATTCAAGATTATAAAGAAGAAAATGGAACTGTTATAATGTCTACGGTGTTGGGAACGATTACGTTTAAAAAAGCTTCTGAAGTGATTGATGAAAAAACAGAAGATTTTGTAAAAAATAATACTGATATTATGAGCGCTTGCCATGAAAGTGCATTATTCTTACTTAAAAGAAATCCGAATTATTTTGCAGTTACATCCTTTGCTAGAAAAAACCTAAATGGAAGGTATCTGCACTCTTTTATTTTAGATGGAGATTATGTGCTTGATTTAACAGGAAACTTATATATGAATAAGGATGATTATTATAGATTATATGGAATAGAAGAAATTAGAAATGTAAATTATGAAGGCTTTTTAAAAGATAATGAGAAATGTAAAGATTTAGATGAGAGTGGAACTATGTTTCCAGTATTAAGAAATGCAATGTATTTTTATTATTCAGAAAAATATACAAAGTAGGTGAATTATGACAATTAAAGAAGTAAGTGAGCGTTATCAAGTATCAGAAGCAACACTGAGATATTATGAAAAAGAAGGAATTATTATTGGAGTAAAAAGGAAAAATGGAATTCGTGATTATACAGAAGAAAATTTTCCTAATATTGAATTTGTTCTTTGTATGAGAAATGCAGGAATGAGTATGGAAAGATTAAAAAAATATATAAAGTTATTAAATGTTCCAAATAGTGAAAATTTAAGAAAAGATATTTTAAAACATCAACGTGATGAAATAAAAGAACAAGTAGAAGAATTAACAAAAGCATTAAAAAAATTAGATTACAAAATAGAAAAATATGAAAAGATAATTTCATAAAAGGGAGAATATATATGCTAGAAATTGTTATTAGTGAAAGTGAAAAAATATTACTAGAAGGAGCAGGATTTCAAAATGTGATTTCTTTTTGTCTTTTATTAAGTTATGGAAATATGAAAGATTTAGAGAATCAAAGGGATAGAACAATAGGAAATTTAACCATTCCAGTAAAAAGTCAGTTGACTCAGCTAGAACAAAAAAAAGAAAAACAAATTCGTATTTGGTATTCTTCAGTAGATAATGAAGATGTATGTACTTTATATTTTTTAATTTCTTATTTTCATGGAAAAGATATTGAAATTTTTACCTGTGATGTAGCAGATAAAAATCATTTTTCCTTAGGAAGTTATAGTGAAAATGAAATTGAAAAATTATTAGATAGAACAATCCATTTAAAAGAATCAGTAAAACAAGAGTATCATAATGTATGGAATCAACTAATGCTAGAAGATGCTGATTTAAGAGTTTTAGAAAGGGGTATATTAAAATCAGTTTCATTTGAATATTTAGATAAACAAATGTTAAATATTTTAAAACAATATGAAAGCATACGATATTGGGCCTTTATAGGAGAATGTATGAGAGAAAGACTTTGCGGTTTTTTTGCAGATATTATTTTTACAACCAGAGTAGACGAATTCATAAAACAAGGTATTGTTGAAATATGTGCGGTGAAGAAAGAACAAAACGGAATCGGTGAATGGAAAGACCAAAAATATATTAGAATAAAGGAGTAGCAAAAATGAAAGAAAAACTTTCAAAGAATAAAATTTTAATAGGAACCGTAGCAGTTTTATTGATAGGTGTATTTTTAAGTGCTAGATATATTTCTATGGGAACTAGTGAACAGTTCTTACCAGTCTCTTCTGCCACTCTGACTATTCCTAAATTTTCAATTTATGTAAAAGAATGTTGTATGACTTCAGTAACATTTAAATCTTTTCAAAACTTAAAATTATTACAAAAAGAATTGGATAAAATTATGAATGATTATGAGAAAATTAATTGTGGCGAAAATACTTATTATTATGATAAAGAACATGATTTAACTATCACAGAATATGGAATAAAAAAAGGGGTCATTTTAAATGAATTTTATATTACTTTTGATAAAGGAAAGACAAAATGTGAAAACAAAACAGAAATGGAGGAAGTAGCTCGTTTTACCAAAGAGGAAAAAGAACATGCGATTTATACCAATTGTCCAACTTGTTTTAGCAAGTGGAATGGTAATTTTACAACAATTGAGGATTACATAAAAGAATATGAAAATTTAGATGAAATAATCAACAAATTAGAACAAGAAGTAGAAGAGAAAAAGGTAACAAAGGAAATTTATAAAGATGGAGGAACCATTCTTTATAAAGGGAGAAGAACGTTTAGTCTTTTAAAGTGTCATACGTTAGATGGAAATGAAGATATTTATATTGGAGATTCTAGTTTAAATTATGAAGAAAACTATTGTAAGTAGGAGGAATATATGTTTAAGGTAGAAGAAAATAAAATTGTATATGAAGAAAATAATGAAGTATTAGGATTTATAGAATTTGTTTACTTAAACTCAAATACAATTGATATTATTCATACTTTTGTAAATCCAAATCATAGAGGAAAAGGAATTGCTAAAAAATTAGTAGGATATGCATTAGATTATTTTGAAAAGAAAGGAATCAATGTAAAATATAGCTGTAGTTATGTAGGTCATTATAAGGAGGAACAAAATGAAAATTGATTTTATAGGAACAGGAATGATGGGATCTCTTAAAAGAGGAAATAGTAGTATTTTAATCAATGATGAAATCTTATTTGATATTGGTTCAGGTGTTCTTTTAAAATTAAAAGAAATGGAAAAAGATATTTCAAAAATTAAATACATTATCATTACTCACTTTCATGCAGACCATTTTTTGGATATTGCTTGCTTCCTCTTAATGCGTTATATCAGAAAAGAACAGAAAGAACTTACTTTAATAGGTCCAAAAGGATTAAGACAGAAGATTATTGATTTAATGTATTTTACACATGGAGATAATGAACCAAATAAATATGAAAAAATAGAAGAAAAATATAATCTTGTATTTAAAGAAGTAGAAGAAGAAAGTGTGAAGTTTGATGATTTTGAAATCCAAGCACTATCATTAATTCACAGTACTTGTACACCTTGTAATGGGTATATCTTAAATATAGATGGAAAAACAATTGGATATACAGGAGATACAACGGAATGTGAAAGTTTAGAGAAACTAATAAAAGAAAGTAGACACATTTTTATTGATACAACAGTCATGAATACAACAAAATCTCATATTGGACTTTCTAGAATTTTAGAATATGCAAAAGAGTATTCAGATAAGACCTTTTATTTGATTCATAGAAGTGATGCGATAAAGAAAATAGAACAAGAAAATGTGATATTTCCAGAAGATGGAGATGCTGTCAAAATAAATTGATAAAATATTCTTGACTTAAAGTAGACTTTAATTGGTACAATAAATATGGAGGGATAAAATGGAAAAAGTATTATTTACAAAAAATCTTACACCAGATAGCTTGGTAAAAATTTATGATGCTTTAGGTGTAACATTAAAGGGGAAAGTCGCTGTAAAATTACATTCAGGAGAAGAAGGAAATCAAAATTATCTAAAACCAGAATTTGTAAAAAGTTTAGTTGAACATGTAAACGGAACAGTCGTAGAATGCAATACTGCTTATGATGGTGCCAGAGATACAACTGAAAAACATGTAAAATTAATGGAAAAACATGGATGGAGTAAGTACTTTAATATAGATATATTAGATGCAGAAGCAGAAGAAGTATTAGAAAATAAGAATGGAGCTGTGATTAAGAAGAATATCATAGGGGCCAATATGAAAAATTATGATTCTATGTTGGTATTATCTCATTTTAAAGGTCATCCTACGGGAGGATATGGTGGAGCACTAAAACAACTTTCAATTGGTCTTGCTTCATCAGAAGGAAAACGTTATATTCATACTGGTGGTAAAGAACATGCTAGTTATGAAGATATGTTCGAAGTGGACCATAATTTATTCTTAAAATCAATGGCTGATTCTGCCAAAACAATTACAGATTTTTATAAAGATAACATTGTCTATATTAATGTTATGTGTAACATGTCAGTAGATTGTGATTGTTGTGGTGTGGCAGAAGAGCCTTGTATGAAAGATATTGGTATTTTGGCCTCTACTAATCCAGTAGCAATTGACCAAGCTTGCATCGATTTGATTTATCATTCAGATGATCCAGGTAAAGACCATATGATAGAGAGAATTGAATCAAGAAATGGATTACTTACAATCGAAGCAGCGATAGAGCAAGGAATTGGTTCTAAAGAATATGAACTAGTAAATATTGATTAAGATGAATTTTTCATCTTTTTCTTTTGAAAAAATACTTGAAATTAAAAAATTTGTGTGCTAAAATGTGAAAGCATTGGTAAAATGAATTGGAAACGTACATTACGGGTTGTAATGAATAACGAACAACACTTGCAAATCTTGTGTTTTTTTATTGTATTAGAGGAGGTATTGATATGAAAAAACTAGATTTAGGAACTGAAAATATTGGAAAACTATTAAAAGCTTTTTCAATACCATGTATTATATCATTAGTTGTAAATGCACTTTATAATATCGTGGACCAAATTTTTATAGGGTGGGGAGTTGGATATCAAGGAAATGGAGCAACCAATGTTGTATTTCCTATTACTGTAATTTGCCTTGCGTTTGCCCTAATGTTTGGAGATGGAACTTCAGCTTTTCTAAGTTTAAAACTAGGAGAAAAGAAAAAAGAAGAAGCAGAAAAAGGAGTATGGAGTGGAATATTCTCTTCTATCATGATATCAATCATCTTTTGTGCTTTCACATTACTTTTCTTACCCATTTTATTAAAGGTGTTTGGATGTACACCAGATTTAAAGCGTTATGCTTTAGATTATGGATATGTAATCGCAATTGGAATTCCATTTATGATGATAGGAACAACATTTAATTCTATTATACGAGCAGATGGTTCTCCTAAATATGCTATGGCATCTATGGTAGTTGGAGCAATATTAAATGTTATATTAGACCCAATCGCTATTTTTGTCTTTGATATGGGAGTAAAAGGTGCAGCGCTTGCAACAATCATCAGTCAATTTGTAACATTTGTAATAAATATCTTATATATCAAAAAATTTAAATCCATCACTATGAATAAAAGTACGATGTCTTATTCTATTTGTAATGCAAAGAAAGTATCATTACTTGGAATCTCATCTTTTATTACACAAATGTCTATTGTTGTCATTATTGCAGTTCAAAATAATTTATTAAAACAATATGGTGCTGATAGTAAATTTGGAAGCACGATACCAATTACAGTACTTGGAATTGTTATGAAAATCAACCAAATTTTGTCTAGTATTATTATCGGCGTGGCAGCAGGGAGTCAGCCAATTGTTGGATTTAACTATGGTGCTAGAAACTATGATAGGGTAAAGAAAACGTTGAAAATTGTTTTGACAATCAGTCTTTGTATTTCCATTCTTGCTTTTCTTTTATTTCAAACAATACCAGAACAATTAATTGGATTATTCGGTTCAGAAGATGCATTATATAATGAATTTGCATGTTTAACATTTAGAATATTTTTAATGCTAACAATCTTTAATGGAATCCAAATTGCATCAGGAATTTTCTTTCAAGCAATTGGGAAATCAGGGAAAGCCGCTTTACTAAGTTTATCAAGACAAATTTTAATCTTTGTTCCAGCCGCTTTTATTCTATCAAATATATTTGGTATCATGGGCGTTTTATATGCTGGGCCTGTATCAGATGGACTTGCATTCCTAATATCAGCAACACTTTTAACAATTGAGGTAAAAGGATTAAGTAAAAAACAAAAACAAGAAGAAAGAACTGTTGAACATATAGAAAATAAAACGAAAAAAGGACCAATCATTACAATTAATCGGGAATATGGTTCAGGAGGAAGATATGTTGGAGAATTACTAGCACAACGACTAAATATTCATTTCTATGATAAAAATTTGATTACTATGGTATCGGATGAAAGTGGATTATCAGCTTCTTATATAGAAGAAAAAGAACAACAAAAAGGAAGCCTACTATCAGAATTTAATATTGGATATTATCAGAATCTAAATAATGATGATACTTTATTCTTAGCCGAAACAAAAGCGATTAAAGAGATTGCGAAAAAGGGTTCTTGTGTCATTATTGGTAGATGTGCTGATTATGTTTTAAAAGATGAAAAACAAGTATTCAGAGTTTTCTTATATAGTGATTCAAAAAGTAAGCAAAACAGAGCAATTCAATATTATGGATTAACAGAAAAAACAGCGAAAAAAGAAATTGAAAAAATCAATAAAGCAAGAGAACGGCATTATGAATATTATACCAATATGAAATGGAAAGATGCTTCTCATTATGAATTATGCTTGAATGTGGATTTATTAGGCGTAGAAAAAACAGCAGAATTGATAGAACAAATTGTAAAAGAAAAAATGTAATTGTTTTTTCTTTTTTACTTGGATTTTTTTGTTCAATAATAGAAAACGAGTTCCTTCCACATATAGTTAGCAAAACCTTTCTAATAATTTTTAACAAAGCGCAGTAGTTAATTATAGAATTCAATATATGAGATGAAATATTATATTTATTAGACTGAAATAAGTCGAAAAATGTTGAAATGTGAAATATTTGTGATATAATTTAATTAAATAGAGTGAATGTTGTTGTATTCTTTCTGTGTAAATATTATTTACAAAAAGTCTAGTTCATCTATCCAAAAGTGAATGGAGGTGAAAAAATGAAAAAGAGTCAAAGAAACAAAGCATTATTCATTGGTCTTATTGCATTGTTAGGAAGTGTTACAATGGGAACTGCATTTGCAGGAAAAGCAGCATTCAACCTTGAAATCCCTAAAACGCAAGGATGGGCTTATACTGATAATCAGAATGGAAATGGAACTGTTACAGATGGAAATGCCACTGCCGCCTCAGTAGAAGTCGGGTCAATTTATCAAATTGATTCTGTAACATTCTATGCTGGTGCAGAAGGAAGTAATGGTAGTGTTACTTGGAATACCGCAGGTGCCTATATTTATGCATCACAAGTTAATTTAGGAACTAAAAATATAAATGTTCCTTATCTTCACACATATGGAACTGGTCAAAAAATGAGATTAAAAGCTCGTAATCATAATTGGTCATTGAATAAGGGCTGGGTTAATGGAATAGTAAATTACCATTAATTGAAAATAATTAAACAAACGCCAATTTTTATTGGTGTTTGTTTAGTTTATAAATTACAAGAAAGTTGTAGGTGAATTAATGAAGGAATTTATATATAGTTTGAAGTGCTTGATTCATAAAAAAGAATTTTATTTTGCAATAATTGGAATATTGTTAATTAATTTAATTCATGTGTTTTTGGTTATTCAATTTAATTTAAATGCACTACTTGAAACTGGTTATAAAGCTGAATATTTGTATATTTTATATAATCCATCTGTTAATCTAAATATGATAATTATAATAATTTTTCCTATTATTTGTTCAACAATTTTATCAGATATAAATTTTATAGAGAAAAAAGAAAAAAATAATATTTTTCTATATACTAGATTAAACCAAAGAAAATTGATGTTTTCAAGATTTCTAATAATAATATTTACAGTATTTTTAATCACATTTTTATCATTTTTATTAAATTATATTTCGCTTTATTTTATATATGGAAGCGGCAATGCTCTTACGCATTTCCAAAATACTGCATTTTATTTGACTAATTTAAAATTTTTATTTATGGATTCTTTGCGAATATCGAATTTACCTTTGTTCTTAGTTTGTATAACTGCACATGTATCATTTATATTAGGTCTTTTGTCTGGACTAGCTTATTCAATATCATTTTTTGTAAAACAAAAAATACTGATTTATGTTTTTCCGTTTTTAATTATGCTATTGACAGAATTCATTTTTCCATTAGTAGGTCTTGGTTCATATTCAATTGTAAAACAATTGCAACCTTTATCAACATTTAATGCTAATAATTCGATAGCGCTATATTGTGTTTTATTATTAGCTAGTATTATTTTGTTAGCAGTTAATTGTAAAAAGAAGGATTTATTATGATTTATATAATTAAGAATAGACATGTTTATTTTCTTGTTTTATTAAGTATTATAATAGGTTTGTTTATGGCTAATGGTATTAGAAATAACTTTTTAGAAATATATATAGGAAGGTTAGGGGTTATATCTGTAAGATATTTTTTAATCATTATATCCGTTGTAATAGAATATCTTATATATAAAATTATGAGTAACTCTTGCATTATATCAAGATATGAGTCAAAGCAAATGTTTTTGAGAGAAAACATAAAAGTAGAACTTATATTGAGTATCATTATATTTTTCATTTTTAATTTAGTTGTGATGCTTTTCTCATTACCTACATCGATTCACTATATCATTGATATAGCTATTATTACTATGAACATTATGATGATATATATAACAATTTCTTTAATGATAAAAGTAATTGATATTTTTGTTAAAAATCATTATATATCATCAATTATTTTTGTTTTTATATTTACTGTTTTTGACTTTATTTTGGAACATTTTAATTTTTTCTTTTTTGACAATAAACTTTTTGATTTGGGAGCTATATATAAGATTTTTTATATGTATAAGAATAGTATAATTTATTTATTATTTATTATATTGTTAGATTTAATTATGTTTGTTGCATTAAGCTTGACGTTTAAAAGAAAGGATTTTATATTAAAGAATGATGAAGAGATATGATAAAAAAAAGTTATTACTATATATTTTTATAATATTAATTGTTTGTATATTAAAAAAACCTTATTTACCAGAAATTATAGATGATTATTCTCATATACCTTTTAATATATTAGCTTTTAATTCTAAAAATAGCTATATAAACTTTGTATGGATAATTCCAATAATTTCAAGTACTTTTATATTGACAAGCTCTTTGTACTATAAATTAATAAATTTTGATACTAGGTTTAAAAATAGAAAGAGATATTTATTTGAATGTTTAAAAGAAAATTTTGTGCAAAGCATATGGTTTGCAATGATTACTATTTTAATGCAATGGTTCATATTTATGTTTACTTTTAAATTTACGATTCAAATAAATGAAATGGTTTTTTTAATTATTATAAAATATATGTTAGAAACTTATCTTTTATCTAGTAGTATTTTGTTTCTCTCATTGCTTATTGATAATTTTATTTATTCATATACTATTGTTATTTCGAGTGTTATAATATTAATTAACTCATTTAAATTTTCATTTGTGCCATTTGTTAATTTATACTGTAATTATAATATTAATATTAGTGATGCTTTACTTATAATAATATTAATACTATTTATGAATTTTATATATAGAAAAAAGGATTTAGGAGGTGCCAAATATGAAACTAGCAGTTAAAAATTACACAAAAAAAATAAAGAATAAAACAATTTTAGATGATATAAATCTTGATTTATGTAGTGGAAATGTTTATGGCTTTTATGGAAGAAATGGTTCTGGGAAAACAATGCTGTTTCGTGCTATATCAACATTGATATTTCCAACTGAAGGAGACGTATTAATTGATGATAAATCAATCATAAATAATGATTATGATTTAAGCAATTTTGGTTTGTTAATAGAAACTCCAAATTTCTATCCATATCTATCTGGATTTGATAATTTGGATATATTATATCGTATTAACAATAAAAAAGATAATGCACACATTAATGAAATATTGAAAAAAATGGATTTATATGATGATAAGGATAAAAAATATAAAGAATATTCTTTGGGAATGAAGCAAAAACTAAGAATAGCGCAAGCTATTATGGAAAATCAACAAATAATAATTTTAGATGAGCCAACAAATGGACTTGATGAAAAAGCAATAAAAAATTTACATAGCATTATATTGGATTTAAAGAAACAAAAGAAAATAATTTTATTAGCAAGCCATAATATTGAAGATTTAAAACTTTTATGCGATAAAATTTTCTATCTTTCAAATGGAAAGTTAAAAGATAAAAAAGAGGATTTGTAAATGAAGAAAATATTAATATTTATTTGTGGCATTTTAGTATTAGGATTTGTTATTGCTATTCCAATTGGCAGAAGTTTAATAAAACATATTAATTATAATCAATTTATTAGTAATGTATTATATTTTTCCGAACCTATCCAATCTCAATACGAAATGTATCCTGAAACTAAAGAGATATTTATTGATGATGATAAAGTAAATGATATTAAAGACTTAATTAATGAATCAGAATATGTTTTAAAAATCAAAGTAAACAGTGAAATTGAATTTTATGGTATTGGTATCATTAATAATGTGAAAATTCTAGAAGTACTTAAAGGAAAAAATGATAAAAATATAGGAATTGGAAAAAATATAAAAATATATGATTTAGTTTCATATTGGCAAGGAAATTATATTAATTATTACGGTGGAATGACACCATTAAATTCTGAAAATGAATACATCGTATTTTTAAATAAAACAACAAGAGCTAATCAGAAAAATACATACATTTTTAGTAGTATTAAATACGGTCATTTTAATATATCAACAACAGATGCAAATGTTTTAACTAGTTATAGTCAAGGAAGCTTGACATTTAAAGAAATTATGAATTATGATTATGTAGAAAAGGTTTGTGATGTAGCAGATGATAATGGGTGTGAAAAATATGCAGATGATTATTCAAATATGAAAAAACAGGTGCTTGATTATATAGAAAAATAAGTGATATAATCTTCATCAACTTTAAGTGTAGTTTTATTAAATGGTTTTACTTTAGAAAAAATGTAATTGTTTTTTCTTTTTTTGTAGTCTTTTTTAAAATCTTATATTATACTTATATAGGTGAAGCGAATGAAAAAGTATTTAACATTATTACTTGTAGTGATTTCATTATATATTGGAATACCAATCGTAAATGCGATAGAATTTGACTTAAATTCTAAAAATGCAATACTTTATAATTTAGATGAAAATATGGTTTTGTATGAAAAAAATGCAACAGAACAAATTTCTATTGCTTCTATGACAAAAATAATGACTGCGATTGTAGCGCTTGAAAATATTGAAGACTTAGATGAAAAAGTAATTTTAACAAGTGCCGACTTTTATGGCTTAGAAGAAGCAAATGCATCAGTTGCAGGATTTAAGGTAGGACAAAGTTTAACTTACCGTGATTTATTATATGGGCTCCTACTTCCATCAGGAGCAGATGCAGCGCAAGCCTTAACTAGAACAGTAGCAGGTGGTAAAAGTAATTTTGTCAAAATGATGAATGAAAAAGCGGAGAATTTAAGTTTAGATGATACTCATTTTATGAATGAAACTGGATTAGATGAAGAGGAACATTATTCTACAGTAGAAGATGTGGCTAAATTATTTCAATATGCTCTAAAGAATGAAGAATTTAAAAAAATGATTACCAGTTCTTCTTATACGATAAGCGACCATTCATCTACTATCTATAGTTCTATTGAAAAAAATAAAAGAAGATATGGAATTCAAATGGATTATTTAGAAGGGGGAAAGACAGGAACTACTTATGATGCAGGATTATGTCTTGCCTCAATTGCTACTTGGGATAATGTTCATTACATGCTTGTAACTGCTAGGGCTCCTTATAATGATGGACCTAAAAACTTATATGATGCTAAAAAAGTATATGAATATTTTATCAATCATTATGGAAATAAAATCGTTGTAGAAAAAGATGAAAAAATAGTAACTTTAAATACGTTATATACAAAAGAAAATAATGTTTCTTTTTACTCAGATAAAACAGTAGAAAAATATTTATCTAATGAGTTTGATAAGAAAAGTTTAAAATATGAATATAAAGGAATAGAAACGATTACCTCTAAAATGAAACCAGGAGCAAAATTAGGGACTTTAACAATTCAATATGAGGGAGAGGTATTCTATGAACAAGAGATTATCTTAAAAGAGCAGCTTTCCTTTGATTTATTCAAATACTTAAAAGCGCATATCGAAAGTGTAATAGGAATAGCGCTAACAATTTTTATTATATTAATTTTATTCATACGAAAAATAAGGAAAGGAAGAAAACATGGAAAAAAGATGTACAAGACTAGATGAAAAAAATGAATTTTTAGGAAGTAGTAACCAACTTACAGCAGCGGTAACTGGATTAATAAATGAAATAGCTACTATGACAAACTTTGAAGTACAATTACCGAATATTGGTAGAATTTATCAAAATAAAATTTTGGAATTAGAGCAACAATTTTTAGGAAAAGGGCTCGACTATTTTAGTAAAGAACAATTCGAAGTTCGTAATATTATTGTTTGGGATATGCTTAATAAATTAACTCGAGCAACAGATATTTTAGAACAAAAAGTAAAATGGTTAAAAAAATTCTTTTTATTAAATCAAATCAGTTGTTTTAAAGCTTTTTCGAATAGAATGATTGAATGGTTATTAAAGGATTATATCAAAATAGCAGATGAAATATCAGCTTATAGTATGGAGAATGGGTTTGCAAAATCAATTATGGAACAACTTTATAATAACAACTATGATGCAATGTCTCCAGGTTCTTACAAACTAGCTTGGGAAAAGGGAAGAGATATGCTTAGTACTTTTGGATTAGAAGAACAAATTAGAATGATTGGTCCTTCAGCACTTTCTTTAGTAGAACGTCAAGAGCAAGCCAGTTTAGAATACTTAAAAAGTTGGAATCCACATATATAGAAAGTAATTGCTTTCTTTTTTTTCTTTTGTTTAGTATAATGAGTACAAGGTGATAAGAATGACGGATATTGAAATTGCGCATAGTATTACTCCTTTGCGAATAGAAGAAGTAGCAAAGAAATTGAATATTTCAAAAGATGAGTTAGAGTTTTATGGAAATGATAAAGCCAAAATAGATGTAGATAAAATTAAAAATGACAGAAAAGGGAATTTAATTTTAGTTACCGCTATCTCTCCAACTCCATATGGAGAAGGAAAAACAACAGTAAGTATTGGACTAGATGATGCATTATGTAGGCTAGGGAAAAATTCAATTCTAGCTTTAAGAGAACCATCTTTAGGCCCAGTATTTGGCATGAAAGGCGGAGCAACAGGAGGAGGATATTCTCAAATTGTACCAATGGAAGATATCAACTTACATTTTACGGGAGATTTTCATGCAATTACAACTGCTAATAATTTATTATGTGCTGCCATTGATAATCATTTATATCATGGTAATACATTAAATATTGACCCCAAAACAATTACATTTTCAAGATGTCTTGATATGAATGATAGAGCATTAAGAAAGGTTGAAATTGGACTTTCTAGTGATAAAGAAATAAAAAGAGAAGAGCACTTTAATATTACAGCTGCTAGTGAGATTATGACGCTCTTCTGTTTAGCAAGCAACCGAGAAGATTTAAAAGAAAGAATGAATCAAATTGTGATTGGCTATACATATGAAGGAGCTCCAGTACTCGCAAAAGACCTTCATATAACAGGAAGTATGATGGCTATTTTAAAAGAAGCTATAAAACCGAATTTAGTTCAAACATTAGAAGGAAATCCAGCCTTAGTTCACGGAGGACCATTTGCCAATATCGCACATGGCTGCAATAGTTTAATTGCAACAAAACTAGCTTTAAAATTATCAGATTATGTCATTACAGAAGCTGGGTTTGGTTCTGACTTAGGAGCAGAAAAGTTTTTAGATATTAAATGTAGAGTTGGAGAATTAAATCCTTCTGTTATTGTTTTAGTTGCAACTTTAAAATCATTAAAATATAATGCAGGTGTATTAAAAGAAGATATTTTAAAAGAAAATGTAGAAGCAATTAAAATGGGTGCTTCAAACTTAAGAGCACACATTTTGAATTTGAAAAAGTTCCATATTCCAATTATAGTATGTCTAAATCGTTATGGAACTGATACAAAAGAAGAAATTGAAACTTTAAAAAATATTTGTGAAGAATTAAATGTTGCATTAGAAGTGAGCACAGCTTATGTGGATGGTGGAAAAGGAGCATTATCTTTAGCGCAAAAAGTAATAGAAGTAAGCAAAGAAAAAAATCAGTTACGATACCAATATGAATTGGATGATTCTATAGAAGAAAAATTAGAGAAACTTGCAACTGAAATCTATCATGCAGGTTCAATCCAATATTCTAAAGAAGCATTAGAAAAAATAAAGCAATTAAAAAATACAAACTATGAGAAATATCCAATTTGTGTCGCAAAAACCCAATATTCTTTATCCGATGACCCTAAAAAACTAGGAGACCCAAAGGACTATGAACTTTTTGTAAAAGACATTAGACTTTATGCTGGGGCAAAATTTATAACGATTTTACTCGGTGATATTATGACAATGCCTGGATTACCAAAAAAGCCAAATTACGAACAGATTGATATTGTAAATGAAGAAATCATTGGATTATTTTAAAAGAGGTTTTTAATACCTCTTTTTTGTGAATTGCTTTACATCTTGTTCTTCTAGTTGGTGACAATTTAAATATTCTTTTACAACATCATAAATAACTTCCATTCTACAACGGTCAGGACTTTTTCTTAACTCATTATTAATTAATTCTAACAACTCTGGTGTGTAGTGTAGAACTTCTGCAACTTTAGAGTAGAATGTAATTAAATTTTTATGTGTATTATCGTTAGGTGATTCCATATAGCTTTCTAAATCTACTAAAGTAGTACCTTTTTCTTGACTATAAAATATAGAACCTTCATTTAAATCAAATATTTCAAAATGAGAGGAAATATCTAAGATAGCTTCTCTAATATTATTATCAGAAGAGACCACTTGTTCAATAGAAACATCTTGTGTAACAAGCAATTTTCCAGGAGCTTTTTTCATAATAATCCCTAAAATAGCAAGCGGATTTACAACAATTAGTTTTGTGCTCATCATCTCTTCTGATTGGATCTTTGATAGATTGGTTAAATGTTCTAAATAGGTAATTCCTCTAGATGTTATTTGATTTTGTAAGATAGGTTTTAAATAGTTTTTATAGACATGTCCTTCAAATTGTCCACACATATGAAACGTCTTCGCACTACTTCCCCAAACAGAATTATGAATATCAAATTGTCCTTCAATGTCTTGATAAGAGATTATTTTTACCATAGATATCTTCCTTTCTATTAAAAAATGGCCTTGTGAGTACACAAAACCATTAAAAATAGAAATTATTTCTATGATAATAATTTTGAAAGCACTCCACAAGTTTCTCTTGTGACAGTCCAGCCCATGTTATGTAGCTGTCCCAACAAAATAAGATTCAGATATCTTATTTCATTTCGGCAAAACTTCCTTTCCTTAACAACAATAATCTGAGTAATTGTTAAGTACTAATAAGCTTCGCGACCTCTTTCGATTAGGTCTAATTCTAGCATAAAGAATTATATTTGTCAAATAGAAGTTTATTTTTACAAAAATGTGTCATTCTATAAATGAGGTGACAAAGTGAAAAAGTGGTGTGTTTTAATTGCAATTTGTTTTTTCATGACAATGAGTTTTATTGGAAGAAAAGAAAATTCAAAAGAAGTATTTGAAGAAACAAATGTAAATGAATTTAAACTAGTAAAAATTGACGTTTCAAACGCTTCTATTACGACAAAAAACATCACCTCATTATTAAACTCTTTAACTTTATATAAAGTTACGTATGAAATTCCAAAATTATATAAAGCAAAATTTCAAAATCAAAACCCAGAATATTCCTTTCTTGGGATTTCTAGTCAGAAAGGTTTAGAAGAAATTGAAAAAAGATTATCGAAAGAAATGAAAGCAATGGGAAATACAAGTGAAGTAGAAAAAATCAGTTTTTATGGTGTCAAATTGCTTTCTATAGAAGTGTATGGTAGAATTCAGAAAATAGAAGAATTGAAACAAAAAGTAAAGGACTATTAAGTTCTTTTTTTTTCATATACTATGAATAGCTTCATTGAAATTTTATCTGAAAAAGTGTATAATGATATTAGGTGATGTAAATGTCTTATATATGGTTAGGTGTTGTCATTTTACTAACGCTTGTAGAATGTATGACAGTTGGATTAACAACAATCTGGTTCGTTATTAGTGGAATAGTTGCCTTACTAGTTTCACTTACAGTTGATAATTTCCTATTACAATTTGGAATTTTTGTCATTTTAGGAATTTTTCTATTAATTACAACAAGACCATTACTATTAAAATTTTTAAAGCCAAAAAATGAAAAAACAAACTTCGATAGAATTGTTGGAATGGAAGGAGTCGTGACTGAAAAAATAACGAAGAATACCATTGGTGAAGTCAAAGTAGATGGAAAAAAATGGAGTGCTATTAGCGATAAAAAGATAGAGAAAGATAGTATTGTAAAAATTATCTCTATTGATGGAGCCAAATTAAAAGTAGAGAAAGTAGAGGAGTAAATATGGAATTTTTAATTGTTATTTTAGTACTTGCAATTGTACTAATCGTGCCAAATGTGAAAATTGTGCCACAGGCAAAAACTTATGTTATTGAAAGAGTAGGTTCTTATTATACAACATGGAAAAACGGCTTACATTTTAAAATACCTTTTTTAGACAGAGTCGCAAATCAAGTTACTTTAAAAGAAGTCGTAAAAGATTTTGACCCACAACCAGTTATTACAAAAGACAATGTTACAATGCAAATTGACACAGTTGTATATTTTCAGATTACAGATGCAAAACTATATACATATGGAGTAGAAAATCCAATTAGTGCGATTGAAAACTTAACAGCAACAACACTTCGTAATATTATTGGAGAACTAGAATTAGACCAAACATTAACATCAAGAGATATTATCAATTCAAAAATGCGTTCTATTTTGGATGAAGCAACAGACCCTTGGGGAATTAAAGTAAATCGTGTTGAAGTGAAAAATATTATTCCACCAAGAGATATCCAAGAAGCAATGGAAAAACAAATGAGAGCAGAGCGTGAAAGAAGAGAAAAAATTCTTCAAGCAGAAGGAGAAAAGAAATCAAGTATCTTAATTGCCGAAGGAGAAAAAGAAAGTGCAATTTTAAGAGCTGAAGCAGATAAAGAATCAAAAATCAAAAAAGCTGAAGGAGAAGCAGAAGCAATTATCAAACTTAAAACAGCTGAAGCAGAAGGTATTAAATTATTAAAAGAAGCAAAAGCAGATTCTTCTGTACTAACATTAAAGAGCTTTGAAGCTTTAGAAAACGTTGCAAATGGTCAGGCCACTAAAATTATTGTTCCATCAGAATTACAAAATGTGGCAACAATAGGAACAACAATTAGTGAAATGTTAAAAGAAAAAAATAAATAATGAAAAAATTATTTGATGTAATTGGCTTACCACTCTTATTTGCTGTAAGCCAATTTTTTCTGACTATTATTGCAACAATTATCTTTTTATTAACCAGTAATCAAACAAATTTAGAAACATGGATAGGAACAGAAGACTATATTAACTCTTTGGCACGTTTTTTTTCTAATTATAGTGTTATCATAGTCATTGTTTCATTTTTAATATTTTTTCCGATTTTCTATAGAAAATATCATCGTGAAAGAAAAGAAGAAAAAAAATATATATCTATTTTTAATTATTTGTTTTTGATAGTTTTAGGGATTTCTTTTAGTTTGCTTTATAATGCGATATTAGGGAGCCTCAATTCTATTTTTCCAGTTACCAATTCATTTGATGGAACAAGAAATCTATTTTCTATTATGATAAGCACTGTCTTATTAGGTCCTATTTTAGAAGAATATCTATTTCGTGGAATTGTTTATCACAGACTTAAAAAGTATTATCCAGTAATGAAATCCTTATTATTAACAGGACTTTTATTTGCGCTTTCTCATACAGATATTTTAGGAATCCTATACGCATTTATTTTTAATTTTATACTCATTTTTGTCTATGAAAAATATCATTTAAAAGGTTCAATCTTAGTTCATATGAGTGCGAATCTAGCAAGCTTATTATTTACCATATTTATTTATGAAAATTTTTGGTTAACCGAATTAACGCTTATTATTTCGAGTCTTTTATTAATTGGCTCTTATCTTGGAATAAAACAATAAAAATTTTATTAGACTATTGGAGGACAATATGAAAAATAATTTATTAAATATTTTGGATAATTATTTATTATTATTTCCAGAAGAAAAAGAAAGGCAATCAAGACTATTTGTTTATTTAAAAAATGCTAATAATACAGAGATAGCGGATTGGAATAATTTTAATGGGCATATTGTTGCAGGTGGATTTGTTTATGCTAAAAAGGAATGTAAATTTTTAGTTTTATATCATAAAGATTTAAAGCTGTTTTTATATCCAGGAGGGCATATTAATAGCAATGAGAAAGACCCATTGCAAACTGCTAAAAGAGAAATAGCAGAAGAAACTGGTTTGAAGTATTTAGAACAATTAAAATTATTAGAAGATGAGCAGATTCCAATTGATATTGATACACATCTAATTCAGTATAATGAAAGATTAAATTTACCAGAACACTATCACTTTGATTTTAGATATCTATTTATAATAGATGAAATTCCTAAAATAAAAATTGAAGAAGATGAAATATCCAATTATAAATGGATAGATATTGATGAATTAAAAAATGATTTAAATTATGGAAAAATAGCAAATAAAATAATAAAAGTGTTATCAGCCAATAATTCAAAAGAATTTGATGATTAATAATCTAATAAAAAGTTATTGGATGACAGTTTTTTTAAATTATTCTTGTAAGCAAAAAAAAAATGTGCTAAAATGAAAGTGTTTATGAAAAACAGGGAAGAGAAGTAGTAATAAATGTCGATATGAATAGAGAGTCTATGGTTGGTGGAAATAGATAATATCAGTTTATGAATTCGTCTTGGAGTTTTATATGCAAAACATATAACGGTAACGCGTTACAGTTCTAAGGTAGAATGTTCTACAAATTAAGGTGGTACCACGTAAATCACGTCCTTATAGGGATTGTGATTTTTTTATTTAGGAGGGATAGTATGAAAGAAAAAGTAGAAAATTTAAAAAAAGAAATAACCGAAAAAGTAAAAGAAGTTATTTCTTTAAAAGAACTAAATGATTTAAAAGTTGAATATTTAGGAAAAAAAGGTCCAATTAACGAACTAAGTTCTATGATGAGAGATTTATCTGTTGATGAGAAAAAAGAATTTGGTCGAGTATTAAATGAAGTAAAAACAGAAGTAGGAAATTTATTTGATACAGCACGAAAAGAGTTAGAAGAAAAGGAATTAAATGAAAAACTAGAACGTGAAAAAATTGATATCACATTACCAAGCTCAAAAGTACATGTAGGTAGCACTCATCCTATTACAAAAGTCATTGAAGAAATAGAAGATTTATTTGTATCAATGGGATACGATGTAGTAGAAGGACCTGAAATAGAAGAAGATTTATATAATTTTGAAAAATTAAATTTACCAAAAGGACACCCAGCTAGAGATGCCCAAGATAGTTTCTATATTACAGAAGAGATGTTGCTTCGTACTCAGACTTCTCCTGTACAAGCTAGAACAATGGATGCTAATTTAGAAAAAACACCAATTAGAGTTATTTGTCCTGGAAAAGTATACAGAAGAGATGATGATGATGCAACTCATTCTCATCAATTTACACAAATAGAAGGACTTGTAGTAGGAGAAAATATCAGTCTTTCTCATTTAAAAGGAACTTTAGAAGAAGTCGCTAAAAAATTATTTGGAGAAGATAGAGAAGTTCGTTTTCGACCAAGCTTTTTCCCATTTACAGAACCAAGTTTAGAAGTAGATGTTAGTTGTTTTAAATGTGGAGGAAGTGGATGCTCTATTTGTAAAGGAACTGGTTGGATTGAAATCTTAGGTTCTGGTATGGTTCATCCAAATGTTTTAAGAGGTTGTGGATATGACCCAGAAAAATATACTGGATTTGCGTTTGGTATGGGTCCAGAAAGAATTGCAATGCTCAAATATGGAATTCATGATATTCGTAATTTCTATATTGATGATTTGAGATTTTTAGAAGATTTCAACCGTGTAGAAGGAAGTGAAGAATAATGCGTTTAAGTAAAGATTTTTTAAGTGATTATATTGATTTATCAAATATTTCTTATTCTGATTTAGCTGATAAAATGGTATTTGCTGGAAATGAATATGAAAGTATTGGAAAACTTTGCAATGCCACTGGACTTGTTGTTGGATATGTGGAAACTTGCGAAAACCATCCTGAATCAGACCATCTTCATATTTGTAATGTCAATTTAGGAAGTGAAACTGTTCAAATTTTATGTGGGGCTCCAAATGTAAAAGCTGGAGAAAAAGTAATTGTAGCAACGGTTGGAGCTGAACTTCCAGGAGGAACTATCAAAAAAGCAAAATTAGCTGGAATGGAATCCCATGGAATGATTTGTTCTTTGGCTGAACTAGGCTTAGAATCAAAATATTTAAAGGAAGAAGATTCTGCTGGAATCCATATATTAGATGATGATGCTCCTGTTGGAGAAGATGCACTTCATTACTTAGGATTGGATGATGAAATCATTGATTTTGAATTAACCGCAGATAGAGCTGATTTATTAAGCGTAATTGGGATGGCTTATGAAGTTGGAGCAATTTATGATAAAAAAGTTACGTTACCAGAAATTCATCTTCATGAAACAAAAGAAAATATTAATGACATCATGAAGCTTGAAGTAAAGACAGAGAATTGTTCTATTTATTTAGGAAAGATTGTAAGGAATGTTACAATTAAAGAAAGTCCTAAATTTATCAAAAATCGTTTAATGGCAAGTGGAATAAGACCAATTAATAACGTTGTTGATATCAGTAATTATGTAATGCTTGAATATGGACAACCACTTCATTTCTTTGATAAAGACCGTTTAGGAGATGAAGTAATTGTTAGAATGTCTTCCAATGAAGAAACTTTAACAACATTAGATGGAAAAGAAAGAACTTTAAAAGATACTGACATTGTGATTGCAAATGCAAATGTTCCAGTAGCACTTGCAGGTGTTATGGGAGGACTAGAAACAGAAATAGAAAAAGATACCAAAAATATTTTTATTGAAGCAGCTATTTTTGAACCAACTCATATTCGTTATACTTCAAAAGCAATTTTAAGAAGTGAAGCAAGTAGTCGTTATGAAAAAGGCGTAGACCCTTATAGAACTTTATTAGCTTTAAATAGAGCTTGTGAATTGTTAGAACTTTATGCAGGAGGAGAAGTAAGTTCTGGAGTACTTACTCATGATACAACCAACAAAGAAGACAAAAAAATAGAAGTTCCATTAGAGAAAGTACAAAGCGTTTTAGGAATGCCAATCACCAAAGAAGATGTATGTGAAATCTTACCAAGATTAGGCTTTTCTTATGAAATAAAATATAATACATTTGAAGTATCTGTACCAACAAGAAGATTAGACGTAAATATCAAAGAAGATGTTATTGCAGAAATTGGAAAAATTTATGGATATAATAAAGTTGTTGGAACATTACCTATAGATAAAATTAGAAAAGGGACTTACTCTAAAAAAGCAAAACTAGAAAGAGTAATTCGTAAACAATTAACTGCACTCGGTTTAAATCAAGTAATTACTTATTCTTTGGTAAGTGAAGAAGATATAGAGAAATTTGTTTCAAGTGAAAAAGATTCTGTTATTTTAAATTCACCAATGAGTGAAGATAGAAAGATTATGAGAAAGTCATTGATTCCATCTTTATTGCATGTTTATGAATACAATATAGCACGTAATCGAAAAGACATTTCTATTTTTGAAACAGGGTCTATTTATTATAAAGAGAAAGAAACTTACAAAGAAGATTTTACTTTATCAGGACTTATGAGTGGTGTTTATGAAGAAAATACTTGGCAAGGTAATAAAATGAATGTTGATTTTTATTTAGTAAAAGGAATTATAGAAAATTTACTTGGATTCTTAGGGCTTACCAATCGTTATCAATTTGATACAGAAAATCTAGTAAAAGAATTACATCCTGGAATGAGTGCTAGAATATTAATTGATAGGGAAGTAGTCGGATTTATTGGAAGAGTGCATCCTAGTGTTTGCAAACAAGAGGTTTATGTGTTTGAACTTAATTTACAAAAAGTATTAGACTTAAAAGTAAAACCGATTAAGTTTAAAGAGATTCCAAAATTCCCAAGTGTAAAAAAGGATGTAGCATTCATTGTTAAAAAAGAAATTACTTCAAAAGAAATAGAAGAAGTTATTAAAAAAGCTGGAAGTAGAATATTAACTAATATTGATGTATTTGATGTTTACGAAGGTGAAAATGTAAAAGAAGACGAGAAATCTATTGCTTATGCATTAACATTTAGTGACCCAAATAAGACATTAAATGATGAAGAAGTTACTGTTATATTTGAAAAGATTATTGATGAAGTAACTAGTAAATTACCAGCAGAACTTAGAAATAAATAAAAAAAGATTGTAATGAATTTGCCTCATTACAATTTTTTAATGTTATTAAAAAAAATTTCTATGTTTGAAAAAACATAGAAAGGATTAGTTTCAATGGAATTAGTCGTTGCATTTGCAATGATTATATTTTACACTATCATAGTCCTTAAGAATAAGGATTAACTTAAATGAAAACACGAATCAGTATTTTGAAACTGTGTTTTCTCAACATTTAATGTGGAGTTACACTTAACAGGCAATATCAAATGTATCTCATTTTCAACAAACTTATTCCATCTATATACATTGTACTAGAGTATTTTCGTTTTGTCAAATAAATTTTTAAAAAATTGCTTTTTTTTAATGCACTCTTGTCTAATAGATAAAAAAGATGTATAATAAATATATGAGATACAAAAGATAGTTAGGTGTTTTACTCTAGTCTTTCATCATATGATGATAGAAAAGAGGTGATTTCTATGATGAAATTCATTATAGAAAGGATAAATTCATTTGGAATTAGTCGTTGCATTTGCAATGATTGTGTTTTACACTATCATAGTCCTTAAGAATAAGGATTAACTTAAATGAAAACACCAAATCAGCTTTGAAATGGTGTTTTCTTTAGACAAAATGTTTAGAGTTACACTTAACAAACCAATATCAAATGTATCTCATTTTTATTTTATGAAGTTTCCTTCATCTATATACATTGTACTATAGTACTATTCATTTGTCAATTTTTTTAGACTTCCATATATTCTTTATAATAATTTTTCATAAATTCATGATAAGCTTTATTTTCTAAAGTTAAATTGAATCTTTTGAATTTAAAATCTGGATTTTTGCTGATTACTAATTCTTTTACCATATATTTTAAAAACTCAGGATTTCGAACTAAGATAGGACCAATTAGATAAGTGCCATAAAAATTATTTTTATGAACTCCTTCTATTTTACTATTTGGAAAACTGCCAATTCCTTTTAAGACTTCAAACATTACATTTTCATTACTTTTAATAACACTACTTTGATTTTGAAAACCTAAAATATATGGTTTCATGAAATCAGCTTTTACAAGTGCTTCATCAACCATTCTAAAATTCTCTTCCTTTGTATAGAAATCAAATGCGTGTAATGCTTTAATTCTTTTTTCATGTTTATCAATAATGCATTTACCAAATAGTTCTAAAGAATTTCCAGTAATTAAGAAAAACTTATTATTTTCAATTGCTTTTTTAATAGTATCTTTATATTTCATAAGATGGTGTAAAGCTAGTTTTTGATTTTCTTCTGTACCAGCTCCTATATAGACAAAATCATAGGAATCAAAATCTAATGAATCACCAATTGTTGCGAATTTAATAGTAACCTCAATGCCTTGACTTTCTAAACAATATTTTAATGCTTTTACATTACCACTTTCGCCATATAAATTTAATAAATCATAATAAAGGTGTGCAATTGTAATATTCATGATAAGTCCTCCTTCATATAATGATTAAAAGGTTCCACATAGTCGAAATTTAAAATAGCATAAATATTTCCTGATGTTTTCTTTTTAATTTCAGCTGTAGCTTCTTCTAGTGTATCAAATACCATAATATCCTTTTCATAAATTCCTGCATACTTTAATCTTGTTGCAATATCATAACGATGAATTCCAACACAGACAATTTTATCAATGTCATGTTTTTTTAGAAGTTCAAAATCAATATCATATAGCCAAGATAAATCATCAAAATTATATCTTCTGCTAATTTCTTTCCAACCAATTACAACTGTTTTTTTCTCTTTAAAGCGGTCTAAAAATAGAAGAGAACTATTAAAAGTTGTACTATTCTCATTTTTGTTATTTAATACATATACAATTCTATTCTGATAAGTATATTCATCATATAACTTCTTATTTTGATTTAATTCACTAATGATTTTCGAAATGACTTCATTATCTAATCCAAGAATAGAAGTAGTCGCAAATGCTGCTAAAGTGTTATACGCTGCATATAAAATTCCAGAAGGCATATGAATAGAATGAAGATTATTGATAACCATTTCTTTTTTTTCAAAATCTAGTTTTGTTATTTCAAAATGGGTTTCAGGTCTTTTAAAATCACATTTCGGACAACTATAATTTCCTAAATTTTCAAATTGATAATATTCATAATCTAATTTCTTATTACACTTAGGACAATAGGTAAGGTTTAAATTTTGAAATTTGTTTTTTAAATAAGAAAATTTATTTTTAGAAATTCCATAATAGGTAATTGGTCCCTTATGGTCAAACGTAAATTTTTGTAAATATGGGTCATCTCCATTTAAAATCAAATGCATATCATTTGTAATCGCCTTTTTAATTTCTTCAAATACCAAATCGAAATGTCCTTGTCTAGGAGGTTGGTCTCTCGTTAAATTTGTAATCACCACATAATTAGGATTTAATTCAGGAAAAACAAATTTTGTATAGCGTTCATCAATTTCAAACACTAAAACATCTTTTTTCATAACTCCTAAAAAACTTGTATTTTCTAAAAGTAACGTCATAATTCCAGCACTTAAATTAGAGCCCTTTACATTGTGAGCAACGCTATAGCCATAACCTTTATAAATATCTCTTATCATACTAGAAACGGAACCTTTTCCAGAACTTCCTGTAACAGCAATTACTGTTTCAGGAAGTTTTATTTTTCTCATAAATTTAGAATCTAGTTTTAAAATAATTTCACCAGGCAAAGAACTTCCTCGATTCAAAATCTTTCCAACTAAAATAATGCATTTTCCAAGAGCAATTAATAGAAACTTTTTCATGTTACACCTCTTTAAAATCACTTTTATTTTATCATAAATAAAATCCAAAATACAACTTTTTTCTAGTTTTGTCGAATTGGTTTAAAAGAACAAAATGGTGTGCTATAGTGTAACTGGAGCTGATTATTATGTTTAAAACAGATATTGAATTTAGTAAAAATACATTATATATTACTGTAAAGGGAATGGCAAATAGGAAAAACATAATAGAATTAAAGCGTAAACTTTACTATATCTTGAATGAATATGGAACGATGGATATTATGATAGATATTAAAGAAGTTGTTGCCTTAGACAAAGAAAGTTTTTATGATATGTTAGATGATTATGATATTAAATATGGTGGAAATTTGAGTGTTGTAGAATAAGAATCATAGAGAGATTCTTTTTTTCATATATTTAGATAGGGTGGTATCATGAAGTTGTTTAATGATTTTAGAAGTTTTATAGTAGAAGACGAATTTTCTATTCATGTTTACCAAAATAAAGTGAATATAGTCAATTATGAATCCATTGGACATTTTGATAGTAGACAAGTTAGAATTTATCATAGAAATGGAGAAGTAATTGTAAAAGGAAAAGAGCTTGTTGTATCAAAATTAATGCAAGAAGAAATCTTGATTTTAGGAAGTATCGAGGCCATAGAACTTAGGTGATAATATGAAAGAATTGTTAAAGAGTAAGGTACGATTAAAAATTAGTGGCAGAAATATAGAACGATTTATTCATAGACTTTATAGTCATCATATTGAGATTTTAAAATTAGAATATATAAGTTATAAAACAGTGATTATTACAATTTATGCAGAATGTTACGATAAAGTTATGGAATTAAAAACGATTTATGAAATAGACGAAGTAGGAACCTCTGGAATGATAGAAATCAAAAAGAAAATGAAACTCAATCGTTTTTTTATCATTGGACTAGCTTTAGCGCTTATTTTTTTATATGGATTATCCAATATTATGTATGATATTGAAATTATCCATACCAATAAAGAACTACGCACTCTTTTATATAAAGAACTAGAAGAACATGGAATTAAAAAGGGGAGTATTAAAAAAAATTTTTCTGAATTAGAAAAGATAAAAGAAAAGATTATAAATGAAAATAGGGATAAAATAGAATGGTTGGAAATAGAGGCAGTTGGAACAAAATATGTTGTACGAGTTGAAATGAGAAAATTAGAACCGTCAAAGGAAAAAACGGAAAATAGAAATGTAGTCGCTAAAAAAAGTGCAATCATAAAAAGGATAGAAGCAAGTAAAGGAGAAATTGTAAAGAATACGAATGATTATGTTAGTGCTGGGGATATTATTATTAGTGGGGATTTAAAATTAAATGAAGAAAAAAAAGACACAGTAGCAGCTGAAGGGACAGTATATGGAGAAGTTTGGTATAAAGTAACTGTATCTTATCCATTTGCTTATAGAGAAGAGAAAATGACAGGAAAAAAACAAACTGCATATATATTACGATTTTTAAATCAGAAAATTCAGTTATTTCCATTTCACTATTATAAAACAAAAAAAGTGGAGGAGAATATTCTTTTAAAGCATTCCTTTTTACCGTTTTATTTTTCTAAAGAAGAACAGGCAGAAACGATAGAAATAGATGAATTAAATACGGAAGATGAAGCAATTAGTAAAGCGAGTGCCCTTGCTAGAAAGAAATTAGAAAGTCAACTTTCTGACAAAGAAGAAATAATTAGTCAAAAAAATTTGAAAGTCGAAGTAAAAGATAGTAGAATAGTATTAGAGATATTTTTTACAGTATTAGAAGATATTACAAGTTATCAAAATATAACAGAGGAAATAGAAAGTAAGTAGGTGGTAAATATGTTTCGCTCTACTTTTTTAAGTATCTTTAGTGAAACTTGGCCTATGATTTTAATATGTTCTGTGATTATTGTATCCATGAGAATTGTATGGGTCATCAAAGAAAAAAAAGAAATCATTTTTTATAAAGAATTGTTAGGGCTATGTTTCATTATTTATGTCATGTGTTTATTCTATGTTGTTACATTCCAAGATGTTAGTTGGTCAACTTCCAATCTTATTCCTTTTAAAGAGATGTTCCGTTACCGACTTGGGTCTACATTATTTTTTAAAAATGTTTTAGGAAACATGATTATGTTTATGCCATATGGCTTTTTTGTCTCATATTTTCTGAAATTAAAAAAACCACTTTCAATTTTTTTACTCTCAATTTTAACTTCCTTTACGATTGAGTTTACTCAACTACAAATAGGAAGGGTATTTGATGTAGACGATATTGTCCTAAATATTGTAGGAGCACTCCTCGGTTTTCTTATCTATCATTTTATTAATAAACTAAAGGAATATATGCCACCAATATTGAAAAAACAAATAATTTATAATATACTAATAATAGCATTAATTGCAGGAGCAATTTTGTATTTATGTAATTGGGGAGTCGTATAAATGAATGAAATTGGAATATTTAATGAAACAGAAGAAACAATTGATTTAGAAGCATTAAGAAAATTAATGGAGTATGCAACAGAAAAAGAAAATATAGAAAACGCAATTTTTAATATTATTTTTATTGATAATGAAAAAATTCATAAAATGAATAAAGAATATCGTGGAATTGATAGACCAACTGATGTCATTTCATTTGCATTAGAAGATGATGATACTTGTATTCAAATAGAAGATACACCTAGAATGTTAGGGGATATTTATATCTCAACAGAAAAAGCGAAAGAACAAGCAGAAGAATATGGACACTCTTTCAAACGAGAAATTTCTTTTTTGGCCATTCATGGATTATTACATCTTCTTGGATATGACCATATGGAAAAAGAAGAAGAGAAAATCATGTTTGAGCGTCAGGAGTTGATTTTAGATGGATTTGGAATCACGCGATAATAGGAAAAAAATGGGGCCAAAAAGGCTTCTGAATAGTTTTAAATATGCAATCGAAGGATTTTTCTATACAGTCAAAAATGAACAAAATATGGTGATTCATTTACTCGTAACAATGATTGTAATCGTTGGTGGAATATTCTTTAAAATTAGTCTTTTAGAATGGCTAGTTTGTTTATTATTTATTGGTCTAGTCATTGGAACCGAACTATTAAATACAGCAATAGAAGCTGCTATCGATTTAACTTGCCCAGATAAAAATTCCTTAGCCAAAGTAGCAAAAGATACTGCAGCAGCAGCCGTTATGGTTTTTGCTTTGGCCGCATTGATTGCTGGAATCATTATCTTTTTACCAAAAATAATAGAATTGTTGAAATAGGGGATGTATTATGAAAGAACAGTTAAAACAATTATTAGAAAACTCTTATAGTCCGTATTCTAAATTTAGAGTAGCAGCTATTTTGGTTATGAAAGATGGACAAACTTTTCATGGAGTAAATGTAGAAAATGCATCGTATGGAGCAGCAATATGTGCTGAAAGAAGTGCCTTTGTTAGTGCGATTAGCTCTGGATATAAACCACATGATTTTGAAACATTATATGTGATGTGTGATAGTCCTAAAATTAGTACTTGTTGTTTTCTATGTAGACAAGTAATCGCTGAAATGATGGAACCAGATAAAAAAATAATCTGTATGAATAATCTTGGAGAAAAAAAAGAATTTACAGTAAAGGAACTATGTCCTTATCCATTTGATGAAAAGGATTTAAATATATGAAAAGTGGATTTGTAAGTTTAATTGGAAGACCAAATGTCGGGAAATCAACATTACTAAATGAAATCATAGGAACCAAAGTAGCAATCACATCTCCAAAACCCCAAACAACAAGAAATATCATACAAGGAATTTATAATGATAAAGAAACACAAATTGTATTTGTAGATACTCCTGGAATTCATAAACCAACACATCAACTAGGCAAAGTTTTAAATAAACAAGCTTATTATAGTATTGATGACGTTGATGTTATCTTATTCTTGGTGGATGTGAGCGAAGCCTTAGGACCTGGAGATAAGTACATCATAGAGAAATTAAAAGAAACAAAAAAGCCAGTCTTACTTATTTTAAATAAAATTGATAAAATTCCAAAAGAAAAAATATTAGAAAAAATTGTAGAATATAAAGATTTATATGATTTTAAAGAAATTATCCCTGTATCGGCTTTAAAAAAGGATAATATAAAAGATATGATTCAGTCATTAAAAAATTATTTACCTGACCAGATACAGTATTTTGACTCAAATACAGTAACAAATCAATCTACATCATTTTTAATTTCAGAAATGGTAAGAGAAAAAGTATTTTTATTAACAGAAGAAGAAGTGCCACATTCAGTTACTTGTGTAACAGAAGCGATTGAAAAAAAGAAAGATAGTCTTCATGTACATGTTGCTATTATTGTAGATAGAGATTCTTTAAAACGAATTATCATTGGAAAAAATGGTTCTATGATTAAAGAAATTGGAATAAAGGCAAGAACTAATATTGAACACATTTTAGGGAAAAAAGTATATTTAGAATTGTTTGTGAAAACGATAAAAAAATGGAGAGATAAAGAAAAATATCTAATGGAATTTGGATATTATGATTTTGAAAAGTAATTTGTATAAAATAAAAGATTCAGTCTCACTATAAAAATAAGGTGAGATTATGAAAAAAGAATTATTATGGGAATTATTTAGACAAACAGGAAAAATAGAATATTATATGAAGTGGAAAAAGGAGAAATAGTATGGAAGTAGTAGTTGGAGGAACTTATAAACATTTTAAAGGAACATTACATAAAGTAATTGCAGTAGCAAAACATTCAGAAACATTAGAAGAAATGGTAGTTTATACCCATGAAGATACAGGAGAAGTATGGGTTAGACCATATGATTTATTTACATCAAAAGTAGATAGAGAAAAATATCCAGAAGTAGAGCAAGAGTACCGTTTCGAGTATACTGGTGAATAACAGTGATTGAAAAAGTAGAAGGTATTATTTTAAATGTAAAAAGCTATGGAGAAACAAGTAAAATTGTGAACGTTTTAACCAAGGAACATGGAATTATTGGACTCATGGCAAAAGGCGCTAAGGGAATGAAAAGTGATTTAAGAAGTGTCACAGATAAGCTAACTTATGGCTTTTTTCATATCTATTATAAAGAAAATAAACTGTCTAATTTAACGAGTGTAGATGTTATTAATCCTTATCGGAATTTAAAAACAGATATTGTAAGAATCAGTTATGCTAGTTTTTTATTAGAACTAACAGAACAAGTATACAAGCAAAATAGCAATGATAGGATTTATGACTTATTAATAGAAGGTCTTGCAAAAATAAATGAAGGCTATGACCCAATGATTATTACGAATATATTAGAACTGAAATATCTTTATTTTTTAGGAGTAATGCCAGTAATTGATGCTTGTAGTATTTGCGGAAGTAAAGCATCGATTGTGACACTTTCTAGTGTAAAAGGTGGATATATATGTAAGAATTGTTATGCCAATGAAAGAATTGTAAGTAGCAATACAATCAAATTAATTAGAATGTTTTATTATGTAGATGTTTCAAAAATTACAAAACTAGAAGTAAAAGACCAAAGCAAACGAGAGATTAATGCCTTTTTGGACGAATATTATGGAGAATATACTGGGTTATATTTGAAAAGTAAAGAGTTTTTAAAAAATATTAGTAAAGCAACAATTAGTTAGGAGTTTATATGAAGGAATATATATATTTAGCATGTCCATTTATGACTTTAATTACATGCCAAGTCATAAAATTTGGAGCAGAATCTTGGATGGCAAAAGAATTAAAATGGGGAAGATTGTTTAATGGAAGTGGAGGAATGCCAAGTAGTCATACTTCGTTTACTTTTTCTTTAACTTGGTTGATTGGTCTCAGACTTGGATTTGATACCCCATTATTTGCAGTCGCTCTTGTTTTTTCTATTATTGTCGGATATGATGCGATGGGTCTTAGAAGAGAAAGCGGTAGGCAAGCCGCAGCGATTAATCAAATTTTTGATGAAGTATTTAGTAAGAATGCAGAAACAGGAATGTTGCATTTGAAAGAGCAAGTAGGACACAAACCATTAGAAGTGTTTGTGGGTGCATTACTTGGAATTAGTATGGCTTTGCTTTTTTCGCACATTTGACATCGAAAGATGTTTTTTTCTCGCTTTGTAATTGCAATTTCACAAATACAATGTTAAACTATAATATAGGAAAGTAGATGATAAAATGGAAAAGAAATTGGTAAAAGATACAACAAAAGAAGACCATTATGTTGAGATTGCTGTGGGGTTTAAAATTATATATAACCAAAATCAGTATTTGGCATACACCGAAGTTCCTAAGAAAAAAAAGGATGTTCGTTTAGAAATTTATATTGGAAGAGTTTCATTCTTAAAAGATCAATATTTATTATTTAAATGCGAAACGGATTCTGAAAGACGTCAAGTATTTTCATATTTTAAGCAAGTATTTTCAGGAGAAGTTAATAATGAAATTGAAATTGTTGATTTCAGTATGATTGAGAGAATGAGTATTGTAAGTTCTGATGTATTTGAAGAAAAAATGGATCAATATCCTAACTTTTTTACGCTTCCTAAGAAAGAAGAAGAAATAAGTGCGAATATCACATTGCCTAGCTTTTTGATGAAAAAGACTTCTAAAATAAAAGATCAACCAGAAGAAATACAATTTGTAGGAGATAGTGATGAAGTGTTAGAATCAAATGTAGAAGCTCCAGCCAATACAGAAATAGAACAAGCAATACAAATGCCAACAACACAACAAGCTAATCAAGCTAATATTGCAGAATCATCACCAGTGGAGACAACAATGAATCCTAGTACAACACCTGCTATACCGGATAATACCAACAATGTTCAAGCAGAAGTTCCATTTATGGAAAATCCTAGTACTTTAACTACAACTCCTACAGTACAACCAATTGTTGTAAATAACATAGATTCTTCCACAGTTCAAACACCTAATTTAACAGAAACCATAAATCAAAATGTTGAGCTTCAGCAATCAAGGAATAATGTGGAGTTACCAGTAGAACAACCTGTACCAAATATGGCAAATGAAATACAATCAAACATTCAAGTTCCAGTAATGCAACAAGCGGTATCCAATGAAATTGTGCCACCAGTAGCGCCAGCCTTAAATAATCAAAATATTGGGGTATCTCCAGTACAACCATCATTGAATCCAGAACCTATAGTGGAACAACCAGTGAAATTTGAACAAATCAATGGTAAAAAAGAAAAAACAAAAAAAGAAAAGAAAAAAGGAAAAACAAGTATAATAGTACTTATGATTATTACTCTGTTATTGATAGCTTCTGTTGCTGTGGTTTATGTATTTGTATTAGAACCAAAAATGAATGAACAGACAAATAAACCAAATAATCCTCCAATCAAAGAACCAGAAACTCCAAAAACTTCAGAATTGGTATGTACAATAGAAATCAATGGAGACGATAATAGTCTGGAAAATAAAACAATTACTTTTGTCTATGATAACACAAGTAAAAATATTTTAAGTTCTAAAGAACATACGATTGTTACAATGCCAGATGAAGATATTTATATGGAAAGAAAAGCAATGATTAAAGTATTCAGTCAAGAGTTAAAGAATACAGATGGTCAAAAATATACATTTAAATATGATGATAAAAAATATATTTACGAAGTATTTATTGAAAGAGATTATGAAAAGGCATTAGATACCGAAAAAGATGAAACATGGAAATATACATATGATGAAGCAAATGAATACTACTTGGGAGAAGGATATACTTGTAATGGAATAAAGAAAGAACCATCAAATGAAAAGAAATTAACAAGCACAACAAGAAGTAACACTGTCGATTATAATAATTGGGTTGTTACTTATCAAAAAGCAGTTTTATCTGAGGATAAAGCAACATTATCTGTTACATTAGAAGTAAAAAACAATGGTTCAGAAATGAGAACTTTAAATGGAGAATTAAAATTATTTGATAAGGATAATCAAAATGTTAGAAAAATCAAATTAAATCAACAAATTGCAGCAGGTGAAACAAGTATGATTGTTTTAGAGATAAAAAGCGAAAATGAAAGTAAAAATCCAGAATTAGGCATTTTAGAAACAATTGATTTTGAAAATATTACACAATATCTAATTGAGCTTTATCGTTAAAAACTATTGACGATTAGAAAAATTATGAGTAAAATATAAATAATCAATGCGATGACTGGCTTGGAAACCAAGAGCAATATAAAAGAAAGCTGATTCTCTTAGAATAAGTAAGGTGGAACCGCGGGGTAACTCGTCCTTACATTCTAAGAGAATTTTTGTTTCTCATTGATAATAGAAAAGAGGAGATTATATGGAAAAAGTAACAATGGATAAGATTGTGAATTTATGCAAACAATATGGTTTTATTTTTAAAGGAAGTGAAATATATGGTGGTCTTGCCAATACTTGGGATTATGGACCGCTTGGAGTAGAACTTAAAAATAATGTAAAAAAAGCATGGATGAAAAAGTTTGTACAAGAAAGTATTTATAATGTTGGTATGGATAGTGCAATTTTAATGAATCCTAAGACATGGGAGGCAAGCGGACATTTAGCTACTTTTTCAGATCCTTTGATTGACTGTAAAGAGTGTAAAACGAGACATCGTGCGGATAAATTAGTAGAAGAACACAGTGGAATAGAAGCTGGTGGTTGGAGCAATGAAAAATTGTTAGATTACATTAAAGAACATAAGATTGTATGTCCAAATTGTGGTAAATTAAATTATACAGATATTAGACAATTCAATTTGATGTTTAAAACGTTTCAGGGGGTAACCGAAGATGCAAAAAGTACAGTTTATTTAAGACCGGAAACAGCTCAAGGAATATTCGTAAACTTTATGAATGTACAGAGAAGTATGAGATTAAAAGTGCCATTTGGAATAGCACAAGTTGGAAAAAGTTTTAGAAATGAAATTACTCCAGGTAATTTTACCTTTAGAACTCGTGAATTTGAACAAATGGAACTAGAATTTTTCTGTAAACCAGGTACTGAACTAGAATGGTTCAATTATTGGAAAGAATATTGCTATAATTGGTTATTAAATTTAGGAATGAAAAAAGAAAGTATTCGAACACGTGACCACGAAAAAGAAGAACTTAGTCATTATAGCAATGCCACAACAGATTTTGAATTCTTATTCCCATTTGGTTGGGGAGAACTATGGGGAGTTGCCAGTAGAACCGATTATGATTTAACACAACATCAAAACGTTTCAAAACAAAGTTTAGAATATTTAGACCCCGAAACAAATGAAAAATATATTCCTTATGTAATTGAACCGAGCTTAGGAGCAGATAGAGTTGTGCTTGCGTTTTTATGTGATGCATATCATACAGAAACACTAGAAAATGAGGAAGTTAGAGAAGTATTATCACTTCATCCAGCACTTGCACCATATAAAGTGTCTATTCTTCCGCTTATCAAAAAATATCATTCTGAAAAAGCAATGGAAATTTATAAAATGCTAGCTTCTCATTTTATGGTAACTTATGATGAAGCAGGAAATATTGGAAAGAGATATCGTAGAAGTGATGTTATAGGAACTCCGTATGCAATTACAGTTGACGATAATACATTGAATGAAAATACAGTCACAGTAAGAGATAGGGATACAATGGAACAAGTTACATTAAAAATAGAAAATGTTGTATCTTATATAGAAGAAAAACTAAAATTTTAGAAGCGAAAGCTTCTTTTTTATGTAAAAATTAGGATTTTGTCATAGTTTTATCAAATAATAGTATTGAAGGAAAGTTTTTATCTACTTGACAAAAAAATAAAACTCTATTATGATGTAGATAGAAGCCTTTCTGGAAATGAAAGAGGGTTTTGATGAAACAAAACAAGTTATATGGATTAAGATATGATGTAACTTTTAAAAAAATTTATACTCAAAAATGATATTTAAAGCAACTATTAAAAGAAGTTTTTCATGAGGAAATAGGTGATTTTTGGTATTTAGATAGAAAATTTACAAAGGAAAATAAAAATTTAAGATATCGAGTGAGTGATTTAGTGATAGAGACAAAAGAAAAAATTATCATTATAGAACTTCAAAATATGAATTTAAAAACATACAAAAAATTGAAGGAGGAAGAGAATATGGAAATGAGTTTTGAGCAAGCAACATATATGATTAAATTGCATGCAATGCAAAAAGGAGAAATATGTGGCGTAAAAAAGGGAAATTGGAAACTGCACTTTTTATGTTACAAGAAGGATTAGATTTATCTCTGATTCAAAAAGTTACAGGTTTAACAAGGAAAGAGATTTTAAATGAAGAAAAACACTTGAACAAAAGTGAAATAATTATTATTAACTAAAAAATATATATAGCAATAATTTATGGTATCAGGAAAAGTGATGCTTTTTTCTTGTTCTTTTTTCGGTTGTGTGTTAAAATGAATTTAGAATAGGAGTGGTGGCTAGTGGAAGAAAAAAATTATTTTGAGCGTAATTTAACAGATCGTGAAAAAATGGTTTATTATTTTGAAAAATATAAAGAAGCTTTAACTTGTAAGCATGAAAATGAAGCAAGCAAATTTCTACATTTAGCAAATCACTACTTAAAACAAAGTCAGATTATAAAAGAAGAAAAGTCGGAGTAAAAAAAATGAAAAAGGGGCAAACTACAATTGAACAATTAATACATATCTTAGATGATGAAGCATTGTGCAAACAATTATTAAATGCAAATGATAATTGTTCTTTTTTAGGTGATGGTATGAGTAAACAATACTATTTAAATGAATTTGAGCGATTATTAAATAGTACTGTGTTTATTATGAAAAAAACTCATAATTTTAGTTATTTATCAATCACAATGAAGATTTTAATGAAATTTTATTTAGAAAAAATGAAAGAAAATCCTTTTCAATTTTATGAAAATGTTGCATGCAGGAATTTACTAGATCTATCAAAACAATATCCCAAAGAATTAGAACCTTTTCAAAACTTTTTAAAAGAAATTCATTTCGAGGAAGCTGCCGATGATGTAGGAAGATTTTATCATAAACAAATGAAGAAAAATAGAATCTTAAATGATTTTGAATTAAAAGATTTACTAAATTATTTAATGATTTATAAAAATAGAAAAATGCCACATCACTATCTTCGATATTTATTTTTTGTTATTTTTGAAAAAGATAGAGATTTAGATTTATCATCTGCAATGTACGCAGAATTATTCCGCTTTTTAATTTTAGATTTATTAGGACAATTAGGTTGGAAAGAAACAGTTCATGTTGTAACTTTAGAAGAAAAGAAGCCATTTATTTATCAAGGTCCAGATATTTATATCAATGAAAGTGCTATAAAGCCAACATTAGAAGAAAATATGCTTTATTTTGCTTACCTTTTTGATTTATTTGAAAAAAGATATAAATATAAGTCTTTTGCTCATAATAAATATGAAGAGATTAAAAGTAAAAAGCAGTACATGATAAAAGAAATTTTAGGTTCAAGTTATTTCTATGAAAACTATTCTTATTTAAGTATTGAAACTGAAATTGTAGATCAAAGTTTGATTAATCGTCTTCGGTTTTTTGAAGAAGTCGCGCCTTCCCTTTATAAAGAAATCATTGAAGATTACGAAAAGCAGATTATAGAAGCAATGAAGGCAGAAGATCCTTCTAGTGATTCTAATCGTCTCGTTTTGACATTAGAGGATTTAACTGATCAAACAATTTTACTATCTCCAGAAATTATAGAAAACCGTCCATTTTTAAAACTAGAATATCAAACAGATGGAAGAAAAAAGAAAATTGTTGAATTAATAGAAGCTTACGAATCTGAATTAGAATTGATTTTTGAAGATGAAGATAATGAATTTTTGGCAAGTTACTATGAACAGGTGATTTTACACATTCCTTTAACAATATCTAAGTTGTCAGAAGAATTTATTGGTTTATTAGAATATAGGCCAAGATTACCAAGAACTGATCGCCTAATAGAACGAATCATTCAAGAACATTTTGTGAAAGAAATTAATAAAAGTGTCAGAAATCATATCATCACACATAGCGAATTAGAAACGCTTCTTTCAAAATTTAATGATTATATGGCAAAGATGTATGAATTAGAGCAAAAAAGAATTAGTAAATATTTATCTAAAGATCCAGAGCAATGGAAACTTTATAATAATCATTTAGAAATGTTATATCGCTCCGTTAGCTATCTTAGCAATCCAGATTTATATGAAAGTACCTATCTTAACTTAACACAAGTATTAAATATTAAAGAAGCAAAGGCAATTCAAAAAAAGGTTTTAAAGAATCGACTTACCAATCAAAAAGTTTATATAGCAGTACTAAGCATTTTAATTTTAATTTTTTCAATTTCACTATTTTTGTTGGGAAGAATTATTTGGCAATATTGGAGTGCATCTGATAGCTATGGTAAAATTCAAAATCAAACGGGTCAAATTAAACCTCTACCAGTAATTACACCTGATCCTAATAGAACAGAATTTCCGATCAATGATGACATTCCTCAGATCGACTTTGAACCATTGTATGAAATTAATGATGAGATCGTTGCTTGGATTAGAATTGATGATACAGAAATTAACTATCCGATTGCAAGAGCAGAAGATAATGAATATTATTTAAAACATTTATATAATAAAAAGCCAAATGTAAGTGGTTCTATTTTTGTTGATTATCGTGCAAACCAAGATTTTAGTTCAGATAATACAATTTTATATGGACATAACATGAGAAACAATACTATGTTTGGTTCTTTGAAAAAATATAGAAAAGAATCTTATTTTGAAGAACATAAATATATATGGCTTATTACACCAAAAGCAACATATCAATATGAAATTTATGCTGCTTATGAATTTGATTCTTCAAAAGAAGCCCATATTATTAACTTTAATAGTGAGGAATCGTTCCAAAAATATTTGGATGAGATTAAGAAAAAAACCATTCTTTCTAGCGAATTAGAAGTTGGACCAAAGGATCATCTGTTGACTCTTTCTACTTGCACAGATGTAGAACCCGATGAGCGTTTTACTGTTGTGGCAAAAAGAGTAATGACTTACATAGTTCCTGAAGAAAATGTGTCAAATTAGAAAAATGTCGAATTCTCTAATTGACATTATGAAAAATTTGTTAGATAATGGTAATGTAAGATAAGGGAGAGTGTTTTATGAAACGAACAATAAAAATGATGAGCTTTTTTGCAATTGCATTTTGTTCTCTATGGCTTGGAGTAGCAAGTGCTAGTGCAGCAAATTTTAAAATTGATGTAATAAATGGACAAGATGGAAGCGGAATTGATTATGGTACAATTACAACAACTAAAAACAGTTGTACAGTAACACCTGCTGATAGTAGTTCAAGTAATATTATTACAATTAAAAGTGGACAACAACTTTATGTAGAAGTGAATCCAGGATGTACTCAAACATTTCAAGTAACTGTAAATGAAGGATATGAAATTGACACTGTATTAGTAGACCGTCAATATGTACAACCATCTGCAGATGGAGTTTATACTTTTTCTAATATCACAAGTGCAAATAGTTTATTAAGTACAGATACATCTGATGTTGCACATTCACTATGCATTAAATATAAGAAAAAAGGAGCACCAAGTAGTCCAAATACTGGAGATGTAGCTTATGTATTCCCAGTAGCTGGAGCAGCACTTTTATCATTAGGATTAATGATTATATTAGTTCGTAAAAATAAAAATGTAAAAGCTTAATCAAAATAAAAAGAGTTATGAAAATAGCTCTTTTTTTGTTATAGTAATTAGAAGTTCTATGAAAAAGAGAACAATAAAAGATGATTCTACATCTAAGGTATATTATAAAGAATGTTTTGTTTATAAAATGAAATGGAAAGGAGAAAAAATTATGAATCAAGAGCGTATTGGAAAATTTATTGCAGATATGCGCAAAAAAAAAGGATTAACACAAAAAGAATTTGCTGAAAAAATAGGAGTAACAGATAAAACAGTAAGTAGATGGGAGAATGGTCATTACTTACCAGATGTTTCTCTATTTAATGAATTATGTAAGATACTTGATATTGAAGTTACAGAATTATTAAATGGTGAAAAGATGAAAGAAAATATTAATAAAGAAGAAGTAAATGAAACCATTACAAAAATTGTAACGTTATCAACAGATGAAATAAAAAAGAAAAAAAGGAATGTAATCAACATTAGTATTGTTATTATATGCGTTATCATTGTAACATTTGGAAGTCTTGTCATTTGGATGAAAGAAAGAAGAATAGAAAAAAATAAGCCAGGAGATTCAGTTCCATTTCCGAAACAAATTGCTTATAGAGAAAAAGAGGATGGATGGATATGTAGTTTTTCAATTGAATATTTTAAAGATGACTTAGAATATCCATATTACTATGGTTATGATTGTGAAAATTTTAAATATCCAGAATTATATGATTTTAAACCAACAGGACAAGAAGTAGACAGTAATGGAAATACTTATGAATATAAAACATCTACTAATCATCCACAATATATTTTTCACTCTGAATATGGAGATGATATTGTTAGAATTGATGAATATTTTACAAAGCAAAAATTTAACACAACAATTACAATGTCTGATTTAGATGACTTAAATTTGAAACTTATTTCTAAAGAAGAAGTTTTAGAATTATATAATGAAGCTATTAGTGAACCTAAAATTGTAAAATGGGGAAAACAAATTATAACTCAAAAAACAAACTATTTAACAGTTTCTTTAATCAAAGATGACTATACTTGGTATGTTGGTTATATTGTAACATGGGGACATATTCATTATGTAAGTATTGAGCTAAAAATAAAAGATGTATACTTATCTGATTTAGTAAAACAAAATAAAGCGACCGAAGAACAAAGAAAAATCTATCAAAATATTACTGAAATAGAAAACTATATTATAGAGAAACAAACATTTCGTTTACCAAAAAGTTTAGAGAATCAAAAACCTTACCAATTTTTAAATGATAATTTCAGTCAAATCAATCATATAGAAGATTAATTTGACAAAATAATAGTTAATATTATAGAATAGCTTCTTAAAGGAAGCGAAAAAATGACAAGAATTGAAGAATTAGAACAATTAAAAATGGAATTATTTTCTAACATTCATCCAGAGGTTAAAGAAGAATTGCCACCACTTGATGAGGATACTTTATATTTATATCATGGAATTCGATTTGGTTCGTATAAAGAACAATTAGAAACCACAAAATTGATTTTAAAGCAAGGAATACTTCCAAAAAATCAATTATCAGGACAATCTTTTTATAGTGAAAATTGCAATGATGGAAAGAGAGTTTCTTTATTAGAAAAAAAGGATTTTGAAGAATTAGAATTTAAAACTTTTGTAGCTCCAAATATTTCTATCATTGTTTCACCATTAATAGAAGCTTATAAAACTATTTATGTACCTTATGAAGAATGGATAGAACTTAGTGAGCAACAAAATCTTCACAATTTTTATAGTTATGCAAGAAATGAATATCAAGTAAATGGAATTGTCCCTGTTTCTATGATAAAAGCAATTGGTGTACCTTGTTCTGGAATGATTATGCAAAGAGAAAATCCAAGAATGTATGTAACTGAATTGAGTTCTTTTTGTGAAAACTTAGGACTTCATATTCCCATTGTAGATCATACTGTCTATAACCAGTATGTTTATAAAAAATAAGGAGTTATCAATATGACTACAATTCAAAATTTAAGTGTAAGCGATTACTTTTTTAAGCAAACAAAAAAAGTGTTTGTTGATAGAAGACCTTCTCCATTTGATATTGAAACATTTGAAGCTTTTTTAAATCATCGGTATGAACAGATTTGTTACTACTATAGTGCTTATGCCATTATGGGGTTAGAAGATACTGATAAGTTGGTAAGAGGCAGAATTGATGTCGGAAATGAATTGGGATTTCTTTATCAAAAAATGTTTCCAAACATGGAAAGACCCAATAGTGATTATGACCATGGTTGGGTAGAATTTTATTATGAAGGTCATTGGTATGTTTTTGATAATTTATTGAAAATAATTGTTTTAAAAGAAGACTATGAGGAGTTCAGAAAACCTGTAATTAATTCAAAAATGATGAAACAAGAATTAATAAAAATATATACAAGCAAAGAATGTGCAAATTTATCAAATGGAATTTATTATGTAAAAGAACTCGATAGTGAACCAACTTGCACTTCTATTGCTTTTTCAAAATCAATAATTGAATTAGATGAAAAACAGAAGGTTAAAAAATTTACTGCTTATCTTCCTCCATCTTATTAGTGGATATGTTAAGAAGTTTGGTTTTACCCAAACTTTTTCTTGTGGTAATAGTGATTATTTGGTATAATTTTATATAGAATATGAGAGTGTGGTAAGATGAAGAATAAAGGGCAGGCATTAGTCGAATTTATCATAATATTACCAGTTTTATTGCTTTTAATATTAGGAGCAATAGACTTTGGAAATATTCTCTATAAAGAGTATACATTGGAAAATGATTTAGATTATGTAGTTGAATTAGTAAGACAAAATAAAACGACCGAAGTAAACTACTACGTAAAACAAAAAAATTTAAAATCAGAAATAGAAGTAAAGAGTACAACAACAACAATTACGTTATCAAAAAAAGTAGTGGTTAATACACCTGGATTAAATCGTATCTTGGGCAGAAATTATCAGATCAAAGCGAGCAGGGTGATTTCAAATGAATAAAAAAGGACAAGTCCTAGTATTGTTTTTAATCTTATTACCTTTTTTATTATTACTTGTCGGTTTGATTATAGATTTTGGTTTTTCCTATAATGAAAAACGGAAAATAGAACATGCAATTAAAGATTCCATTTCCTATGCTTTAGATCATATGAATGAGGAAGAAACAACTTTAAAAATTAATATGACTCATTTATTAAATGAAAATATTAAAGATATTTATGAGATTAGAATTGAAATAAAGAATGAAAAAATAACTGTCGGAGTTGAAAAAAGAATGGATACTATATTTCTTCCGAAAAACCACACGATTAAATTATTATATCAAGGTGAACTTATAAACGGAGAAAAAAGAATTAAGAAAGAGGGATAATATGGCATTAGAAAAAGCAAAAGTATTTACTGTTGCTTCTGTAAAAGGTGGGACAGGAAAAACAACAACACTTTTAAATTTAGCAGGTGTTTTTAGCCTTCAAAAAAAGAAAGTCCTAATTATTGATTTAGATTTGTATGGTGGAGCGATCGCTCTTTCTTTAAACATTTCAAATGAACAAGATATTTATAGATTAGTAGATGACTTAAATAGTAATCGTTTTGAAACAATAGATAGATATCTAGTAAAATATAATGATTATATTGATGTTATTCCATCTCCCAAAGATCCAAGAAATGCAAGTAAAGTAGGGAGTAAGTATATTTCTGTTGTCTTATCAAAAGTAATATATCGTTATGATGTAATCTTAATTGATACCAACCATTTTTTAAATGATATTACTTTGGTAGCTCTAGATGCAAGTGATCAAGTACTTTATATTCTTAATAATGATCCAGCTAATTTGAAAAACATGGCCACTAGAATTGCGATTCATAAAGATATGGAACAAGATAATTACAAAATCATATTGAATGAATCAACTCATCCTCAGAAAGAAGTTTTTTCAAAATATGATGTTAAAAATATTTTAAAAGAAAATATTGACTATGTTATTCCTAAGAACTTTTATTTAAAAAATATAGATAAATATATATTAGACGGAAGCATTTTAACCCTTCAAAAAAGAATTATTTCAAAACATAAAAAGACAATTGATAGTTTTAAAAATATAGCAGAATCTTTAATGAAAGAAAAAAAGTAGGAGGAATTTATGGCAAAGAAAAAATTTGTAGAAGAATTTGATGTTCAAATAGAAACTCCAGAAGTCGCTTACGTTTCAGACTATGAAGCATTTCCAAATAAAATATTATTAGATGAACTTCGTACTAAAATTATTCAAAATTTAATTGATAATAATATTACAAAAGCAAGAGATATGACAGATTTTGTAAAAACGGAAATTGATAAAACCATTGACGGATATGATTTATCAAATGTAGAAAGAAGTTATTTATATAATTTGATTGATAATGAAATTAGTGGGAATGGACCATTAACTGAATTGTTAGAAGATCATGATATTACAGAAATTATGGTCAATGGAAAAGATGAAATTTACATTGAATTAGAAGGTAGAGTAGTAAGAGACAATAGTATTTCTTTTATCAATGAAGATCATATCTTAAGAACCATTCAAAGAATGATACAGCCTCTTGGAAGAACGATTGATACAGCAAATCCTATGGTGGATGCAAGACTTGTAGATGGATCCAGATTAAATGCTGTTATTCCACCACTTTCTTTAAATGGACCAGTTTTAACAATTCGTAAATTTAAAGAAGAACTTGCGAATATCGAAGATTTCTTAAGAACTGGAGCCTTAACTCCTTATATGGCGAGATTCTTAGAAGCATGTGTAGAAGCAAAACTAAACATTATTATTTGTGGAGGAACAGGAAGCGGAAAAACAACTCTTTTAAATGTATTATCTTCTTTTATTTCTCCAGATGAAAGAATTATTACAATAGAAGATGCTGCTGAACTTAGACTTGAACAAGAACATGTTATTTCGCTAGAAACAAGATTAACAAACTATGAAGGAGAAGGAGCTATTACCATTCGTGACTTGGTAATCAATTCCCTTCGTATGAGACCAGATCGCATTATTGTTGGAGAAGTCCGTGGAAAAGAAGCGTTTGATATGTTACAGGCAATGAATACTGGGCATAATGGATCTTTAACAACGATGCATGCCAATAGTCCAATTGATGCTTTAAATCGTTTAGAAACCATGGTATTAATGGCAGGTATGGAAATACCAATTAGAGCAATTCGTGAATACATAGAAGGAGCTATTAATATTGTTGTTCAAGTATCCAGATTGACTGATGGAAGAAGAAAAGTAACAAGTATTTGTGAAATTACTGGAATAGAAGATAATGCAATTAAAATGGAAGAAATCTTTACATTTAGACAAGATGGTGTGAAAGAAAATGGAGATGTATTAGGGGAATTTATTTTACATGATCGTATTCCAAACGTATATAAAACAATAAAATCAAGAGGAATTAATACTCTTACCGATATATTTGATAGAAAGTAGGTGATTCTATGGAAAATTTGGTTCAAACTGGTTTTAGTTTAGATGCTCATGAAAAACCAACCAATCAGGATTTAACGGTTACATATACTCCTAATGACTTAGTGATGCGATATACCTATACAGTTTTAAAAAATGGGGTTCCAAGTAGTAGTGAGAGTATCGATGGAGAAAAACCAGTTACGATTGTATTAGATGAATCAGGCACATACCAAATTAAAATAGAATCCTATGATTATTATAATCGAAAAACAGAAATAGAAAGTGGCATTTATAAAATAGATAAAGATGCTCCAGTCATTGTATTAGGAAGTGACTCTTTAAAAATGAGAGTTGGTTCCATTCTCTATCCTATGGCAGATGTGAGAGCCTATGATACACAAGATGGAGATCTATTAGAACAAGTAACGACTAATGTGGATGAATTAAATTTTGAAGAAATTGGATTAAAAAAATTAGTTTATACAGTAACAGATAGTGCTGGAAATACAACAACCAAAACGATGATGATTAACGTTGTAAAAGATGATACTTTTGGAGTTATTTTAATTCAATTAGGTATCATAGCAGCACTAATGGGCATCATATTTGCAATGTTATCTTATAGAAGAAGTGTAAAATTAGAGCAAAGGATCAAAAAATATAGTATCGAGTCTTTAAATGATCACTCTTTATCTTTATTTGATCGATATTATCAATTCTATGCAAAATTATTAAAACGAATAAGTAAATATGTTTCAAAGTCTGTTTTCTTAAAAAAATATTCCAATCGTTATGATAAATATGTTGGAATTATGGGTGATGAAAATAGAACTGGGGTAGACTTTGTATCAGCTAAAATATTAATTGCTATTTTGTTCGTTGTAATTGCAATTATTTCTTCTACATTACAAATTGAACTAATGAATTCTTATGAGATTGTTTTTCCATTTTTATTTGGTTTCTTTGTCCCAGATATTTTATATATTTCAAAACATAAATTACATCGAAAACATATTGAAAATGATTTATTACAAGCCATTATTATTATGAATAATGCATTTAAATCGGGAAGAAGTATCACCCAGGCAATTGAATTAGTAATGACTGAATTAGATGGAGCAATTGCCAAGGAATTTAAAAAAATGCGAGCTGAACTTTCTTATGGTCTTTCCGTTGATGTTGTCTTTGGTAGATTTGCAGATCGAATTAAATTGGAGGAAGTAAATTATTTAACAGCTTCTTTAAGTATTTTAAATAAGACGGGAGGGAATATTATTAAAGTATTTTCTTCTATTGAAGAATCGTTATTTAACAAAAAGAAATTGTGGTTAGAACTAGAATCTCTTACTAGTAGTTCTAAAATGATTATGTATGTATTATTCTGTGTTCCAATTTTATTTGTAATTTTTGTAAGTGTGATTAATCCAGAGTATTTCTTACCATTTTTTACAACTCCACTTGGAATTATGTTATCTTTTCTTATTGTTATTTTATATGTTGTTTATATTATGTGTGTTAGAAAAATCATGGCGGTTAGGATGTGATGAAATTTGAAAAATAATATCATTCGGAAAATTTATCGGGAAAAAGATATCAATAGAATACAGATGCAAATAGATATGCTAGGAGGAAAGGCTAAATTTGATGCAACAGCGTTTATTAATCTTCAATTGCTTTCCTCTTTGATTGTGTTTCTAGTTGTATTATATGAATCAAAACATGCATATATCTTTGCACCAGCGATTACACTTGCTTGGTATTATGCATATTATTATTTAATTATAACAAAACCATTGAAAGCACGTATTCGTAAACTTGATCATGAAGCCTTATATTTCTTCGAAATCTTAACGCTTACTTTAGAATCTGGAAGAAATCTTGAAAATTCATTAGAAGTAACAGTTGCTAATGTAAAGTCAGAATTATCAGACGAGTTTAAAAGAGCTTTGTTAGAAGTTCACTTTGGAAAATCTTTATTAGAAGCATTAGAAGATATGAAAAAAAGAATTCCATCAGAAACAGTGAATAACATTATTTTAAATATTACTCAAACAAATATCTTTGGAAATAGTATTTTAGATACAATGTATAATCAAATTGCATTTTTAAGAGATAAACAAATATTAGAAATAAAAGGACAAATTAATAAAATTCCAAATAAAATAAGTATTATATCAGTATTATTTGTTGTACCACTTATTATGATTCTTATTTTAGGTCCGTTTCTACTTAATTTTTTTGGATAAATGAAGTATAATAGTATTAGGAGATGAAAAATATGTATCATTTTATAGGAATAAAAGGGACTGGCATGAGTGCATTAGCACAAATTATGCACGATTTAGGATACGAAGTTCAGGGAAGTGATAAGCCAGATCATTTTTTTACAGAAGAAGCACTATTAGAAAAAAATATTCGGATTCTTCCATTTGATGAAAAGAATATAGAGCCTGGTATGATTATTGTGCAAGGGAATGCGTTTAATGAACATAATCCAGAAGTAGCGAAAGCAAAAGAATTGGATTTAAAAATTTATACTTATCAAGAAATGGTTGGAAGACTAACAGGAATGTTTAAAACGATTGCAATATCAGGGTGTCATGGAAAAACAACCACAACAGCGATGTTATCTCATGTGCTATCTAATATTACAGGTTGTAATTATTTAATTGGAGATGGAAGTGGAAAAGCAAGTAAAGAAAATTCTTATTTTGCCTTAGAAGCTTGTGAGTATAAAAGACATTTCTTAGATTATGATCCAACTTATGCAATCATTACTAATATAGAATTAGATCATATTGATTATTATAAAGATATTGATGATGTAATAGATGCTTATCAAAGTTTTGCAAACAAAGCAGAAAAGATGGTGATTGCTTGTGGAGATGATCCTTATACTCACACATTAGAAGTCAATCCACCAATTTTCTATTATGGATTAAAAGAAGATAACGATATCTTAGCAAAAGATGTAGAATATAGAAATGATGGCACTGAATTTGATGTATTTGTAGAAGGCAATTATTATGGACATTTTGATTTACCTCTTTTTGGAAAACATATGTTATTAAATGCATTAGCGGTTATTGGTGTTTGTTATTATGAACGAATGGATGCCAAAGAAGTAGCTAAAAACTTAAAAACATTTGGTGGAGCAAAAAGAAGATTTAAAGAAAATATAATTGGAGATATTGTAACTGTTGATGATTATGCTCATCACCCAACAGAAGTAAAAGTGACAATAAAAGCTGCCAAACAAAAATACCCAGATAAAGAAATCGTAGCTATTTTAAAAACGCATACACTTTCTAGAACCAAAGAATTTGCAGAAGAATTTGCAGAAGCACTTAATTTAGCAGATAAAGCATATATTATGGATGTTGGAGTAGATAGAGAAGAAATTGGTTATGATGATGTTACTTATGAAGTAATTTTAGAAAAACTAACGAATGGAGAATATATTTCTTTAGATACTGTAGATAAATTGTTAAAACATAAAAATGCAGTTTTACTATTTATGAGTAGTAAAGATATTTATGTACTACAGGCAGAATATGAAAAACGATTAAAAGAGACTTTAGAATCTTAATAAGAAAAGCGCTTTGAGAATATTTCAGAGCTCTTTTTAATTTGACTAATGATATAAAATGTGCTAATATAACAATCAATTCATAAAAAGGGGGAATAATTTATGAAATTTTATCAAAAAAGTCCATATGATAAGAAAAAGATCAAAATAGAAATTAAGCCATCTGATATTACAATACCAAGAGACGCTAAAACAATTTTGGAAGTAGCACTTGCAAACCATAGAGCATATCTAAAAGATAAATTGGGATTTTCTGATGATGAAGTAGCAAGATATTTAGAGTACAAAATTTGTAGTATGAGTGTAAGGCAAAAAGCTAAACCAGTTACTATTTTTAAAAATTTTGGAATTGGTATGTTAATTCCAAGTATATTTTCACTTATTTATTGGTATGGTCGCACTGATATGAAATCAATTCAGTATACTTTTATTGGTGTAGGAGTAGCAAGTTTAATGCTTTCAAAATTATTTGATACATCAAAAAGAAAAAATCCATACTATTCACAATACGGTGTTATAGATGGGATTAGTTCAGAAAAAATGGGAAAAGCAGAAGTTTCTTATGATGAATGCTATAAAGCAACTAAAAAAGCTTGTAAACAAAAAAAATTACATTTAAAATAGTATAATTTAATAAAAGAGTCAAAAGACTCTTTTTAATTTTATATTTAAAAAAACTTATTTTATCAAACAAATAGATTATTTGGCTATTAATATCTCTTCTTCAACTTTAAAACAAGATATTTGGTTTGAAATTTTTTCAAATTCTTCATTTGTGATTTTTATTTTATAAATAATTTTCTCTAAATACTTTTTTTCTACAATTTGAGTATTGGATAATAAATGTTCCATTTGTTTTTCTAAAGAATATGAGAAACTACAAGTAATAAGTTTTCCAGGTACTAATGTTATATGAGATGCCTTTTTTAAGGCTTCTATAGTAGCATTAGAATAAGCTCTTACTAAACCGCCAGCCCCTAATTTAGTTCCTCCAAAATACCGAATCACAATTGCTAAAATATAATTTAGATTTTGCTTTTGAAGGACATTTAAAATAGGCATTCCAGCAGTGCCACTTGGTTCTCCATCATCAGAAACATGTATTTCAGAACCACAAATGTAAGCATAACAATAATGAGTCGCATCTGGAAATTCTAATTTTGCTTGATATAGTTCTTTTTTTGTATCAGAAATATTTTGTATTGGAATCAATTTACAAATAAATTTGGACTTTTGAATAATGATTGTATTTATTATTGGATTTTGAATACTTTGCATTCTATCACCTAATTTCATTATAACACAATTTCTTGACAAATTAAGGATATTTGCTATGATAGTAAATAGTATTTTGAAAGGAAGCTCGCAGTATGATAAAAGAGGTAAAAATAGAGGTAACTGAACAATGCAAAAGATGGTGTATCCACTGCTCAAGTGAAGCGAAAGAAATTAATTTTCAATATTTGGATAAAGAACTTGTAAAAAGAATTATTCATGAAGCAGTTTTATTAAAAGCTTCAAGTGTTGTTTTTACTGGCGGAGAAGCAACTTTATATCCAGATATTGAAGAGGTGATACAAGAAGCCCATAAAAATGGTCTAAGAACAAAACTTTATACAATGTGTAATCCTGAACAAGAAAGCATCAATAAAATTAAAAATCTAATAATTTATGGATTAGATGAAATGATATATTCAACCACTTATCATTTAACAAGAGATAATGTTATAACATTGGAAAGACTTCAAACCTTTTTTCCAGAACTGTTAAAACAAACAAATATTGGATTAGGTTTTCATCATGCAATAACAAAAGAAACTGTTTATGATATTGATGATGTTACAAAATTATTCTTTTCATTGGCACCAAATCAAACTACAAATTTATCTTTTTTAAGATTTGTACCACATGGAAGAGGAACGAAAGATTTACTTTTATCAAGAGAAGAATTAATATGGTTCAAAGAAAGAATTATAGAACTAAGAAAACAATATGGTGAGAAGATTAGACTAGGTAGCCCTTGGAATTTTCTAGGGATTGGTCATACTTCTTGTAGTGCAGCAGAACAAACTATGATTGTAGGATTTGATGGAAGAGTATATCCATGTGATGCTATGAAATATTTTGATTATTTAGGATATGGTGGAAATATTTATGAACACACATTGAAAGAAATTTATGATTCAATATATTTTCAAAATGTTCGAAATTTTAAAACCTGTATCAGTGGAGAATGTATGTCCTGTTCTAATTTTGAAATCTGTAAAGGTGGATGTCTAGGTCAAAAAATGGTGGATTTTATGGAACAGGGAAACCTAACTTTTAGACATTATGGAGAGCTTGCTAAAAGAACAATGAATCATTTTGATAATGATGTGATCAAGAAAATGAATGGAGAAATGGGAATCGTAGGAGAAATAGGAGAACTTGTTGATAGTTTTAAAAAATATAAGACCCATAATTTAGATGAAATTAGTAAAGAGAAATTGTGCCAAAATCTACAAGTAGAAGTAGGAGATATAGTTTGGTATTTAGCGGCATCTTTATCAAGCTATTATCAGTTTGAATTTGAAGATATTGGTAATTATTTATTTGGTCATAAGAAGAAAAAAATTGAAACTTTTACAGATGAAGCAATTATAAAAAGTGTAAAAAGAAAAGATCCAGAATGTTTAAAAGGAGTTTATGATAATAGTATTCCAGTAGCATATTTAGATCATGTAAATATAGAGGGGTATTCATTTGATCAAGAATGGAAAAATATAATACGCTATGCTTGTGAAATTATCTATACAAATGAAAGAGAAAAAGTGTTAGAAATGTGTGGCAATTTATTAATTTCTTTATCTAGAATTTCCTCTATAGAACTAGGTACTTCTATGGAACAAATATTATGGAGAAATGTTGAAAAGTTAAAAGGACGTTATCAAACGGGATTTGATAGAAGTATTGCCAGTTCAAGAATAGAATTATTGACAGCTTATAAGGAAAGTGAACCATCCAATCAAAAAATTAAAGTATAATTGCTTTAATTTTTTTTGATGAAAAAAGAAATTTTGTTAGGACAAATAATGAAACCAAATGAGCACAAAAACGAATATAGAAAATAAATTAGGCTATAATAATTCTTAGAATAGAAATGAAATGGAGTGAATATTATGCAATCGAAAAAGGGATTTACCTTGATCGAGCTTTTGGCTGTCCTAATAATTATAGGAGTCATTGCTTTGATCGTGTCACCAATTGTAATAAGAACAATTAAAAGAAGCGGAAAATCAACATTTGAAAGAAGTATAGATGGATTAATAGAAAGTGTAAGAATTGATCATAGTAATGACAATTTTTATGCGCCTAGAGAATATTTTTATGAGAAAAGAGATTTAACACTTCTCACAGTGGCAGATCAAATAAAAGATCAAAAGATAAAAATTCATGGAAAAATAGAAGGAAATGGATTTATATATGTAGATGGAGAAGGAAAAATTCACATTAATAATATTTGTAGTAAAGATTATTGTGCGAATGGACCAGAAAATGATATTGAAATAACTCCGAATCCAGATGGAAAAATACCAGAAATAAATAAAGATCAACCATTAATAACATTAAATGGAAATAAAGTAGTATATGTAGAAATAGGAGGAGAATATAAAGAAGAAGGAGCGAAAGCAAGAAC
>CATBQD010000011.1 GCA_949505625.1 uncultured Bacilli bacterium
CTGGAGTTCTGACGTGTGCTCTTCCGATCTTCTAGAAATTTTCCAACTGTTACATTATCAACGACATAGTTATATCCTACATCATATATATTTTCTGTCTTAATGGTTGTAAATCGTCCTTCTTCTTGACATTTTTTAAGTTCTTTATAATTGGTTGCTACACAGGTACCTTTAAAGGTTCCAATGGCTTGTTTATGAAAAACAATTAGTGGAGAAAACATTATTATGGTTAATACAAGATATAAAAGTGTTTTTCTTATGCCTTTCTTTTTAATTATCTCTTTAAATTCTTTCATATAAATCCCCTCTCATAGAATAGTCGTATTTATTATATCATATTTTTTTATGAAGAACAAAAAAGAAATTATTCTCATAATTTCTTTAATGCATTTGCTTGATAATACCCTGTTGTTCCTGTTTCATTTCCGATACGATATGGGTATTGAGCTTTAGTGTCAATTGAAAGTACTTTTCTTTTATAACCAATTCCCCAAGCGATTTTTCCACTTCCATCTTTTGAGGCTCGACCTGGTGCAATAATGGTAACATTATCTCCTACTGAAAGCTCATTTCCTGTTATCAAGGCTAAATCGTTTTCACTTACCCAACCTAATCCGTTATTAATGTTATATGGCTTTGTTGCATTAGCTTGGTTATTTACTCTACTAATAATTGCTTTTAAATTACTTCTACTTTGTCCTGGCCCATTTCCATAACTATCTTTGTATAATGTTCCTGTAAATAAAACATTGTCTCCTACTTTAAACTTTCTACTCGGTTCTTTATCGTTTAAGTGATTTAGTCCTTTTTCTCTTATTAATTTTGGATAATCTTTATATGCGATATCTCCATCTACAAAGCCATCAATTCCTGAGATTGTCAATTTTGAGGTGTATTGCCACATTCCAAATGGTTTTGTATATGTTGGTTCACTACTCCATTGCGCTAACCAATGGTCGAATTTATCTAGTTTGGGGCTATTTAATCGATTTACAAACCAATCTAAGTTGGCATATATTCCCACATAATAACCTGCTTCTTCCATTCTTTGACAGTAGTGATAAACAATGTCGTTTAATGTTTCTAGTGGTAATTTTTTCTGAACTTCACTTTCGACATCTAAAAAGATTGGATATTCTATTTTTTTCCCTTTTATTAAACGTAATGTGTGCTCTACTTCACTATCTGCTTCTTCAATTGTTGTAGCATAACTATATAAGTAAACTCCATAAGGTATATTGAAACGTTTGCATTCTTCTGTATTTCTTGCATATTTATTATCATCTTGTGAAGTTAGATTTCCACCAAAACCACATCTTATGATCGCAAAATCGATTTCATTTTTAGCTTGTTCCCAGTTCATATTTCCTTGATAACTAGAAACATCAATTCCTTTTGCCATATTTTCCCTCCTTTCCATTTATTTTATGAATAGATAAAATTATGAAATAACGAAATAGACTAAAAAAAGAGAATAAAAATTCTCTTTTTAAGAAAGTGATAATAGAAAGGGTTTTTCTTTTGTTCCAGTTCCATCTAAATCAGCATTTGTAATGCGAACATTAGATTTTAAATATACAACCGGACGAACATCATGTAGTAATGTTACAGAACCTGTATCAGTTGAAATACGGATGGAACCTGCATCATTGATTGTATAGGCGTATGGTGCTTCTTTATTATCTGGGGTAATTGTCCATTGCTCAGCTGTTTTAGTAAACAACCAGTTGCTTTGTTTACAAGCGTCGTTCCAGTCGAAGATGGTGGCTGTATCGCAAACCGTATTTGTACTATCTGTTGCATATGCATAATCACTTGGATACATTAGTCCAACAGCACCATTCCAAGTAGTCGGATTTGAACCATATACAACAGTGTTCCGTTCAGATTCATACATTTTTGCTCTTGTAATCTTAGCTGTTGTTTCTCCACCCAAATGCCATAGATGATCTGCATCTATTAAGGCTTTACTAGTTTGATCAATACTATTAAAATAAGTGCCATTTAGTTCGTTTTTTAAAGAACTAGTGGCCCAATTATTAACTGCAGTGGTATTCCAAGCTTTTGAACCAAGACTTTCTACTCTAATGATTTTCATTTGTCCATCAAATGTACCAATAATTCTCCAAAGTTCGTTGTTAAAGCTTACATAATTATTTGGATCAACACCAGTCAATCTTTTATTTCCAACAGCATCTTCTGCTACAGATCCTTGCTCTCCAGCATCATTGTTTTCGATTACGTCTTCTATTTTAATTTCTTCTTCAATGATAATTGTTTTATCCGCTGATGAAGTGATTGTTCCATTTTTATTAACAGAACAAGTAATAACGTGAGTTCCAACTGTTAGTACGTTAGTGTTTGTAATAATTACATTGTTTTGACTTGTGTTTTTACATGTAACAGTAGCATTTGGAACGTTAAAATAATCAAGTATTACTCGGTCACTACCTAGTAAGAGTTTCGCTGAAGTATTTGATTTTACTGTAATCGGAGTATCATCAAATCCACAGGTTTTAGAGTCATATTTAATCAATTTAATATTGGTCTCTTTTGCATCTTTTATAGCACACCATTCATTATTGTGGATTGCGAGTGTGATCTCACCATCTTTATTAATGGATAAAAATCCCCCTTTTGGTTGTTCTCCATTATAAGATAACTCGTTAGTAGTTCCAGATTCAAAAGAGAAAAGACGATTTTCTATTTCCTTATTATCTAACATGTTAGACATGAAATAGGCTTCTGCACTCTCCATAATTCCATAAGCACTATCTTGAAAAGCGCTTTTTCTAGCTTTTTCTATAATGTTTAAGATAATTGGCGTTGCAATTAATGCAATGATCGCAAGAATTACAATAACTGCTAACAATTCTATTAAAGTAAACGCTTTTTGTTTTTGATTTCCCATAATACATTCCTTCTATCTTATTGTCATTATAGCATATTATTGGTTTATTTGAAATAAAAAAAGAAAAAAAGAACATTATAATTGACATGAGGTATTTCTATATAAAAAAAGAGAATTTCTTCTCTTAAAAAATGGTCATTGCAATCACAATGATGGCAAGTATAATACGATACCACATAAAAATCTTAAAGTCATGTTTCTTTAAATATTTTAATAGGAATTCAATACATAAAAGTCCTGCTATGAAAGCTACTAAAATGCCAACAATAAATATATTTGTGTTTGCGCCTATAATGGTCCATGTTTCGCTTTTTAATAAATGTAGAGTTACAGCTCCTAAAACAACAGGCGCAGATAAATAAAAGGAAAATTTAGCTGCATCCTCTCTATTTAATTTTAATGTTCTTGCTGCTGCTATTGTAGTCCCGCTTCTAGAAAAACCTGGAATCAGGGCGAATACTTGAGAACATCCAATTAAAAATGCTTGTTTCCAATTCATTTGTTCAATTGAGTTTGTTTGCTTTGATACTTTGTCTGCTAAATAAATGATAATTCCCATAAACGCCAAAGCACAAGCAATTAAAATATAATTTGTTCGAATTGCATTTTCAATGACATCTTCAAATAGAACGCCTGCAATCGCAGCTGGTATGGTCGCAATAACTAAAAACCATAATACTTTTCCATCTTTATCTTTAATTCCTTTGGTAAATCCTTTGGCAATCATTGTAATGAAATCTTTAAAGAAATAGATACCAATAGCAAGTAACGTTCCTAAATGAAGCGCAATATCTAGACAAAGCGCTACATTTTCATTAATTCCATTTCCGATTCCGAATACATCTCTAAAAATAATCAAATGTGCAGAAGAAGAAATCGGTAAAAATTCTGCAATTCCTTGAACAATTCCTAAAATGACAATTTCTAATATTCCCATCATGTTTCCTCCAATTCTAATAATAATTATATCAGTTCTAAATTCATTTTAGAAGTTTTTAATCTAAATTCATTGGTTCATTTGTAAATACTTTATCTTCTCTTAATAATTCATGCATATATTCTTCTTCGTTTTTTAATGAAACTTCTTCTATTCTATCGACTCTACATTTTTCGGCTTTGATGATAGAAAGTACTTTATCAGCCGCTATTTCAATTTCATCATTTACAACAACATAGTTGTATTTTGTTACTTCGTTTATTTCTTTATAAGCAATTTTAAATCGTTCTAATATTTTCTCTTTTGTATCGGTTCCTCTACATTCAAGTCTTCTTTTTAGTTCTTTTAAAGATGGAGGCATAATAAAAATGCAAAGTGCTTCAGGTATTAATTTTTTAACGTTCATTGCACCTTCTATTTCAATTTCTAAAATAACATCTTGTCCTTTGTCTAAATGTTCTTGAATTTGTTTTTTTGGCGTACCATAATAATTTCCTGCATAGTTCGTATATTCTAAAAAATAATTTTCGTTCAACTTTTCTTCAAATTCTTCTTTTGATAAGAAATAATAAGTGATTCCTTCTTTATCGTTTGCACGCGGTTTTCTTGTAGTAGCAGAAATAGATACCCATAAGTTTTCATTTTGTTTTTTCATTTCTTCAATAACAGAGCCTTTTCCAGCTCCAGAAGGCGCTGAAATGATAACTAAAATTCCTTGTTTCTTTGATTTTATCATAAAAATTCCCCTCTCTTTGTTACCACATTATAACATATTTTAAAGAAAAAGAACTAAAAAAGTTCTAATTGTTTCTTCTCTTTTTTTTGAGGAACATATTTTTGATAATTTCTGTTGATATGATATTCCTTTTCTAAAGAGTTTAAAAGCTGATAGAGTTGTACTTTATATTCTTTCATTCGCTCTTTGTTATGATATAAATTCCAAATAGCTTCATATTTATCTGGAAATGTTTGTTTTAAAAAGTGAAAAAAATCTGTTTTGGTTGTTCCTCTTAAATTTAATAACCCTGTTATCATATAATCAATTTGACATTTAGAAGCTATTTCAAAAATATTTTTTAAATTATTTCTAGTTGCAGTTATATAAGGAATGATAGGCATTAAATGCCAGCCAACCGTTAAACCAGCTTCTTTTAATGTTTGAATTGTTTTCATTCTCAATTTGATAGAAGAAGCATTTGGTTCTAAAATAGAAGCTAGATTTTGGTCTAGTGTTGTAATGGTACAAGCAATTTGTACTCCTGCTACATCAGATAATTCTTTTAACAGGTCTATATCTCTTAAAATAAGAGAGGATTTTGTACTAATAATCGCTGGAGTTTTGTATTTGATAAGAAGTCTTAATATTTTAGGCATTAACTTCTTTTCCTTTTCAATAGGCTGATAACTATCTGTAATACCACCTAAGTTAATAACATCTCTTTTCCAACTTTTGCTACTGAGTTTTTTCTCTAACTCTTCTACGATATTTTCTTTGATATAAATGTGATTGAAAAACTGATTATCTTCTAAATATTTATGAGAATATTTGGCGAAGCAATAAACACAACAATGTTCGCATCCTCTATATATGTTTAAATCATAATGGTATGGTAAAAAACTGTTAATTTTATTTAAAGCACTTTTACAAGTAATTGTTTGATAACTAAACTTATCATCCATAGATATCACCATATTTATTATATAACGAACATAAGTTCTTATCAATGATTATTTTATAGTTTTCTGAAATTGTTTTACTGCGCTACTAGCTTCTAAATATGTGAGTAGTTGCTCTATCATATCATAAGTTAAACTTTTGGCATTCATTGCAGGATGTTTTAATTTTTCATAATCGAATTCATTACTACCTGGCATGCTGCATTCTAAAATTAGAGTTCTAAATTGCTTTAATAATAAATTTAATTGGTTTTTGTTTTGAAATAATCTTATATTATCTCCATCTGTATCAATGATTTGTACATTCCCATTTTCGTCTAAAATAAGATTTTCATAAAATAAATCTTCTAAAACTAATCCATTGGTTGTTAATTCTTGCAAGTTTTGATTAAGGTCTCTTAATTTTTGAATTCTGTTTTTTAGTTCTGAATGATACAAGGATTCAAAAGAAGCTGCTTGTTCAAAAGGATATAAGATTGCACCTATAAATTGAGAATTAAAATAAATTGCGCCTAATGGTAGTTTTGTTCGTTTCATTTTAGGCTGAAATGAAATAATTTGTTCTAATCTAGTATCACTATAAATATAGGGATTATGATAAAGCTTATAGATTCCACTTTTTACTTTATATAAATTTCCTTCACTCCCACTATAATCTGGTTTTCTAGCTAATAACTCCATAAATTCTTCTTTAGAAAGTTCTACTTTTTCCATCTCATTCACTTCCTTTTTTAGGAAGGTTATTGTATCAATAATGATAAAGTTTGTCAAAACATATTTTTGACTATTTCATTCTTTTATTATATGATATATAGTAATTGGAGTTGGTAGTATGCTTGCCAAAAGTATTAATGCAACTACCCTATTATTAAATGGAATTACATTTATTATTTTAGGAGTTTGTTTATTTTTTATCAACAATTTAACTTTGAAGATATTACTTTTTATCTTTGCAGGATTAACCATTTTATTTGGATTTTTTTCTATTTTAAAATTATTATGGGAAAAACAAGTAAAAAATGCTTGGGTTTCAATTATGAATGGTGTTCAAGATATTGTTATAGGTATTTTAATATTTACTTTTTCTGACTTTATTTTACATAGTTTTGGAGTTTGCTTTGGTCTTTATTTATTGCTTCATACTATCATCAATAGCATTGAATATTTTATTTATAGAAAATACCACATTAAAGGAAGATTACGAATTATTTTAAACATTTTATTTTTAATTCTATTTCTGATTCCCTTATTATTTAATCAAGAACAAAATATTCAAGTGACCTCTATTATTTTAGGGATTTATTTGATTGGATATGGAGTTACTAAAATCACTGATTTTTTTACAGTTTTAATTCCGATTCGAACAACTAATAGGATTAAACAACAAATTCAAATTCCGCTTCCTGTTATTTTTAATGCTTTTATTCCAAGAAGATTAATTACTTTGGTCAATGAAATGCTGGAAGTAGAAAATGATAAATTGAACTATCAAAAACAATCTATGACTCCTGATATTTATGTTTTGATTCATTTGGCTAAAAATGGAACTGCCGCTATGGGTCATATGGAAATCGCATTTGAAGATAAGATTTATTCTTATGGCAATTATGATATGCATTCAAGAAGTTTGTTTGATGCAGTTGGTGATGGGGTTATTTTAGTAGCTGATAAGGAAAAGTATATTGAATATATGGTTGATAAAAAAGAACGTTATTTGGTAGAGTTTGGCCTTAGTTTAACAAATAAAGAGAAGAAAGTGGCAAAGGAACAAATTGAAAAATTGATTTCAACAAATACAACTCCTTATTACTCAGATTTAGAGTTGGCTGAAAAAGGCTTACTTCCAAATGGAGATTATTCAGATATGTCGAGTGAAATTTATAAATATGCAAATGGAGTATTTTATAAGATTACAAAAGGAAAATATAGAAAGTTTTTTGTTCTAAAAACAAATTGTGCAATGGTAGCTCAATATGTGTTAAGTTCGATTGGAAAACAAATCTTATGTGTGAATGGAATTATTACTCCTGGTGCATATTATGATTATTTAAATGCACGTTTTAAGTTAAAAAATACCAATGTAATTAGTAGAAAAGTTTATACAAGAAAGGATTTTAATGATGAAAAATAAGAATGTTGAAGCTTTAAAATATGAAGAGAAATGTTTAAAACAGTTGAAAAATGATTTATTGATGCAAGGATATCCTCAAGAATCATTTCATTCTCCACTTCATTTAAAACCAATTTATTGTGATTTATTAATCTCTAATCCAGACACTAATGAACCTTTAATTTATTTTGAGATAAAAACAAAAGAAGGAATGATAAATGGATGGCGTTATTATCAAAAATGCAAATCAAAGATTTATAATGCTTTATTTTACTTGGTTTATTTAGACGATTCGGATAATTTAAAATTGGTAAAAATGTATCCTAATATGCCTAGTTCTAAGTTTTTAGACTTTGTACATGGAAACTACACTTCTAGTCTACCTTTATATCAAGAAATTGTAAAAGAACAAGTAATTTTGAAAACTGAAAATGAAAAGAAATCAATCAAGAAAAAGAAAGACCTATTTTCTACTTGGTGCAATGGAATAACACTCGCTATTGTTATATTGTTTATACTAGAATTATTAGGAGCTTTTAAATGGACGCTAGAAAGAATTATTATTGTTGGTTTAATTTCTTTTATTCCAGTTCTTCCTTTGTTTGCAGAAATACAAATTGGTGATTATAAGTTTAAACGAAAAAAACAAGATTAAGTCTTGTTTTAATTTGCAACTCTATGATGAATTTCTGGGGTATTCATTGTAATTCTTTCGAAAGTATAACCATTGTTTTTTCCATAACGAATAATTCTTTTGATTGCATTTAATGTTTTGTAATTTCCAGCGTAGTCATGCATCAAAACGACGTTGTTTTTATTCCCTAGATTTTTAATCACATTATTGTAAACTTCATCTGGTGTGTGGGCTTCTCCAGCATCACCACTTCCAACATTCCAATCAAAGTAATGATATCCTTTCATATTTACTTCTTTTGTTAAGATTGACATAATTCCTGGGTTAAATCTGCTTACAGTATTGGAACTACCACCAGGAAAACGAATTATCATTGGTTTTTCTCCAGTAATAGATTCTACTTTATTTTGAATTATGGATAAATCATTAAAGAAAGCATCTGTAGAACTATAAATTTGTTTATAATTGTGGCTGCTTCCATGAAGAGCAACAGTATGTCCTTCATCATATTCTCTTTTGATTAAATAATCTAGATTGGAACCATGATTTAAGACAAAGAATGTAGCTTTTACGTTTTCTTCTTTTAAAATATCTAAAAGTTCTGGCGTAATAGAAGAACTCGGACCATCATCAAATGTCAAATAAATCACTTTCCCGTTTGCTGGTTTGGGTCCTAATACAACTACTTTTCTCGATTCTTTTGTTGTTTTTGAAGAGCTATCTGTTACTTCATAAGTGATTTCATAAGTTCCTTTTTTATTCGTGTCTAAATTTGAATTCACAATTACTTTTTTGGTAATATCTCCATCACAATTATCGATAGCTTGAAAGCCAGGCTCTTTATATGATTCTCCAATATACAAAGAATATGCATTTCCTTCATGTAATGTAATAATAGGAGCTTCATTATCTTCATATTTGATAAATCGTTTTATCGAAGTGAAATTGCCAGAATGATCTTTGACAGAATATTGAATAAAGTCTTTATTTATTTCTGTTTCAACTTCTTTTGTTAAGTCTCCATCATAATTGTCGATACTTTCATAGCCTTCTTCTTGATATTTTTTATTGGGACATACTGTTACTGTAGTATTTCCTTTTAAAGTAATGGTTGGTGGTGTTTGGTCTAGGACAGTAACATAACGAATTTTTTGATATGCTTGTCCTTGATAATAAATCGTATAAGTTACTTTATAGCTTCCTATTTTATTAGTATTAATATTATCTTCTATCAATACTTGTTTTGTCATATCATAGTAAGCTCTAGAAGCATAATATCCAGGTTCCTCAAAAGTATCTCCAAGATTTAAAATTATATTTCCGTCTTTAAGTGTAATTTGAGGAATGATATTAGAAACTAATACAATTAAAAAGTCGGTAATAAGTAGTATAATGGCAAGAGCAAATAACCATTTTTCTTCTTTTTCCATCATACATCACCAACTTCTATTCATCATATTTATCTAAAAAAGAGTGTTTTTTTCCATTTTCTCTATAAGCAATCACTGCATCTAAATTCACGTTTTCAATACTTCTAAAAATGTTAATATCTACATAATCGCTTTTTTTTCGAAATTCATTAATTAATGCCTTCATTTCTAGCCTTTTAGAAAGGCTTGGGTCAACTTTTTCTGTGTGTTCTGTAAATCTACAAGCACAGTTTAAAAAATCTAAATGATTGCTGTTTTTCCAAGCAATAATGTCATGTTCTTTTACATAGTAAAGAGGTCTGATTAGTTCCATTCCCTCAAAATTTTCACTATGAAGTTTTGGCATCATTGTTTTTATTTCTCCTCCATAAAACATAGAAAGCAATATTGTTTCAATTGCATCATCAAAATGATGTCCTAAAGCGATTTTATTACACCCTAATTCTTTTGCTTTACTATATAAGCAACCTCTTCTCATTCTAGCACATAAATAGCAAGGATTTCCTTCTGTTAATCCATTTACAGAATCAAAAATATTGCTTTCAAAAATGGTAATTGGAATATTCATCTTTTCGGCATTTTTGATAATTAATTCTCTGTTTTTTTTATTATACCCAGGGTCCATTACAATAAACTCTAATTCAAAATTAATTTTTCCATGTCGTTTAATTTCTTGCATACATTTTGCAAGTAAAAAGGAATCTTTCCCTCCAGAAATACAGACTGCAATTTTATCGTTTTCTTTAATTAATTCATAATCTGTAACGGCTCTTACAAATCTTCCCCATATTTTTTTGCGATATTTTTTGATAATACTTTTTTCTATTTCTTTATATTCTTCCATAATATACCTCTAACAACTCTTATCACAAACATCTCCTAATATATCATGCATATATGTACTATAAATCTGTGATAATTCTTTTTCTTCGTTTTCTGTCAATATTTGGTTGGAGTCAGCTTGTGAATCTACTGTTCCTTCATGCATTCCAATAATCTTTCCTTCTTTTATAAAAACAACAGTTGGAAAATATAATCGTTTCATTGTTTCGTCATTTAATTCTTTATAGCTAGGTAAGACTTCATCTAATGCTTGTAATAAAGCATAATATTCATCTGTCCCTTCTTTGTCAGTTATAATTTCTCCGTTTTCGTTTAAATGTTTTATATCTCTAATTTCTTCAGCATTAAAATAATAAATTGTTTCAATACCAACCATATTGGCAGTATTTAGTAAAACGGAAGCTGCATTTCTACTTTGTGAGCATTCAGGATTCCCAAAGTAAATAATTCCTGTTTTACCATCTATTAAAGAAAGTATTTCTTCTATATTTGAATATTTTATGGCATTATCTTCTGGAATTGTAATCGTACTATAAGCCTCATTCTGCAAATCATTTTTCTTTCCATTCAAACTTTCATATTCTTCTTTAAATTTTATTGCATCTGTTTTATTTTCTTCTTTTTTTGTACAACCAGAAGTAACACATAAAATCATAACAATGATTAATAACAACTTTTTCATATTACCACCGACTCATTCCAAAAACATTATACTGGAGATATGTTTTATGGTCAATAGAAAAAGAAAAGCATTATCTACTTTTCTTCTCAAAATGTTGTTTTTAAAAGAAATATATTAATTAGAGATTTGGATTAAATTCCATCGATGCAATTATTATAAATCCATTCTTTTAAGGACTCAAGTTCATCTGTTTCATAATAATGAATTAAATTTGTAAAATATTCTCCAATTTTATCAATAGGAACTGAAATAGTTCCTTCACCATATTTTATCATTTCTTTATTTGCAACTAAGTTTGCTACTCTTTTATTTCCATCTAAAAACATCTGACTTCTTTGAATCCAACAAAAAATTGTAATACATCTATCTAAATTATTTTCAATACTTAGGATTTCTTTTAGTTCACTTTCATAATCACATTCACTAGGTAATTTTGGTCTCCATGATGTTCCAGTTATCCCTACTCCCTTATCCCTGAAATCACCTAATGGCTGAATATTTTGCCCTTTACAAATCTCAAAATGTATTTTTTTTATGTAATCGATTGTTAAATCATCATCAATGGTATTTAAGACATATTCCCAACTATCTTTTAGACCTTTTAATTTAAGCATATCATCGATTGAGATATGGCCTGTATTTACATTATTCATAAATGAATATGTATCAGCAAAAGTGACTGCTATTCCTTCTAAATTTGCGCTTTTATATATGTTATCTACCAATTTTCTTTTGGCAAAAAAAATATTATCTTCTTTAGACATTTTATATTTTGAATTCATAGATACATTCTCCTTAGTCATTAATTTTGTCTTTAAATTATCTTTATTAATATTATAGCGAAAGAAAAACTTTTTGTAAACAAAAAAACTGTTTCCTGAAGAAACAAGTTTCTTTATTATCTATTTCTATTAATCCAATCTTCTAACATTGGTTTTGGCATAAATCCATGTTCAGTAGAAATAGCTTCTCCATTTTTAAATAGCATTAAAGTAGGAACGCTCATAATCGCATATTTTTTAGAAAGATTAGGACATTCATCAACGTCCATTTTTACAATTTTGACATCTGCTCTTGTTTCAGCCATTTCCTCTAATACTGGTCCTAACATTTTACAAGGTCCACACCAAGTTGCATAAAAATCGACTAAGACAAATTCATCTTTAATTAAACTTTCAAATTCATTTTCATTTCCATGAATAACTTCCATTATTTTGCCTCCTCTTTTCTATATTTATTTAATACACTATCTACATTATCAATTACCAATTTATTCTTTTCAATCAATTTATCAACTGAAGATAATGCGACAACATCATATTTTAAGAATAAATCTAATGTTTCTAGATTAAATTCAGTTGCACTTTCAGCTACTTCATATTTTTCTTTTAAAGATGCAAATTCATCAATCACTTTCATACTACTATTTACCATATTTGATAAAATTGGTGTCGATTTTAAAATCTTGTTTGCGTATTTTGAATCCTTTACAAAAGAAATATTAAACATTGGTAACATCAATACATAAAGTATGATAAATGCAATTACAAAATATTCAACAACTCCTATTAATGCTCCTAATAGTTTTGATGGAATCCCAAGTACGATTGTTGCTTTTAAAATTGCTTCAAATAATGTTGTTGCAAGCATCAATACTTTTAGAGCTACCATTAAAATAGTAAATACAACTAAAAAAGCAATTACTTCATATAATAGAATATTTAAAACTGTTACTCCTTTTAATACTCCACCAAATTTAAAAAATGGAAGATGTTCATATAAAAATACAGAAACTGGATTTTTTAAAAAGAAAGATAAAATGACAACCAGAATTAATCCTATGCAAGAAACTAATTGCTTTGTTGCTCCTCTTTTCCATCCAATTGCTACCCCTGATAAAATGAATACTATGATAATAATATCAACTAAATTCAAATTAACCATTCCCTTCTATTAAAATTATATTATAAATTTGTCGAAAAAGAAAGATTTTTCTAGATTATGTGATAAAATAACAGTATAGGAGGCTTAATTTATGACAATTACATTAAAAATTAGTGAAAATACAAAGCAAAAAATGATTGAATATTTTGAAGATAAAAAAAGATTAAAAACACCACCATATGCTGTTTTTCAGGCAGATGAATCTGATACTGTTGTTACACTCTATGAATCTGGAAAAGCTGTCTTTCAAGGCGTAAGTGCGGATATAGATGCTGCAATGTGGAAAGAAATGGAACAACACTTGAATCCGCTAAAGCAAGTTGAAATGACAAACAGTGACCAAAAAGAAAAGAAAGAAAAAAAGGAAATTGTAATTGACCCTAATATATACTATGCTTCTTCTATTGGCTCTGATGAAGTTGGAACTGGAGATTATTTTGGGCCAATGGTTGTAACAGCCGCTTATATTAGCAAGGAGGATATTCCTTTTTTAGAGGAACTAGGAGTGAAAGATTCTAAAAAACTGACGGATGATAAAATTTTAGAGATTGTTCCAAAACTTATTAAAAAAATTACATACCATTCTATTGTTTTATCAAATAAAGAATATAATGAACGTTATAGTTCTGATATTAATATGAACAAAATAAAAGCCATTATGCATAATAAGGCTTTAACAGAAATGTTAAAGAAGAATCTAGGACAAGAATATATCGTAGTCGATGAATTTGCGAAACCTGGTGTTTATTTTCATTATTTGAAAGGAATTCCAGAAGTTGTTAGAAATATTACCTTTATGACCAAAGGTGAAGATAAGTGTTTATCAGTTGCTTGTGCATCTTTAATTAGTCGATATATCTTTATTAAAGAATTTGATAAATTAGGAGATTCTTTAGGCGTTTTCTTACCAAAAGGTGCCAGTGATGTAGTTGATGAAATGGGAGTTAAAATAGCTACTCGATTTGGGTTTGGAAAGTTAAAAGAATGTGCGAAATTAAATTTTAAAAACACCGCTAAAATACAAAGTTTACTACATAAAAAACAAGAGTTATAAAGACTCTTGTTTTAATCTATTACTTGGTATTTATATTGACTATTGTGTTCTGTAATCTTTACTGTTACATCATCAGAAAATAATTCTTCTGTTTTTGGATTTTTAATATCAGTTGGTATATATCCTCCTGATTTTAAATCTGCTAATGTGACTGTAATGGTCCCACCACTTACTGGTAATTCGCTAACATGGTCAGCTGACCACTCTTTAGCTCCTTCTATTATTGTACTTAATTGTGCTTGATATAACGTTTCATTACTTTCTTTAATTGTTTTATCAATTGCTGGAACAATTAAAAGTGCTAGAAGTCCTAATATTGTAATGACTCCTAATAATTCTGCTAATGTAAATCCTTTTTTATTCATATTAGATGCTCCTATTCTATAATTATTATAAATGAATTTTCTATTTTTTACAAGTAGAATTGATAAAATTAATTTTATAGAAAAAACATACTTATTTGTATGTTTTAAGCTTTTTTCTTGTTTCCTTTGATAGCTCCTACTTTTGAAGTAATGTCTTGGCCAAAGAATTTATAAGTTGTAATTAAAATAATAGAAAGTGGTAATGCCATAATAATACCTGCGATTCCCCATAGAATACCACCTGCAAAAACTGCAAAAATAGTAATTAATGGATGTAATTCATTTGATTTTCCATATACAACTGGATTAATGATATATCCATCTACATTTGATAATACGGCAAATGCAATACATGTTCTAATAAATAATGCAGGATTGATTACAAAAGCTGTAATTGCTGCAATAATATTGACAAATATTCCTCCAAAATATGGAATTAAATTTCCTAGTGCTGCAAGTAATCCTAATAGAATTGCGTTAGGATGACCGATAATTGTAAAGGCAATTGAATATTCAAAGAAGGAAATCACAACGATTTTTAAAAATCCTCCTAAATAGTTCTGCATTTCATTATCTAGTCTTCGAACATAAACATAAGCACGTTCATTTTTTCTCACTAAATAACGTTTTACACTTGCTCTAATTCTTTCCATATCTGATAAAATATAAATGGAAGCAGCAAAGATAATAAAGAACATAGAAAGATAATTAATAGAAAGCCCAATTGCGTTCATTGCACCATCTGATACATAAGTACCTAATTTTTTAACAATTTCATCAAATACTCCAGATAAGGAATCTTGAACACCCCCTAAATCGATATTGTAATTGGTTGTAATTTCCTTACAGAAAGCAATAATACTATTAAATAAGCTAGATACTTGGTTAAACAATAACGGTCCAACCATAACCGATAATAATACTATAGTTCCAAGCAGAACTCCTATTATGATAAAAATTCCGACTCCTTTTGGAATTTTTTTCTTTTGTAAGAATTTTAAAATTGGGTATAGTGCATATGCAACAGCAAATGCTACAATAAATGGAGAAATAATTTTAAGACAAGTATTAAATACTCCTCCCCATAAATTTCCTGTACGATACATCAAAAATATAATTAACATGATAAGTGCAAGATTAATCAATTTAAAATCAATTTTGTTTTTTAACATCATTTTACCTACTTTCTAAAATTATGGTAACAGGACCATCATTAATAAGATTTACTTTCATATCTGCTCCAAAGATTCCAGTTTCTACTGGAACAAAAGAAGAAAGCTTTTTATTCCAAAGCTGATAGAGAGATATCGCTTCCTCTCCTCTCATTGCATGAACATAACTAGGTCTTCTTCCTTTTTTGGTATCTGCATATAGCGTAAACTGTGAAATACTAAGGATACTTCCTTCAATATCTAATAAAGAATGATTCATAACTCCATTTTCATCATCAAAGATTCGTAGATGAATGACTTTATCAATCAAGTAATCAATATCTGCTTCTGCATCACCAGGTGTAAATCCAACTAATATGACAAGTCCATTATCAATAGAACCAACTATTTTCCCATCAACTTCTACACTAGCATTTTTGCTTCTTTGAACAACCAATTTCATTACTTCATCATCCTTTCAACAGAAGTAATATCACTCATAGCTTCTAATTCATTTATGAATTTCATTAAGTTTTCTTTTCCATCTACTAATATTGTAAGTTCACACATTAAAGCATCTGAAGAGTTCATATTATTAATGCTTTTGATTACAATGTCACAACTAGCAGTTTTGGAAATAATTTCTAACAATAAATCATTTCCTTTTGTTGCTCTAATTAATAAACTTGTAGGATATTTTTTAGAAACAGATTCATTCCAATGAACAGCAATCGTTCTATCTTCTAGGTCAGTCATATTTGGGCAAACCATTCTATGAACTGTAATACCATAACCTTTTGTGATATATCCTACAATCCTATCTCCTGGAACTGGCTTACAGCAAGAAGCGACATTAACTTTAATTTCATCAATTCCTTCTACAATAATGTCATTTTTGACTGTTGGTGCTTTTACTTCTGTATTTTGTGCATTTTCTAAAATGATTTCATGTTTGGTTTTGTTTGTATTATAAATAATATTTAATACTGCATTGGGAGCAACTTTTCCATTTCCAACATTTACAAATAACTCTTCTTTGGTATTATATTTTAATTCTTTTAAAATTTTATCTATATTTTCTTCTGTAAAGAAATCTGTAATAGAGAGTTTTCTTTTTCGAAGCTCTTTGTTAATTGCTTCTTCTCCATCTTTTGTATAAGATTCTTTATCTATTTTATTGAAGAATGATTTTATTTTATTTTTAGCTCCTGTTGTATGAGCCATATTGATCCATTCGCGATTTGGTTTTGAATTATTATTTGTATTTATTTTAATAATATCATTATCTTTTAACTCATAATCTAATGGAACAATGCCTCCGTTTACAATAGCTCCAACCATTTTATTACCAACATTTGTATGTACTTTATAAGCAAAATCGATTGGAGTACTTCCAATTGGTAATTCAATAACATCACCTTGTGGTGTAAATACATAAATATTATCTTTTAAAACGTCTTCTTGTACACTTTGAACAAATGCTTCTGCATCTTCTTCTTCATTTTTTAACTCCATAATTGCTTTGAAAAATTGCAATTTCTGTTCCATAGCATTTTGCATATTTGCTTTAACACTACCTTTTTCTTTATATGACCAGTGAGCAGCAATACCATTTTCTGCAACTTGGTCCATTTCGTATGTTCTAATTTGGATTTCATAAAGTTGACCATCTACTCCAAATACGGTTGTATGTAAGGATTGGTACATATTTGTTTTTGGCATTGCAACATAATCTTTAAAACGTTTGGGAATAGGACGATATTTAGAATGAATTAGTCCTAAGGCTTGATAACATTCTGCTTCTGTATTTACAAATACTCTTAATGCTAGTAAATCATAGATTTCGCTAAAACGTTTCCCTTTATCCATTTTCTTGTAAATGCTATAAATACTTTTACTTCTTCCTTTGATTTCATGAGGAATGTGTTGTTCCTCTAGTAAATTAGAAACTTTAGATACCATTTCTGTTACATTTTGGTCTCGTTCTTGTTTGGTCTGATTTAATTGTTCTACAATTGAAAAATAAGCTTCTGGTTTATAGTAACGAAGTGATAAATCTTCTAGCTCACTTTTAATTTTATTCATTCCAAGACGACCAGCAATTGGAGTTAAGATATCGAGTGTTTCCTTTGCTTTTGATTTTTGTTTCTTTTCTGGAATAATCCAAAGAGTCCTCATATTATGAAGTCGATCTGCTAATTTAATGATGATTACACGAACATCTTCGCATAGTCCTACTAAGATTTTTCTATGATTAGCAATTGTTGCTTCATTGTCTCCTGAAAAACTGAGACGATTAATCTTAGTTACTCCATCTACAAGATTTACAATTTCTGGTCCAAAATGCTCTGTTAGTTCTTCTTTAGAAACATCACAATCTTCTAACACATCATGAAGTAGAGCTCCGCATAAAGTTGCGGCATCTGCATGAATGGAAGTTAAAATATAAGCAACATTTAAAGGATGTGTAATATAATCTTCACCAGTTAAACGTTTTACTCCAAAATGCATTTCATAAGCATATTGATAAGCTTTTTTTATCAAATCTAAATCAGTTGTTTCTGTAATATAAGTTTTTATTTTAGTTTCTAATTCTTGATAAGTAATATTTGGATTATCTTTTCTCATTTTTACACCTTCTCTTTATAGAATGAAAGGAGAAATGACTTCTCCCTTATTCTTCATACCATTTCTTTTTTGCTGGCTTTCCTATTTGTTTTTTCTCAAATTGATACCATAATCCGCTTGCAATAAATACAGAAGAGAATACTCCATATATTAATCCTATTAATAACGCAATGTTAAAATTCAAGATTTCATGAGAACCTAATGCAATCAAAGATACAACTGGTATTATTGTTGTGATTGTAGTAATAATACTACGGGCAAATGTTTGCCTTAAACTTTTATTGACTAAGTCTTTTAATTCTTCTTCTTTTTTGATTCCTTTTTTTCCTAAATTAGAAATATTTTCTTTGATTCGGTCAAAGGTAACAATTGTGTCATTAATTGCATAACCAATAATGGAAAGAATTGCTGCTATGAAAATACTTGATATTTCTAATCTAAAGATACTAAATAGTGAAATAATTACAAGTACATCGATAAAGATTGCTAACAATCCACTAATTGCATAACGGAATGTAAATCTTAAAGACATATAAATAATAATTCCAATAGAAGCTAATAAAACGGAAATGATTGCATTTTTAACAAGTTCTTGTTTTACAACATTTGATACGACTCCAATATCTGTTTTCGCTTCATATTTTTCTTTAAAATGTTTTTCTGCTTTCGCTACTTGTGCTTTTGATAAAGTGTCAGTAACACGTATCATAACAGTATCATTATTTACTTGTTCTATTTGGTCTAGTTTGAATTCTAATGTTTTAATGTCATTTTCTAATTCTTTTTCTTCCATTTTCTTTTCAGATGTCAATGTAATAGATGAACCACCTTTAAAGTCAATTCCAAGTTTTAATCCTTGAGTAAACGTGAAAACAAAACCTGCTATAATAATTATCAAACTTAAGATAATATATCCAAATCTTCCTTTCATGAAATCAACTTTCCCAAAAGGAACTTTTGCAATTCTACCCTCATTTTTATTTGGAATATGTTTCTTTCTTACTCCGATAAAGAGATTTGGTTTATCATCAAAGAATCCAGATTTTACAAACATTTTTAATAATGACCTTGTTAGGAATACCATGATTAACATTGTTACACAAATACTGATAATTAACATGGTAGCAAATCCTTTAATACTACTTTCTCCAAAGATAAATAAAATAATTGCTACTAAAAGAGTTGTTAAGTTAGAATCGAAGATTGCCCAGAATGAATTTTTATTTCCTTTTATAAAAGCATTTTGTAAATTTACGCCTTCATACATTTCGTCTTTGATTCTTGAAAAATTAAGAACGCAAGCATCAACTGCCATTCCAATTCCAATTACCAATGCAGCAATACCAGGAAGTGTTAAAACTCCACCAATCAACCAGAAAATTAAGAATGTAATAAATGTATAGATTAAAATGCCAATACTAGAAATGAATCCAGCAAAACGATAAATAGCTATCATGAATACCATTACTAATACAATTCCTACAACACCTGCTAAGAAGGTTTTGTCTAATGATTGTGCTCCAAAAGATGCTTCTACTGTTTTAGATGAAATTTCTTCTAATTTTGTTGGAAGACTTCCTGAATTTATCAATTCCACCAAATTTGTTACTTCTTCTAGTTTAAAGTTACCTTGAATAATAACATCGCTTGCAAATCCTTGTCCGACACTTGCAACAGATAGACACCTAGAAGATGCTAAACTTCCACATTTTCCTTGTTCTTTTGAGAAGGAATCTTTTCCTTCTTCAAAATCTAGCCAAATAACAATTCTGTTATCTTCCATTTTACTAACATTTGTTGTAACTTTTAAGAATTTTTCACTATCTTTAATGCTAAGTGCAACAGCTGGGTACCCATTATTATCTTGACTGACTCTTGCTCCTCCACTTTTTAATACATCAGCTGTCATCAATAAGTTATCATTTGTATCACGGAATGTTAAATTTGCGGCTTTGCTAAGAAGTTCTCTTGCTTGGTCTTGATTTGTGACACCTGCTAATTGAACACGGATTTTATCTTCTCCTTCAACTGTGATGTTAGGTTCGCTTACCCCTAAAACATCAATTCTCTTTCCAATGGTTTTATAAGTGCTTGTAACCATATCTTTGGTTACTTTCCCACCATCTACTGCTTTTACCTGATAAAGAACTTCAAATCCACCTTGTAAATCAAGTCCAAAATTGAGATTTTTAAATAATGGTTGAAACCCCAATCCCAATACTGCAGAAACCATTAATAACATTACTAGGTTTCCAATTACTGCTCCTAATCCTTTTTTCTTCATGTTTACTCCCTCTCCTCAAAATATCTTTTTCTCTCTCTTAAATTTAATTTGGTTTTTAAATAGTCATCAATTAAGATAGAATCACTATTTAAAATATCATCTACCATTTGATAAAGTGATAATCCTTGTTCATGTTTCCACTTTATTTCTTTTAAGTAGTTCCATACATCTTCTTCTTTTACATAAGGATACCCGTTTCTTCTCATTTCCTCTCTCTTGGTCATAAGTGCAGGCTTTACTCTGTCGTACAATTCTTCTTCTGTTTTAAAATCTTCTGTCATAGCCCCTCCTATAAAATCATATACTCTCATTATATATCAAAAGAGTTATTTTGAAAAGAAAAAAGCAAGAATTTTTGATTTTTCTTACTCTATAACTTCATAATTATAATAAGTTCCGTGGTTTGTAATTTTAATTTCCAAGCTACCACTAAATGGTTTATCTGTTTGTGGATTTTTGATATTCTCATCTACATATCCATCTTGCCACAATCTTGATAATGTTATAATTTTGGTTTCGTTTGCATCAGGAAGTTCATTTACATGGTCAGTTCCCCACATTTTAGCAGCTGCTTCAATTGATTTTATTTGAGAAGTGTACAAATCTGTTTTTCCTTCTTTTAACATTCTATCTATTGTTGGAATTGCAATTAATAAAATTAAGCTTAAAATTGTAATAACTCCCAAAAGTTCTGCTAATGTAAATCCATTCTTTTTCATATCAATCACCTATTCTATTACTATTTTATAACGATTATAAAAATTAGTCAAGAATGGTTCTGTTGGGATTTTATTTTTTATAATCATCATGATTCATTAATTTTTCTCCTTTAACAAATTCGATAAAATCAGAATCGACAACGCTTTTTCTAAATTTTTCTTGTTGCTCTTTACTATTATCCAATAAACCAACTACAACTTTTTTATTAGTTACGTCAACATAATTAAAACTTAAATTATCATATTCAGCATTGGATGACTGAAAATATTCAATTATTTTGTTATTAACATCATTTAATTCATCACTGGTAGCAATTTTATTGTCACATCCTGTCATAGTAATTAATATACCACCCATAATCAAAACAACTAATAATACTTTTTTCATAAATTACCTCCAAGTAATCATAAGCACATTATATCACATTTCAGGTTTGTTGTCGTGTAATATCTGCTTTTTATTTTTATGCTGACAAGTTATCTTTTGGTAAATTCTCATTTTTGCAAATTTATAAAAAATAAGTATTTCTTTGAAGTTCTATTAATGATACACAAAGAACTTTGGACTAAAGATTCATTTTCTACATAAGCTTTAATAGGACAAGGTGATAGTGTGAAAAATAAGTTAGTAAAGTCTACTTTAATACTGTTGATTGGTGGTTTTTTTACTAAAATTTTAGGAATGCTTATTCGTATTGTTATGACTAGAGCAATGGGAACAGAAGGTATTGGAATTTATATGTTATTACAACCAACATTTATGCTATTTATTGCACTTGCTCAATTAGGTTTTCCAATCGCAATCAGTAAATTGGTGGCGGAAGATAAGCATAACAATAAAAATTTGGTTTTCTCTCTTATTCCAGTTTCTATGGGGATTAATGCTTTTATTCTAATAAGCTTATTTTTTATTTCTCCTTTTATTGCCAACAATTTGTTGCATGAAAGTAGAAGTTACTATGGTCTTTTATGCATGGGTTTTGTTCTTCCATTTATCAGCATTTCTTCTATTTTAAGAGGCTATTTTTTTGGAAAAGAACGAATGATTCCTCATGTTATCTCGAATGTTTTAGAAGATATCATAAGATTGATTACTCTATTTTTAGGAATTCCTATTTTTCTGAAGTCTGGAATTGAATATGCTGTTGCGTTTGTGGTTCTTTCAAATGTTGTTAGTGAAACAACATCAATATCTGTTTTGTTTTTCTTTTTACCAAAACATTTTAAATTATCAAAAAAAGATTTCGTTCCTCATCTAACTTCAATGAAAGAAATCTTTGCTATCAGTATTCCTAGTACAGGGAGTCGGTTGATTGGAAGTATTGGTTATTTTCTGGAACCGATTATATTAACGACTACCCTTTTACATGTTGGATATTCTAATCAATTTATCGTAACAGAATATGGTGTTATTAGTGGCTATGTCATGCCATTATTATTACTTCCGTCTTTTTTTACAGGAGCAATATCACAGGCACTTTTACCAATTGTTAGTAAAAGTTATAGTAGAGGGAAAAAAATATATACAAAATCAAAAATTAAACAAGCTATCTTTTTTTCATTACTAGTAGGAATACCAGCAACTATTATTTTTTTATGGATACCTGAAATTCCTCTTCGATTTATCTATAATACAGAAGAAGGATTATCCTATATCAAAGTATTAGCGCCTATTTGTTTACTACATTATATTCAAGCTCCTTTAACCAGTTCTTTGCAAGCAATGGGAAAAGCCAAAGAAGCAATGCTTGGAACTTTGGGTGGAATGATATTAAGAACTTTATTACTCTATTTTGCTTGTACTTTAAAAATTGGTATGTGGGCTTTGGTAATTGCTACTGCAAGCAATATTATTTATGTTACATTACACCAATATCGTCATGTGAAAAAAGCGCTACAATAATTCATTTCTTGTGATGATAAATGTTTTTGTACTCGTATAAAAAGCATAAAATACATCTTTTAGTTCCACTTGTTTTTGTCTTAAAATTCTATTAACCCAAAGCTCATTTTTTCCGATTTCTTCTAATGTTTGTTTTTGAATCACACCATCTAAAATAATTGGAAGTGGATATTCTAATTCTTTTGGGAATATTGATAACTTTCCATTATTTTCTAAGACTGCATAATTGACTTCTTCTACACTTTTTACTCCATGTTCTCTTAAGCCAGTTAATAAATCATCCAAAGTATATCGAAGTTTAGACATCGTACTAAAAATGAGTTTTCCGTTTTTAATTATAATAGAAGGAGTACCATCTACTATTTTTCTAAATTTATCGTTTTTCATAGAAATGTGACTAATAAGCATTTGAAGTAGTGCCAAAACTGTAATTGGAATCATCGAAGAAAAGATAGAAACTGTTTTCTCAGTGATTGAAAATACAGCACATTCTGCCATCAATATTGTCACTAAAAAATCATAAGTAGTTAGTTTACTAATTTCTTTTTTTCCCATCAATCGATGGATGAATAAAATATAGAGATATAAAACAACACTTTTCCAAACAAGACCTATATCCATAATTATCACCTATTCTATTATGAATGGTTGTCTATTTTTTTATGCAAATGAATAGAATTTAGTAAGGAGGCTATTATGACTTATATTAAAAATTTAGGAATTGCATTTGGATTTATTATTGGAAGTTTATTGGGAACAACTTTATTTGTTACTTTGCTTCATTATGTGAATTGGATTAATTCTAAAACGCTTTCTATTTTAGAAATTTTAATACCACTTTTCTCTTTATTTCTTGGGGGCTTTGTTTTAGGAAGAAAAAGCAAACAAAAAGGATGGCTTGAGGGATTAAAGTTGGCTGGATTATTTTTAATTATTCTCATTTTATTTCAATATTTAGGACTTCAAGTTCACTTTTCTATAAAATCAATATTGTTCTATTTATTACTATTGGTTTCTTGTGTATTTGGTAGCATGCTTGGAATCAATAAGAAAGCAAAAGGAAAATAAGCATTTAAGCTTATTTTTTTGTAAATACTTTTGGTTTATCAATAATAATTTCATTCACATTAGGTGGTAGTAATAAATCTGTAGCAGGATTGTTTAGCTTTGAAATTCCAGTACTAACAATTGCATCTAAAGTTTCAAATTTCATACGTCCTCTTACATAATTAGGATGTACAATTCGGTCTGCTAGATTAAATGGACCTACAATTCCTCTATGCCCCATAAAAAATTCTAAAATTGGTGGTGTTACTCCTCCATGTAAATGCCCAGATAAAATTAAATCTGTTCCATTTAGACATTCTAGATTGTTATTTTGTGCTAGTTCTAAAATGCTGATTGGAGAGTGAAAGAATAAAACCTGATATAAATCTTCTTGTTGCTTTTCTAACAATGAACTGGCAATAGTATCCATATTATACATCTTGGTGTATTCTAAAGATTCATGACATTTTTCATAATAATCATATGGCATCGTAATTCCTGTGAACTCAATGTCTTTATCTTTCCAACTTCTGTTATCTGTTAAATGAAAATTGGAAAGACCTAATAGCATAGAAATATATTCTTCGTTTAAATAATAAATCCAACAATTATCCTCTTTGGCTAATAAATCATGATTTCCAAAACCCATTACTACAGGAGCTATTTTTGTAAGACTCTCTAAAAATGTTTTCAAAAGCTTGATATCTCCTATGTTCTTTGCATCATTGATTAAATCTCCAGCAATACAAATATAGTCTGGTTCTGATAATTCTGCTCGTATTAATATTTGCGTTAATTTTTTTATTGGGAATCCTTCTCTAAAATGAACATCAGAAAATAAAAATAATTTCTTTTTTTCTTTGATTTTGTTTGATTTTACACGATAAGTTTTCTTTTGCATACTATCTCCCCTTTTAGGTTTTCTATTGTAACATGAAATAAGAAAAAAGCCAAATTATTCTGGCTTTACTGTAATAATTGTAAGTTCATGGTTCCAAAATCGGTCTAAAACATTTAAATGACTTCTTTTAGAAAGTTTTGTAATACCACCACTAATAATAATATCTGTATTTTTGGCTTCAAATCTTCCTCTTACATTTTTAGGAAACCATTTCTTAGCTGGTGAAATTAACCCATGATTATTGAAAATTGGCTCTAATGCTTTTGGAACCATTCCGTTATGTGTATGTCCTGATAATATCATATGATAAGAATCTGTGTTATAACTAGAAATGCTGTTGGCATCATGAACAAGTAAAATATTCAGCTTTTGAGAGTTTTCTTTCTTAAGATATTGATTCAAAAAAGTTTTTATATCTAAATTTCCATAATAATATGCATATGGAAGAGTTATTCCATGAACGCAGAATTCTTCTGTTTCATATTTTGTATTATCCAAAACATAAACATTCTTGATTTGATTTAACTGTTTCCAAAGTTCTTTATTTCTATCATAAAGTGTTTTTGACCCTTCTATAAACGTAATATCATGATTTCCAATTCCAATAAGAATCGTAGTTTCTAAGGCACAAGCCTTTATAAAATCGATAAAGAATTTCTCTTCAACTACTTTAGAGCTATCTAATAAATCGCCTGCTATTATTAAATAATCTGGTTTTCTTTTATGAAGCTCTTCTAATATAAATTGATATTTTTTTAAATCTTTTGGTTTGAAATAATGAAGGTCACTTATCAAAAAAAGGGTCATTTCTTTTTTTACTTTTGGTGTTGTTTTTATGTAATTTCTAATCATGTTTCCAATTGTATTCCTTTAAAAACTCTTCTTTGTATTCTAATAAACGGTCTTCTTTGATTGCTTCTCGCAAGTCTTCTGTTAAACGGATTAAAAAACGAATGTTATGAATAGAAAGTAAACTTCCACCTAATGCTTCACCGCTAGTTACCAAATGTCTAATATAAGCTTTTGTATAATGAGTACAAGTATAACAATCGCAATGTTCTTCTATTGGCGTAAAATCTTCTTTAAATTTAGCGTTTCTTAAGTTAATTTTTCCTTTTCTTGTAAATGCATTAGCATGTCTTGCAATTCTAGTTGGTAAAACACAATCAAACATATCAACACCACGAATAACACCTTCAATGATATCAATTGGGTCCCCAACTCCCATTAAGTATCTAGGTTTATTTTCTGGAATATAAGGAATAGAATAATCAATTGCTTTATACATGTCTTCTTTTGATTCACCATCATTGGCTACTCCACCAATACTGTACCCATCAAAATCCATTTTAACAGTTTCGATTGCAGAAAAATTTCTTAAATCTTCATAGGCTCCACCTTGAATAATTCCAAATAAAGATTGATTAGGATTGCTATGAACGGCTTTTCCTCTCGCTGCCCAACGAAGTGTTCTTTCAACACTATTTTTTAAGTATTCGTGACTAGCACTCGCCGGAGGACATTCATCAAAACTCATTGCAATATCACTATCTAGTTTATTTTGAATTTGAATTGATAGTTCTGGAGTTAAAAATAGTTTTTTTCCATCTAAATGACTTTTAAAATGTACCCCTTCTTCTACAATATCTTTCTTGTTTTTAGCGAGTGAAAAGACTTGAAAGCCACCACTATCTGTTAAAATAGGTCCATCATAATTCATAAATTTATGTAGACCTCCTGCTTTTTCTACAATATCCGCTCCTGGACGAAGCCAAAGATGATAAGTGTTAGATAAAATTACAGCGCTTCCTTCAGCCTTAACTTGGTCAGTAGTTAATGTTTTGATGTTTGCTAAAGTCCCTACTGGCATAAACATCGGAGTTTCAAAGCTTCCGTAATTCGTATGTAAAGTACCATATCGTCCTAATGTATTTTTATCTTTTTTGTGTAATTCGTATTTAATTTTCATATGTCACATCCTCGTTTGCAATTATATATGAAAAAGAACTATTTGTCAAAAAAAGAATGATAAACTATCATTCATTTTATATGTGGAATTAATTCTTCAAGTTTCATTTTTCTAGAACCTTTTAAAAATATAATACTCTGTTGTTCTTCTGATTCCCATACCTTTATAAATTCTTGGTTATCTATAAAATGTTTCCCTTTTTTACACGTTTTCCAAGCGTATTTCATTTCTGGACCTATAAAATAAATGCTAGTATTTGTAAAATTTCGTAATTCTTTTCCAATTTTTTTGTGTATTTTTTTGCTGCTTTTTCCTAATTCTAAGATGTCACCCAATATTAATGTTTTATGTTCCTTAGTATTTCTTAATAAGTTGAGTGCCAACATTAAAGCTTCATAGCTAGAATTATAACTATCATTGATTAAAATATTGCCACTTTCTAATTTTGTTACTAAAAAACGTTTGGGTTTAAATTCTTTTAAAGCTTCTACCATGTTAGAAAAAGGAACTTCTAATATATCACCAATATGTAAAGCTAAAGCAATGTCTTCTAAAATTCCTTCTCCAGGGCTTTCAAAAAATAAAGGATAAGTTTCAATTCCATTCGTAATGATAATATGAGAACCATATACGGTTTGTTCCTGCAATTCTATTCTGATTGTACCATTATTTTTATATACTGTTTCTATTTTTCCAGCTTTTATTTTTTTAGTTTTATTTAATAATGAATCATGTCCATTTAGAAATAGAATTCCTCCATCCATTCCTTTTATGATTTCCATTTTTGCCTTCAAAATATTTTTTTTAGAACCTAAATTCCCAATATGTGCACTTCCTATATTGGTAATGACTGCAATATTTGGTTTTACCAAAAGAGATAGTTTCTCTATTTCATGAAGATGATTCATCCCTAGTTCCACTACCAAGCAATCGATTGTTTCATCTAATTCAAAAATTGTCTGCGGAATTCCAATTCGATTATTCTTATTTCCTTTGCTTTTTAAAACGTGATATTTTTTTTCTAACATTGTTGCAATTAATTCTTTGGTAGTTGTTTTTCCAACGCTTCCAGTAACAGCTACTACAAAGACTGGATAAGTTTCTAAGTAAAGGCGTGCTATATCAAATAAAGCTTCATAAGTACTTGCTACTTTTATAATCGGGATTTCTGCATCGATTATATCCTTTTCTACAATAATAGCGCTTGCTCCTTTTTCTTTCGCTTCTTTTATATATTGGTGACCATCATAGTTATTTCCTTTTAAGGCAATAAAAATATCGCCTGGTTCTAATTCCCTTGTATCTGTTTTGATATGACAGAAAATTTCTGGAATTAAAGTTTCTGAATTTAAAATGATTCCATTACATTTTAAAATTACCTCTTTTAGATTCATATGAACACTCCCTACAAGTTTCTATGAAAGATTTCCATAGTCGCTTCATTACTTCATCATATGCAATCATATCTTCTGGGTGCCACTGAACCCCAATAAAAAATGTTTTATTTTTATCTTCTACTGCCTCTATAATATCTTCAGAGCATGCGGAGACATCTAAACTGGTTGTAATCACATAATCATGATGCCTACTATTCACTTCTACTTTTGTTGTTTTTAAAATAGAAGCGAGTTTAGAGTCTTCTTTTATTTGGACAGAATGAACATAATCTTTTAGTTGGTGATGCATGTTGGTATCTAGTTTTCCTAATGTTCCCTTTTTATAGACACTCATCAATTGCATCCCCAAACAAATTCCTAAACTCGGTATATTATTCTTGTAAGCATAATCTATGATATTAAAATCATAGTCATAAAAATCATCTCCACCTTGAAAAATAAAACCATTACATAGAGAAAGTAATCTGTCTAAATCTCTCTTTGCATTTATAGAAAGTTCCTCTGTTTCATTTATAACAGGTGGAACAATGACAAGTGGGATTGCTTCTTCCTCTACGATTATCTTGCGAATACTTTGATAAATGATATCTACCTTTCTTCCACTTTTTAAAACATCTGGCCTACTTACAATGCCAATTATTGGTTTCATAAAATCACTCCTAAAAAAAACAATGGCTAATCCATGTATTTAGTCATTTGTTTCATCATCTGATTTACTTGTTTTTGGCTTGGCGTTCTACCCATTCCAGCCATCATTGAACGAATCATTTGTTCATTAATAGGTGGATTTTTCTTCATGTATTTTTTCATATAATTTCTGGCAATGAAGAATCCTAATACTGCTCCAGCAATAAATCCGCCTAATATTTTTAATATATCCAAGAAAAAGGCTCCCCAGTTCATAATCTTCCTCCTTCTATTATATTGTACTAAAAATAGTGCAAGTTTTCAAGATGATTTATTAAAGTATATTGAAATAACTTGCGTATTATTCTAAATTTGAATGATATTTATAGTTTATGCCACCGCTTTTTTATTTTGGTATTGATTATTTAACCAAAAAAAATCTTCATTAACAAAGTCACAAACAAAGATTCTTCTATTGTAATAGTTAAAATCTCTTAAAACATTAGGCATATTGATATTTGTCAAAACAATCGTACAAGAATAATGTAATTCTATTAATACATAATACTTTTTTTGCTTATTCACTATAACGTGTCTATTTTTTTCTGACATAATCCGGTTATGGTATTTTCCTCTAAAATATCGATTTAATATATCTACATCAAAAGTTTGACAGAGTGCATCATATAAAGAAAGCCCATAACTAAAATCGCTTTTTTTGATTTTCCATAGATTCTCCAATGTTTTATATAAGACAAAACTATTATCTTTATATACTTCATAAAAGTCATTTCTGACAATGAATAGATAGTACTTTCTCATGATATCACCATAGTTATAATATCATGAGAAAAATTCTTATTTTGTCGAAATTACTTGGCGTTCATAACAACAATGTCATGATACTCCTTTAATTTTTCATCCTCTAATCTATCAGTTCTTAAGGAGCTTGTATAAGTAACTCCTAACACCATAATAATAAATAAAATCATTCCTTTGCTTTTTAACATTTCCATCATACATAACTCCTCCTTCTTACATTATCATTATATAACGAACATCAGTTCGTGTCAAGGCCATTTCCGAACAATTGTTTGACTTTTTATTTTATTTATGTTATGATGTACATGTAATGTAAAAAGGAGGTTCAAGATGAAGGAATTGACAAAACGACAAGAAGAGATTTTAAACTTTATTAAAGAATATATTGTGTCCCATGGTTACCCACCAACAATTAGAGAAATTTGTAAAGCAATGGATGTATCGTCCCCTGCTACTGTACATGCTCACTTAAATAATTTAGAGGCAAAGGGTTTTATTAAAAAAGAAGATACTAAGAATCGTGCGATTGAGCTTTTGGTTCCGAATGAGTTTGATATTAAAGACCCAGAAGTAATTGAAGTTCCACTTTTAGGAAAAATTACTGCAGGAAGTCCTATAGAAGCAATCGAGCAGCCAAATGAGTTTTTCTCTTTACCTGCTTATTTGATTCCAAGAAACAAAGAAGTATTTACTTTATTAGTAAGTGGAACAAGTATGATTAATGCGGGAATATTAGACGGAGATATTGTGATTGTAGAAAAAAGAAATACTGCGCGTAATGGTGAAATTGTAGTAGCAATGACAAGTGAAAACGAAGTAACACTTAAAACCTTTTACAAAGAAAATGGATATTTTAGATTACAACCAGAAAATGATACAATGGAACCAATTATATTAGACAATGTTTTCATATTAGGAAAAGCAATTGGATTATATAGAAAAATATAAAAAGGCATTTCAGCCTTTTTTCTTTTATCGAAATAATGATATAATTCTTTTTTTGATAGTTTCATAATCAAAATTACAAAATGCTAGTACTTCATCTTTTGTACCGCTTGCGCCAAAATGGTCTATCGTAATCAGATAGTTATCATTATAAACAAATCCTTCCCATCCTAATTTAGAACTGGCTTCTATTACTACAGTACGTATTCCTTTTGGTAACACATTATCTTTATATTGTTTATCTTGTCTTAAAAATAATCCCCTACATGGCATACTAACAACTCTAAAATCTAAACCATATTCTTTCCACAAATCATCACTAACTTTTAAAGCTGTTACAACTTCACTACCACTAGCTATAAGAATTCCATGCAATTGATTTTTTTCTTTTCTTAAAATATATCCCCCATATAAAACTCCATTTGGATTTGTTTCCTTTAAATTATCTACATCGACACGAGATAAAATCAAGGAATTTGGATGACGACTATTTAACATATAAGCCCAACTACCAATGATTTCTGTTCCATCAGCTGGTCTAAAAACATCATGGTTTGGAATAGAACGTAGCATTACAAGTTGTTCAACTGGCTCATGAGTTGGTCCATCTTGTCCGACATTAACTGCATCATGGGTAAAAATGTAAGTAACTGGTAAATTCATCAAAGCAGACATACGAATCGCTGGTTTTAAATAATCTGAGAAAACTAAGAATGTAGAACCAAATGGCCTAAATCCAGAAAGAGCCATTCCATTTAATATAGCACCCATTGCATGTTCACGTACTCCAAAGAAGATATTTCTTCCTGCTCTATTTGTAGCACTAAAATCTCCTAAATCATTTAAATACGTTTTGGTTGAACTTGATAAATCAGCACTCCCTCCAACTAAAGTAGGCACTTCTTTGATAAATTTATTCATGATTCTTCCATTACTTACTCTAGTTGCTTCTTTTGGTTTTAAATCAAAATCAAAGCCATTTAAATCAGCTGGTTTTTCTTTACCAAATAAGACATTTAATTTAGATGCATCTCCATCCAATACTTTATTTACATATTCTCTATAATTATTGACCCACTCTTCATATTTTTTATTGCTTCTTGTTGATATTTTTCCTCTAAAATCCATTCTTGCATTTTCATTTACAAAGAAAGGAATATTAGAGATTCCAAGACTTGTTTTTAATTGTTCCATATCTTCTTTTTCTAATGGTTTTCCATGAACTTCATTTGTTCCTGCTAAAGAAGAACCTACTCCTATAATTGTTTTGATTTCAATAATAGAAGGTTTCCCGCTTTCTTTCGCTTTTGATATTGCTTTATTAATATCATTTACAACAAGTCCATTTTTGACAACATCAGTATACCATCCCATTGCTTTAAAACGGTCTAGTACGTTTTCTTTAAATGTCGCATCAGTTTTCCCATCTAATGTAATACTATTGGAATCATATAAAATCATTAAGTTATCTAAGTTTAAAGTTCCTGCTAAAGAAGCTGCTTCATAACTAATTCCTTCCATTAAGTCTCCGTCACCACAAAGTGCATAAATACGATATTGAATTAACTTTTTATCTTTAAATGCTTTTTCTTTTGGAAATTTATATTTTTCTTCTAGCATTTTTTCAGCAATTGCCATTCCTACTGCCGAAGCTACTCCTTGACCGAGTGGACCTGTTGACATATCTACTCCTGGTGTAATTCCTACTTCTGGATGACCTGGAGTTTTAGAACCAATTCTTCTAAAATTTCGTAAGTCATCTATTGATAAATCATAACCTGCCATATAAAGAGTTGCATATAAAAGCGCAGAACCATGACCTGCTGACATTACAAAACGGTCTCTATTTACCCAATTGGAATCACTAGTATTGATATTCATATGATTGGCATACAGTGTATAAATAATTGGGGCTGCACCGAGTACAATTCCAGAGTGCCCACTTTTGGCTTCATGAATCATATCGATTCCTAATGTTTTTATATTATTTATTGTTTCTCTTTCCATCTTTTCACCCTCTTATAGTATCTCCATTATATCAAAAAAAGAACCATATTTCTATAGTTCCATAAAAATTCAATTAGCTAAGTAAATAAAATCATTATACAAATATTAAATTTCAGCAATATATGATTAATTTCTAAACAGTGATTATAAATCTATTTTTGGTTATCACACATTTTGTGAAATTTTTCAATTTTACTAAGGAATTTTTCGTTCGACAACTTATTAAGATTTTTAATAGACTTGTCAGAATAATAAATATATACGATTTCATCATCTTTAAACGAGTCTAATGTTAACCGATAACCAAATGGAATATACTTTTCAGCATAAAGTTGAGCAAAAGAATAACCATATTCAAAATTAGAATGTCTTTTATTATACAAGCTTATAGTACTATGAAAAATTAAATATTTTTTCCCATTCATATTTCTTTCTATAAAATAAGTATTTAAAACTGACGTTCCATAAATATTATATTCTAATTCATTATTAGAAAACTGGCATTTCATTACCCTTGCATCATATTTTACATCTAGCTCAAGTTTATTGTATAGAATCCATCCTAAAACAAGTAATATGAGTAAGAAAACAAGCCCTATAAATAAATATTTAAATTTTTTTCTTTTTTTCTTTTTATCATCTACAATCATATTAATAATATTTGTCTCTAGTTTTCTTTGATAGTTTTCTTCAACAACTTTTTCACCACTTAATAAATCATTAACAGATATTCCTAATTCACTGCACAATAAATTAAATAATGAAATATCAGGCATATTTTTTCCATTTTCCCAATTGCTGATTGATTTATCTGTTACTCCTAATTTAACAGCTAAGTCAACTTGTGTTAATCCTCTTTCTTTGCGACATTTCGCAATAAACTTTCCGATTTTCTCTTGATCCATATTTTCTCTCCTTTCCACTACAATATACAACACAAAAGTAACTTTTTATTAGAAATATTGCTGGAGTTTACAATTTATCTTTTTTTCTATATATGTTTCTCTTGTAAATAATTTTTATAAGTAAAAAAGTAGAATCATGTTTCTCTATAATTCTACTTTTTAGATATTTTCTAATTGCTCTTTTCTTTTTTCAGCCTCTTTTTTAGAATAGATACATCCACAATAATCTTGTCGATATAATCCATATACTTTTGATAATTCAATTGACCTTTTGTATCCATTTTTCTTTTTAAAATCGGAGTGTAAATATGTAATATGATATTGTTTTTCTAAATAAGTTCCAATATCATTTAATTTTTCTGACTTTTTATAAGGACTTACTGTTAGAGTTGTCGTGAAATAGTCAAAGTTCCCATCTTTTGCCATTCTAGCAGTTTCTTCTAATCTTTGATAGTAACATTTGATACATCTAGCGCCACCTTCAGGTTCTTCTTCTAATCCGGGTGCTATTTCAAAGAACTTCTCTGGATTATAAGCTCCTTCTAAAAAATGGATTGGATTTTTAGGATTTAATTCGGCAATTAATCGTTTTTGTTCTTCTATCCTTTTTAGATATTCTTCTTTTTCTGTAATATTAGGATTAAAATAATAAATTGTAATTTCAAAAAATTCTGATAAATATTCTAATACATAACTACTGCAAGGAGCACAACAACTATGCAATAATAGTTTTGGTACTCTTTCTTCTTTTTTTATTTGTTCGATTACTTTTTCTAATTCTATTTGATAATTGATTTTCATATTACATTCCTACAAATGCCATATATGACATAAATGCCATAAAAATTATCATCATAATCCAACCATTTATTTTTTCAAATGTAGTAGAATGATATTTTACTCCAAGAGCAATGGTTATTAAAGTCCCACCTATTAAACCACCAATATGAGCCGCATTATCAATTCCACTAACCATAAATCCTAAAAGAAGGTTTAAAATAATTAATGGAATTAGTTGCGATTTCATTACATTTCCTAAATAAACACGATAATGATATCCAAAATATAGCATTGCTCCAAAAAGACCAAAAATAGCCCCTGATGCTCCAACACTTGCTCCTGTTGTAAATAACATAGACATTAAATTACCTGTAATCGCACTTACTAAATAAATAATTAGGAACTTTGTTTTTCCAAAAAAGCTTTCTAACTGAGGCCCTATCACATAAAGGCAATACATATTGCACATTAAATGGAGCATTCCTGCATGCATAAAAGCGCTTGTAATTAAACGATAGATTTCTCCATCTCTAACATATTCTGCAATGTTTGCTCCGTAATAAGCAGTTTCCTGAATTCCATATAATAATTCAAAAAAGAACACAAATACATTAATTGCGATTAATGAATAAGTTACAAAAGGTTTTTTCATTTTAAATACAGATTCTATTTTTGCAGAATCTTCTTGATTTTTTTTATTCAAATCTTCTGTTATTTTTACAAATAATTCTAATCCTTTTTCTTTGAAATCGGTATCTTCTAAAATTTTAGGAAATTTATCTTTTACTTCTTTACAATTTTCTAAATCTTCCATAGTTTCTATTTCAACAACAGAAACATGTTCCACTGAATTTTTGAAATCGTTTAAATGTACATTATCTCCTAGATTTAGAAAAATACTAAGAGCATCCATTTTAAAAGAAAACGTTTTACGTTTAATTCTTCTAATAATTTGTTTGGTTTTAAATAAATCAAAGTTTAATTGTTCATCATTATGAATATAATTTGATACAATTCTTATAATTTTACAATCGCTCTCTAGATTTTCAAGCCAAATTTCATTTTGGGCACCATGTAAAATAATAGGACTGTATCCTTCTTCAGTAATAAAATAATGAAGTAATCGCATTACCAATTCATCATTTCTACTGATAATCATTTCTTCCATTTTAGATTCCTCCAGTCGTTAAACATTATATCAAAAACAATATATTTGGTCAAAATGTATATTTTATTTTCACCCTCATAAAATAATCATAGGAGGGATTATGAAAAAAATACTTCTTTTTATTGGTTTATTGCTTCCTTGGTTTTTAGGAAGCGTATTTGCAATGAACACTTCTTTTTATAAGGAAATCAATCTTCCATCTTTTGCTCCTGCTCCTACCATCTTTGCAATCGTTTGGCCTATTTTATATATTTTAATTGCTTGCAGTAGCTATCTTATTTTTAAAGAATATGGAAAAAAAGAAAAAGAATATAATCAGATTTTATTTATCAATTATTTATTCAATCAATTATATCCACTACTCTTCTTTCAATTTCAATCTTTATTTTTTAGCTTTGTAGATACTGTCGCACTATTTTTAAGTACTTTATTTTTGTACTATGAAAGCAAAAGTTTAAATAAAACAAGTTCGAAATTATTGCTTCCTTATTTATTTTGGAATTTCTTTGCACTCGTTTTAAGTGTTACTATTTATTTTATGAATCTTTAAATTGTTTTACAATATTTAAGAAACTCTCAGGCAGTTCACTATCAAATTCCATATATTTTCCAGTACTAGGATGAATGAATCCTAGCTCTTTTGCATGTAAACATTGCCCTGATTCATCAATGATTGGGCGTTTCCCATAGACAGGGTCATTTACTACAGGATGACCTATATAATTCATATGAACACGAATTTGATGGGTCCTTCCTGTTTCTAGCATTAGTTCTATTAGTGTTGCTCTTGAAAATCTTTCTAATACTTTAAAGTGAGTAATAGAAGGCTTCCCACCTGCAATTACAGCCATCTTTTTTCGGTCAGTTGTATCTCTTCCAATCGGAGCATCTATAGTTCCAGTATCATGTGGGATAACTCCCCAAACTAAAGCTATATATTTTCTGTGTGTGCTTTTTTCTTCTAATTGCTTTGCCAAAATTTCATGAGCGTGATTGTTTTTAGCAATCACTAATAACCCTGTTGTAAATGCATCAATCCGATGAACGATTCCAGGGCGAAATTCTCCATTGACATCACTTAAATTTTTTGAATGATATAAAAGGGCATTCACTAAAGTCCCATGTGTATTCCCAACCGCAGGATGAACAACCATTCCGTTTTCTTTATTTACAACAATAATATCAGAATCTTCATATACAATATTTAAAGGGATGTTTTCTGGCTCTGCGTTCATCTCTTCTTCTTTCGGTTCTTCAACTGTAATTATGTCTCCAATTTTAAGACTTGTACTATTTTTTACAGTTTTTCCATTTACTAAAATTAGTTGTTCTTCAATCATTTTTTGAATTTTACTTCTACTAAAATCCAATTTTTCTATTAAATAGCCATCAATTCTTTTGGCATTTTCTATTACTTCTATCGTTTCCATTGTTTTCTCCTTTCCATAAACTGATAATCGTTAAAAACACTCCTATTACAATGCAAATATCAGCAATATTAAATACTGGAAAGTGGTAATTAAAAATTGTAAAATCAAAAAAATCTGTTACATATCCTCTAATCAATCTATCAATTAAATTACCAAATATTCCCCCTAAAAGAATCCCATAACTCCATAATTCTAATTTGTCTAAAACTTTATTTTTTATAAAATATACATAGATAATGTAGAGGGCTAAAAAAGACATGATAATTAAAAAGATTTGATTTCCAGCAAATAAACTCCAGGCAGCGCCTTCATTTCTAACATATGTTATTCTAAAAAAAGAAGGTATGATGGTAATACTTTGATTTAATTCTAAAAAGTGGTCCAATAATGCTTTTGATAATTGGTCAATCATTAAGCAAATCATAGAAATATATAGAATCCTTTTTTTCATAAAATCACCTTTTTTATTATATCAAACTAGAAAGAAAAAGACTAGTGATAGTCTTTAATTACAAGTTACTTTCTCATTGTTGTCAATAGAACAACTATATCCATTAAATAGGATTCCAGCAGTTGCTTCTATCGTGCTTTCCTCTCCTAAAATAAAGATTCCATCTGGAATAAGATTTCCAGATAAAGAAAGCGTTTTATTATCTCCATATGTACAGGTTTTTCCATCACAAACCACTTTGAAAGGAAGGCCTGCATTATTATCCATCATTTCATTTAAATATGTCAATTTAATACCGCTTATTACTTGGTTCAAAAGAAGTTCTGTATTATCCCTTTTTGGACTTGCTGTTTCATATCTCCAATCTTTAAAACCTCCAAAATTATAGACACTCGTATAACCTAAATCAACCAATTTTTGTGAAGCTTGTTTACTTCTATTTCCACTTTGGCAATATACCAAAATAGTTTGATCTTTATCTTTTAGTGTTTCTTTAATTGATTCATCAATTTCATCAAGTGGAATATTAATGGCATTTTTTATATAACCGATCTCATATTCTTCTTTTGTTCTAACATCTAAAATAATTGCTTTTTCATTCATCAAATATTTAGCCTCTTTTGCGCTTATTGTTTTATAAGTTTTATTCTCACATCCAGTTAATAAAATACATAATAAACTAATGCATAATAATTTTTTCATATTTTTCCTCACTTTTTACATATAACAATATTTTTATTATCAATAGAACAAGCATAATCTCCTATAACAATATCTGTTGTTGGTTCAAAAAGCATAGTTTCTCCATCTTTTAATGTAAACGTTCCTTTTTTAGGAGTAACTTCTAATTCTATTTTCGTTCCTTTACCGTATTTACACCCTTCATTTTCCTTACAAATAACAGTAAATGGAATGGCAATTGGTTCTGAATCAAGACTAGAAAGCTGATACTCAACCATAATTTGACTCATTACAGAATATACATCTTCCTGTGCTTTTTCTATTTGTTCTTGCTCTGTTTGTGTTAATTTTTCATTGTTTTTTTCTTCTTTCTCTTTATTTCCGCATCCGGTTAATAAAATACACAATAAACTAATATATAATATTTTCTTCATACTTTTCTTTCCTTACTTTTTATAACGAAATAAGACAGACGGTCTATGTCCTTCTCCAGTTTTCATTTTGGTGGTCTTTTCTACTTTGTTTGCAATAATTCTACGAAATGCAGGATCTAATAACTTTTTATCTAAAATTACTTCATACACTTGTTGCAATTCCCCTAATGTGAAATATTCAGGCATCATATTAAATACAATATCACTAGAGTTTACTTTGTTTTTCAATCTCGTAATTCCTACTGCAATTGTATGGGCGTGGTCAAATGCTAATTTTTCATTATCTACAATTTCATAAGCATAACGTTCTGTTGTTTTTGATACCAAAGTTTTTTTAGCTACAAATCGAATGCTTTCATTTCCGTTATCTAATGTTACATGCATTTCTTTTTCGTCTTCTAATACCATAACATTAAACCAAGAAGCATTAGATGCTAATGTATCTAATAATTTATTTTTATCAACAAGTGCCATATAAGAAGTACTAATGACTCTCATTCTTGGGTCTCTATTAATATCTCCAAATGTATAAAGTTGTTCCATATAGATATTGTGTAAATTTGTTTCTGATGCAAGTACTCTTACTGCTGCATCATCAATCGTTTCCTGAATTCCTACAAATCCACCTGGTAAGCACCATTTATCTTTAAATGGATATGTATCCCTTTTTACAAGTAGAATACTGAAATATTTTTGATTTAATTTCCGGTAGTTTTCTTTCATTCCATCAGAAACACTAAATAATAAAATATCTGCGGTTATTGACAACTTTTCAAATTTGCTTGAATCGTAAGCTTTTAAAAATTCTGCTTCACTTTTATACTCTTTTTCCATACCATCCCTCTTCTTTACATGTTGATTATATCATTGAACCTATAAATTATCAAGAATTAACCTTTTAAATTCTTACTCTCTAATATTTCTTTTAAAGTATCTAATATTTTTTCAATTACCATATCTTTATTTTGAAAACGTTTCTCTTTTGTCACATATAAAGAATCTGTATAACAACAATCATTCTTTTTATCATAGATTGCAAAATAGACTAAATCATCATTTTCAGTAATGTTATTTGGGTCACTTCTTTTTAGCTTTCCAGTTATTCCAACACCATAATTAGAATGAGCAAATTCAGATATTGCTTTAGCCATATCGATTGCTGTTTCCATACTATAAACGGTAAATTTATCAATAGTTTCTTTTGAAACACCCATTTTGATTTTATATTCGTTAGAATAGGTAACTGCACTATAAAGCAAAATCTCACTTGCTCCAGGAATATTCGTAATCATATTAGCGAGTCCGCCACCTGTACAAGATTCCATAGTTGCAATTTGTTCTTTTCTTTCAATCAATAAATTTACTACTTTTTCTGCTTTTTCTATCATTTAATACACCTCCATTATATTTTATCATAGCAAAAGGTCTTGTTTCAAGATTTTATCTAGATATACATTCTTATCATTTTATATAATTCATTTTTACATATCACATTTTATTTATTGCTCTCATCAACACTATAATAAAATAGATATGATTATGTCATATCTATTCATATAACCGTTGTTCTATAATATAATCTGCCACATCAGAATCTAATTCTAATAAAGCTTGTTTATTATGATTTTTAAAAAAATAACGAATTTGTGTAGAAGATAATTCATCTTGTTCAATTGGAACGAATTCGATATGATTTTCATATTTCTTAAATTCTTTCATTAATTTATTTTTGGCATTTCCACGATTAATTACTAAAAAATGATAATGTTCTAATAGATATTCATAATTTCTCCAATTGGGAATATCTGCTAGATTATCAGCTCCTAATATAAAATAAATCTCATCATTTGGAAATTCTTTTTTAAAATGTTCTAAAGTTTGATAGGTATAAGTTAATTCATTTTTAAGTTCATAATCAGATACTTTAAAAGAAGAATGCTTTGAAGCAATAATTTCCAACATTTCAAGCCTTTTGTTTCCATCAATTAATTCTTTTTTCTGATACTTGTTTCCTGTTGGTACAAAAATAATTTCGTCCAAAAAATGCTTGTTAATTAATTCGCTAGCCATTCGTTCATGCATCTTATGAGGAGGATTAAAACTTCCTCCAAAAATTCCTATTTTCATATTTTCACCTCAAAAATTTTTCTCTAATAACGGTTCCAAATGGAACATTGTGATAACGTAATCGCTTAATTTTTTTATCTCCTACTTTAGAACTAATCTTCGTAACTTCTTTGATTTCATGATTTTCACCATCTACTGTAATAATTAAATCCTTTTTCGTATCAGGTTCTAAATCAATTGATACATATTCTGGCATTACAATTGAGTTTTGTAAATTCCGATAACTACTACTATTAAAAGGTGCAATTGGAGTTAATTGTAAAGTGTGAAGTTTAAAATATACCATGCTTCCTCCAAAACTTAAGTTATAAGCGGTTGAACCAATTGAAGTGGAAATAAGCATTCCATCTCCTTTGAATTTTTCTAATAGTTCTCCTTCTAATTTCACATTTAAAGCAAGACTATTTAATTCTTTATCTCTAACTACAATATCATTAAGGGCAACAAATTTCTTTTTTGTTTTTCCATAAACAGTTGTTTCTAAAACACCGATTTCATTCACTTTATAGTCGCCATGTTCTAAATAACTTACAAATTCTTCTAATTCATTTGGAAGTACTTCTGGTAGAAAACCTAAAGTTCCTGTATGAATACCAATATAGTAAATGCTAGGGTCAAAATGAGTTTCTTTTACCATTCTTAAGAAGGCTCCATCTCCACCAATTGAAATAGCAATTTCATAATTTTTATCATCGATTTCAAAATTATGATGACATAAAAGTGTTGTTAGTTCTTCCGCTACTGTTTTAGAAAAATCATTTTGGTTAATAAATAGTCTTACTTTTTTCATTTTAGTCCCTCCTATAAGTTGGAATTGCAAATTTATGAGTGTTATTTTTATGTAATCTTTCTATCGTTGCTCTATCTTGTTCTGACACTTTATTTGGATCTTCCATATAATCCGCGATTGCTTTATAAGTAACTCCTAATTTATCTTCATCTGTTTGATTTGATAAGCCATCGTTTGGAGCTTTATATAAAACTGGTTCTGGAACATTTAATTCTGCTCCTAATGCAATAACTTCATCTACTGTTAAATCAGCAATTGGAGCAATATCATGTACGCTATCTCCACCTTTTGTAAAATATCCAACATAAAGTTCACATTTATTACTTGTTCCTGCTACTAAATAAGTTTTGTGGCTAAGCTTACTAAATAAAGCCGCCAAATAATAAACAGTAGCCATTCTAAGACGTGGTTTTAAATTAATATCACTATCTTTTGTTTCTACTTCATTAAAGTCTCCAATATTTTTTAATTCTTCTTTAAAAGAATCGTAAATTCCTGTTAAATCAAAATTATAAAGTGGGAAACCATAATAATCACTTACTAGTTTCGCATCATTTTTATCTGTTTCTACTGAATGACATGGAAGTGTTACTCCAATTACATTCTCTTTTCCTAGGGCTTCTACAAATAAACCAGCTACAACACCACTATCTTTTCCTCCGCTGATTCCTAATATTGCTCCATCTACATGGTTTTTGTTATAATAATCTCTAATAAAATTGATTATTCTTTCCTTTTCTTTTTTAGCATCAAATTTCATAATATTCCTCCTTCAAAGCTTTTTCTCTGCTTCTATATTCATTATACTTCTCATTTTCATAAAAGTATAATATCAAGTAATAATATCAATTATAAGATTTGCTTATAACGTTTAGGAAAAGCTTTATAAGTCTTTTCCTATTCTGTAATAATACTTAATTGACCGCAGGCTGCTCCAGCTTTTATTTCTGCCATTGTTGCAATTGCAACAGCATAGTCATACCCATAGTTTTCTAAAGCAGCTACTATTTTTTCCATATCGTCACCTCCTTTTCGTCTTCATAATATTGTTCAACTAAAGTGAAACCTATCATTTTTAAAATTTCAAAATAATCTCTATAAATTGGACTAAACCAAATTTCATTTCTTGGTATTACATATCGATACCAAATTATATCTAAAATTACATTCTGTTTATAATATTCTTTTCTAACATCTATAATTTTTATTTTTCCATTTCTTTTTAAGTAAAAATGAAACATCAAAAAGACTTCTTTTAAATTTGGAATGTGATGAATTACGTTTCTCAAATAAAATTCATCAACACTATTCTTTTTACATCCAATGATTTTCTCTCCATCATAAGCAAAATCTAAAAAAGGAGCATTTGTGATATCACAAGTTTTATATCCAGACTTGGGATTATAACCACTTCCAAAATCAATTTTTAATGTACTTTTTGGCATCTATATCCACACTACTCTGTGTTTTATTTAAAGAATGATTTCCAACAGCATTACAATACATTTCCCATTTACAAAAGTTTCCGACTGGAGTGATGATAATATCGGTATCATCATACCCTGTATAGTTTCCAAATACCCCAAATTGATGACCTTCCCATACATAATCATAAAAATTACATCCATCATCTTGAATTTGTAAAGTTCCTAATTTTATTTGAAAGTCGAAGTCTCCATATCTTCCCATTAAGTCTTCACAAACAATGGCATAAAAACCATCTGTTAAAATTAGTTTTAAAAGTTCTACCAATTTATCTCCAGTTGATTCTTTGCATTTTGGAATATTAATTCTTGTATTTGGTATATATTGTTTGCATAAAAGTGCTTGTTCTCTTCTTCTTTCATATTGTTCTTTAGAGGAAATAGAAATGGCAACTTCAGTAAGTCCTGCCTCTTTATATTTTTTTATTCTTTCTTCATTTAGTAAAATTCCATTTGTCACTAAACATACATCTTCTTTTACGTACCTTTTAGCGAGTGCAATAAAATCTGTTAAGTCTTCTCTGATTGTTGCTTCTCCACCCATAATCGTAGCACGCTTTAGAATTCCAACTTTTTCCATTGTTCTTTGCGCTAATTCGTAATCCAACATTTTGGCCTCTTTACAAGGTTGATAGCAGAAGTAGCAGTTCCCGTTTGGTCCAGTGGACTCATTCATATTGCAATTTAAGTTTGTAATGATTCTATATCTAAAAATATTTTCTTTTACTGCCATTAAACCAGATTCTTTCCTTTTATAACTCCATTTCCTAAATGGTTACTTTCAGAAACGCTATTTGGATTGATTGGAGAAAGTTTAATAAAGAAATATTTAGGGTCGAAATATTGATTCAGTTTTACAATATCAAAATCATTTGTATCAACAAGTGTTAAATTAATTGTCGTTTTTAAATTGCTTTTTGTTCTAATCTGCCCTAGTTCTTCTATAGAAAGTTTATGATAAAATGGAATTAACCAATTTCTCTTTTCGGTATCTAAAGAATGTAATGAAATTTGTAATGTAATATTATCTTTAATAAAACTAAAGTCACTTCCTTTTATTCCAATTGTTGAAATGTAATGATGTACATTTGGATATTTTTGGTCAATTTTAAATATGGCTTCTTTTACTGCTTCTATATTTAAAAATGGTTCTCCCATTCTTGTATAATTGATTTTGAACTCCCTAGATTTTTTAGGGTCATAATCTGGATTCTTAGAAAGGATAAACTCTACTTGTTCTACAATTTCATCGGCTGTTAAATTACGATATTTTTTTAAATTCCCAGTTGCACAGAATTTGCACCTAACAGGGCATCCTGACATACAAGATACTCCGATCATCCATCTTTCTGTCCTATCTCCTAAATCATAGTCACTTAATTTATTTTGATTTTTTCCAATGGCGTCTTTGGTATAGAATGGCAAAAAGGTATCAGTGACTTCTAAAGGGTAACCATCTTCCGTTTGTAATGCATAACAAACTCCGTTGGCAAATGTTTTATTCCTGACTTCTTTTAACATATCTTTTCCTCCTATCTTTTTAATAGATATTGTTTGGCTTTTTCTAAGGCATATTGTGCTTGTAAATCCTCAATATATCCGAGTTCAATTAATTCTAAAGCTTCTTCAAAATCACACTCTAGAAATCTTACAAACTCTTCTGGGTCAAGTGATTGTTGTTTTAATTTTTCTGCTTCTAATCCGAGAAATGCATAATTGTAAGCTTTACTAATTCCAGGATCTTGATAATATTTGGCTAATAATTCATAATGTTTGCATACATACCCTGTTTCTTCTGCTAATTCTCTTTTGGCTGCTTTTAATGGTTCTTCTCTAGCTTCAATATATCCAGCCGGAAGTCCTACAGCAACAGTTCTAGTAGAACCTAATCTAGGCTCTACTACAAGGACGGTTTTCCCGGATTTTGTAATTGGTAAAATAACTGCTGCACTTCCATCTTTGTTTTGCTTTTTTAATAGTTCCCTTTTCATTGTCTTTCCGTTACTTAAGTGATAAATAGCAGGTTCTACTGTTAAAAATCTCGATTCTGAAGAAAGCGGTTCTACTCTAATTGTTTTTAGTTCTTCAATGTACTCTTTTAATTCCTCTAATTTTTCTTTCCTTATCATAAACTACCAATACTCTTTTCTTTTGCTTTTACACTTTCTGTTGTACTTGTAATTAATTCTCTTTTTAATTTTAAAAGTTCTAGTGTCAAATCAACATAATATTTATGTGGTTTTTCTAATCTCTTTACTTCTGGATATAGTGTATTCATTTCTTGTATACAGTAAGCTCTACTTTCTTTTAAGGTAGGTACATCATATACTAAGGCTCCATTTCTAAATACTGGGACTTGTAATTCTCTTATTTCATAATCAGTAATTGTTGTTTGTTTCCAAGTATCTGTAGGGTCTATTAAAGTAAATGTATCTTTTGGAATCAATTCATGAGCAAGTGCAACAACATCACCGAGTGCATATCCTGTTTTTTTATCATAGAAGCGATATACTTTTTTATATCCTGGATTGATTGTTTTAATTTCATCTTGACTTACTTTGATTTTAGGGATTATTTTACCATTTTCTTCTAATGCTACTAATTTATAAACGCCTCCCAAACGGTCTAATGGAGCAGCAATATTATCTCCAATTCCATAAGAATCCACTTTAGCACCTTGAGTATTTAAATCTCTGATGGTTTCTGCAGTAAGTCCATTTGATAAACAAATTGCAGTGTCTTTATATCCAGCTTCATCTAACATACGTCTTGCTTCTTTGGAAAGATATGCTAAATCGCCACTATCAATTCGGATTCCTTTAAATGGCAAACCATTTGGTTTTAAATATTCATTTGCTACTCGAATAGCATTTGGAATTCCACTTCTTAAAACATCATAAGTGTCTACTAAGAAAACAGTATTCTCTGGATTACGCATTGCGTATTTCAAAAATGCCTCATACTCATTATCAAAAGCTGTTATCCAAGAGTGAGCCATTGTTCCTAATGTTGGTACTCCATAATATCTTCCTGTTGCTTCATTTGAAGTCCCCGAACATCCAGCCAAATAGGCATTCTTTCCAGCATCAATTGCTGCTTTTGTATGTGTTCTTCTACTTCCAAATTCCATAACTGGTTTCCCTGCTTCTAAAACAATCCTTTTGGCCGCTGTTGCTACTAAAGATGCACTATTGAAGTGACTTAATAATAATGTCTCTAATATTTGGGCTTCTATCAAATTAGCTCTTACTGTAATAGCTGGTTCATTTGGAAATATCGGTGTTCCATCTGGAACTGCATAAATATCTCCAGTAAATTTAAAGTTTCTTAGATAGTTTAAAAATCCTTCTGAGTAAACTCCTTGGTTTTTAAAATATTCAATATCCTCTTTTTCAAAGTGTAATGCTTTTACATCTCTAATAATTTGGTCTAATCCTGCCATAATGGTGTATCCATTCTTTAATGGATTTCTTCTAAAGAATACATCAAAGTAGGCAATTTGGTCTTTCATCCCTTCTTCAAAGTATCCATTTGACATTGTAAATTCATAACGGTCTGTTGACATAATTTCATTCATTTTCTTTTCCTTCTTTCTTTTTTTATTTTACTTTTTCTAATTTCTTTTCAGCTTCTACAATAAGCCCATGAAAGTATGGTTTATGAACTGTAGTTTCTCCCATTCCAAATCCAATTGTTTCTTTTTTGGTTCCTGAATCAAGTTTTGCAGAACTAATTTCTAAACCTGCTTGGGTTAACATCGTTGTTGACATTTTTAATACTTCTTCTTCTGATAATTTTTTCTCAAATGGATGATTTTTTCCAAGAAGTGAAATTGTTCCTTGGGCTATTATTGTTACACGACAGCCATCATATTCACCCATTCCATATCCTAAACGCGCTGATTCTACGGTTGCGTTTATTTTTACATCACTATTTTCTGTTTCACGGTAATATAATTCTAACAACTCTGTTAATTCTGCTTTACTAAATTTTAATGTCATATTATCATTTCTCCTCTAAAGTGTGTATTGTTTTTCTTTTCTTGAGGCATAAGTTTCTACAAGATTAACTCCTGCTTTTCGTAGGTTTTCAAAACCAACTTCATTCATTACATTTCTATCATGATTTGGTCCATCAAACGTTTCTACTAAATCCATTGGAACGGTAATCGGTGTATTAATTCCATTTGTTTCGTGAAACTTAGCCAAAGAAGTGGCAAAATCAGTTACACAAATGTCTGTACAACAACCAACTACAACAATTTCATCGTATTCTTCATAATGTTCTTGATAAAATTTTTTAAACTGTTCTGTCTGAAACCCATTGGTTGTATTTTTAGGAATGTCAATCATTCTTCCTTTTAATGGTTGTAATTCTGGAACTAATTCGCTTTCTTCTGTTCCATCTAAACAATGGATTGGATAAGTTTCAAACTCTTTATCTGTAAGACTATGACAATCTCTAAAATCTAAAACATCATTTCCTTGTTCTAATGCTTCTTCTATTAAGTTCTTAATGCCTGGTACAATTCGATTGATATAGGGATCATGCAAAGCACCAAAGTTTACAAACCCATTTACCATATCTACTACTACAAATAATTTCTTTTTCATATTCATCTCTTCTTTCTTATTATCTATTTATTAATAACATTTTTTATAATAATTGGTAGACCTTTTCTACCTCAGTTGCAAAACCGTTCAAATCAATTGTAATCATACACGTTTCAGATTGATATTGTTTTAGAACAGGAATAATTTTTCCATTTTCATAAATTAAAGTGATTTCATCAAACGACTCTAAATCGGAACATGGAACTGATACCATTTCATGTTTTTGAACATTCTCTTGTTTCGTTTTTCCGATTTTTAAATATTCTTTTGTTTCTATTACTCTACCATATAAGCCATCTACGTCTTTTTCTTGATAATAATGAATAGTTCCATTCATTCCATTTAATATGTAAGATGTTCCACTTATAAATGGTGTAATTGCATCAATTGGATTTTCACATTCTACAGTTCTGCCAATAATATTTGGTAACATAACAGAATCACAAGAAATCTGTCTTATCATTTCATAATCTTCAATGTGAATTGTTCCACTTTGCTCTGTAATTACCCCTCTAAACATTTGAATTAAATATGGAGTAATGACGAAGAATGTTTCAATACTTCTTTTTTCTTCTTCCTTATAATAAAGTTTTAAACCTTGCGATTTTAACTTTTCATTCTGTTCATTAAATAAGGCAACATTTTCCAAAAAAGAACTTCGTTTTTTAACTTTTTTAATTTCTATCCAATTTAGAATTAGCTTCCAAACTTCGCTTTCTTTCATATCTTTCACCTTCTTATTATCTTTTTGTTAATATCTTGTTTTAAAAATTATACAGATCGTCCTTTCTGTTACTAACATTATATGAAAAAGAATTGTATTTGTCAACCACTTTTTATCATTTTTTTAAAAACATTTTTGTTTTTCCTTATTTTTCAAAGAAAAATTACATAAAAAAAGAATATTTCTATTCTTTTTCTAAATTTATAAAGCCATTCCTACTCCACAACCATAAAGGAGTGTGAACATCAATAGGATGATAAGATGTTCCTTTTAAAATTTCATTCCATCTTTCAATCACAATTTTCTGAACATTACCAGAATTCAACTCTTCTTCTGTAATAAGTCCTAACTGATAGGTAGCTTTGCAAACATGTGTATCTGGTGCCACTGTTAAAGATTCTTTGTCTTCATATCTTTCACTTGTATATTGCATAATCACATAAAGCCAATAATTACAGATTTTTGTTCCTGAAAGGTATGGAAAATCTTTTTTATGCTCTTCCTGCATATATTTTCGGATTTTAGAAACATTATGATGGAATTTTAAAAATAAATTTCTAATATCTCCATCAAAATCTTTTACGATCGTATTACAAAGTTTTATCCATACTTCTGTTTGTTTGTTTTTTTGTAACGCTACTTTATATTTGGTAAGGGCTTTCTGAATTTCCTCGAAACTAGATTTTACAACTTCATTTGGATTAAATACAAAGCGTGTTTCCAAATCATTATATGTTTTATTAGCACTTTCCCATAACGTATAAGAATTTCTTTGATAATTAAGAGCCATAGGAAGAGTAAAATAAAGAAAATTTTCTTTTGAATCTTTTTCTAGATGAGGGTTTTCATCTTCTGGCATCACTTCTCCTCCTAACAATCCTTTTTTATAATATAATAATAAAATTTCTATTTTCTCTAATATTTCCATAATACACCTACTTATTCGTTTCGTTATAATAGTGCAATTCTGATAATTCCATTGATACAGCTTCTAAGTCTTCTGCTTCTGGCATTTCATTTAAAACTTCTTCTATTTCAAACAATAATGATGACAAATCTTGAAATTGACTATAAATGATATGATATCGTTCTAATGTTTGAATTTGCGAATCTTTTAACATCAAACCATTTTTTCTTTTGACATAAAAATCATGATCAATATTTAATTCATCAATTAATGAATCTAAATTCACATCTTCTCCCTTTATTTTCATATAATCACTTCCTTACTTTCTTTCGCTTCATTATTTTATATTCATCTTTTTTATTCTACTGTTTAAAATGATCTAGTCTATCTAAAAATTCCTTCGTTACTGCACCACTTGCTTCTGTTACTTCTTCTATGTCTTTATAAACAACCTTTTTCATTAAAATAAAAGGTATTTCTACGACATGATCTAACTTATGTTTTACAAATACTCGAGCTCTTACTTTTTCATAATTATGAATTGCCTCTTCTTTTGTGATTGTCTTTTTTCCTTCTGCTTTTGCATTTTCAACGTTCCACATATCATCTTTATTAATTCCCAATTCCATTATTAATTCATAATGATCAAAATCATTCTTAGAATACATTTCCATTTGATTCATCCCATGACTTACTAGAAAAGTATTCCCTGAAGCACTAATAACAATCCCTTCTCCTCCTGGAGTTTGATATGATGCTGCTTCTTCAAACGGAAATGTTACTAAAATTTGGTTTGCATTTAAAAATTCGTTTCTAGCAATTTCGTAACTATCTGGATTATTAATATATTCAATAAATTTAATAACACTTACTTCTGGCCCACTGCCAGTAAAATAATAATTATCCATATAAAATTCATAACTAAACATTCCCTTATTTACAAGTTCTATTTTTTGAATATGGTTCATAGGGATTACAGTATATTCATCTTGATCTATCATATATATTTTTCTATTTGTCGAAAGTGCTATAACATATTTTTTATCAATAAAAGTTCCATATATGCTCACAAGTGGAAATTCAGTTGGTTCAAACAATATACTCAACTCTTTATTTTCACTAATTGCCTCATTTTCTTTTGCAAGTTTACCATATTTAAAACGTTCGTAATAATTAAGCGTCTTTGATATTGAAATATAAGGAGTAAATATATACTTTGCTGTATTTTCATGACAATAAGAGCGAATAAAACGATATACTTTTGACTTTTCATTTCCAGTGAATTGGTATCCATTCAAAGCAAAGATTAATCCGAAGGTTCCTGTTCCTGTTACTTTAAAAATACTCATTTCTTCTCTAACTAGCACTTTATAATGCTCTTTATGCACAATAATTAGTCTATCTTTACTTGTCCAAACTATCAAATAAGTTTTTCTCATAGTTGCAGTAATTGCATCTATAATTTTCTCATCTTCTGCAATTAATGATAGCAATCTCACATAAGCATCTATTATTTTATCTTTTTCCTTTAAATGAAATGGTTCGATTTTATCTAATGTCCTGGTAATTTCCGCAGTACTAATTGCTACTGGAATCTTAAATAATTCAAATCCATTAGGTGCAGTATAATGGTCTGGATTATCAATTCCTTTTACTCTATCAACTGTTTTATCTTTCATTTCTAGCACTTTATCTTTTAAATTTACATTATTGATGTAATCTGTTGCTTGCCTAATTGTATCCCCTAATTTATCTTTTAATGACATATTCTATCCTCCTTTTTCCACTCATGCATTTTTCATCTATACTTCATTATTATACCAAAAAAGTCTTCTATTCACTAGAAAACTTTAATTTTTTTACATATTAAGATTTTGTTTCATTAGTGCTTCTACTTCATCATGTAAAAATTGATTAGCTTCTTCTAATGACATATCCCCAACTTTAAATGGTTTTCCATAACGAATTACTAGATTTTTACTTCTAAAAACATAATCACCTGTAATACCAAATGGCACCAAATAAGAATCTGTTTTACTTGCCATACTAACTGCCCCAAATTTAAATGGCAATAAAAATTCTTTTGTTTTATTTCTAGTTCCTTCTGGAAATAAACCGACAGCGCCTCCATCTTTTAAAACTGATAGAGCAAGTTCTTTAGAATGTTCATCTTTTTTGCTTCTATCTACTGAAATACATCCAGTTCCTTTAAAAAACCAAGCAACTTTTTTATCATCAAAATATTCTTTTTTAGCCATATAATGGATTCCTCTTTTAGTAGCAATAATCGTTAAACATTGGTCATATAAATGTTTATGATTTCCAACAATTAAAACAGATCCTGTCGCAGGAATATTCTCTGCCCCTATAATGGTTGGATGATAATACCATTTAAATATAGGACCTAAAATTAATTTTCCAAATTTATATAAAAAAGGTACTTTTCTATTCATCATCATCAACTCCTATATCACTTTGTAGTTTTATAAAGTCTACTTTTCCTAATTTTGTTTTTGGCAATTTTTTTCTGTAAACAAACTCAGCTGGGACCATATATTTGGCCAAATTTTTTTTACAATATTCTTTAATTTCTGATTTGATAAATAATCCATGAAATCCTTCTTTCAGAACAATAAAAGCTTTTGGTACTTCCTGTTTATAAGGATGAGGAATCCCAACTACAGTACATTGTAAAACGGCTGGATGAGATTCAATTATTTCTTCTATGTGTGCCGGAAAAACATTATATCCACTAGAGATAATCATTCTTTTTTGTCTTCCCTTATAAAAGATAAAACCGTCTTCATCCATATATCCTAAATCTCCAGTATGTAACCATACATGACCATCTTTATGAACTTGTAAAGCTTCATTAGTTTCTGCCTCATTATTTAAGTATCCCATCATTAAAGCTTTTGTATGAACGACAATTTCCCCAACTTCATTTGGTTTTAATGTTTCTCTTGTAGAAGGATTAATTATTTTTACATAATTTCCTGCCAATGGGATTCCAACAGAGCCACTTTTATTGACATCATCTGCTGCTAAACAAACAGCTGCTAGTGCTTCTGATAATCCATAACCTTGAGTAATTCTTGCACTTGAATTATGTGCTTTAAAATACTCATTAATTTTATTTTCTAAATTACTATTTAAAAGATCTCCACCACTTACTGCATATTTTAAAAATGATAAGTCTAAATGTTTGATATTATGATTCTCAGATAAAGCTTCGAATAAAGTAGGGACTCCCAAAACACATGTTGGCTTTGTTTTTTTAAATAAAACATCAAATTTTTTAGAATCAAATTGTGGAACTAAAATTGTATAACAACCAAGCGCTAAAGGAGTATGCATTAATACGCTTAATCCAAAACCATGAAAATTTGGCATAATTGCCAAGCAACAATCTCCAGGTTTTAATTGTTTTAAAGAAATCTGCTCTTGTTTGGCGGCTAAAATAAAGGCCCTATTTTGAATTACTACGTTTTTAGGAGTTCCACTTGTCCCACCACTATGAATGATTACAGCTGGAGTATCTTTTCCAAATTTGGTATCAATTCTTTCTCTTAAACTCTTTGACAGATTCATAAATTGTTTCCAACTAAAAAATTGTTCCTTTTTTGGATATTTTAGAAACTTTCTTCCTTGTGTTAATTTATAGCCAATCTTCATAAAAAATCCCATAGAATCACTGGCTGAAACAAAAATTACTTTTTTTACTTTCGTTTCTTCTATATTTTTTTCTATTTTCTGATAAAACATATCAATCATAACTAAATATTTGCTTTCCGTGGAAATTAAGTTTTCTTTAATTTCTTCTTCTGCTGATAAAGGATGAAGCATGTTTGCAATCGCTCCTAATTTATTAAGTCCATATAACGCTATCAAGACCTCAGGTACATTTGGCATACATAATGTTACAATGTCTCCTTTTTTTACCCCTAACACTTTAAATGCGGCTGCTGATGCATCAATTTGATTTAAGAAGGTTTTATAATTCGTTTTTTTTCTAAAATATTCATATGCGGTATAGCTTGGATATTTTGCTGCACTTCTTTTCACTTGTTCATACATACTAATATTTGGAATTTTAATATTTAAATCTTCTTCTTTATAATATTTACTCCATGGAGCTGGTATTTCTTTTTTTCTTCTAAAAATATCAAATATGGACATTACTAATCACCTCTCATTAAATTTCCAATTGTGTTTTGTAATTTTCCTTTTTCTTTTTCTAAATCATCATTATCAATAGATATTGCATTTCCAAATATAATTTTTAAGTTCTTAGAAAACAAAGAATAATTTCCTGATATTGCAAAAGGTACTACTTTTGTATTTGTATCTTTTGCCATTTTAATAGCTCCCATTTTAAATGGCAGCATCTTTCCTTTTTCCTTTTCTGTCGTACCTTCTGGGAAAATTCCAATTAATTGTTCCTCTTTTAAATATAATTCTGCCATTTCTAAAGATTTATGGTCTTTTCTACTGCGGTCAACAGGGATAAGTCCCATATTTCCAAAAATAAGCTTCTTTGGCCCTTTCCACAATTCTTTTTTTGCTAGAAAATGAATAGAGCGCTTTGTAGAACTCATTAAAAGTAAACAATCAAAATTACTTGTATGATTTCCAGCTAAGATAATTCTTCCAGAAGCTGGAATCTTTTCTTTTCCTATTATCTTAGGTGTGAAAAAAGTCTTAAATAATACTGTGATAATAGGCCTAGCAAAACGATATAATAAAGTATCTTTCTTCTTCATATTTTTACCTCTACTCTATTATATCAAAATCTATCTAAAAATAAAACTAAAAGAAAATAGCTACTTTCATTGTAGCTATTTTGTAAGTACAAATGGTTTTGAACTTTCTGTAATTCGATTTTTATAAAATTTTTTGTTTTTTCTAATTTCATCTAATAATTTTTTTACTTGTTCTGTTTTATTTTTTTGTCTCTCAACTTGTTTTAAATATTCATCTCCTAATGAATAACTACCCTCTGTATAACTATTTTTAGCAAGCAATAATAAGAAAAGCATAATTTGTTCTTTCCCTAAAGAAAACATATTTGCTACTTCTTCTACAGTCGTTCCATTTGATACAAAAGCTGTCATTTCTTCAATAGCATTTAATCCAAAACAATCATTCGCCTTATTTTCAAACTCGGATTCCTCAAATGGTACAAAATATTTCTTATCTTCTTTCTTCATATTCTTTCTATTTAATTCTTCAATTAGAACTGAAAACCTACTCTTTTTTCCTCTATTTTTATACAAAGAATCGGCAATTGCTAAAAAGTCAGCTGCATTTCTTGTTTGTCCTATTTTCATATACGAAATACCTAATCTGCCACATAAATATGGAGACGGTTTTCGCAAATGAGAGAATGCTTCTAAATAATATCTAATACATTTCCTAAATTTATTTTCACTATAAGCTTTATCACCTGAATTAACTAAATCGTTAATATCCACTTGTGTATCTATATGAAATTTCAATACCATCTTTTGTTTTTCGGCACTACTATCTATTGTTGTGAGTACTTCTAAACAAGGAATCGCTCTCACAAAATTATGTATTTTGTTTCTTCTTTCTTCAGACATTGGTTTTAAAATTACAACGCCTTTTTTTCTCTCAAGCAATCTACTTTTTTCTTCTAAAAACTTCCAATCTGGATCTTTTGTATCAATTTCAATCCTTTCTATTTCTTTATGTAATATAGAAAGTAAAACTCCTGGGCTTTGAACACCAGAATATTTCTGATCTAAAGAATTATCTAGCAAAATATTTTGCCTTATTATTCCCAGATATTCATAACTACCATCTTGGCTTTGAATTAATCTACCAGTTTCTATTAAGTAGGCAATTTCACCAATATGAAAACCAAACTCTTTCAGAATACTTGTTGTCAAAATACGTCCTTTGTTCTGCCACTTTTCTATCTTGTCTAAATTACTTTTTGTAATCATATTGATTCCCCCTATCATTATAATACACAATTTTTCTTCTGAATTCAAGGAAGAATATGACAATATTATTTAAAATAATAAAATTTAACTGAAATAAAAAAAGAGCCAAAGCTCTTATTTAATGTTTTTATCATATTCAATATCAGAAACTTCATATTTTCTTCTTTTTGAAATTGCCCCTAATACTTTAGTAGAGAACCATCCCAAAACTGCTAAAATAAAGAAATATAGGACTCCAAAAATCGTAAATTCTGGTGCTGTTTCTGTTAATAAACCTATAATTGCAGCTCCTGCACTCATTGATGTTACAATCGTCAAACTATCTACTGATTTATTTGTTACATCTTGTTTAATTCCCTCAAACAATTTTTGAGCTGACCCCACATAGTTCTTTGTCATTGTCCATAAATATTTAATATAATTCAAAGTATCCCGTAATGTTTCATAGCGATATCCTGAAATTGCTAAAAACTCTGCTAATTCAGAATCGCTTTTGGCTATTTTTTCTCTTGTTGCAATATAAGTGCTCATTTGATCAATTCTACCATCGATTAAATTAATTGTTTTTGCGTATCCTTCTAGCTTAGTTGTAAATTTAATAATTTCTGATCCTTTTACATTAACATTTTCTTTTACTGCATCTATTTTTTCCCAGATAATTCTATGCATATTTAAATAACGATGTAATTGTCCTTTAAATTCACGAATAAATACTTGCTCTTCAATATATCTTTCAATATTATCAAAAGATTGTTTTTTGTTATTGATAAAATAATATTTGTCACCTCTAATTACATCATATTTATCATTTACAAATTCAAAATATTTTTGTTTTTCTGTTCTTGATAATAAATCTGAGATTTCCTCTTTATTTGCATTATCACAAACAACAAAATATGGATAGACTGTTTCTATATTTGCTAATTCTTTAGGAACAGGAGCTCCTAAACTAAACAAATAACTAAACGCTGGAGATAATCGATTCTCATAATAATCTCTTACATGTTCAATATCAGCAAATAAAGTGTCCTCGCTAACTTTCTGATTATTTAAAACAATTAATCCATCTTCAAATATTCTTACTTTAATATTTAATGCAGTTGTAAATTCTATAAATTCTTCTCCGGCTACACCATAATCAATTTTTCCTATTTCTAAATTTTTTCTATATTCCATCATTTTTTCTGGATCTAAATCTAATTGAGACTTGCAATCTCTTAAAAAATCATAAATTTCTGATAATTGTAGCATAGTTCTTTGAAACCAGCCACCTATATAAACATTACTAATTTTCATATGTACACTCCTAACTTATTGTTTTTGAAAAAAATGCTGCATCATTTACTACAAATCCATAACTCTTGTAACATGCATGGGCAGGCTGTCTAAAATTCTTAGACCAAAGTTCCATAACAACACAACCGTTTTCTTTAGAAATACGTTCACATTCAACTAACATTTTAGTTGCAATATTATGTCTTCGGTACTCTGGCTTGACACATACATGGTTTAAGATTGAGTATGTATTCATATCCTCATAAATTGTTGGTATAATTGTTATTTTGCTATGGGCTATTACTTTTCCTTCTGTGATGCCAATCAAATAAATTTGATTCTTATCATGTTCTGTTTCTAAAAATACTCTTTTTGCATACTCTATATTGGTATTTTCATTAAAGCATTCATTGCACAATTCAATAATGGCTTCCACATCATCTATTGTTGCTATTTTAAAACTGACTTCCATAAATCCTTCTTTCTAGTTCTTCTATCATTTTCAATCGGTCAATAATTGAATGTTAAGAACCTTATTCTTATTATTAGTATAACAAATTTATTTTTGTTTTCAAAACATTTATAAAAATATTAACACTTTTTTACATTTTCTAATATCCTAAGCTATTAATAAATCTTAAAAATATATATTTTTTTAATAAGCTTTTTCCATATAGAAATATTTTTTTAATTATAGTATAATTTTTTTATGATATTGGAGGTTTTATATGAAAAAACGTATTATTTTAGACACAGATATATATAACGAAATAGATGACCAGTTTGCTTTATCCTACGTTCTAAAATCAAAAGAAGAATTAATGCTAGAAGCAGATCGGAAGAGCACACGTCAGAACTCCAGTCACGTCGTAA
>CATBQD010000012.1 GCA_949505625.1 uncultured Bacilli bacterium
AAAAACAAATTGATAAACTAGAGTTTATGTTTGGAAGGATAAAAGTGTTTTGTAAAGATGACTATTATCCGAAATATGATAGAAATGGTTATGAAATTGTAAGAGATTACTGTACTCAGGATGAGGTTATGGCGAATGTTAAAGTTTGTTGTCCAGTGTGTAAATCAAAAAACATTTTAATTCAAAAAGGTGATGGGCATAAAATTAATGGAGCAGATTACATTGCTTTAATTTGTCATGATTGTAAAAAAGTATATGGCTTTAGTGATGTTAATTATTATCCTAATTGCTCTAAAGAATTGTAGATGGTTTGTATTAAGATGATTGCTAGAAATAGTAGTCATTTTTATATTTGAATAAAAAAGAAGAGAAAAGGAGAAGTTGTATGCATATATGAAAAGTTTTTTTAATAATCCAGATATATATTTTTAGTCTCTAGATTTACTATATATGTATTTTTAATATATTATAAGATAATAAAACCAAAACTGAAAATTTGAGACAAGCTATATCGAAAAATGTTGAAATATAGTATAATTATAAGCAGAAATGTTAAATTTTAAGTTTTGAGGTGTTGTTATGAATAATAAAAAAGAGTACGAAAGAGACGAGTTACACAAAGCAATATGGAGAATTGCCAATGATTTAAGAGGTTCGGTTGATGGATGGGATTTCAAACAATATGTGTTAGGATTTTTGTTTTATAGATTTATTTCTGAGAATTTAACTAACTATATTAATAAGTTAGAACCTGATGATAACTTTGATTATGCTAAGTTATCTGATGAACAAGCTGAATATGGTAGAGAAGAAACTTTAAAAGAAAAAGGCTTCTATATACTTCCTAGTGAACTATTTGAAAATGTAAGAAAGAAAGCCAAAAATGATAATGATCTTAATGTTACTTTGAATAATATCTTTAATAATATTGAGAATTCTGCTAAAGGTACTGATTCAGAAGATGATATGAAAGGTTTATTTGACGATATAGATGTTAATAGTAATAAACTTGGTAACACTGTTATTGAAAGAAATGCTAAGTTAGTTAAGATAATAGATTCTATTGGTGATTTACCTCTAGGTAATTATCAAGATAATACAATTGATGTATTCGGCGATGCTTATGAGTATCTAATGACTATGTATGCTTCTAATGCAGGTAAATCTGGTGGAGAGTTTTTTACACCACAAGAAGTTGGTGAATTACTCGCTAAAATTGCTTTGATGGATAAGAAAGAAATTAATAAGGTATATGATCCTTGTTGTGGATCTGGTGGACTACTTCTTAAGTTTGCTAAGATACTTGGAAAAGATAATGTCAAAGATGGGTTTTATGGACAAGAAATTAATTTAACTACTTACAATTTAGCAAGAATTAATATGTTTTTACATGATATTAATTATAATAAGTTTAATATTGCTAGAGGAGATACTCTAATTGATCCTAAACATTGGGATGATGAACCATTTGATGCAATAGTATCTAATCCTCCTTATTCTATTAAATGGGATGGTAAATCTAATCCATTACTTATTAATGATGAGAGATTTGCACCTGCTGGAATACTTGCTCCTGAATCTAAAGCTGATTTAGCTTTTACTATGCATATGTTATCTTGGTTAAGTGCTAAAGGTACTGCTGCAATAGTTGAGTTTCCAGGTGTTCTTTATAGAGGTGGTGCCGAGGGTAAGATAAGAAAGTATTTAATTGATAATAATTTTGTAGATACTGTTATTCAGTTACCTAGTGATTTATTCTTTGGTACTTCTATTGCTACTTGTATTTTAGTGTTGAAAAAGAACAAGATAGACAATAGTGTATTATTTGTAGATGCTTCAAAAGAATGTGTTAGAAATACTAATAAGAATAAATTATCTGATGAAAATATCAATAATATTTTAACTTTACTTAAAGATAGAATTGATGTAGAAAATAAAGCTATAGTTATATCTAATGAACAAATCGCTGAGAATGATTATAATATTTCTGTTAATTCATATTTAAAAGTAACTGGTGAAGAAGAAATAATTGACATAGTAGAACTTAATAAGCATATAGAAGAAATAGTTGCTAAGCAAGATAAGGTTAGAAAAGAACTAGATGAAATAATCAGAGAATTGGAGTCTGATTATAATGAGTAAATTAGATAAATTAATTAAAGAATTATGCCCTAATGGAGTTATTTTTTATAAAATAAAAGATATATCAAATGTAACTATAGGCGAATTTGTTCATAAGAACAAGCAATCCGAAGATGGACAATATCCTGTTTATAATGGTGGATCATCAAATACTGGATATTATGATGAATATAATAATGATGGTCATAAGGTAATTATAAGTGCTAGAGGTGCTAATGCTGGATTTGTTAACAGAATTGAGGGTAAATATTGGGCCGGGAATAGTTGCTATACAATAACTATTAATAATGAAAATGAGATTAATTGGAATTATTTATATCAATATTTAAAAAATAACCAAAACGTGTTGTTGGGTGGTCAACAAATTGGTAGTATTCCCTCTATCTCTAAAAAACAAGTTGAAGAATTTAATGTTGCTGTTCCACCATTAGAAGTACAAGAAGAAATAGTTAGAATTCTTGATAAATTCGGCGAGCTAGAAGCGGAGCTAGAAGCGGAGCTAGAAGCGAGAAATAGTCAATATGAGTTTTGGCGTGGGAAATTAATAGATAATTCTTATGGAAGTAATGGGAAATTAATAGACTTATTATCTAAACCAATAACCGATGGTCCACACACAACTCCAAAATTAGTATCTGAAGGTATTCCTTTTATTTCAGCTACTGCCGTACATGAAGGTAAAATACATTTAAGTGATGCACAAGGATTCATAACTAAAGAGTTTGATGATGAGTACTCTAAGAAATATAAGCCACAAAAATGGGATGTTTATATGGTTAAATCTGGCTCTACAACTGGTAAAGTTGCTATAGTGGATATAGATGCTGATTTTAATATTTGGTCCCCTTTAGCAGCTATGCGTACTGATAGTGAGATTACTTCAAAATATTTATATTATCTTCTTCAAACATCTAATGTCCAAAAGCAAGTTGAAAATAGAATGAGCCATGGTTCTCAACCTAATCTAAGTATGAGGGTGCTAGAACAGTTTGATGTAAAAATACCATCAATAGAAGAACAGCAACGAATAGTTAATATCTTAGATAGATTTGATAAGTTAGTTAATGATATTAATGTAGGACTACCTGCTGAAATAGAAGCTAGAAGAAAACAATATGAATATTATAGAAATAAGTTATTGAATTTTCAGGAGTTGAATTATAATGAATAATAGTTATAATAATATTGTTGAATTGTCTGAAAAAATAATAGATGAAGGTGCGAATAAAACATTTCTAATATTTGCAAACAATTCTGTTGGTAAAACTACTCTTTCGAAATGTATTTCTGATTTGAAAGAATTTAATGAATGTTTTTGTTTTAATGCTTTTGTAGAAGAAACATTTAATTGGGTAAATGATTTTGAAAATGAAGAATATTATTTAACAATTAATGATTATGACATGTTTATTAGAGATGCAATTATTACAAATGGTTTAGATAATAGAATAAATGAAATTTTTAGATCTCTAATTGATTCAAAAATTGATTCTAATTTTGTTATTGAAGAAAATAAAATTAATAAAGTATATTTTTCTTTGGAAACTGGCGATGATAAAAACATTTCTAATATAAAATTATCAAAAGGGGAAGAGTCATTGTTTATATGGGCAGTATTTTGTACTATTATTGAAATGGCATTGGATGAAAAATTAGAAGAAAATAATTATTCTGAATTGAATTATATTATTATTGATGATCCAGTAACATCTTTGGAAGAAGAAAAAGTAGTTTCTATTGCTTTATATATTAAAGATTTGATTTTTTCAAAAATATCAAAAATTAGGGAAAAGAATAACACTATAGGAGTATTAATAGCTACTCATAACAGACTGTTTTACAATGTTTTATTTAATGAAATAAAAAGGCAAAATAATTGTTTTAGATTGTTTAAAAAGAGCAACAATTATGAATTAATAAGACAAAATGAATCTCCTTTTGGATACCATATTGAGGAGTTACAGTTAATAAAAAACGCTATTGAATTAGATAATGATATAGAAAAAATTCATTTTAATATGTTTAGAAATATTTTAGAAAAAACTGCATCTTTTTTTGGTTATAATAGTGATTGGGCAAAATGTTTAAACGATGGAATAAATGAAAAGAAAAAAATTATTAGATTGTTAAATTTATACTCTCATAGTAGATTGTTTGACTTGGATGATAAAGTTATATCTGATGAAGAGAAGGAGCTATTTAAAAGATTCTTTAATCAGTTTTTAATTGATTACAAGTGGGAGGTGTAAACATGAATAAGGAAGTTGGATTAATATCTGAAAACAATGGCTCTACGGTTGTATCATTATATGACGGACTAGTTAGAAAGAATACTAGTTATCAAAGCGAAGCAGAACTTGAGAATGAATTTATTAAAACTCTAGGAGAACAAGGATATGAGTATCTTCCCCTTGGTAATGAACAAGAATTAATCGATAACCTAAGGAAGAAGTTAGAAGAATTAAATCATTATACTTTTAGTGATAATGAATGGAAACAACTATTCAATAATTATATTGCTAATAAGAATGATGGCATTGTTGAAAAGACAAGAAAAATTCAAAAAGATTATATTAAAAATATTACTTTAGATGATGGGATAAGTACTAAAAATATTAGATTAATTGATAAAGATAATATTCATAACAATAAGCTACAAGTTATTAATCAATATGTTAATAAGGGTGTAAGAGATAATAGATATGATGTTTCTATCTTAGTCAATGGCTTACCCTTAGTTCATATAGAACTTAAAAGAAGAGGTAAAACCTTAAGAGAAGCATTTAATCAAATTGATAGATACCAAAGAGATTCGTTTTGGGCTAATTCAGGATTATATGAATATGTACAAGTATTTATTATTAGTAATGGAACTTATACTAAGTATTATTCTAATACTACAAGAAATCTACATATAAAGAATAAGAACAATAATATTAAGTCCTCTAATACTTTTGAATTTACTTCATATTGGGCGGATCAGAAGAATAATACAATTATTGATTTGATAGATTTCGCTAAAACATTTTGTAGTAAACATACTTTACTTAATATTTTAACTAAGTACTGTGTATTTACTTCTAATGAAGAATTAATGGTTATGAGACCTTATCAGATAGTTGCTACTGAAAAAATACTTAGCAAGATAGAGATTGCTCATAATTATAAGTGGGCTGGTAGCTTACAAGCTGGTGGCTATATATGGCATACAACTGGATCTGGTAAGACTTTAACTTCTTTTAAAACAGCGCAACTTGCTACTAATTTAGATTATATTGATAAAGTATTATTTGTTGTAGATAGAAAAGACTTAGACTATCAAACGATGAAAGAATATGATACCTTTGAAAAAGGAGCGGCCAATTCCAATACATCTACTAAAGTATTAGAGAAACAACTTAGTGATGATAAAGCTAAGATTATTATTACTACTATTCAAAAACTAACACAATTTGTTAAGAAGAATAATGATCACCAAATATATAATAGTAATGTTGTATTTATCTTTGATGAATGTCATCGAAGTCAATTTGGTGATATGCATAAGATTATTATTAAGAAGTTTAATAAGTATTATATTTTTGGATTTACTGGTACGCCGATATTTAAAGAGAATGCTAGAAGTCAAGCTGGTTTAATTCTAACTACTGATCAAACTTTTGGTGAAAAATTACATACTTATACTATAGTTGATGCAATTAAAGATAAAAATGTATTACCATTTAAATATGATTATATCGGAAGGGTAGACATTAAAGACGATATAGAAGATGAAAAAGTATATGCTATTGATGTAGAAAAAGCTTTTGATAATAAAATGCGTATTTCTTTGATTACTGGTTATATTATTGCGCATTTTGATAGTAAGACTAAAGCTGGTAATTATATGTTTAAATCAATTGATAATATATCAGAATTGGTTAAAGATAATAGAAAAAAAGAAATAAAAACTGCGCGTAGTCTTAATGGATTTAACTCAATATTTGCTGTTGCTAATATTGATATGGCTAAAAAATATTATGAAGAATTTAAAAAACAACCTAATAATTTGAAAATAGCGCTTATTTATAGCTTTGGAGTAAATGATGCTCTTGATGATGGTTTATTTGATGAAAATAATGAATCAACTGATAGTCTTAATAAATCTGATAGAGATTTTTTAGAAAATGCTATTATGGATTATAATAAGATGTTTGGTACAAATTGGGATACTTCATCTGATAATTTTCAAAGTTATTATAAAGATGTTTCTTTAAGAATGAAAAATAAGGAAATAGATTTACTTATAGTCGCTAATATGTTCTTAACTGGATTCGATGCTAAGACACTTAATACATTATGGGTGGATAAGAATCTTAAGTATCATGGACTTATACAAGCTTTTTCTAGAACAAATAGAATACTGAATTCAATTAAAGTGGTTGGAAATATAGTTTCTTTTAGAAATTTAGAAAATAATTTAAATGATGCTTTAGGCTTATTTGGTGATAAAGATGCATGTGGTATAGTTTTAATGAAATCATATAATGATTATTATTATGGATATACAGATGATCATGATAAAGAGGTTCGAGGATATAAGATTCTTGTAGAAGAACTTATTAGTAAGTATCCAGCTGGAATAGCTATTTATAGTGAGCAAGAACAAAAGAATTTTGTAAAGCTTTATAGTGCTATTCTTAAAGTAACTAATATATTATCTTCTTTTGATGAGTTTGCAGGTAATGAAATATTAGCTCCTAGAGATATACAAGATTATCATAGTATGTATCAAGATATCCATGACGAATTTGAAAAAAGAAGAAAAGTTGACGCCGTTGATATTACTGAAGATATTGAATTTGAAATGGAACTTATTAAGACAATAGATATTAATATTGATTATATTTTAAATTTAGTTAAAAAATATCATGAAAGTAATATGCAAGATAAAGAATTATTGCTTAAAATCAATAAAGCTATTCTAGCAAGTCCAGAATTACGTAATAAGAGAGATTTGATTGACCAATTTATTACTTCTTTGAATCAGAATTCAGATGTATATAAAGATTTTGAAATATTTATGAATGCTAAAAAGAAAGAAGAACTTGATAGAATTATAAAAGAAGAAAATCTTAATAGTGATGAAACTTATGAATTTATAAGAAAGTCTTTTGATCGAGGTAATATTGAAGAAAATGGAACTGATATTGTTAATATACTTCCTCAAATGTCTAGATTTTCAATTGATAACGATAGAGCTAAGAAGAAAAATATTGTATTCTCTAAATTATTAGAATTTTTTGATAAATTCTTTAATATATCTAATGACAAGTTTTAAGAAGTATGATAAAATCTGATTAATAATAGAGAATATTTCATTTTTGATAATGAAGTATGCTCTATTTTTTATTTTTGAAATTTATTATGAAATAATCTATGAATTAAGTATAAAGCTTTGTTTTAATAAGGAATGGAGTAAATATATAAAAACTACTTATATAAAAGGAGATGTTCTACGCCATGAATGAAGAAAAAAATATAGAAACAAATGTTGTACAATCAGCAGCAAAGACCCTTGTTGATTATAATTTAGATACAGCTATTGATTTTGCTGAAGTTGGAATAGATAGTTTTTTAGAAGAATCATTGTTTCGAGAATTACCATTGGTAAAAACAGTTTATGGTATTGCAAAAACAGGCTTAGCAATTAGAGAAAAGCACTTATTAAAGAAATTTTTAGTGTTTATTAGTCAATTAAATAAAAATGGAATATCTAGCGAAAACTATCAAAAGTATAGGGAAAAATTAAAAAAGAATGATAAAGTTATACTTAAAGAACTTGAATTTGCTTTAACAATCATAGATAGATATATAGAAATAAATAAAAATATTATTTTAGCTAATTTATATTTTAATTATATTGATAAAAAAATTAGCTGGGAACAATTTCAGGAATTATCAATAGTTGTAGATAACATTTTCTTGAATGACTTGAATGAGCTTGAAAATATTTACATTAGACGGTCAATGACTATGAACGATATAAAAAATAAAATTAGCTTTAGAAGACTAAAAGCGCAAAATCTCGTAGAAGAGATTGAAAAAAGTTTAAGAATGCCTGACGGAAGTATTGGTATATATTATAATAAAAACGATTATAAAATAACAGAATTAGGGAATTTATTATTTAAATATGGATTAAATAAATAATAAAATATTATATGAATTATTAATTCAAGCAATTAAATATGTAATTTTACACTTTCGCTGATATTTTTAGTAACTTCTCAAAGTAATGAGAATTTACTCGTAGAATTGAGAATCTATTGTTATAATACAATAACACAATTTTATACTTTATTTTTTCTACTAAATTTATTATAATATAGAGTAAATTAAGCGGTAATATTTTATATTTTTATAATGCTTTTATTGCTATAAGTTTAGGAGGAATATATATGGATGACAAAAACATTGTAACATTAGTTCCAAAAGTGAATTCTAGTGATGTGAAATCGACTTTAGAACAAATATGTGTACCATTGACTGAATTTGTTAAATATAATGATTTGCCAATAAATAATGTTTTAGCTACAAATGAGGAAAAAAGTAAACTATTTATGACATTTTCAACAGCTATTGATTCTTTGCCAATTGAACAACGCGAAAAATCAGAATATTTAACTAAGTTTGTAATTGCAGGTGCGGTTGGCCTGTTTGATGGCGCATTAAACTATTTATGGAATGAAATTATAAAAACGTTAAGAGAAAAAATTGTTGACTATGATTTAATGTATTTTTATAGTATAGCAGAACAAGTAAATAAAAATTATAAAAGTTTAAAAAATTCAGAGGACTTACAATATATATCAGATCATGATTTTTTAGAAATAATAAGAAGAATTGGATTAATAGATGATATTGCATTTCATTCTTTAGATAATATTAATTATTTAAGGAACAATGCAAGTGCTGCACATCCTAATGTAAATGAGTTAACTGGTATAAAATTAAGCTCTTTAGTAGAGGATGGAATAAAATATGCTATATTAAGTCAACCTAATCTATCAATGATTACCATAAGAACACTGTTTAATAATATATTAAAGAATCAAATTCCAGCTGATGATTTTGATGTTATTGCTGAAGAATTGATAAAATTAAATGAAGTAACATTAAATGATTTTGCCAGGTCAATATTTGGTGTATATTGTGATTCAAAAACAGAAGGATTTGTATTAAATAATATTATAGAAATAAGTAGGAGAATTTGGAATAACTTAAACGATAACACCAAATATAATATAGGTGCTAAATTCGGTGTTTATAGAGTAAATGGAGATACAGCTCGAAAAGAGAGAGTAAATAAATATTTAGAAACCGTGGGAGGACTAAATTATAAAGATGATGATAGTATTGTTTCTGAACTAATTGATTTGTTAAATCAGTTAAGATCTGTGCATTTTAGCTTTTATAATTTTTATAATGAATATTGTTATGCTAGGGATATAGAAAAATTAATTCCAAAAACAGGCATTCCTAATGCTATAAAAAAATTATTAGTAAAAACAATTTGTGTATGCTATGCCGGAAATGGAAAAGGATATTTGGAAGGTGTAGATGAAAATGCAGTTGCAATATATGAAAGAATTATTGAACGATTTAGTAATGAAGAAATAAAATATTTAATTTTACTTTTTTCAGACAGTGAGTTTACAGTAGAATTTTTTAAATCGAAACCAGATAGAAGAATCCGACAGTTATGTCAAAAGTTATTGGATAAGACTAATAACGAAGATCTAAAAGTTGGTTTACAATTAATTATCAATTATCCAAGATTGGACTTAAAAAATTTGCATTTTAGCCAAGATTATCAGAATTTACTAGCAAAAATTAATTAATAATAAACAAAATTAAAATTCTACAGGATTGAGTTCATGTAGAATTTTAAATTTACACATATTCTTTCTATTTCGATTTCTTTAATTTACTTATTTTTCTATAAATGTTATACTACTAATAGTAGGATAAGGTGGTACCATATGGTAGAATTAATCACGGAAAATATAGAAACTTGCATAAAAGATTTTGAAAAATTAAATAGCCAAGATATTTATATTTCAAAAAAACAATATGATGAATTTGTAGACAAATATCAAGATTCTTTCGAAAACTTTCCAAAATATGCAGAAGAAGATTCGGAAATATATATAAAAATGAAAGATCTAAGTCAAAATGGCTACCAAAAAATCGAAAAACATAACAGAAAATTCATTCAAAGAAAACTAGAAGAATACAAAGACTACTTTGACCATATGTTTGATGAAGTGGATCCAGAAATTAAATTAGATGAAGAACAAAGAAAGGCCATTCTAATTGATGAAGATTATTCTCTTGTAATAGCAGGAGCAGGAAGCGGAAAGACAACAACCATGGCTGCAAAAGTAAAATTTCTAGTAGAAAAAAAACACATAGACCCAAAACAAATCATCCTTTTAGCATTCACAAATAAAGCAGCAAACGAATTAGATGAACGAATCAATGACGATTTTAAATTAGGTGTATCCGTTTTAACATTCCATAAACTAGGAGCAGATTTTATTAGAAAAATCAAAAAAGAAAAAGTCTCAATTATTGGTAATGCAGGGCAATATCAATTATTAGCAAGTTATGTAAAAAATATTGTGTTTCCAGATAAACAATTGTTAAAATCTCTAATAGATGCTTTTCCACAAGAAATTCATTTCGATGAAAAGTGTTTAGACTACCAGAACTTTGAAGATTATTGGAATGATTATACAGAACGCAAATATGGAGCGTGTAAAAATGACTTATCTAAAGAAGTAGCAAAAAGAATAAAAAATAGAATAAAGTATAATAAAACAATTAATGGGGAATATGTAAAATCAGAAGGAGAAGTTAAGATTGCTAATTATTTATATAAAAATAATATACAATATACTTATGAAGAATTGTATCCAGAAAAACTAAATTATAGTAGAACTTATAAACCAGATTTTACAATTCGTGATGGTGGAGATTCTATTTATATTGAATATTATGGCCTTGCTAAATTGGATAAAAATAATCAAATTGTTGCTCATGATAATGATTATCGACTTGGAATTTTTAGAAAAAGAGCAGTTCATAATGAATATCAGACAGATCTTATTGAACTATTTGGTCAATATGAAGAAAAAACAAGTTATCTACCAGAACTTTCTAAAGCATTAGATACAAAATATGTACATAAACATAAACGTAGTGATAAAGAATTATTTTATCGTTTGATGGAAACATCAGAAGATTCTTTATTTTTTAGCTTTCTTCATTTAGTTATGAAATTTATTACATTATTTAAAGAGCAGAATTATCAAAAAGAAGATTTAGAAATAATGATAGAAGAAGTAGAAGATGAAAAATTAAAGAAACAATTACAAGTTATGAGATCTTTTTATTTGCAATATGAATTAGATATTCGAAAAAATAATGAAATTGATTTTCCAGATATGATAAACTTTGCGTATCATAATATGGAAGATTTAAAAGAACAATATAAAGATTTGAATTATCAATATGTAATTATTGATGAGTATCAAGATATTTCTATGCAAAGATATCATTTTGCCAAAAAATTATCAGATTTATTTGATGCGAAAATTGTAGCAGTTGGAGACGATTGGCAAGCTATATTTTCGTTTTCTGGTTCTGATGTTGAGCTATTTACAAGATTTTATGAATCAATGGGATATGCAGAAATTGTGAAGATTACGAAAACTTATCGAAATAGTCAAGAACTAATTGATTTAGCAGGTGAGTTTGTAAGTCAAAATATAGAGCAATTTCAAAAACAATTACATTCAGATAAACATGTGGAAAAACCAGTAGAATTAGTAGAATATAATGAAGATTTGGAAAATGAAGTAAATGATCTTCCAGATAGATTACGTGAGATTCTATTAAAAATTTATGAAGAAAATTCAGAACATCAAATTTTGCTTTTAGGAAGATATAAAAAAGATATTGATAATATATTGAATTCTAAATATTTTAAAAAAGGATTTCATGATTCTATTATCCTGAAAGAAAAACCAGATATGAAATTGGAATTCTTGACGGTTCATAAAGCAAAAGGATTAGGTTATGATCAAGTAGTTTTATTAAATGTATTAGATGATACTTATGGTTTCCCAAGTAAAATAGAAGATCATAATATTATACGATTTATTCGAAATAAAGAAGAAAAAAGTTCTGTTGATTATCCAGAAGAAAGAAGACTTTTCTATGTTGCACTTACCAGAACAAAGAATAAAGTATATGTGATGTGTCCAAAACAAATTAATTATCAATCAGATTTTATAAAGGAAATTATTTGGCATACGAGTGTAGGGATAAGATAGTGAAATTCACTATCTTTTTTAGACTAAGAATATAAAATATTTTTGTTTTGTGTTATACTAAAAAGACAAAAAATATAAGAAATGAGGGAAAGTATGATATGGTGTATATCTATCTTGTTATTATTTGGTTTACTTTTAGTAACTTATAATAATTTATTATATGGATTTTGGTTTTTAGTTTTACTGACTGTTCCATTATTAGTTTTATTTGTATTAAATCTAATTATAAAAAATGAAATAGCAAAAAAATTAAAAAGTAATATAGAAGATATATTGGAAGTTCTGTTAAAAGTATTTTTCATAATAGCCTTTATAGCATTAATGATAGTATATTTTATATTTAAAGAAATGGATGAACAAGTATTTAAGTTTTTTTGTTATGAAAGTTTTTATTATAGTTTTATGATTTTTTATTTTGTAATTTTAAATTATCTTGGAACTAAATCTGTAAATATTAGGTATAATTTAAAAAATTTAATTAAAAGCTTAGATAAGTTCTTTTCTGATAATTTTATATTGAATATATTTGTGTTTTTGATATTATTTGTATTAAAGATTTTGTTTAAAAATAAGGATGGACTATTTTTAGGAATTTTAGGATCGTATATATTTTTTACTTTAACAGAAATTAATACACTTTATAAAGCAGAAAAACGAAAAATAGAAACAAATGAAATTATTTTTCAAGTCGCTCTCAATATGTTTCTACTTTTTGTTGCCAGTGATTTAGAACAACTATTGATTAGTTCATATAATGGAGTTTCCTTGAGTACTCGTTTTTTCTTAGAATCAATTATTCACATGTTTTCTCTGGGCTTAATCTTTTGGTTTTCAAACCATATTGAATGGATAAAGAAATTTTTATAAAAGCAATAAATTATTATGAGCTTTTTAAATTCATTAGTATTTGCTATAATATAGAAAGACAAGGAGTGAAACAACATGGATAAAAAAGTAGTATTAATAACAGGTGGAAGCAAAGGAATAGGGGCAGCAACAGTAGAAACTTTTGCGCAACATAATTATAATATTATACTAAATTATGCTCATGATGATGAATCTGCCAAAAAAGTAAAAGAAGAAATGGAAGCTAAATATTCTATTTCTGTATTACTAGCCAAAGCAGATGTATCAAACAAAGAAGATGTAGAAAGAATGGTTCAAACTGCAATTGGTACCTTTGAACATATCGATGTGCTTGTAAATAATGCTGGAATTGCTATTGATCAAACATTTGAAGATAAAACAGATGTGGAATTTAAACAAGTATTGAATGTGAATTTAATAGGAACATTTTTAGTATCAAAAGAAGTTGGAAAAAGGATGCAAGAACAAGGATATGGAAAAATTATTAATGTAACATCTACGAATGGTATTGATACACCTTATCCTGAAAGTATCGATTATGATGCATCAAAAGCAGGCTTAATCTCATTAACAGCCAATTTAGCGACTGTTTTCGCTCCAACAATCCAAGTAAATGCTGTAGCACCTGGTTGGGTGGCAAATACAGAAATGAACAAAGAATTAGATGAAGAGTTTATAAAACAAGAATCGAAAAATATTTTACTTGGAAGATTTGCTGAACCAAAAGAAATTGCTTCTGTTATTTATTTTTTATCAACAGAAGAAGCAAACTATATAAATAATACAGTGATTCGTATAGATGGAGGACTACATATATGATTGAAACAAAAGACCAATTGCAAGAGTTAACCAGACAAGTAGATCAAAAGATAGAATCAAAATTAAAAGAAATAGATAAACAATGTCAAAAAAATAGTGAGAAAGTATTAACTGCTTTCCAAGAAAATAAAGTAACGGATGCCCATTTTGGAAGTACTTCTGGGTATGGTTATGATGATATGGGAAGAGACACATTAGAAAAAATTTTTGCGCAAGTTTTAGATTCCGAAGATGCTCTTGTTAGGGCTCAAATGATTTCAGGCAGTCATGCTCTTACTGTAACTTTATTCGCACTTTTAAGACCAAATGACACATTACTTAGTATTACAGGAAAGCCATATGATACCTTAGATGAAGTAATTGGAATTACAGAAAATAACAGTTCCTTAAAATCTTTCGGTATCAATTATGAACAAATAGATTTAATAAATAACGATTTTGATTATGATAAAATCAAAGAAATGTTAAGCAAAAAAACAATTAAAGTTATAGAAATACAACGTTCAAAAGGATATTCTACAAGAAAGAGCCTCACGATAGAAAAGTTAGAAAAGGTAATTAAATTAATTAAAGCAATATCTCCTAATACGATTGTTATGGTAGATAATTGTTATTGTGAAATGATATCAGAAAAAGAGCCGACTACAGTAGGTGCTGATATTATGGTAGGATCATTAATTAAAAATTTAGGTGGAGGAATTGCGCCTAACGGAGCTTACATTGCTGGAAGAAAAGATTTAATAGAACTATGTGCAGAAAGATTAACACTCCCAGGAGAAGGAAGAGAAGTAGGGCCTACTTTAGGAATTAACAAATCTCTTTATCAAGGATTATTTTTTGCTCCTTCAGTAGTAGCTTCTGCTTTAAAAACAGCAATTTTTACAAGTGCACTTTTAGAAGAACTAGGATTTGAAGTAGAACCTAAATGGAATGAAGAAAGAGCAGATATTGTAGAAAATATCATATTTAGAAATCCAGATGACTTAGTAAAATATTGTCAAGGAATACAAATTGGTTCTCCAATAGATTCAAATGCTGTACCAGAACCTTGGAATATGCCAGGATATCAAGATAAAGTAATTATGGCAGCAGGAGCATTTACACAGGGATCTTCTATAGAACTTTCTTGTGATGGGCCGATGAGAGAACCTTTTATCGCTTATCAACAAGGTGCACTTACTTATGAATATGGAAAATTGGGTGTAATCAAAGCAGTAGAAAGATTATTAAATATAAAATAAATTAGAAGGGACAAACTCTTCTTTTTTTGTCCTAACTTTCATATAGTAAAAGAAAGAGGTGTTTATAGATGAACTCAAAACATAAAAAAATTATTTTTGGAATTGCGTTTCTTATATGTATTGTAATTTTATATACTTGTTATCAAACCTTATCAAAAACGAATCCTCCAACAAAAAATCAAAATAATGAAACATTAACACTCACTCTAAAAGGTAGTAACATGATGACATTAAAAGTAGGAGAGGCATACCAAGAACCAGGATATGAAGCAATTGATAAGCAAGAAGGAGATCTTAATAAAAAAGTATCTATAAAAAATACAGTAAATGTCAATGTTCCGGGAACTTATCAAATTACATATACAATTACGAATAAAGCGGGAGATAAAAAAGAATTAAAAAGATTTGTAACGGTAGAAGGTAATAAAATTACACAATATAATGACTCTTATGATGATATTGACAATACTTTAAAAACTTGGTGGAGTGGTAATAAAAAAGATCATACAAGACCAGTAGAAGGAGCAGGAAATACAGAAGAAGTGTTAAAACAATATGGAGCATACTATATGGGACCAGATACAAAAACAATTTATTTAACCTTTGATGAAGGAAGTAATGATACTTATACCGAAGAAATTATAGATGTATTAAATCAAAATGATGTAAAAGCAACTTTCTTTTTCTGTAAGGGTTTTATTAAAAATAATCCAGAATTGATGAAAAAAATTGCAGAGTCAGGGCATTCTGTTGGAAACCACACTGCCAATCATTATTCCATGCCCGGTTTAGCCACTCGTTCAAATTTTCAGAAATACTTAAATGAAATAGAAGAAAATGAAAAAATCTATTATGAAATTACAGGAGTTCAAATGGATAAAGTATACCGCGAACCAAAAGGAGAATATAGTTATAGAAGTTTACAAATCATTCACGATTTAGGTTACAAAAGTTATTTCTGGAGTGCTGATCATTATGATTTTGACTATGATGTGTCAAAAGAAAAAGCTTTTAATGAACTAGAAAAAAGGTATCATAATGGTGCAATATACTTAATTCATCCAAAGAATAAAGGAAACTACGAAGCAATGGATAGTTTTATCAAACATATGAAAAATCTAGGATATGATTTTGGTCTTGTCAAAGATATAGAGTAAAGAGAACTGTAAACTAAAACGTTCTCTTTTTTTACTTTTTCTATTTTGTGTTATACTAATAATAGAATAAAGGAGTGTTCTTAAATGAATGTGAAAGATTTTATAGAACCAATCAAAGAAATGTGGAAACAATATAAAAAACCATTATTGCTTGGAACTGCTATATTAGTGGGTATTTTAATTTTCATTTCTGTACTTTCTTTCTTAACCTCTGCGATTGATAAAGCAACAGCTGTTTATGTAGAAGTAACATTCAATACAAATGGAGGAACAATTGTGAGTCCAGCTAAAGTACGAAAAGGAAGAAAACTAGATGAAAATATCAAAACGGAAAAAGCAGGTTTTGAATTTAAGGGTTGGGAATATGAAGGAGAAATATTTGATACGACAAAACCAGTAAAAGAGAATATGCAATTGCACGCAAAATGGGAGAAAACAGGAGCAGCTTTAACACATACTGTTACTTTTGAAACTTATGGAGGGACAACGATAGATCCAATCGAAGTAAGTGAAGGAAGAACATTTACAAAACCTCTAAATCCAGAAAAAGAGGGTTATAAATTTTTAGGTTGGTACTTAGGTGAAGAAGTATATAATTTTATGAAAACAGCCGTTTCAAATGATGTAACACTAAAAGCAAAATGGGAAAGAAGCAATTCTACTTATTTTACAGAAAAAGAATTAGAAAGAAGTAAATCTTTATTTGAACGACTTTCTGGTACATGGTACTTAAAAGAATATGAAGATATATATATTACATTTACTGAAGAAAATAATGGATTTGATGAAAATTGGTATTTTCTAAAATGGTATAATATTGATCTATTAAATAATTGTAAACTTTATATCAGAGGAAATTATCAAAGAGCGTTTGCTACTGAAAAAGGAGAATTCTATCAAAAACTAATTAGATTTCATTTTTCATTAAATGGTGAAGAATTAATATTAAAAAATAATGGAAAAGAATATGTCTTTACCAAAACGCAAGGATCAAAGAATCGTTATACAGATACGATTTATGAACACTCTTTAGGAAGATGGTTCTTAGAAAATTCTTATAGTTCCTATATTGATATTACAAAACAAGATGCTAAAGATGTACTAGATTATGATACTTATTGTATTCAAACAACCAATATTAACTTAGGAACATTACAATTAGGATCTTCTATGGAATATGGTTGTAGAAAAGCATATGATGAATCATTATTTCAAAACTTAAAAATAAAAATTGATAATGATGTTATGACTATTGAGAATGAATATGGTGTAAAACATTTCACTTTAAATAGAGTTGCAGAATTTGGATCAGTAACAGGAGTAAAATTAGATAAAGTTGGTGTCGTTTTAGAAAATGGTAAAAAGGTCACTTTATCAGCTACTGTTATGCCAAAAGAAGCAAATAACACAAAAGTAGTTTGGGAAACTTCTGATGCATCTATTGCAACAGTAGAAGGAAATCCAAATATTATTACGACGAGTGCTGATGGAGTACGTTATTCTGCAACAGTAACAGCTAAAAAAGCAGGAACAGCGACAATTACTGTTCGAACAATTGATGGAAATCATATTGCAACAAGTAAAATTACAGTTCCAGAAGTTGCTGTTAATGCCATCAGTTTAAACAAAAGAGAAACGACTATTTATGTTGGAAACTTTGAAGTCTTAAAAGCAATTGTGACACCATCAAATGCTTCTAATCAAAAACTTTCTTGGTCAAGTTCAAATTCTGATGTAGCGATTGTGAATGAAAATGGACAAGTTCAAGGAATAAAAGAAGGAAAAACAACAATCACAGTATCAACAGAAGATGGTTCTAAAAAAGCGACTTGTGTTGTAAATGTCAAATATATTACATTGAATGTAGTAACGGCGATGACATATACAAGAAAATCATTAAATGGAAATTATGTAAATGGAGTGAGTGTTAACGTAACGCCTTCAGGTGGAAGTGGAATTTACCCTAGCTATCAAATTAAACTATATTATAATCATAATTTGGTAAAAGAAAGTACGACTAGCGAACTTTTCTATCCAACGGAATTAAAAGGAAACTATTATGCGGAAATAACTGTTGTTGATTCAGAAGGACATGAGAGTGTTACAACCAAAGAATATATTAAAAATTAAGGAGATATAAAAATATATCTTCTTTCTTTTTACATTGAAACAAACAAAATGTTAAAAACATATTGACTTTTTGTTTTGTTATATATATAACGTTAATAACAAAAAAGGAGGAGTATTATGATACGCTATTATATTAATATTACAAATAAATGTAATGCCAATTGTGAATTTTGTTGTATGTGGTCAGATTCTACCAAAAATAGATTTATGACAATAAAAGAATTCCAACAAATTATTGATGAAAAAGAAGATGATTTTGAACTGCAATTAGAAGGTGGAGAACCGCTTATGCATCCAGATTTATATTTATTTATGGAGTATGCGAGATCAACAGGACGCCTCCAAAAAATTTTGATTTTAACAAACGGTATTCTACTATCAGAACATTTAAAAAGATTGGTCGAATTTCACAAATATTATGATATTCCAATTACAATTAAAATGAGCATTAATTATTGGCTTTACCGTATGGATCAAAAATGTTTAGAAAAAGCGCAAGATTATCATTTGGCTACTGAATTTATCGATGGTTTTAATATCCATTTAAATGTCCGACTAAGAAAAGAAGATGAATGGTTAAGAGAAAAAGTAATGCAGATGAAACTAGATAAAATCGCCAATATCTTTTATCTACAAAGATATGGAAAATATGAAAATGAAACGGAATATGATCTTCCTGTTATTGTTCAGAATATTGATGATTGGTTTTTATATAGTTGTGATGGAAAATGTTTTGATAAGGATTTGTTAGCGCGTAGTAATTATGAAAAGGAGCTGGTATAAAAATGAATACGATCAAATTTTCACCGGCATTAGAAGAACGAAAAGAAACACATAATGTAGAAGTTTACCAAATTAAAGAAGCAAAATTTTTGGGGACATCTTATCCGTTTTATAGTAATTTCCCATTAACTTTATATATTGATGAAAGATTAGAAACAGGGTATTTAGAAAAGTTAGAAAGTTGCTTATTAGAATTGAAAAAATTAAATCCTGCTATTATTATTGTTGCGCCTAAGTTGACTGCTTCTATTCTTTCCGTCTTAGAATTAATTCAAAAGTATCACTTTGTGATAAGAAGTTTTTTAACAGACGGAAAGTCATTGTTAGAAGAAATTGATGGAAAGCCTCTTTTAGAATATCTTCATCATTATGGTGTTACTTATAATTTAGAAATTTCTACAAGTGACTTAACTGATAGAGATTTAAATAGAATTAAAATATTTTGTGAAGTAAATGCGATTACAATACGTGTAAAGGAACTCATGAATACAGTATCTAATTTAGAAGAACTTTTAAACGTTCAAACAGCTTATGAAAATAAAGGATATTCAACGATTATTTTTAGAGAAATGAATCATGAAAAAGTAAAAGAAATGATAGAACAAATGAAGCAGAATACAAGATTTAAGTTTGTAAGAACTTTAAAAGGACTTTTTTATCATGTTACTATTTTTTATTACGACAACTTATTAATAAAGTGTTATGAAGATAATCTGCTTCAAAAGAAATTTGTACGAGAGATATCATTAGATAAAAATGGGAACATATCAATTACATATTGTGATGGAACCAAAGAAGAAATGGAGAAGGATGAAGATGAATGAATTTAAAAAATTAAGATTAGAAAGACAAAAAAATTTTGATATTTATACAAAAGAGCAAACTACATTTAACTTTAATGGGAAAAATAAACAAGTTTATAACAATTGTAATTTGAGTATTTTTGTGGATGATTACTGTAATGCCGATTGTAAGTTTTGTGTTGCGCAGTTACGTTATGAAAATAAAAATCAAATATATCAGAAGAAAAAAATTATGGATGACGAAACTTATTTAAAACGTTTGGATGAAGTATTAACCATTTTAGAACCTCTTAATTTAAGTGTTTCTATTACTGGAGGGGAACCTACAAAAAGTAAAAGATTAGTTGGTATTTTAAAGTTGATTGAGAAACATAAAATGAGAAAGAGAACGATTACAACAAACGGAAGTGGATTGTTAGATAAAGTTGATGGAACTACCATACTAGATCATTTGATTGAAAATCATTTTGATCATTTAAATATTTCTAAAACGCATTATGATGAGACAATCAATAAAAAGATTATGTGTTATAAAAAGGGATATTGTAGTAATGAAGATTTAAAAGAGATTATACCATATGCACTTTCTCATAATTTACGTCCTAGACTTAGTTGCTTATTATTAAAGTCAGGAATTTCTACTATTGATGATATGGCTAATTATATTGAATATTACGAGAAATTAAGAATTGATAATGTTATTTTTAGGCAATTAATGGATTATGATGAACAAAATATGTGTAATGTAGAAAAGATGAAATATTGTATGGAAAATAAAGTTGATTTGAATGAAATATGGAAGAAAGTAGATCAAGATAAACGTTTTCAAAGATACAAAAATATTTTAGGGTATTACTACTATGTTGAAATTTACAATTATCATAATGTGGTTGTTTGTTCAGAATCTGCCGATTTAAAAACATTATATCAAGAAAAGGAAAAGAATCCAGATGTTGTATATGAGATGGTATTTCATCCAAATGGAAATTTAAATGGTAGTTGGGTAGATAATGAAGACATTTTACTGGAGTATCAAGAATCATGAAACATATTATTTTAGCGGGGACTAGTCGTTCTGGGAAAACAACATTATCTTTAAGGTTATCAAAATTAGGATATACGCATTACAAATTGGATTCTATTAAACGTGGAATTTATGGGAATTTTATTGATGATGATGGTCATAATTGGGAAGGAGTGAGTCCTAAGATTGCTAAATTGATAAAACAGATGTTAGATGATTATAAAACTGATACAAATTATCATGAAGAATATTATTTGATTGATACTTGTCATTTGTTCCCCAAAGATGCGTTGTTGTTAAAACCAAGTGACTGTATTATTATTTTTTTAGGATATTCAGATGTCACATTAGAGGAAGAAGTGGAGATTTTAAAACGACATGATAAAAAGCACTATTGGTCGAATGATTTACCTAAACAAAAAGAACTCATTGAAGCAAATATTAAATTTAGTTGTTATTTAAAAGAAGAATGCCAAAAGTATGGATTTCTATACTATGATACTGGTAAAAATCGTGAAAAGGTGTTTGATGAAATTATCTGTATGTTAAAAAAACAAATGAAATAGTTTTTGATATTTTATATGTTCATTATTGACAAAAGTCTTTATAATCATGTATACTCGCTACTAGAAGAGGTGATTCATGTTATGATTTTAGCAACTAACAATGTAGGAAAATTAAGAGAAATAAAAAAAATATTAGAAGATTTTGAAATTATTTCTTTAAAAGAAGCAGGAATTGATCATGAAGTAGAAGAAGATCAAGATAGTTTTTATGGAAATGCATCAAAAAAGGCAAGAGAAATTTATGAAATTTCCAAAATACCAACGATAGCAGATGATAGTGGACTTTGTGTAGATGCTTTTGATGGATGGCCTGGAGTGTATACTGCTAGATTTTTAGGAGAAGGGTCTACTAGAGAGGAACGTAATCAAGCAATTTTAGATAGACTTTCAGAAACGAAAGGTATAGATAGAAAAGCTAGAGTAATGTGCTATCTTGTTTATTATGATGGTGAAGTAGAAGTAGTAGGAATCGGAGAATTAATCGGTAAAATCGCTTTAAAAGCTAGAGGAGAAAACGGGTTTGGATTTGATGATATTTTTGAATTAGAAAACGGAAAAACATTAGCTGAATTATCACCAGAAGAAAAAAATGTAGTGAGTGCTCGTTATTTAGCCACTCTAGATTTAAAAGAAAAATTAAAAGTACTAAAGAAATAAAGTACTTTTTTGTTATGTTTTTATAGTATAATGGGAATAGGTGATGTTATGAGCGTTTTGATTAATAAAAAGAGATGTGACAATGCAGATGCTTGTTCTTGTATCGAAGGATGTCCTACAAAAGCTTTTTATTGGGATCCTGAAAAAGAGACAATTGCAGTAGATAACAATCTTTGTATCAATTGTAGAAATTGTATGATTTCTTGTGAAGCTGGTGCAGTTAAAGTTGCTAGAGATGAAGAAGAATATCAAAAAATTAAAACAGAATATGATGAAGATATTATGACAGTAGAGGAATTATTTCAAGATAGATATGGTGCGACTTTGATAGCAGAGAAATATGCATTAGATTTAGTAGACTTAAAAGATGTCGTAGAGAATAGTAACAAAATTTTGCTTGTGGAGTTTTATAATGAGGAAGAAGCAAAATGTTTAATTAATTCCATTCCAGTAAAAGAAATTATAGATTCTATTTCCTATCCTGTTTCCTATAGGAAAGTGAATATATCTGATATTCGTGATTTAAAAGAATATGAGATTAAAGAATTACCAGCTTTATTAATCATAGAAAATGGTAAAGTTATTTATAAATGGGAACAGTTTGTAAATATAAATGAAAAAGAGATTTTATTGAAAAATATAAAAGAAACGGTAAATTTTGTAAAATAAAAAGTAGATGAAGCAATCAAAATGCTTTCGTCTGCTTTTTAATTGTTATAGTGTCTAATATTTCTTCCATAAACTGAAGCATTTCGGACTCAGTTTCATATTCAAAAAAATTGGAAGTAACACATTTTATAGAACCAGAAATTTTAGTGCCTTTTTTGTAAAAACAATAAATTGGAATATGGTCATCAAATGCCCATCCAAGTTCAATTCCAAGACCAGTAGCAGCAGATGATACTTCTGCAAACATAACATCTAATGTTTTATAAAATTCGCGTGGATTTGAACTTTCTTTTGTTGTTAAATGCGGAAAAATAAAAGTATGATTTTGATAAAAAGAGCTATTTATAATAGGATTATATAATTCCCTTTCATAGGGGATTTTTTTTGAATGTGCAATATAGATTTTCATAAAATTCCTCCTGTTTTTATTTTATAACATTTATATATTAAAATCAACTATATATAAGTGATGCTTATAATTAAAATAAAAAATAACTATTTTACTTATAGAAAGCTGAATAATAAAATAAATGTAGAACGGGAGAGATATTATGAATGTATTAGTGATGAATCCACCAAATATTCCATTTACAAATTCTTCTTTGTTAGCTCCACCATTAGATGTTGTAGGACTTGCTACATTGATTAAAAAATATTTTGATACATCATTTCTAGATATGGATGCTTTAAGAATCCAAGAAATTCCAAGAAATATTTATGAAACGATAGATGTAATTGTGGCACTCATTGATTATCAGATTCCGCTTCATACAACAAAAGCGACTGAACATTTATTAGAAATGATAAAAAAGTATGGGAAAGAAAAAAAGATAATTGTAATTGGAAAAACACCTACCTATTTTAGCGAGCGTTTTATAAAAGCAGGAGCAACAGTAGTTATTCGGGGAATTTATGATGAGGTCATTATTCCAGTATTAAAGAACATTTTTCATATAGAAAATTTAAAACAAATTCCAAATTTAGTTTTGAATGAAACAAATAAAATGATTTTGACCAAAAGAGAAATTCTTAATAATGATTATAGTAAGTTACCAATCCCAGATTATTCCTTTTTAAATTTTCAGAATTATATGGATACTGCTACGATGATCACTTCTAGAGGATGTGATGGAGCATGTAAATATTGTAGTACTCCTTTCTTTTTTCACAGGTTTCAAAGTAGATGTGCCAAAGATGTAGTTGATGAAATGGAAATACTTGTTACAAAATATCATAAAAAGAAAATCATTTTTTTAGATGATAATATGACAATATCCAAAGAAAGAATGTTTGAAATTTGTAAAGAAATTAAAAAAAGAAAGTTATTTATCTTATTAGGTTGTTTATCTAGTATTGCTCATTATGATAAAGCGCTATTTGAAACAATGTATGAAGTTGGATTCAGATGGATTCATTTTGGAATAGAATCAGGCAGTGAAGAAGTTTTAAAGAAAATGGGTAAACCAATGAATATAGACTATATAAAACAAGTAATTAAAGAAGTAAAAGAAATAGGATTTCGAGTAAGAACAAGTTTTATTTTAGATTATCCTGGAAGTAAGGTAGAAGATTTTAATCAAACCAAAAATCTCATTTTAGATTTGTGTCCACATGAAATACGACTTCATTATTTGGCGTATCGTCCAGGAACACCAGTAACCTACGAAAATCCAGCTGAACCAGTAAGTACTTATATTCACAGTCCAAAAAGCTCTAAAGATTTATTCTATCAAAAAGAAATTTTATTATTTCTACAGGATTTAGAGAAAAAGAATTATTTGGTTCTATTAGAAGATCAAGAATGGAGTTCTTATAACGAGCTTTCTAAGAATACAAAATTTGTCTCTATGGTTCCAATGAAATATGGGATGTGTTGGTATGAGTAAAATCATTGGAATTACTGGAAAGATGGGAGCAGGAAAAACTTATATTGGAAGACAAATACAAAAAAAATTAAAAAACTTTTATTTTTTGGAAGTAGATGAATTCAGAAGAAACCTATTAAAAAATAATAATCAATATCGGGAAAAGTTAGAAATTGCTTTAAAGCTTAAAGGTAATTGGACTGGAAAAGAACTAAATGAAGTAATATATCAGAACCTGGAAGCTATGAAGAAATATAAAAAGATATTGTATGAATTTTTAATACTAGAAATCAAACATTGTAACTATGATTATGTTTTGGTAGAATGGGCACTTTTGATTCAAGACAATTTATTGTTTCTGTTAGATGCTCTTATTTTAGTAGATGCAAGTTATGAGACAAGGCTAAGGAGGGTATGTAATATTGATTTAAGTTTAGAAGATATTAAAGCAAGAATGAATTTACAAGAATGTGAAAATTTAGAAGAAATGATAGAGCAATATAAAAGTGAGAACAAACAGTTTCAATATTTTAAAATTTTAAATGAGAAAGAAGGTGAAATTGATGCAATGTATGTTTCGTATTCCTAAAGATGGTGGAAGAGTATTATGGGAGATTACAAATCGTTGTAATTATGCATGTAAATATTGTATTTTTAGTTCAGGAGTAGGAGAAAAGAGTCAAGAATTAGCACTAGAAGAATGTAAAAGAGTAATAGATGACTTATGGAAACATCATTTTCGATATTTAAAAATAACAGGGGGAGAGCCTTTTGTAAGAGAAGATTTGTTAGATCTTTTAAGTTATGCAACAAAGCTAGGAATGAAAGTTGATGTTTCAACAAATGCATCGTTAATTACAAAAGAGAAAGCAAGAAAATTAAAAGATTTCAATTTAGAGATGATTCATGTCAGTTTAGATGGAGATTTAAAAGAGATTCACGAACAAGTAAGAGGAAAGAATACTTATGACAGAACTATAAATGGAATCAAGAATTTAAAATATAGCAATCAGTATATCCGAATTGGAACAGTCCTATATAAAGGAAATCAAGATCGAATTTTAAGTATGATAGAAAAAGCAATTGAGTTAAGCGTTTCAGAAATTATTTTTTCTATTATGGAACCAGTCGGTCGAATGAATGGAGACCAATCTTATGTGATTACAAGATCTTTAAAAGCGTTAGAAAAAGAAATTGAATATTATCAAGAAAAATATAGTGAAGTATTAAAAATAAATTATAATTGGAGTTCAAAGATTGATGAGCATATCCATATTTGCCCAGCTGGGAAAAAGTTTTTGTATATCAACGATAAAGGGAATATTGCTCCTTGTAGTTGGTTAGTCACCCGTTCTTCTTCATATCTTACAGAAAGAACTTTAAAAGAAAAAAATTTGGATGAATTATTTGAAGATAAAAATTGGAAAAAGTTTTTACAAGACCAGAAGTGTGGTGAGTGTGTTGGAAAACATCGATATTAAAAACGCAATAGAATTATTGCATGGAAAAGAATTAAAAGAAAAATACGGAAAATATTCAAAATTATATGCTTTTACAACAGAGAATATTGCTGGATACTATTCAAAATTTGATTTTCAAGAAAAATTTATTTTAACTGTATGTGGTTCAGGGGATCATGTGTTAAATGCAATATTACTTGGAAGCAAAAAGATAGATGCATTTGATATAAATATTTTTACTTATTATTTTTTGAATCTTAAAATAGCGGCTGTAAAAGCTTTAACTTATCGAGAATTTCTACAGTATTTTTTATTAGAAAATAATGATTGTGCAATGAAATACTCATTATATTTGAAATTGAAACAATATTTAGAAAAAGATATTTCTGATTTTTGGGAACAACTATATCAGGAAGTTCACTATGATGGAAAAGTACTTCGAAATAGTTCTTTATTTCATAATTTGTATGATACGAATAATAAAAAATTAATGAGTAATCTTTATTTAAAAGAAAAAGAGTTTCAAGATTTAAAACAAAAAATGAAAGATGTAGAAATTCACTTTATAGAATCTTCTTTATTAGATTTAAAAAATAAATGTAAAAGTGATTATGATTTGATTTTTTTATCTAATATTTCGGATTATTTAAAGTCAATGTTTTCTTTCAATTTGTTAGAAAATTATCGAAAACAAATCGTAGAACCATTACAAAAAAAGTTATTACTAAATGGAAAAATAATTTTTATTTATCAATATGATGTTGGAACCATTAGAAGTATTGTAGATAATACATTAGAAGTAAAAAAAGTTTTTTCAAATATGAAAGAAATAACTTTTCAAAGTGTAGTTGGAAAAAATAAACAAGACAAAATTATATATATAGAGGAGTGATTTTATGAAACCAGATTTTACAAGTATGAATTTTAATAGTGTAGAAGATATTGATCAATTAATAGAGGCAATTGAAAAGATGCCAGAAAATCCAAATAAGCAAAATAAATTTATTGTGCCAGAATTAAATCGTAGAGAAAAAATGTTACAAGAATTAAGAAGTTTGAAACAAGAAGCAGAAGAGGTTCAAAGAGAAGAAGCATTAAAGAAAGAAGCAGAAACAGTAGAAAAAGAAAATGATGAAATAGAAAAGGCATTAGGAAAAGCGAGACAATTAGTAAAAAGGAGAAAAAAAGAGGTTTCTAAACCAATATATCGTTCTACATGTAGTTCAGAAAGCAGAAGTAGTGAAAGTAGAAGTTATGGAAGCTGGGGATATTGTAGTGGAGAATCAAGATGTGATGGAGAGTCAAGATGGTAATTTATGAAAAATATTTTTAAAAATTTGCACACCAATCAAAAAATCTTGATTTATGAATTGCTTAGAAGAGGAATTTATGTAGAAGTGATTGATGAAAAGCTAGAATTAATTAAAGCAACTTATCAGGAGCATCAAGAACTAATTTATGATAGAGATTCTTCTATTACTCCTTACCATGTATCTGTATTAGCTGGAAATAAAGGAATCGCGAAAAGAATTTTAGAGCAAAACCATATTTCAGTTCCAATAGGAGAGGTATTTAAAGCAAAAGAAAAGAAAGCAATTATAAAAGCATTTGAAATTTTAGATGGTCCAGTTGTTTTAAAACCAGTACATGGTTCCCATGGATATGATGTTTATTTGAATTTAAAGAAAGTAGAAGATATTGAAAGGATCATTGATTTTTTAGAAACAAAATATGGTTCAGAAGCACCTATTTTGATAGAAGAATTTTTTGATGCAAAAGAATATCGAGTATTTATAACAAAAGCAGGAAAGTATGCAGTTTTGCATAGAGAGTCAGCTTATGTAATTGGTGATGGGATTCATACAATAAAGGCTTTGATTGAAATAGAAAATGATCGAAGAATGCATCCTAGAACAAATGCATTATGTGAGATTCTAATTGATCCTGAAATGGAACGCTACTTAAAAGAAGTAGGGCTTTCTTTAAACTTTATTCCAGGATTAGGCAAAAAAGTTTATGTTAGGAGAAATTCCAATGTTGCCATGGGTGGAGTTCCAGTAGATAAAACAGATGAAACTGATCAGAGTGTAATTGAGATTGGGAAAAGAGTTTTGGATTCTTTTCCAGGATTACCTTATATAGGAATTGATTTTATGACTGAGGATATTGCATTACAGCAAACAGAAGATACATATCGAATTATAGAAGTTAATACTGTTCCAGGGATTCAAATGCATCATCGACCTGCTATTGGAAAAAGTCAAAATGTTGCTAGTTATATTGTAGATTTAATGTTTCCAGAAACAGTAGAAAGGAATGAGTTATTTGAAAAGCAAAGGATTAAATAGTTCTTCTAGTGCTTATTATGATGAACAAAAAGTTTATGAGCAATTTAGTAAAGCAGAAGATATGCCAAAGAAAATAGAAGCATTTTTGAAAAAGCATGTATGTGGAAAAAGAATATTGGATGCAGGATGTGGAAGTGGCAAATTTTTGCCATTATTAGAAATATTGTCTAGAGAATATGTAGGAATCGATTTATCAAAAGATCAAATAAAGGAAGCAAGAAAGAAAAAGGGTAAAGAAAACTCTATCGTAAAGGTAGGTGATTTAGAACACCTTCCTTTTGAAGCTGAGACATTTGATGTTATCATTTCACCATGGGTAATTGGAACAATTATAGATTTGGAAAAAAGGGAAAAAGTAGTTCAGAATTTAAAGCGATTATTAAAGAAAAAAGGGAAAATTTATCTTATTGAAAATGCTAGTACAGGAGAATTTGAAGAAATAAGAAATCATCATTTAGATGGGAAAACGAAAGAATATAATGATTGGCTTTTAAAACATAAGTTTCAAGTTGTAGAAAGAATCAACACTTATTTTGAGTTTCATGATCTAGAAGAAGCTAAAAATGTATTTGAAAAAATTTATGGAAAAGAAGTTAGTCAAAAAATACAAAGTAAAAAGATTGAACATAATGTTTTAATATATCAGTATGAATAAAAAAATTATTTAAAATTAAAAATGTGATTTAATCACATTTTTAGTTGATAGAAAGAGTGATACGAAATTAGTTGGTGAAAGGATTTGAAGCATAATATAACATGTGATTTTTCTTTTGTGGTTGTTTTTGAAAATATTTATGCGAATTGGATGATTGATATAATTTATATTCAATTTCTCCATCATTACTTATAAGTGTTTCTTCATCTTTTGCAGTAAGTAATAAGTAAGAAGGGGTTAGTTTACTATCTAAATGAACTCTACAGATACAATATTTTGCATTCGCTCTTCTAAGACAATTTATCATTGTCTGATATTCGTTTTCACTCATACTGAAAATATCAGCTTCATTTGTACTCATAGTGGTTTTGACTTCAACTAAATTTTCTATAGAATTTTGATCCAAATAATAAATATCATAGCCAAATCCGTTTTTTATATCTCTAGCAACAAAGCAAGAAAAATAAAGTGGTTGAATTAATCTATAAGTATAGAGCTCTCCAATATTTCCGACTTTTTTATTTATGAATTGTCTTTGAATTTCATATGGATCCATAATTTGTTGGGCAAGACCAAATCCTTCTAATTCTTTAGCATTTGAATTGTTCATTACTTTATGATAAAGAGCGATTTCTTGATCTAAATTACTATAATCATCTTTAGAACCACGTATAATATTTGGATTTTGATTTACAAAACTTTTAACTGCTTGCAAATGAGTATTGGCTATTAGATCTGGCCTATATTGTTTTAATACCCAGAAAAATGTACCATAGAAATCGACATATAATTCACTAGGAGTTTGTAATGCTTTAGGTAAAAAATAAGCATAAAAGGGATGTACTGTATATGGTAGGTTTGCGCATATTGCAAGTTGCTTATAATAATGAAATTGGTCAGGTATACGAAAAGTATCTACTAATTCTTTTGGAAAGAATAAACTGGTATAAGTTTGAACCAAAGCACTTATAAAAACTTTAACATTTTCATCATTGGGATGTTTAATTGTATAATATTTCAATTGTTCTAATTTTGAAAATAAATTGCACGCATCATTAATATTGTTTATATATTGCATTTGGTTTAATAAATCTGGCCATAATTGGGTAAACTCTAATTCAGTCATAGCTTCACTTCCTTATTGGTTTTGTATAATATCATATATTTTATAGATTGTAAAATAATAGTAATATTTTTTTATAAGCTTTATGATTATAAAAATATTATCTTGACCAAATAGAATGTTTACAAATAAGAGGTTCATTGCTATAATATTTTTTGAAGGTGATTATTATGCAAAAATGTATTTGCTTAATATTGAAAAGACTCAAATTCTATTAAGACTCCTTCTTACAATAAAATAAATAATAATAGAGTAGAAAATAAATAGTTAAGACTTATAAAACGGGAAGTTGTTTATAAGGCAAGAGAAATCGCTTATTTATTTTCGCATTCCGCTATGATTGAGATAAAAGAGATCCTTATCTTTTTCATTGGCGGAAAAAGAAAGGATTTTTTATATGAATAAGATTAAAAAAATATTATTAAGCGCACTTTTTTTAGCGTCCACAATTGTATTAGGACGCATTTTATCTATTAGAACTCCGATTATTACCATTGGCTTTTCTTTTGTTCCTATCATGTTAACTGCAATTCTATTAGGACCTAAATATTCTATTTTTGTATCTGTTATGGGGGATTTTATCGGAGCTATTTTGTTTCCATCAGGAAGTTACTTTTTTGGATTTACGATAACTGCTTTCTTAACAGGTCTTATATATGGACTCCTTTTATATAATCCAGATGGTTTTCAATTAAATAAGAAGTTTGTAATGAAATTAGTGATCAGTACCATTCTTGTAACAGGACTTTTAAATGGTATTTTAAATACAGTTTGGATTATGATGATTACAAAAAGTGCTAGTAAAATTGTAGTTCCTGTTAGAATTGCTAAACAATTGATTATGGCTCCTATTAAAATAATGACAATATTAGGAATTGCAAAAGTATTTGAAAAACGATTTATGAAGATGATGAAAAATGATTCAATTAGATAATGTTAGTTGTGGTTATCAACAAGATGTATTAAAACATATTGATTTAGCAATTTCTAAAAATAAAATTACATTTATTATTGGAAAAAATGGTTCTGGGAAATCAACTTTAGCTAGTATTTTGACAGGTTTAAAAACGGATTTTAAAGGAGAAATTTATATAGAAACATTGGAAATTAAAAAGAGTTCAATGAAGGAAATACGTAGCCTTATTGGTATGGTATTTCAAAATCCTAGTAATCAAATTATTTTTCCACAAGTATATGACGATATTAAATTTTCATTAGATAATATGAATGTACCAAAAGAGCAAATTCCTAAACGCATAGAAGAAGCGTTAGAAATGGTAGGAATGAAAGCGTTTATGTATGCGAATCCATATGAATTATCAGGAGGACAAAAGCAGAAAATTGCAATTGCTTCTGCTTTAGCGCTCTATCCTAAATATATTGTGTTTGACGAAGCAACTTCTATGTTAGATATCAATGGAAAAAGGGATATGTACCATCTTTATGAAAAATTGAAACAACAAAATATTGGAGTTGTTTGCATTACAAATATTTTAGATGAATTAATTTATGCAGACGAGATTATTGTATTAGATGATTCACGAGTCTATAAGTATACAAAACTTGAATTGTTTAAAGATTTAAGTATTCTTTCTGAACATGGATTGCAAATACCTTTTACATTAAAAGTAATAGAATGTTTGAGTAAAAAAGGAATTCATACATATCATGAAGCTGATATTTTAACGGAGTTAGAAAAATTATGATCAATATGATTCTTTTGCTGTTATTTTTTTTCATTAATATGTTGTTATTTTTAATAGAAGGTGGAATTGTTTTATTCATTGTATGTTTATTTGAATTTGGCATATTGTTATATTTAAAGTTAAACTTAAAAAAGTGTGTTTTATTTATGGTCAAAAATATGATGTTTATTCTAGTTATATTTTTGTGTAATTTGCTATATAGTGATATCAGCTCATCTTTTTTAGTTAGCTTAAAACTTTTTTTGGCCTTAACTCTTACCTATATCATTTCAAATTTGCTTACTATGAATGATTTTTCGGAAGGATTTTATTATTTACTGTTTCCATTAAAAATATTTGGTATCAATATAAGACATTTATCTCTTATTATTATGATTGCTTTTTCTCTTATCCCAATTCTTCAAGATGAAGCGAAAAGCATAAAGAAAGCTTTGCAAAGTAAAGGATTTGGTTTTACCTTTAAAAATGTAATAACAAGACCACATATTTATTTGATTGCTTATTTAAATGGTTTATTTGATAGGGTTGATGAATTAGAGAAAAGCTTGTTAATAAAAGGGTTTCAAGATTAATATAAAAAGTACTCAAATGAGTATTTTTTCTTAGTCTTAATAACCAAATTATACAAATTTCATATAGTAAGTTAGAGGTGAATTTATGAATGATAGAGCAAACCTTAAAGGTATCGTTATAGATCCTGGTCATGGAGGAAGTGATCCAGGAGCTGTGGGAAATGGCTTTCAAGAAAAAGATTTAAATTTAAAAATATCACAATATATGTATGATGAATTAAAAAAATTAGGAATTCCAGTTACTTTAACAAGAGCAGCAGATGAAACTTTATCTCCAACAGAAAGAGTGACAAGAGTTAAAAATGCATATGGGAATACACCAGATGTTTTAGTAATTTCAAATCATATTAATGCAGCAGGCAGTGAGCAAACTGGTGCCGAAGGAGCTGAAGTAATTTATGCACTTAGGAATAATGATACATTAGCACGGAATATTTTAGAAAATATTGGTGATGCAGGACAAATTACTAGAAAATATTATCAAAGAAGATTACCGAGTAATCCATCGAAAGATTATTATTTTATGTTAAGAGATACTGCAAATACAACACCTGTTATTGTTGAATATGGTTTTATTGATAATGCAAATGATATTAATAGAGTCAATCAAAACTATAAAGAATATGTGGATGCTGTGATAGATGGAATTGTAGAGACTTATGGATTAGGTGGAGGAAGTAACACCTATACAGTAAAAAGTGGAGATAGTTTGTGGAAAATTGCGAATCAGTTTGGAACAACACCAGCCGCAATTCGTGCAGCAAACAATTTGACAAGCGATGTATTAAGAGTTGGTCAAGTACTAACGATTCCAAATTCTACTAATGTTCCAGAAAATCCAACAACAGGAAATACTTATACTGTCCAAAATGGGGATAGTTTATGGAAGATTGCAAACAAATTTGGAACAACAATTAATGCTTTAAAATCTGCAAATAATTTGACAAATGATAATTTGAAGGTAGGGCAAGTACTAATAGTTCCAAGTGCTGGAGGAAGTAATACCTATACGGTAAAAAATGGAGATAGTTTGTGGAAAATCGCCAATCAATATGGAATCACAATTAATGAATTAAAAAATGCGAATGGTTTAACTGGAGATAATTTACAAGTTGGTCAAACATTAAAGATCCCAACAGAAAACGGAGGTACTGTTTCTTCTGATAATAGTTATACAGTAAAAAATGGAGATAGTTTATGGTCTATTGCACGGAATTATAATACAACTGTTGATACACTAAGAAGATTAAATAATTTAACAAGTGATATTTTAAGAGTTGGTCAGATTTTAAAAGTTCCTAGTAGTGAAAGTGGCACTTTAAGGACCTATACAGTAAAAAATGGAGACAGTTTGTGGAAAATTGCCAATGAATTTGATACTACAGTTTCTAAATTAAAAGAATTAAATGGTCTTACGAGCAATGACTTAAGAGTAGGTCAAACCATTAGAATTCCTTAAAATTAAAAGAAAATCCATATATTACCAATTAAAAATTTTTATCTCAATTTGACAAGGAAAATAGAATTTGCTATGATTGATATGTTTTCCTAAGAAAAATAGAGGTGAATTTTTGTGAAAACAGACTCGAGTAGGAAGAAGTTTCTAATACTTCAAATTGCAGGTTGGCTTTTATTTATTTCTATAATTTATGGAGCAAATATAATGATAAAAAAATTTGTTACTGAAGAGAAAGAAGCAAACCGAAATGGAAAAGTAGAAGTTGTATCAACAACAAATGAGAAAAGAACTTTAGAGGTAGAAGAGGATACAACGGTAGTAGAAGAATCTCCCAAAGCATCAGAGCGTAATATTGTATATGATGGTATGACGCTTGAAGAATTATCTGCAAAATTAGATCGTTCTTTAAATTCTACGTTGTCAGGCAAAGGCTATTTATTTGCCAAAACTTCGTTAGAGTTAGGGGTGGATCCTTATTTAGCGGTTGCAATTGTTTTAGAAGAAACTGGTTGTAAGTGGAACTGTAGTGGGCTAGTAAAGCAATGTAACAATGTAGGAGGACAAAAAGGTGGAACAGTGAAATGTAATGGAGGAGCTTATCGTGCATATCCAACATTAGATGAGGGAATTATTGGTTTTATTGAAAATTTAGCGTATAATTATTACGCCAAAGGATTAACAACACCAGAACAAATGAATTCTAAGTATGCAGCAAGTAAGGCATGGGCTTCTAAAGTAAATAATTATATTGCGAAAATAAAAGCAGCCTAGAGTATCAAAAGATACTCTTTTTTGTTGACATTTTAAAGAGTTTCTCTTAAAATGATAAATAGGAAAGTAGTGAGTGTATGAAGTTTTATAGATGCAAAAAATGTAATAATGTAATGATTATTAAAGATGGGGAAAACAATCCTATTTGCTGTAATGAAGCAATGGAAGAATTAATACTAGGAAGTGTAGATGCAGCGTTAGAAAAACATGTCCCTGTTGTATCATTAGAAGAAGAATATAAAATAATTGTTGGGGAAGTAATTCATCCTATGCAAGAAGAACATTATATAGAATGGATTGCGTTAGAATTTGAAGATGGTATTATTAAAATGTTTGATTTAAAACCAAACCAAGAGCCAGTTGTGACATATAAAGCAGAGAAAAAAGTAAAATCAGCATATGCTTATTGTAATTTGCATGGTCTTTGGAAGACAGAAGTATAGGTGACAGTATGAAAAAAGGCATAGTTATTGTTTTGGCAATTCTTAGTTTTTCTCTTTTAGCGCTTTTTTCTGGTTGTGGGATTTATGATAAAATGGATTTAGAAAAGGCAAGTGTGGAGATTTCTACTTTGAAAACAACAAAATTAGATTTATTAAAGGTAAAAGAAATAGTTGAAAACGATTCTCATTTATTTGGTGAATTAGAAGATATAGGGATAGAAATTTTTAATTCTGATTATTTTGAAGATAGCTATTTATTTAGAAAGGAAAAAAGTGATGTAAATTCTGTATCTTTAAATTCTTATATGATAGTAAAGCCTTCAGAAGATAAAAAAGATTTATTGAAAGAACAAATGGATTTATATTATGAAAACTTATTGAAAGAATATAGCGAAAAAGAAGGAGCAACAGAAGAAACAAAAGAACATTTACAAAATGTGATGAAAAAAGAATTTGAAGGATACCTTATTTATATTTTATCAGATGATAATGATGCAGTATGGAAGAAAATAGAAGAGAGTGCTCATCCATTACTATTTGAAAATACAAAAGAAGCAAGATTAGAAGATTTTGATATTTCTTCAGCAGATGTAGCTGAATTTAAAGCAGTAATTTCAAATAAAGAAACAAGTGTCAGTTTTTATGTCATTGTAAGACCTAAAAATGGGAAAGCTGATAATGTCAAAAGATCAATGAATCAATATATGAAAACATTGGACAAAAAATGGAGTACTTATTTACCTGATGAATATAAGCTTGTGAAAAATTATATGGATACAGAAGTAGGTAGTTATTTAGTATACATTGTATCTAAAGATAATCAATTAGTTTTAAATACTATAAAAGATGCAGTAGTGAAGAAAGATTGATATAGATCTTTCTTTTTTATATACAAAATATAAAAATTAGCTTTAAATAGTGAGTAAATAAAAAAAATCTGTCATTTGCTTTCTCTTATGAACTCTGTTAAATTGCTTTTGGAGGTGAATATATGAAAAAAATAATATTATTTATTTTCATGTTTATTAGTGCATTTCCAGTGTTAGCAAAAGCAGAAAAGGCAACATTGGAAGAAGAATATTTAAAAGGGGTTTTTTATGTAGTAGAAGCGAAAGATGGAACAATATCAAAAAACCAACAGCCAATATTTCGACTAAACGGAAAAATCGCTTATTGTTTAGAGCCAGAAATACTTGCTAAAGCAGGTGAATATCAGGTTACGAAAGGATTAAGCGGTTCTTATCTTTCGAAAGAAGAACGAAAAAAAGTAGAAGAATTTGGATATTATGGATATGAATATCCAGGACATCATAGACAAGAATATTATTTAGCAGCACAGGAACTTATTTGGGAACATGTTGGCCCATATGAGGCAAAATGGGTAACTAGTTTAGACGGGAATGAAGAACTTGATGTGGAAAAAGAAAAACAGGAAATTATGAGGTTAATAGAGGAAAATAAAAAGCTGCCTTCGTTTCATTTGAATACTATTCACATTTATGAGGAAGAATTTTTAAAATTATATGATCAAAATCAAGTAATAGAAAATTTTGAATTAATGAATTCTCATTTTCGTATTATGGATGGGAATTTAATTGGACAAGGAGCAACGGAAAGTGTAATTTTAAAAGGTAAATTGAAGGCTTATGATAAAGAAGAAACTCTTTTATATCGTCAAGAAAATTCTCAGAAGATGGCAACTTTAAGGCTTACAGATCCTACCTTTTTCGAACTTTCGATTGTAGTTGATGGAGTATCTGTAAAGATCCATAAAATTGGAGAAGTTTGGAATGGTGTTAGAAATACAGGAGAATGGAAAAACCAAGATGGGGTAGAATTTGAACTTTATGCAGAAGAAGATATTCTGGGACATTTTGACAATATTCTTTATAAGAAAGGGGTACTGATTGAGAAATTTATCACGGAAAAAGGATATGCAGAAACTAAGAGATTACCAAACGGAAAATATCGATTGGTAGAAATAAAGTCAAAGGATGGATATGAAATTAGTGATCCTGTTGTATTTGAAATAGATAACTCTGTGGAAAAGGAATTAATGATAGAAATTCAAAATAAGTTATCCACAGGAAAATTAGAGATTTTTAAAATAAATGAACAAAAGCAACCGTTGGCTGGTGTTGTTTTTGGTCTTTATAGTAAGAGTGGAAGAAAGTTAGATGAACAAATAACAAACTCAGAAGGAAAAATAATTTGGAGTAAGTTACCAATCGGAGAATATCAAATCAGAGAATTAAAGACTTTAGAAGGCTATATTTTAGATACTGTGAAAGAGAAAATAGAAATAAAGAAAGATCAAACACTTTTATTAGAAAAAGTAAATGTTCCCTTATTACCTAATACAAGGGGGACAAAACATTCGTTTCGATTTTTGTTTGGCTTATTTGGGTTAATTATTTCAAAGCGGTTTTTTCGATGAAAAGGTTATTTTGGGGAGGATTATTGTGCTTTAGTTTGTTTCTTGTGGTGACTGAAAGTTATAAAGAAACAATTACCATGAGTGTTTACCAAAAAGAAAAAGTGAATTTGGAGAAAGATGGAGGAATGAAATTAATAATTCCAGAATGGGATTTTGAGCGATTAATCAAAGAAGGGACTGTGAATCAGATTGACGATTCTTTTGCAACTTATATTCCAGGGAATAAAAATAATATTGTAATTGCAGGACATGATATCCCTATTGTATTTCATCAATTACAATATATACAAATAGGAATGACTATTTATTTAAAAAATGGTAACAAAGTCATGAAATATATAGTTACAGATAAGAAAAGTGTAAAGCCCACAGAAATACAATATATGAATGATTCAGAAGAAGAACAGTTGACATTAATTACCTGTACAGAGAATGACCAGAAAAGATTAATTGTTATATGTGTTCAAAAATAATATATCTTGAAATTTTATTACCTTCTGTGATATAATTCAGTTAGGTGGTTCTTATGAAATATAATAAAAAGGATACAGTTGATTTAATTAAAGATAAATTAAATGGAAAGTCTATGTTAACTTATGAAGAAATTGCTCAAATTACGGGTTATCATCCAAAGTATATTTTAAGGTTAAAGCGCGAAATTATAAATGATACAATTCAGCTGGAACATGGAAATAAAAATAAACCTTCTTATAAAGCAATTCCAAAAGAAGAGGAAGAAAAGATTGTCAGTTTATATAAAAGGAGTAATGCTAGTGTTAGACGATTTTGTAAATTTTATGGAAGACGTAGCTATTCATGTATTTATTATATTTTAAAGAAAAATGGATTGTTGGATAAAGAACAAAGAAAATAATTGTCTTGTTCTTTTTTTATGTTTACAAACTTGAATTTTCTAAATTATTTGTTATAATAGAAAATTATAAAGAAACTATTCGGTTATATAAAAGAAGGTGTAGTATGGAAGGAACTGGTCAATTTAGTATTTACAAAGTGGATTTAGAAAAAGTAGAAGGATTTGTTGAGCAAAATAGGGCAGACTATTTGGAGAAAGTTCGGGATTGGCTTTTAGATCAAATTTCAAAAAATATAAAAAGAAAGACAGAATTTATTCGTAATTTATCGAAAGAAAAGTATAAGGGTTATTTTTTCCAAACTAAAAATAGACCAGTTTGGGATAGATTGATTTTTCCAATTTTAGTAGAAGATATCGGTTTATCAGCTGATAGCTTTCAAAATACAAATGTTTCTTATATTTTAACATATTTGACAGAGCAGAATATTTATATAATGACTGCTGGATATGGAAGTCATTATGTAAAAGATTATATTGAAGTTAGTTTTGGATTAAATTTATTGCCAAAGCTCCTTGATGAAAATAAGTCTGTTTTAAGAGAAGTTTCACATGCTGGAATGACGGGAAATCGATTAACTAGTAGCTATACAAATAAAGCAAAGACAAATTTTGCGTTGGAAAAAGATATGAGGAATATTTATAAGCAGTTAATCGCAGAGATTGATACAACAGAATTATATAATTTGGGTCTTTTGCCTACACCTAAAGGTAGGAAAAGTACATCTTTAATGAGTACTGATTCATTAGTAATAAGGCGCTCTATTTCATTAAATGAGCTTCAAGAAATTTTGATTCGATTAGATCAGATTCAGCAAAGGCCTAGTCGCTTTGTTTTAAATTATTTTGAGGAATTGAGAAGTGATGTAGCAGAACAGGAAGTGCTATGGAAAAATCTTATAACTAGTTTTATAAATAAAGATTTATCGGCTTTTATTATTGTTGGAAAAGATTATTTGGAATATATAGAAAAAGGAAAAAAATATATTTTAATAGATAAGAATGGAGACGTTTTTTTAGAACGGCATAAGCCTTTAACAGTGGTGGATATTTATGATGAATTAGAAAACAGACAAATGGAAATATCAAAAAAATTAATACGAGAGATATTCTTTAAATGGAAATTATCTGTAGTTGATGAGAATGGAAATTATATTATTCTATCCCTTCCATTAAAGACTTGTTTACAGGGAGAAGTTACAAATGATAATGGAGAACCTTGCTATTTATTTGATGGTAAATGGTATATATTTGCTAAAAACGCTATTAAAGTATTGACAGATGAATTTGTAGAATATTATATAGCGAAAGAAGATAGAGTGAATCAATTAAAAGAAGATTATAATTTATATTGTGGTCAACGAACGGAGACAGAATATAATGAATTTTTACGGAAGAATAATAAAATTATAGTTAGTCATTTGGTGCGAATTGGAAATATTGAAATAGCAGATGCCATTTTTTGGGATGAACATAATTTATATCTTTTACACAATAAGGATAAATTTCAAAATGATGGAATAAGAGAAGTATCTGGTCAGATTAAAACATCCGCCCATATTCTTCAAATGTTAAAGCAAAGTACTGAAGGTAGGAAAGTTCTTCAGCAATATTATGAGAAAATTATGAAAAGATATCCAGAATTAGAAGAAAAAATAACATGTGAAAAATTTATAGATTTATTTTTTAATAAAAAAATTTGTTATATTGCTGGTTATATTAGTTCTTATAGAAAGAGTTCAGGAAGTACATATGGAAAGTACGTGACAGTATCATTAAATAAAGAATTATTAGAATATGGGAATGAGTTATTATCTATGAATCTTGTATAATAAAATTTTTGCTTTTTGAGATTTTTTGTATATAATAATTAGAAAGGATTTGATAAGATGGAATTAAATTATGTTACAAGGTTGGGAGAGCAGGGGTTTATAGATTTAATAAATTTTTGTATTACAAAACAAAATGATAGAAATTTAGAAAGTGGTTTTTTAGTTAAAGATAGTACTGTAAGTTCAGTTAGAATACATGATGAGATGGACCGAAGAGATCTAGATGGAGATCGTTATTTATGGGTTTGCTCATTTGATGGTGTTAAAGTACTTGATGGCTATGTTGTAAAAGATTTTGATATGGCAATTGATAATACTGGATTATGTGGGCGTGCAACAGCAACTGATTATACAGCTAGTATGAGAGAATTTATGGCAAAAAGATTTGGAAAAGAATATATAAAAGCAGTTTATGCACATCAAATGTTAAAAGCAGAAAAAGAAATGAATCGTTTGTTGGGATGCTTACCAAAAGAGAAAAAAATATAATTTCTCTTTTTTTGTCGTTTTTTTTAACTCCTATTTATTAGTTCTTCTTAATATAGTGGATTAGGAGGGAACTTATGGAAAAAATAGGGCTTACAGAAAAACAAGTAGCAGAAAATCGTAGTAAATATGGTAGTAATCAAATTACTTCAAAAAAACAAGATAGTTTCTGGAAATTGTTATTAGAAACTTTAGGTGATCCAATTATCAAGATTTTGTTAATTGCTTTAGCGATTAAAACTATTTTCTTAATTCAAAATTTTGATTGGTATGAAACTGTAGGGATTGTAATAGCTATTTTTTTAGCGTCTTTTATTTCTACGATTTCTGAGTATGGAAGCGAACAGGCATTTGCAAAATTACAAGAAGAGTCTTCAAAAATAAAATGTCGAGTTCTTCGAAATGGAGTTGTAACTGAACTTCCGATTGATGAAATTGTTGTCAATGATATTGTTTTACTGGATTCTGGAGATAAAATTCCAGCTGATGGAAAACTCATTGAAGGTGAAATTACAGTTGATGAATCAGCTTTAAATGGAGAAACAAAAGAAGCTTATAAAGAAGCAGTAAAATCAATACTGGAAAAAGGAAATGAAAAAAATTTTGTTTATAGAGGAACAGTTGTGTATTCTAAATCTGGCAAAATGATTGTTACAAATGTAGGAAATGACACATTTTATGGGAAGCTAGCAAGTGAATTACAAGAGAAGCAGCCTGATAGTCCATTAAAATTAAAGCTTCATGAATTAGCCAAATTTATTAGCAAAATTGGATATGCAGGGGCTATACTAGTTTCTCTTTCTTATTTATTTTCTGTTATTTTTATTGAAAACGGCTTTGTGATGAATAAGGTATTAGAGACAGTTACAAATTTTCCAGTAATGTTTGGTCATATTTTATATGCCTTAACACTAAGTGTAACCATTATTGTTGTTGCAGTTCCAGAAGGTCTTCCTATGATGATAACGTTAGTATTATCTTCTAATATGAAACGAATGCTTAAAAATAATGTATTGGTACGGAAATTAGTTGGAATAGAAACAGCAGGAAGTTTAAATATTCTTTTTACAGACAAAACAGGTACTTTGACAAAAGGTAAATTAGAGGTTGTCGGATTTGAATCTGGAAATCTAAAAAAGTTTTCCACAGAATTAGAACTTCGGAATTGCCCGAATCTTCATAAAATTGTAACAACTTCTATTATTTATAATAATGCTAGTAGTTATGATGTGGAAAAAAATAAAGTAATTGGAGGAAATAGTACAGATAGAGCATTATTAGAGTTTGTAAAATCACAAACTTGTGGAAAAGTGAAAAAGGTAAGAACAGTGCCGTTTGACAGTAATAATAAATATGCATTGACTACAATAGAAGATAATGAGAGATTAACTTTAATAAAAGGTGCTCCTGAAAAGATACTTCCATTTTGTACCAAGTATTATAATGAGCAAGGAGAAAAAAGAGGTTTTTATTCAAAAAAAGAAGTTTATTCAGAAATAGATCAGATGACGAAAAAAGGAATTCGTGTTATTGCGCTGGCGACTTCTTCAACAGAGTTTTTTAGAGATCTTTCTTTTATCGGTTTAATTTTTATTAAAGATGAGATTCGAAAAGAAGCTATAGAAGGAGTGAAATTAGTACATGATGCACATATAGAAACGGTTATGATTACAGGAGATAATAAAGATACTGCGTCTTCTATTGCAAGAGAAGTAGGGCTGTTAAAAAGTAGTCATGATATTGTTTTAACGAGTGATGAATTACGCTTAAAAAGTGATGATGAAATAAAAAAGATATTACCAAATTTGAGAGTAGTGGCTAGGGCTTTGCCTCAAGATAAAAGTAGGTTGGTACGAATTTCTCAAGAGTTAGGGCTTGTTGTAGGTATGACTGGTGATGGTGTGAATGATGCTCCAGCTTTAAAAAGAGCTGATGTTGGTTTCTCAATGGGAAGTGGAACTGAAGTTTCAAAAGAAGCAAGTGATATTATTATTTTAGATGATAATTTTCTATCAATTTCTAAGGCAATTTTATTTGGAAGAACAATTTTCAAAAGTATTCGAAAATTTATTATTTTTCAACTTACAATGAATTTCTGCGCGATTAGCTTGTCCATTATTGGACCCTTTATTGGGGTAGAAACTCCAGTTACAGTAATACAGATGTTATGGATTAATATGGTTATGGATACGTTAGCAGGTTTAGCGTTTGCGTTTGAGCCTCCTTTAAGAGAATATATGAGTGAGCATCCAAAGAAGAAAAAGGAAGCAATTATTAATTCTTATATGATGGGAGAAATTCTGTTTACCGGATGTTTTTCTTCATTATTGTGTATTTTCTTTTTGAAATCTTCTTTGATACACGATCTTTATAGATTTGCAGAAACTGATAAATATTTGATGACTGCTTTTTTTGGACTTTTTATCTTTATGGGAATTTTTAATAGTTTTAATGCTAGAACAGAACGTCTTAATTTACTAGCGAATTTATCTAAGAATAAAGTGTTTATGTTTGTAATTTTCTTTATTTTAGTGGTTCAGATTCTGTTAATTTATTTTGGTGGATCTTTATTTAGAACAGCAGGGTTAACATTCAAAGAGTTTGAAATTATGATTTTGTTAGCTTTAATAGTAGTTCCTGTGGATTGGATTCGAAAATTATATTTGAGACATCATGGAAAAATTGGAGGTGTTTAATAATTTCTCTATGAAAATTGGTTGCACAATGTACCAATTTATGGTAATATTTATTAGATAGCAAACAGTAAACAATAGAGATGATAATCATTTTGGAGGAGTGACAATATGATTAATTTTATTATTTGTGATGACAATTTAGAGATGAGGGATAATATACTAGATGTTGTCGCAACTTTTATGATGGCAAAAGAGATAGAATATAAAACACATTTATATAGTGATTATGATGATGAATTTATGAAGATTGTAAATCAGAAACTGTCATTTAAAATTTATATTTTAGATATTGAGGCTCCTACTAGAACTGGAATTGATGTTGCAAGAATTATTCGTCATAAAGATGAAGATAGTGCGATTATCTTTATTACAGGACATGAAGAATTAGGACCAAGATTGCTATCAAAAGATATTACTTTCTTAGCGTTTATTAACAAGTTTGATGATTACAAAAATAGGTTGCAATATAATATAGGAAAAGCGATATCTGCATTGGAGAAAAAGAAATGTTTAAGATTTGAGGATAGCAGTACTTTTTATGCTCTTCCATATCACGATATTTTATATATTGAAAAAGATAGTTTAGGTAGGGGAACTATTATTGTAACCGAGTTTAATGAATTTAAAGTTCATAAACCGTTATCGTTTTTTCGCGCAAAATTAGATGATAGTTTTGTTCAGACTCATAGAGCTTGTATAATGAATAAAGAAAGAATAATGAGTGTAAATAAGAAAGAACATTTGGTTACTTTTGACAATGGTATGAAAAGTGATCTTATTTCCACTCGATTTAAAATAGAGGAGTTGATTAGGGGAGTATGATGGAGGTAGTTAGTAATATAGTAGGAATTACTATCATTAGTTTTTCTCATATATATGCATGGCATTGTTTAGAGAAAGAAAAGATAAATTTCAAAGATTATAAATTTTATGTTGTACTGATTTTATATGTATCCTTATTAATGCTTAGTGTATCAATAGTAGATAAATTTGTAAAGATTGCCTGTACAACAATTATTTCTATGTTACTAAATTATTATTTGATGAGGAAGAATATAAAAAGAACAGTTCTAATGCCAGCAATGACACAAATTGTAATCATGATAGCAGAAACTGGGTTGGCATTAATATTAACATTGTGTAATGTAAATCTGGACTTAATTGTAAATAATTTATTTGGAGGTTTTGCGATTAATACATCTGTAGCCATTATTGTTATATTAATTTTTTTACTTTGCACATTTTTACCGAATTTATATCAAAAAGTATTAAAGGAAACAGATAGAATTGATTCAGTATACTTTGTTGCATTGAGCTTTATTGTAATTTTGATTGCTAATGTACTGGCTATGACAGTATATTATAAAATTGATTTTACATATTTATTAATTTTTAATACTTTAGTAACGATTATTTATTTTATTATCATTATTAGTTCATTTTATAATAGAAATAATTATTTAAAAGTGTTTGACAAATATAATACTACATTATCAAATTTGAAAGAATATGAAGATATTTTGAATCAATATAGGGTAAGTAATCATGAAAATAAGAATCAGTTATTAACAATTAGGAACATGATTAAGAATAAAGAAAAGAATATTCCTGAATATATTGATAAAATAGTAGAAAATAAATTAAAAGATAATGAGCAATTGATGGGTCAATCATCGATTATTCCAGAAGGTGGGCTTAGAGGTTTAGTTTATTCTAAAATGTTATTGATGAAAGAACAAAACATTGATTTCGACTTAAGTATAGATAAAGCGATTAAGACTGTTCAGTTAATTAATTTAGGAGATAATACAGTTTTAGATATTTGTAAGATTGTAGGAGTCTTTTTAGACAATGCTATAGAAGCTGTTAGTTCTTTAGAAGAAAGATTTATTGATTTAGAAATGAGTATTGAAAATAAGAAGCTTTATATTTCGGTATCTAATAATTATGAAGGAACAATTTTAATGGATGAAATAGAAAATCAGGGATATACAACAAAAGGAAAAGGCCATGGATATGGTTTGTCACTGGTAAAGAAATTAGTAGATCAAAATTCTTTGCTAAAGAATGAAAAAGGTGTATCAAGAGAAGAATTTACTCAACGTTTGATAGTAGATGTTTCAAAATTAAAATAAAAACTGTAGATTTCAAAGTCTACAGTTTTTTTGATATTTTTTTATTATTTAATTAAGCTTTTTGGACATTCTGGTTCGTCTAATACCCAGAAAATGCATGCTTGACTACTTGTACTTGCTGCATTAATTCCTAATGCTTTTAAAATTGAAGCAAAAAATCTCATATTATATACTCCTTCCTATGAAATATTTGTACTTGCAAGATATGTTTTATAATTATCATATGGTAAATGGAAGAATTTATATACCATAGGTGAAATTAAAAAACATTGAACAATAGGTGCAAAAATGAAACAGTTAGAAACAAAGTTATTATTTATGCATAAAGCAAATATTGTAAAATTAATTACAATAATAGTAGAAAGAAGTTTATAAATTTTTCTTCTTTGTGCATCAACGATAGGTCTTTTGTAAGTATCTGCAGGACTATTTTTATAAATAAAGAAAATTGTAATAATGCCAATTAAAAGCTTTGAATTACTTGATAATATAGCATATTGACACACAATAGGGACTAGTATAAATATCAGAATAGATGATATTAAACAAATCCAACTTTTAGTAGCATGTAATCCAAAAGAACATGTCCTAATGATGTTGAAGACTATCATAAATATAAATACTTCAGGGATAATTTTTAAAATACATGCAATTAAGAATATTACAATTAGCTTCGTAATTGTTAAATAAATTCCAACTAATCCATATTCTATTTCTGCTAAAGAAATTTGATCGATGGTAGGATTATATTTCTTTATTAGAGATAGCGAACTTTTTACAACATACTCCTTCATTGAACAGCTTCCTCCTATTTCGGACTTATTTTAACACATAAAAAGTTAAAAATTGTATGAATTTTTCTTTATTAAAAAAATGTAATATTAAACTCTATATAAGAATTAAAAGAATGATTATTTTTGCATTCGTGCATAAATACGGCGCACTCAGGAATGTAAAAATGAAACATCTTTTATAAGTGCTATAATAGTTATGTCCTTGATAGGCGGTTGTGTCGAATTTTGTCGAAATTTGCAAATCGAAAACGCTTGAAATCGCCTGTAAAAAGGATTATCATTAAATTGTAGGGGAGATTTAAGGGAAGGGAGATGTTAGTGTGACAGGAAAAGTGAAGTGGTTTAATAATGATAAAGGCTTCGGTTTCATCGAATATAAAGATGGAGAAGATATCTTTGTTCATTATTCAGCTATTTTATCAGAGGGCTACAAAACTTTAGTTGAAGGTCAATATGTCGAGTTTGAATTAGTAAGAACAGATAAGGGACTTCAAGCTAAAAATGTAGTAGAAATTAAGACTGCTTTAGTATAAGTAGTCTTTTTTTCACATAAAATAACATAATTGAAATAAAGAAATTATGATATAATAGAAATATAAGGAGGATTGATGTTATGAAATTTAACATTCGTGGAGAAAAAGTCAAAGTGACTGATGCAATTCGAAATCATATTGAAGAAAAGATTGGAAGATTAGACAGATACTTTGAAACTCCAGACGTACTTACAGCTAATGTATTAGTCAAAGTGCAAGGAATTAATCAAATTGTTGAAGTAACAATTCCTGCAAAAAAATTTATTTTACGAGGTGAAGTAAAAGATAAGGATCTTTATGCGGCTATTGATTTAGTGTCTGACAAATTAGAAAGACAAATTCGTAAGAATAAAACAAGAATGAAAAGAAACAATAAAAAATCCCCTGTTATTGATTTTGCGCTTGATTTTGAAGAAGAAAATGTAGAGCAAGATGAAACAAAAATTGTAAAAAGAAAATTGGTAGAAATGAAGCCAATGAGTGAAGAAGAAGCAATTCTTCAAATGAACTTATTGGATCATGCTTTCTATATATTTAAAGATTCTGATACAAATGAAATCGCAGTTGTTTATAGAAGACAAGATGACAATTATGGTATTATCAAAGTGAAATAAGGCTTTTGTAAGCCTTATTTCATTATACATAGTTATAATTGGAACATAATGAAATTTAAATTGGTGATATTGACGTTGACACATGACTTTGAATACAATCTTTTACAAAATGAATAAACATAAAATCATAGAATAAATTATAGCGAGATAAATCGTTTATTTTAAATGAAAAGTCTATGATTTTTTTTTATTTTTTGATAAAATAATAGGTATAGGTTTGAAAGGATAGATAATAAATGAAATTTTTGAAAAAGATATTTGATCATGAATATAAAGAATTAGAAACATTTAAGAAAATTGCAGATCAAGTAATTGCTTTAGATGAAGAAATGACAAAATTGACAGATAAGCAATTACAAGCAAAAACTGAAGAATTTAGAAAAAGATTAAAAGACGGGGAAACTTTAGAAGATATAAAAGTTGAAGCATTTGCTGTAGCAAGAGAAGCAGCATTTAGAGTAATAGGAGAAAAACCTTTTTATGTACAAATTTTAGGTGGATTAGCAATCCATTATGGAAATATTGCCGAAATGAAAACTGGAGAAGGAAAAACCTTAACTTGTACTCTTCCAGCTTATTTAAACGCTTTAACTGGAGAAGGTGTTCATGTTATTACCGTAAATGAATATTTAGCAGGACGTGATGCTGAATGGATGGGAAACATTTATCGCTTTTTAGGACTTACAGTAGGAGTGAATTATAGAGAATTAACGCCTAGCGAAAAAAAGGAAGTATATAATTGCGATATTACATATTCTACAAATAATGAAATTGGATTCGATTATTTGAGAGATAATATGGTTGTAAGAGCTACTGATAGGGTTCAGAGACCTTTAAATTTCGCGATTGTAGATGAAGTGGATTCAGTTTTAATTGATGAAGCAAGAACTCCATTAATTATTTCTGGTGGATATATGAAATCTGCCAATTTATATATTGATACGGATAAGTTTGTAAAAAAATTAAAAGAAAATGATGGTTATATTTATGACGAAAAAACAAAGGCTGTTATTTTAGATGAAAAGGGAATAGAAGAAGCAGAAAAAGTATTTCATGTAGATAATTTATATGATATTAAAAATACGAATTTGGTGCATTTTATTAATCAAGCATTAAGAGCTAATTATTCTATGAAACGTGATTTTGATTATGTAGTAAAGGATGGAGAAGTAGTTATTGTAGATCAATTTACAGGTCGTTTGATGCAAGGAAGAACTTACTCTGAAGGTCTTCATCAAGCTATAGAGGCAAAGGAAGGCGTTCAAATTCAAGAAGAAACAAAAACTTTGGCAACAATTACATTCCAAAATCTATTTAGAATGTATAAAAAATTATCTGGAATGACAGGAACTGCTAAAACAGAAGAAGAAGAATTTAGAGATATTTATAATATGTATGTTATTTGTATTCCAACAAATAAGCCAGTTATAAGAACAGATTATGGAGATTTGATTTTCGCAACTGCTCAAGGAAAGTATAAAGCAATAGTAGCAGAAATAGAAGAACGTCATAAAATGGGGCAACCAGTATTAGTTGGTACAGTAGCAGTAGAAACTAGTGAACTTATTAGTTCTATGCTCAAAAAGAAGAAAATTCCACATGAAGTTTTGAATGCGAAAAATAATGCAAGAGAAGCCGAAATCATAGCTAAAGCTGGAGAAAAAGGTGCTGTTACAATTGCAACTAATATGGCAGGACGTGGAACAGATATTAAATTATCCGATGAAGTTAAAGAGTTAGGAGGTTTAGCGGTAATCGGAACAGAACGTCATGAATCACGTCGTATTGATAATCAGTTACGTGGACGTTCAGGACGTCAAGGTGATCCTGGATTCTCTCAATTCTGCGTTTCTTTTGAGGATGAACTCATGGTTCGTTTTGGAACAGATCGTGCAAAAACGTTACTTGCAAAAGTAGGGTTTGATGGAGAAGCTTCAATTCGTAATAAAATGCTTTCCAATTCTATGGAACAGGCTCAAAAACGAGTTGAAGGAAATAATTTTGACATGCGTAAAACTTTATTAGAATATGATGATGTTATTAACCAACAACGTGAAATTATCTATGAAAGAAGAAATGAAATTTTAGATTCTGAATCTATTCATGAAACTATTTTAAATACATTCCGTGATTATGTTACAGAGTTAGTAGAATCTCATATAATGCCAGAGGGAAAACTAACAGATCAAGATTTAAATGAAATTAGAGAAGCGATGAATGAATTACTGAAAAATGATATTGATTTAGCGGATCTTCAAAATAGAACAGTAGAAGAAACAATAGAAAATATTTATAATAGAGTAATCAGTGAATATGATGAAAAGTTAAAATCAATTCCAGAAGAAATTCAAAATGAATTTGAAAAAGCAATCACTTTAAGAGTTATTGATACTCATTGGATGGATCATATTAATACAATGTCTAATTTGCGTGAGGGAATCTATTTAAGAGGATATGGTCAAGAAAATCCATTACAAGCATATACCAAAGAAGGCTTTGACTTATTTGATGAGATGTTGAATACAATTGATAAAGAATCTACAATTTATTTATTGCGTGCAGAAATAAGACAAAATATTGAAAGAAAACAGGTAGTAGAAGGTAAAGCGGTAGAAGATAATCAAAAGATAAAAAAACAACAACCAAAAAGAGTTTCTAAAGTGGGTAGAAATAATTCATGTCCATGTGGAAGTGGATTAAAATACAAAAATTGTTGTGGAAAATAGCCTATAAAGTCTTATTTTATAGGCATTTTCTTTAAAAAAATATATAAATTTTTTTGTAATTTGCTTATAACAATTAATAATAAAATTTACAAAAAGGAGATAAAAATGAATATTAATTTAAATGAAATATATGAAAAATGTATTGAATATAGTAATAAAATTAAAAACCCTATATTAAGAGAAGTATCACAATTAATTTATAAGGATTATAAAGAAAAGCTAATGAATAAACCTGCAACAACAGGATCTCATCATTGCTTTAAGGGCGGCCTATTATATCATATTTATAGCGTTACCAAAAATGCTATCACACTTTGCGATTTATATCCTCAATTAGAGGTAGATATGGACTTAATTATTTTTGGAAGTCTTTTGCATGACATTGGAAAAACAAATGATTTTAAAGATTTTGAGGAAAATAATGAAAATTTAACCAATGGAAATTCAAGTGCATTACTAGGGCATTCTTATGAGGGAACACATATAGTTGAGATTTATTTAAGTAAATATGATATAGATGAACAGTTTAAAAATCAAGTGATTCATTCAATTGGTAGTCATATGAATGAATATAGTGAATGGGGAGCCTTAGTGTTACCAAAAATGCTTGAAGTTGTAATTATAAATTTCGCTGACAATATAGATGCTCATATTGAACCTGCACATGACAAAATAAGTAATGCGAAAATAGGAGAATTGTATAAGATAGAAAATGCTCCTAGAGAGTATTACAAATCATTAAATCCTAACTATAATACAAATAGATAACTCTATTAAATATAAACAGTTGAGAAATGCTATTACATAAATAGATAATTGAAGAAGAATGAATTTATTAAAATGCATTCTTTTTTAAATACCATAGAAAATATTTATAATTTCAGTTATAATAATGATAGATTAATAAAAGAAGGTTATATATGATAGACAATGGATATTTATTTGCAAAAGATGATAAGAGACTTTTTATCAATACTAGTTTAGGTTGTATTAGTAAATGTCGGTTTTGTTATTTAAAAAATTTAGGCATGGATAAAATACAAAGAAAAACTTGGAAAGAAATCTTGAATTTATTGGAGGCTTCAGATTATAAGTATTCTAAAAATACATTAATTACAATTGGATGCTTTTCTGAATGCTTTGATGATTACAATAAAAAAGAGACTATAGAAATTATCAAATTTTTTTTACAAAAAGGGAATCAAGTCCAAATTTCTACAAAAAGATATGTTTCCTATGATGATATTAAAGAGTTAATTCCATTTATAAAATACTATGGTCAATTTGTAATTTTTGTTAGTTCTAGTACAATTACAGATTATAAGATTTATGAACTTGGAACAGAACAACTTGATTTAAGATTTAGAACTTTTGACTTAAGAGAATATAACATACCTGTTGTATTATACATGAAGCCAATAATACAAGATGTAACAGTTAAGGATTTGATTTTATATAAAAAAATAATCATAAGCAAGGGAATATCTGATGTAGTTATCGGATCATTGTTTACTGAGGAAAAAGGAGAAGAAATAGTCCATTTTCTAAGTAAAGATTATTTATTTTATAATGAATGTGATGATGAAAAAAAGATTATGAATGAGCTAAGTATTATTACTAGAACCTGGAGAAGGAGTACAGAAGTTATGAATGATTTAAAAAAATTTGAAATTTTTGATGGAATAAAAAAAGAAGTAAGTACATTATTGGAAAAAGATAAATCTGGGCATGGTATAGAGCATATTAATAGAGTTTATAGTATGAGTTTACGATTTGCCCACCAAGAAAAAGCAGACGAATTTGTTGTTTCATTAATCGCTTTGCTACATGAAGTAGATGATTATAAATTGTTTGGAAATGAAAATGCTAAAAATCTTACAAATGCCAAAATAATTATGAATAAGTTTGATATTAGTGATGAGATTCAAGAAAAAGTACTAGATGCAATAGAAAAGATTGGATATAAAAAATCATTGATGGGTATTCGACCTAGTTCTTTAGAGGGAATGATTGTATCAGATGCTGATATGTGTGATGGTTTAGGAGTAACTGGAATTTTAAGAACTTATGATTACCAAAAAGTCCATGGAAAGCCTTTTTTTGATAAAAATGTATTTCCAGATTCTAATTTAAATGCAGAAACTTATAAATTAGTAGATGATAGTGCAGTATGTCATTGTTTTGAAAAACTTTTACGTCTTAAAAATCTTATGTTGACAAAATCAGGAAAGGAAGAGGCTTCTAATAGACATGATATTGTTGTTTCTATTTTATATCATTTATTCGAAGAAGAAAATGCACCAGAATGGACAGAATATTTGAATCATTTTCTAAAAAGTATAGATTTGAAAAACTAATTAATAACTGTCAATTATTTGCTAATAAATTAAAATTGATTGTTTAAAATTAGTTTTCTATTTTATAATAGGGATAGAGAAATTAGGTGACTATATGGATAACGATTTTATAAAAGTGAAAGATATTGCTTTAGCGTCTGTAATTCGTTCAGAGTTAGATAGAATGGGAATTATTCCAAAATATAATGGAGTGTCAGGATTTCAAAATTTCACAAAAGAAGAGCTTGCAAGTATTAAACGCTTAAGACTAGAAAACAATACATTTACAGATATTTCAGCCCTTGAATATTGTGTAAACTTAAAAGATCTAGTAATTATTTCGGCAAATTCAAAAAAAGCTTCAACTTGGCTTACTTCAGAAGCCTATTTTTCGTATAAAAGCCAAAAAGTGAATATTAAGGATTTCTCTGTTATTTCTAAAATAAAAAGTTTACAATTTCTAACTATAAAAGATGATGATAATTTGGAAGAGTTAGATTTGACGGGACTAACAGATTTAGCAGTTTTAGAATTAAGCGGAAACCATAAATTAACTACAGTAAAAGGTTTAGAATCTTTGACATCACTTTTAGAATTGGATATGGTAAATAATGGAATCTCTCATTCTTTTGATTTACAAGCTATGCTAGAAAATGGTTTATCTAGTGTGAATCTTGATTTTGATTTATATCCTCTTTTAAAACGAGGTTTTCCACAAATTCAAAATAGATTGATGGAATATGTAAAAAAAGGGTTAAAATGTACTTGGTCAGAAAATTTAAGTGATATAAGAACAAATAGAATTTCTACAATGAGAATGGAACGCTTGGATTCAAAAGTAAAAGAGATTTTAAATTCCATTATTGGACCTGATTATAGTGATATAGAAAAGATTGTTGCAATATATCTTTATATTGTTCAAAATGTTCGATATGATCATGAATCTTTAAAGGCTTCAAAAGGAGAAGAAAATGAGGCTTTAAAGAGTGCTAAAGCTAATTTAGGAGAGCTTGCTTCTGTTATTCTTGATCGAAGGCAATCTAGTTTTAATGCAGTTTTGGAAGGAAAAGCAGTTTGTGAAGGGTATACAAATATGATGCATTATTTGCTTAAAACTGTAGGCATAAACTCTATGACGGTCCATTGTAATAGTAATAAGAATGTAAAAGTGGTTGGTCATGATAGTAATCATAGTGTTATTAAAGTGGAATTTGGAGGGAACTTTTATTATTTTGATCCAACTTGGGATGCTGGGAAAAGTACGTTACAAAACTTCTTTAAAGCAAAAGATGAGTTTGTAAGAAATCATGCTCTTAGTATGACAGAAAGCGAAGTTTCTAGTTCACAGAATCCTTTTACCAATGAACAATTATCTGAAATATTTAATAAAGTAATGATAGATAGGGATTCTAGAAAAAATGAATGGCAAAATGCATTATGCTTGTTAGAAAATAATCAGTTAGAATTTTTACAAAATGAATATAGAAAGGTCACTCAAGAAATAGAGAATTTGATGACCAGAAGCCCTCATGATCCGAAGTTAGAACAACTATTTTTAGAAAGAGATACTTTAAATAATTTAATAGAGGATTTGATGAAGCAAAGAAATTTATTACAAGAGAAAAAAGCAGAAGAGGATAGGAGAATACTTGCTAAATTAGAGCAAATGTTAGGATTTCAGATTAGCCTTGTTAATGGATATATATATGATTCAAAGCTAGGGGTCCCAAAAGTTATTTTAAAAGATCGTTATACTCTTGCAGAGGATTGGAAATCTATAGAAGAACGATTAAAGAAATTCTATGAATCTGGACAGTTAGATTTAATGACTTATAATAGAATGATAGAGGCTTTAAAAGCAACATATGGAACTATATTATCTAGGGAAGATACAAAAGTAGAACCAGTAGAGATGAAAATTAATAAACAATATATAGAACAAATGAAATTGGAATTTGAAAAATGGCTTGAAAGAGCAGAAGAAGTAATGAAAACTGAGCAAATAGAAGCTTCTAGAAGAATTCTGTAATGATTAATTGTAAATGTTAGGAGACGACATATGAAAAAAGATATAATAGAAAAATATGGTTGTGATTTTACAAACAATATTGTAAGTGATGAAGTATTGGATTTAGCATCTGAAAAAATTGGAATATTATTTGGAAATGAGTTAAAAGAATATATTAAGAGTTATGGTTATTTAGGTATAGGGGCAGTAGAATTTTATGGATTAAATTCGAAACAAAACTTAGATTCTGATTTGGTAAAGCAAACTCTTTATTTGCATCAATATTTTCCATTTACTAAAAATTATATTGCAATTGCTAATATTGAAGATAGTATCTATTTATTGATTGATTCTGATGATAATATTTATGAATGTGATTTAGTATTGAAAAAAATAAATAATAAAAATATAAAATTTAACGATTATGTTATAAAAAGATTGAGTGATGAATACTGATTTATCAGTATTTTTTTGTTATCTTTTCAATTCCAGCAGTTTATGGTACAATGATAGTAAGAAAGAAGGTTTTTGTTATGAACGAGAACAAGAAGGTTTTAGTAGTAATTGGTGTAATTGTAGCTTTTGTAGCTTTAATTGCTTTTGGTATGATTCAAACTAGTATGAATAGAAGTAAAATGATGAAAAAGTTTACAGATGCATATGCTTCTAGTAAGGAACAATTTGTTTATATAGGACGTCCTGGATGTGGTGCTTGTACAACTTTTCAACCAATATTAGAGAAAGTAACAAAAGAATATAAAATAGATTATATATATATTAATACTGATGATTTAAATGAGAGTCAAGTTCGTACAATTGTAGATAATTTAGGACTTGATTGGGACGATTTTGGAACTCCTACAATTGCAGTAGTAAAGGAAAATCAAGTGGTAAAAGCAACTATTGGGGTAATATCAGAAGAAGCTTTGATTACATTTTTAAAAGATAGTAATATAATTTCTGAATAAAGGAGTGGAAGAAATGGAAAGTGAAGTTTATAGAAAAGCAAAAGAGTTTAAAGAACGTTATCCATTTACAGTTGCTTGGAGATTAAAAGCGCATTCTAAAATAGCAGAATTGCATTTAAATCCTGGAGAGATTGTAAAATATGCGTTTGCTGCACAAAAAAACGATAATCCTTTTGATATTATTACAACTTATATTGTTGTACTTACAAATAAAAGAATTTTATTAGCGCACAAAAGATTATTGTTTGGATATTTCTTTACAGCAATCACTCCTGATATGTTTAATGATTTAGAAGTCAAAATGGGACTTCTTTGGGGAAAAATTTATATTGATACGGTAAAAGAATTTGTTCATCTTTCGAATTTGCAAAGAGAAGCTTTACCAGAGATAGAAACATGTATTACTGAATATATGATGAGAGAAAAAAGAAGATATATGAAAGTCAGTGAATAGACTTTCTTTTTTTGTTATAATTTTGTTTTTTTGAATATATAATAAGAATTATTAAAAAAATTTAGAATCTTGTTTTGACAAGATTTTTTATTTAAAAAAAGAAAGGATGAAACTAAATGAGTACAAAAATGAATATAGAATTTAAAATAAGTTATACTAATTTTATAGAATAGAAATGAAATGGAGTGAATATTATGCAATCGAAAAAGGGATTTACCTTGATCGAGCTTTTGGCTGTCCTAATAATTATAGGAGTCATTACTTTGATCACCGTACCAATGGTACTTGATGCAGTTGGAAAAGGTAAAAAAGCCTCGTTTGAAAGAAGTATAGATGGATTGATAAGAGCCGTAGAAGTAGATTATTCTGAGGATTTTTTTCTTGCACCCAGAGATTACTTTTATGAGAAAAGAGATTTGACTCTTCTTACTGTAGAAGATAAAACTCGTGATGAAAAAATATTAACCCAAGGAGAAATAAATGGGAATGGATTCATATATGTAGATGAAGAAGGAAATATTCACATAGATAATATTTGTAATAAACAATATTGTGCAAATGGAGAAGAAGGGAATATAACAATAACTCCGAATCCAGATGGAAAAATACCAGAATTAAATAAAGAACGTCCATTGATAACATTAAATGGAAATAAGATAGTATATGTAGAAATAGGAGGAGAATATAAAG
>CATBQD010000013.1 GCA_949505625.1 uncultured Bacilli bacterium
CATTTAATAATGTTTTTGAGTTTAAAACAAACTCTTTTTTTGATAAGATATTTCCTATATTATCATAACTATAAATGGTTGTCATATTTCTTTCATAATCATCATCTTTTATTAATTGATTTGAGTTATCATATTCATAATGATTTACTAAATTGTCATTTCTATAAATATCTGTAATATTATCTAGTTCATCATATTTGTATTCAAACTGATTAAAATTATCTTCTAATTTATCTAATATAAATGAGCTTCTTTTTCCTTTTGTAATAAAATGATAATTTGTTTTATAATTCTCATTTAATGATTTTTCTTTTAATCTTCCTAATTCATCATATGTATTGATTAATTCATCTTCATAATAGGTATTGTAAGCAACATCTCCACCCGAATATAAACTAGGTTGTGCTCTTCTATCATTGTTATTATCAAATATGATTTTACTTACTGCATTATCTTTATTATATTCATAGTTAATATGATGAGCTGTTTCTAAATTACTAAAATACTTATCTTTTACATTACTTGTTTCATCATATTCATATTTTGCTTTAAAGAAATCATATCGATATTCTGTTAATCTTTTTAATAAGTCATATTGATATCTATAAATGGTATTATTAGAATCAATTCTAGCTATATTTCCTAGATTGTCATAATGATAAGTATACGTATTATCCATTTTATTTAACGTTTTAACTCTATCAAATTCATCATAAGTATAGCTAACACTATCATTATTTCCATAGATGGAAGATAATAAGTTTCCATTATTATTTTCATAATTATTGGTAATTAATGTATTATCTCCAATTCCAATTGTTTTTGTATTTAAAAACTCATCATAACTAAAATTATATTCTTTGGCTCCATGTTTTATTTTAGATAATAAATTCTTATCATTGTATTCATATTCTACACATTTGTCATCTTTTTCTACTTTGATTAATTGTTCTTTCTCATTATAAGTATAATGAGTAGAAACTCCTTTTGAATCTGTAATAGAATTTGTTAAACCTGTATTGGTATCAATATCATAAGTAGTTATTCTACCTAATGTATCTTTTGTCGATTTGATATATTTTCCATCTTCCGTATATTCTGCTGTACTAGCTACAAATAAATGATTTCCTGCTTCTTCTAAATAAAAGTTTTGATAAGAATTTTCCATTTCTTTTTTATCTAAAACTAGTTTTTCTTTATCAAAAGTAACATAGATTTTAGGTTGTTCTTCTATTCCAGTTATTTCTTCGTTTTCATCAATCTCTTGTTTTAGTTTTAACATATAACTTCCATTTTTATTTTTAATTAATTCAAATAAAGAATAGTTTTCTTTACTTAATGTGATTCTTTCTTCAGAATGATGAATAGAATAGTTTGGATTATCAATTGGTACAATTTTATAATAGTTATCTACTTTTATGAAATCATATCCATCATGACTACAACAATCTTCTTTTAAAGAAATCATATTGGCATAGAAATTATTATCAAAATACTTTTTGGTTCCTTTCATACGAATATGATAAATACCTTCTATATTTTCTTTTACATTTTTATTGGTAATTTTCGTAATGACTGGATTTCCAAATTCGTCATATTCGATTTCATTGGATATACCTGTCCCACTAATTCCTTTTAAAACTCTTGTCTTAATTTCATTATCATATTCATAGACAAAGTTTGAACCTTTTACATCTAACATACTAACTAATTGATTGTTTTTATCATAGGATAATTGTTGTGGACCTGCTAATGGGTCATATACAGTTTTTACATTTCCATTATCATCATATTCATATCCTGTGGTACTAATTGGTTTATAAAGTCCAAAATTGGTTATATATAAAGCATTTGCAGTTGCACCATTAAAAATAGTTAATGTAAAGTTTGTATAATCATATTCTGCTACAAAAGTTTCTTCAAACAAATGCCATGTTGTATCATTATGTGTAAATGTTCCTCTTGGAATTAAACAATGTGGGTCATCGATTTCTCCATAGTCAAATCTTATTAAAACTCTTTTATTGTATGTCAGTCCAAAACTTTCTATTCCTTCATTTTTATACCAAAAATAAATGGTATAACAATCTCCTGCTTTTCCACTTACTGGAAATGTTTTCGTAATTACTTCATCTAAATAAGGACTTCCTGTTACTTTTAAAGCATGTTCTCCAGAAGGTAACGTTACTACTCCATAATCTGGAATTTCTTCTGGTGCTGTTGTTTCTAAATAACGATTATATCTAAAATCAAAACCATTCATTCCATCACTAAAATCAGAGTTATCAATTAAGTTATAAAGATTCGCTACTTCTCCTTCTTCTAGTTGAATATCATCTATATAACAATGTGTATTATTACCTACTCTAAAAGTAATTTTCAAATCACTTGTAGAATTTTCTGGATAAAATAATGTCACATCAAATCTTTCAAACCCATCAGTCTCTTCTATATACCTTGCTGATGATTTTTCTACTCCATTTTCATCTAAATAAGAAAGTATCATATCTGTATAACCGGTTACTTTTAAATAAGCACTAAAAGTATAATATTTTCCTTTTGGAACACTAATAGAATATTCTATTGTCCTTGGATCATAATCACCATAGATAAATAAGGAACGGTTTCCAGTATTTGCTTCTCCAGTTACAAACGTTAAAAAATCTGTATTTCCTCCACCTGCTGCTCTAGTAGAAACAACTTCTTTAAATAGTAATCGATCATTTTCAAAACTAGAATTTTTTAAATAGTTTTTAACAACTTTTACCATTGAATTTGTAGATACTAATTTATTAACACTTCCAAAAGAAGTTGTGTATTGATCTTTAGAACCATAAATCATAGATTGTCCAAATGCTTCTTTTAATTCTTCTTTTTCATTTAAGTTTGTAATTCCTACTGTATTTCCGTTATTATTAAAAGAATAAACTTGGCTTCTATTTTTATTATCTTTTACTGTAGTTGTATTAAATCCATAAATAAATTCTAAAGAATTTCCTAAGGTATCTGAAATTCCATATTCACTTATTTTTTTTACTCGATATGGAATCATTTCATAATATTCATAACCAATACTTTTTCCTGTTACATCTGTAATTTTAGAAATGATTTTGTTATCATGATAAGATAAACTTGTAATACCATTTTTTGTAACAATACTTGTTAATAAATTGTCTTGATAATTTAATGTAACTGTTTCATTTGGACTTGTTACTGTTATTTTATTGTTATCATAAGCAACATGAATTTCCTTTTCATTTCCATCTATTACTTTTGCAATCTTATTATTCAAATATTCTATTTTTACTCTACTATCTTTTGTATCTTTGATTTCTGTTAAATACCAAACATCTCCATTTTTAGTAAATGCACTTGTATTTCCATCATTATCTTTCATGATGAAGTTATCATTTTCTTTTGATACTACTAACGATAATCCATCTTCATCATAATAAGATTCTGGATTTCTTTCTACAACATCAAATTCATAACCTTCTACTTCTACTGGTTTTATATCACTACCTTTATAAAAGTAATGGAATGTTCCATCTCCATCTCTGTATCTTAATGTTTTTATATTTTCAATAGTTTCTTCTTTTAAAGTTTGATAAAGACTTAACTGACAACCTAATCCATATCCATAATCAGTTTCTAAGACTATATCATTGGTATTGTAGACTAAGTCTAAAGTAACTGGAAATTTACCTGATAATGTTTCTCCTACATGAAATACAGATACTAAGTTTCCATTATATAAATTCGTACTTGTATTTCCATCTGTAAAACTTTGTGTTTGATAATCCATATAACTTTCTAAACCATTTTGGTTTCTATAATGAATAGTTAAATATGGAGGATTTACTTCAGCATCATTTTCACAAGAATGAATGATTACCGTAGTATCTTCTTCATAATACTCGTAATAATTTTTGATTAATATCCCATAATTAGGTGTTCCAGAATACCAAGATTTCACAAGATTTGTAAGCTCGATAGAAATTTCTTTGTTTTGTGTTGGCCAAACATCACCAAACATAGCAAAATTTTCAATTCTAGAATCATATGCATTTCCAAATGTTTTATAAGTTGTTGTTTTTTCATCCCAATCTTTTGTAATACGATGAACCGCAAAAATATTATCAATTTTATTTGAAGATAAGTATACTGTCATTGTTACTTCGGCATTTATAATTTGACTACCAGTTCCAATCTTTGGCAAATCAAATTTGAATAGTCCTCTATTTTTTTCAATTGTGCCATCTTCTTTTTTATCAACACCTAACCATATAGTTTTAGAATTTCCTCTTGGATAATCATCATTTTTTCCTTCATAAATATAAGTATCATAAGTTGTTCCTTCTTCACTAAAATTGGTAATGGTTGGATCAATTACTACTGGAAATGCAGCATTATTTAACCATTCTTTATCCAAATATAAAATCACATCATAATGGTTTTCATGTTGTTCTAACTCATAATAAATATTATGATTTTCTTTGTCATTTGCATCTATCATATAAGGGGCTTCTATTACAAAAATTGTTTCATTGTTATTTTTTGCTTCTATTATTTTATTATTGATAGTTAAATTTAAGTTTGTTTCAATCACAAATTCTATTTTTTCATATTTGTTTTCTTTTAAAATAATTGCTTCTTTTACTTTATTAGAAAGTACTTTATATGTTACATCAATACCATCTAGTAATTCTTTATAACAAATTTCTTTTTCTTTTACATTTGGACAAATTTCATTTTCATTTTTCAAACTCATAGAAAGTTTATATCCATCTTTTTCCATTTCTAATAATTTATTTTTATTGTTTTCATCAAATGTTGCTTTAAAAGAATTGCTTTTATTTTGAAATTTGTTTCCTTTTTTGATTAATGTATTATCTATTTCTTCATAGGTTCCATTTTTTAAATAATGGATATCTTCTTTGTACATTCTTGCAATAATTGTTCCATCTTCCTGTAAAAAATGTTTTTCTTTTTTGCTTCTTAAATTTTTAAGTTCTTTTTCCATATTATCACCTCTTTTTTAAAAATTTAAGAGAAAAGAGAGCTTTTAAGCAACTCTCTTCCACATATAAACAGCTAAATATGGAGGCATATTGTTATGTGGTTGTGACTTTCCTGTTTTATTATTTATTGCAGTTGTATTTCCAGTCCAATAGTCAGCTGAATGTTCGGCATTGGCATAATAATAACCACCTGTTTTTGGAATTTGAGATGTTCCAACATTCATCCATGTACTAGGATGTTGAGGATGACCATGCGGATCTTGCATATGTGTATGTTCAGGCATTTCATCTACTGATAACTTTACCTGTGCCTCACCTTTCATTTCTCCTGCTTCATAGATTTCACTTGCTCCGAGTAAAAATCTATTTTCTAATCGTTCCCACGTTCCTCCAAATAGTGCTGTTGGATCTACAAGCGTTGTATTCATATAAATAGATCCAATTGGATAAATAGAATTAAAATCTACTGTTGATCCACTTGATGGATTTTCTACAACCGTTGTAATACTATTTACAGATAAGTTTCCTTCGCTATCTAAATGAAATTTATTTGCTTTTGAAGTAATACAAGTTACTTCTAGTTGGTTTATAGATGCATTGATTCCATCTGTTGTTTCTGTAAAAACAGAATTTATTGTTTCATTCATTTTTATTACCTCTTTTCTAAAGCTTCTATCCTATAAAAGCCGGTTGTTCCTGTTTTATTTCCTACTTGATATGGGTAAGGTCTATCTTCCCATATTTTTAAAATCTCTCTTTCCCAACCTATTCCATAAGCTGTATTAGATGTTCCAAAGCTAGAACCATTTCCAGTTTTTATAATTTTTACTTTATCTCCTACTTTTAATGGAAGTGGAGTTACATTTGTTGATTGGTTTACGATAACATCTTTTAAATATTTAATTTTATAATTACTTGGAATATAGTTACTACTTAATTCTGTATCATCAAAGAAGAAAACATCATCAATATTGACTTCTACTGGAAAACTTGGATTTCCATAAGCATTATATTTCCAATCTTTCACACTATATAGGCCTTTACTACACTCTATATGAGCATGTACACCATTTGCTTTTTTATTTCCTTTATGGCCCATTAATTCGCCTTGTTTTAATTCGGTTCCAATTTGAGCTGTTAAAGAATTATCATGAATGGTTACAAATGTAATATAATCGATTGCTCCATCCGCAAACCTTACTTTATTGATTGATTGCCACATAGCTTGTCCATATTCTTTCCAAACATAAATACATTTGATATGGCATGGAGCATAATATGGTTCATATGGATTTTTTGGATCTTTATATCCAATATCATTTGCCATTGTTCCTTTGTGAGAAAAGGTTCCATTTGCAGGTTGACTAATTCCAACAAAAGTAAATGGACATAATAAATCTTCTATTCCATTTCTAATACTTATTTGTCCTTTTTTCATAAAATACTTCCTTTCCTATTGAAGTCACTTAATCCATTTGATCCTAAACTAATACTCATTGCACTTAATACATATAATGTGATATCCACAAATTCAAAAGAATGAAGCGCAATATTGGTAATTAGTAATAAAATAAAAGATACTAAGAAACTCAAATATTTTGTTTTAATCTGTTTCAATAATTTTAGTTCTTTAATAAATTCAACTACCATAAATACAACTGTTACAAAAGTTGCATATGTTGTTAAAATGTCCCAATTCATAAATTCTTGCATTTAATCACATCCTTTCATAAGTCGTTCCCATTTATCATGAATATAACTATTTCCTTTTAAATCTTTTGTATAATGATCATAAACTTCATAGGCCCGTTCTATCTCTACTTTATCCAGTTTTTCTTTATGTTCCACATCTGCTAGAAATCTTACTAGATAGTTTTTACATTGATTGATATCTAATTCTTGAATGCTTGTTTCTAATGGTTTTAGTTGTTTATTTAAAATCGTTTTCATTCCAATTAATAAAGTACTAATGGAGCTAACAAATATCAAAATAAGTTCTAATATTTTAGAAATCTCATTTAATGTTATATTTCCCATATTATGAAACTCTTTTCCAAACATAAACAACCAAATATGGAGGCATATTATTATGTGGTTGTGACCCGCCTGTGCTATTATTTGTTGCAGTCACACTTCCAGTATAAAATCTGTCAGACACACCACTTCCAGAGTGTGCGTAATAATAGCCTGACTTTGGGACCCATGGATTATCAACATTCATCCAAGTATCTGGATGCTGAGGATGTCCATGAGGATTTTGAGAATGGGTATGAGAAGGCATTTCATTTACTGATAATGTGTGAGTCGCTTTTCCACCTGTACTTCCAGCTGTATAAATATTTCCTGCACTCAATAAAAAACAATCTTTAATTTGTTCCCATGTTCCACCAAATAAAGTACTTGGATTAGTATTATTTATACTCATATAAATGGAACCTACTGGATAAATATCAATATACTTTCCGTCTACCTTAATATCTCCATAAATATGGATAGAGCCTAATTTTAAACGAGTATCTGGTTTGCCACCTATTCCCATAATTTTATTCTTCTTCATATGCCAAATATATGGTGTCGCACTATTTAGATTTAAATTTAAAGTTGCTTTTGATAATTTATCTTCTACTTCAACTATAAATTCATATTCTTTTGTTACATTAAAATCTCCTAAACTATAATTAGTTATAGAAAAAAGTCCTTCTTCACATACAATATGAGACGTAATATCAAGTTCTGTATAATCAGAAGTACTATTTTTTTCTTTGTATTTTAAGATTGTACTTGTTATTTTATTAACGCCTATATTTTCTTTAAAATCAGAATAAGTTCCCTCTAAAGTAACAAATGTTGCCTTTTCAACATCATTTGTTCTATTTACTTTACAATTTGATTCTTTAAATGAAACGGGAACATAATCCCACATTTCTACTGTTTGATAATGATTAGCTTTTGGATAACGAAGCCCTCTTGAATCAAATACAAATACATCAATTTGATTACTCATTATTTTTTCAAATTCTAATGAAGCTGGAAATATATCACTATAATTTAACGACTTTATTGTTTGTCCCTTTTCAGTAGTTACTCTAGCACTATGGGACTGATTTCCTAAACTTGCTCCTTTATTGGCAGTTCCTTTTTCTGTAAATGTAATTTTAATATCAGAATAATTCTTAATAAAAATATTTTTGTTACCTGTAATAGATAGTGTTTTTGGATTGATGTCTTCATATTGAACGGAAGACACATCAAAAGTTGGTAATATGCCAATAGAAGAAATACTACCTAATACATTCTCTCTTACATCAGTTCCTATGATTGTTGTTTTAGAACTATTAGAATATGTGATTAATTCAAATTTGAAATCCGAACTTGTATCATCCATAAGCGAATAAACTAGTTTTAATTCATCTTCTGTTAATGTAATTGCTTCACCATTAAAGTTCTCTCTTGTTGTTATAAATTCAAAATTATTGTTTTTCTTAACATAAATTTTTAATACATTATAAAATCCACTATAATTTTTGGTAATTGGTACAGAAAAAGGATTACTTTCTAATTCATTTTTATCAAATGTAAAGTTTGGAATACTTCCAAATGTGCTTTTTCTTGCAATTGAAGGAATACTATTAGAAGAAATAGTAACACTCATAGAAGTATTGCCCAAATTCGTCCAAGGAGTATTACAATATGCATAAATCGTTGTATTTGGAAAACTACCATCTTGATTATGAGGAACTTCCTTTGTTGTGGTTCCTATCAATTTATTCGAATTTGCAGTAATTGTAGAAAAAGAGCCGATTGCTTTCCCATCAATATAACAAGTACAAGCCGTTCCATACGCATCTGCGTATTTGTCTCCACCAATATATCCATAAAAAGTAAATATTGTTTTATTATTTACTGTATCTTGTATGTAATCATAATAAACAGAGTAAAAATAATGACTTCCATATTTGCCACTAAAATTACTTGTTCCTAATAATGTCATATTTTCACCTCTAATCTATGATGATATTATCATCATTTGTTTTTGTATAAGTTAACTTTCTGAATCTTTTTTTATCAAATAATCACTAAACAACTTTTGTATTCATCAAAATTATCCTCTATTTAGGCAGTTCTTAGCCAAATATAACAAGTAAAATATGGTTGAAGATTTCCTGAATTCCCCACTTGTATCTTCTTGTTCCCATTAGAAGGTCCTCCTACATAACTATATCCGTTATAAAGGCCAGCAATGGGATTAATTCCATCATATTCATAACTCAAGCCATATGGCACTGTATCTTTCCCACCTGGATGAACTAGTGTCAACTCATGTGTATGGTCTTGTAAAAACTTACTTCCTCCAGTTTTCTTTACTGTGTTAAAATCATTATCATTTATATCTACGCCGACTAATGTTCTCCCTTGTGCTATTTGCTCCCATGTTCCACCAAATAAAGTACTTGGATTAGTATTATTTATACTCATATAAATGGAACCTACTGGATAAATATCAATATACTTTCCGTCTACCTTAATATCTCCATAAATATGGATAGAGCCTAATTTTAAACGAGTATCTGGTTTGCCACCTATTCCCATAATTTTATTCTTCTTCATATGCCAAATATATGGTGTCGCACTATTCAAATTTAAATTTAAAGTTGCTTTTGATAACTTATCTTCTATTTCAACTATAAATTCATATTCTTTTGTAACATCAAAATCTCCTAAATTATAATTATCTATAGAGAAAATCCCTTCTTCACATACAATATGAGATGTAATATTAAGCTCTGCATAATCTGATGTGCTATTTTTTTCTTTGTATTTTAAGATTGTACTTGTTATTTGATTGATACCTGGTTTTTCTTTAAAATCATAATATGTTCCCTCTAAAATAATAAATGTTGACTTTTCAACATCATTTGTTCTACTAATTTTGCAATTAGATTTTTTAAATGAAATGGGAACATAATTCCACATTTCTACTGTTTGATAATGATTGGCTTCTGGATAACGTAATCCTCTAGAATCAATTACAAATACATCAATTTGATTACTCATTATTTTTTCAAATTCTAATGAAGCTGGAAATATATCACTATAATTTAACGACTTTATTGTTTGTCCCTTTTCAGTAGTTACTCTAGCACTATGGGACTGATTTCCTAAACTTGCTCCTTTATTGGCAGTTCCTTTTTCTGTAAATGTAATTTTAATATCAGAATAATTCTTAATAAAAATATTTTTGTTACCTGTAATAGATAGTGTTTTTGGATTGATGTCTTCATATTGAACGGAAGACACATCAAAAGTTGGTAATATGCCAATAGAAGAAATACTACCTAATACATTCTCTCTTACATCAGTTCCTATGATTGTTGTTTTAGAACTATTAGAATATGTGATTAATTCAAATTTGAAATCCGAACTTGTATCATCCATAAGCGAATAAACTAGTTTTAATTCATCTTTTGTTAAAGTAATTGTTCCACCATTAAAGTTTTCTCTTGTTGTAATAAATTCAAAATTATTATTTTTCTTGACATAAATTTTTAATACATTATAAAACCCACTATAGTTTTCTATAATTGGTACAGAAAAAGGAATACTTTCCAATTCATTTTTATCAAATGTAAAGTTTGGAATGTTACCAAATATACTTTTTCTTACAATTGAAGGAATATTATTGGAAGAAATTGTAACACTCATAGAAGTATTGTCTAAATTCGTCCAAGGGGTATTACAATATGCATAAATCATTGTATTTGGAAAAGTCCCATCTCCACTATGATAAACTTCCTTTGTTGTAGTTCCTATTAATTTATTTGAATTTGCAGTAATTGAAGAAAAAGAGCCAATTGCTTTTCCGTCAATATAACAAGTACAAGCTGTTCCAGAAGCACTTGCATATTTGTCTCCACCAATATATCCATAAAAAGTAAATGTTGTTTTATTATTTACTGTATCTTGTATATAATCATAATAAACAGAGTAAAAGTAATGACTTCCATATTTGCCACTAAAATTACTTGTTCCTAACAATGTCATATTTTCACCTCTAATCTACAATGATGTTATCATCATCTATTTTTGTATAGGTTAATCCGCATAAATCCATTGTTTGATTAATTGTCGCATTATCTACCTGCATATTATTGGCCCCATATTCTGCTTTTAAATCATCGTTTTTATAAAATGTTAAATTATTATAATCTAAATTTCCTTTTTCTAAAGAATTGGATAAGTCATAAAGTTCTAAATCATTGCCAGTTAACTTATGACCCAAACCTCTTGTTTCTAAAGCATTTGGGCTCCATTCTGTACTAGTTCCACTTTGAATGATGAAATCATCAATCCAGATATTATCATTATCCGTATAAATTTCTAATCTTCCACTATTCACAGTTGCTGTAAAAGTATAAAAAAATTGTGTCCTAGAATTTTTCGCACTTGATTCTTCAAAGAGGTCAAGATAACTATTATCAGTTCTATAAATACGAATTCTTGAAATTCGATTATTCAAAGCTTCTTTTTTATATTTAAATGCAATTGTATAAGTAGAACCGATTATCATAGAGAACTCTTGAGATAATGTTCCATTTTTTAAAAGTAATTCTGATTTATTGGTTGTATTTTGTTCCACATCAATATTTCCAGTAATCACTTCAAAATTTGTATTTTCTGTTTTTTCCCATCCATCTGCGCTTTGATGAAATCCACTATTTTTAAGTAAATTCATTCCACCTGTTTGACTAATTAAGTTGGTTGTTTCTTCTTTATTTTGCGTAATTACATTTTTCATTTCTAATACAGTCTCTTTAGAAGTATCAATTTCTTCTACTAAAGATTCTATTTTATGATTTTGTTTATCAACAATAATCTGAGTATTTTTTAAGGCTTCTTTTAAAGTTATTTCCTGTTTCGTTTTAATTTCTTGTTTTGTTGGAACAGAACTTTCTATTACACTTGTAAAAGCTCCATTAAAAGTAAATTGATGCTTTAAAATGTATGTTTCTATAAAACCATTATCTGTTTCAATTTTAATTTTAGAACCAACTTTTAAAAATGGTTTTCCATAATAAGTTGTAAGTTTACAATCTACATAAGTAAGCCCATTTAACCGTTCAAATATTTTTTCTATTGCTTGCTTTCTTATTTCTGCACTATTTAAAATGTAATCTTCACTAATAATAACAGAGTGTTCTATTTCTATATTTTCTGCTTGTTTTGTTACATTTTCATCATCGATTTCACTATTTCTTAAAACAACTGTATTAATAGGACCTAAAACAGTATCATTACTTTCTAATGTAGAATATTCACTTTTTAAAAATGTATAATCTAAAGTATCACTTAACCAAGACAAATCAATTTGGTTATTTGCATCAATTGTTACAAAAGAACAAGCAACTGTTGCGATTGCTTTTAATACAGTTCTATTTGTTTCATTATTGGTAAACGGGTTATTGAATACTAGAATATCGCTATTTAAAAATTCAGTTGTTTTAGGACTTAAACCTAAGTTATTACAAACATCAATATATAAATCTTTTACAGTTATTGTTTCTCCATAATTAATTTCGCATTCATATTTTTGATCAATTTTATTCATCAAATAATCATAAGCTTTGATACTTGTATTGCTTGATGTTTTTTCATCTGTTGGTTTTTCTACAATGTAATGACCTAAGCTTCTATATTCTTCTTGATCACTAAATTTAATTCCCACTTTTGCTTCTATTTCTTCATCTAATAAACTCATCTTTAAGTTTACAAAGTCTCCAGTTAAACATTTGATATAAATAGCTCCTATAATAGAGTCATCTACATAACATCCGCTATCTACTACAAAGCTTTTTAAAGAATCGCTTCCTTTTATTTCTTTTTCTTTTGTTTTTATCATTCCAAGTCTATTTTTATTTGCGCCCTTTTTGCACGCTTCTATGAAATTATCCATAAAACACCTACAATTCTATAAAGGATTGAGATATGGGACTATATAGTTCTACTCTATCCTCTGGTGTTTTAATAGGATGCATTGCTTGTACATTTCGATCTCCTCTGTAACATTCAATTTGTTTCCAATTTCCAGTAAAAGGATTATAAAAATCAATTGTTACTGTTGGATTATCTATAATTTCTTTATAAAAATCGATTAGTTCATATTCTAATAAAGGTCTTGTAACTAAATCTAAACGATATTTAGTATTGATTACATTTAATACCATTGTTCCATCTGCATTGGTAGCATTAGAATCACTTGTTACGTCATACCAACCGATTTTTGATTCATTTGTTAAATATTTAGAAATGTCTACTCCATTGATTTTTACTTTTGATATTACAACAGATGGACTTCCTAGGGTATAGTGGTAATTCCCATTTATAAATTCTTTGATCATAGTTTCACCGTCTTTCTTTTTAAAATAGACTTTGATATAATAAGAATAGAAATTAGGAGGAATAAAGATTATGAAAAAATTATTGTTATTATTAACTTGTAGTTTATTATTGTTTACTGGATGTAGAGAGAAAAAGGTAGAAGATAAAAAAATGTGTTGTTTGCAATATGGTGGTAAATGGGAAAATAATGATTGTGCTGATACGGGAGTTTCAGGAGTAGAATTTGATTTATCTGGGTATAGAAATTGTGTTAACGCTTCTTCTGTACAAGAAGAGAAAAAAGAAACAAATAATAAGAATAGAAAAATGTGTTGTTTGCAATATGGTGGTAAATGGGAAAATAATGATTGTGCTGATACAGGAGTTTCAGGAGTAGAATTTGATTCCTTTGGATATAGAAATTGTGTTAATGCTTCTTCTAAATAATTCTTTTAAATTTTAAAAGCTATTATGAAATAATATGATTCATGCATATTATTTTTTTATACTGGAATAGTAAATGGTAAATTACCTGTTTGTTTTACGTGTTGATTAATACCTTTTGATACTTTTTCTACAATTAAGCCTTCTTCTGCATATACTCTTATATCTTGATTTGTTCCACTATATTCACTCATTGCTGTTGCCACTGCTGTATATATTGCACTTGCTATTTGAGATTTATTTAATACTTCCGTTCTTCCGTTAATATGACCTACTATTTCTGCTCCGCTTTCTCCTGCTATAAACATTGTTCCATGGTTTGGCAATCCTCCATTTGCATACTGTGGAATGTTTGTCCAAGAGCCATTCGAATAAATTCCTCCTTGTTCTTTTTTTAGAATCCATGCTCCACCTAAAACTGTTCCTATTACTTCTTTTAACCAATTGTTTGTCTTTTTCTCTGCCTGCTTTGTATCAGCATCAATAAGTATTGTGGCACTATCCGCTTCAGACTTTATATGAATTTTAGGGTTATTTTTTCTTAATCCTTCCTCTAATTCACTACTGATTTCATATCCATGCGCTTCCATCTTACTTATCACATCTTGCTTTAAATCATTTGGTATTTCATTAAAGTATTCTAAAAAACGGTCAGTGCTTCCTTTTGATAATGCTCCCCAAGCATCTATTACATTTGGTGTTAAAGATTCTAAGCTAGTAGTTTGCTCCAGCAAAGAATTTTTAGTTGATTCTAAAGCATAATCAGCCCCGCTTTTTAATGAATCTGCAATTTTCAAATTACTTTCATCAGCCATCTCATAAACCCCATCATGATAGCGTTTTGTTTCATCTAGCATTTCTGCCTGAGTAAGCACCATCATATTTTTTCCGTCATAATAGGAGTTTGATATTTTATTAGTATAATAATCAACTGCTTCTGCATCACCATTTGCTATAGCGGTTTGAAGTGCCTGATAATTCATTCTAGCTTGGACGTTTGCATCATAAGCATCTTGAGACAATTTTAAACTTTCTTGAGTTTTTATTGCTGCATTAGTTATTCTCTGATATTCTTCATTTTCACTAATCATTCTTTTTGTAAACTCTTCTAAAGATTCTCCTTTTTTAGCTTTTCCGTTTTTAAATTGTTCTTCAATGGCCTTCTCAATTCTTTCTTGTTCACTTAAAGCTAAATTATGCTCTTTCTCTGCCTTTACCAGATTTTTGTAAGTTTCTACCTTGGTTTCTAAGGCTAACTGATATTGTTGTCCTGAAATGTTTAAAGCAATTTCTTGTTTTTTCTTTGCTATAACATCTTCAATTGACTCAACTTCATCTTTATAGTTCTTTATTGTCCCATTTACAAGTTCCATTTCTGTATCATAAGCATTATTGAGCGTGGAAACAATAAACTGGGCTCTCGCCTCATATCCTGCTTTTACATTTCCATTCTCATCTGTAATAGTTTTCAATTCATTTACTAACTCCTTATGATTATCAATTAAAAGTGTTTCTTTTGTTAAACTTTGAGTAATTGCATCATAACTATTTAACATATTAGTCGCAAATTCACTAGTAGCTTTAGATGAATCTAATATTGTAGTTAATAAGGAATCCATTGCTTTTTTCCTATCTTCTACACCTCCAAATAAATTTATATCAGCTATATCCTCAAACATTTTTACTAGTCCAACTACTTGTCCTATTCCAGTTCCAAATGCATTATTTCCGACAGTTGAATAATCTGTTAATGACTGTTGTAAATTTTTAAGAATCGCAAAATCTGTTGTATTGTTATTTTGCGTATTTTTTAATGATATTTTTAAATTTTCTTTTGCACTTCCCCAGCTTCCCACTGTAGAAGAGTTTTCATTATTTTTCAACTTATTTAATTCAGATGCAAATGTTTTAGACGAAAAAGTCTCAAATGTTTTTTTTAATTCTGTAATAATGTCTTTAGTTCCTTTTAATACATCCTGAATTGAATTCAGCCTATTCAGTATTTTTGCATCATCTATTTCAAATTTATATTTTATTGTATCATTCATTTTCTTTCACCTCCTCAGGTGTATTATCCCTTTCTGGAAGTGCTGTTTGTAATTTATTGATTTGTCTAATTCTGGCTTTTATTTCAGCTACTTGCACTTCTATTAACTCTTCTTTATCATTCTCTTCTGTCTTAAATCCATAAGGTAATTTAGAATAAGTTAACTTTTGCTTACTAAAAGCATTATTTAGTGCAATCGATACTGCTTCATATATATAAGCCCCTTGTAGCCAAGCAGTTTGGTTTTTATCTTCATTTTCAAACTTTATTCTATCAATATAAGAAAAACGGTATGCCCAGAAAAGATTAGGATCTTCTTCCCAAAACTCTTTCACAGACATACCATATGTAATTGCCATGGGTAACAAATCATAAAACCAATCTGTCAAGTTCTTATATTGTTTTACATTTCTGTTATCGTCGCTTTTTTCTTGATTGATTTCGTATCGACTAGGGCATTGATAAAAGCGAGATATTCATTTACCATAAATGAAGTAACTTCTGCTGGATTTCCTTTTTCTTTTTTATAAGTATCTTGTAACTTCAAAATTTCTTCTTCTGTCATATTTGGATAATTATATAAAAATCCTACTGTCCATAATAAATCATAATTTGTAATTGGTGTTTTAGAAGAATTCTCATAGATATATCCTTTTGCTTCTAACCATTTAATTCCATTACGATTTAATGCTAATTCATAATCTTTATCACTTACATTTATTGTAATTTTTCTCATAAAAACTTCCTACTTTCTATGCTTCTGTTGCCATTAATGCTGTTACTTCTTCTGCCGTTTTATCTACTACTTGTGCGCTTGGTACAGTATGTAATGTACATTCAATAATACCACCTACTGATACTTCATTTCTCCAAGTTTGACAAGTACCTCTATACATAGCTCCTGTTCCATCTGGATATTTAATCATAATATCTTTTGCTACATTATCACAAATTTCTTTTACTGCTTTGAAATTTTCACTAGAATAATTATAAACAAAATCCATAGCACCTGTATCAGGTCTATCTGCAATATAAACTTTAACAGGGTCACTTGATGTAGTTGTTTCTACTGTTCCTGCTGCTTGTCCACTTGCTGGAGCTCCTTTCACTGCTACTAATGGTAATTTTGGAAACTTTTGTTCTGTTGTTTCCTTAACAAATAATTCAATTCCTAAATCTAACATTTTTAATCATCCTTTCTTCTAATCCCTTTTTAAAGTGCTTTTACTCTTGGTTATCTTCAAATGGATAGACTATATTTGAAATCATTTGACCAGTTACGATAATATTATTTTGAAACATTTCTTCACTCACATTAAATTCTAACCTTAAAGAAACTCTAAAATTGTTTTCCAAATAATTCATAACAAGCTCTGTAATCGAACCAATATCTTCTGTATTAGAATACATTTCTATACAAATTTTAAAAATATATGTTTTTTCTTTATAATCTAAACTGTTATATTGATTTTTTACCCATAACAGTTTTGCTACTACTAGTGGATAGCTATCTACTTTTTTCTTTGACACTAGAGCATTAGAATTAGATTCCACATAATTTTTTAATCCTGGAAAAATCATTTCTTCAAATAAATTTTCTACTATCATTCTTACACCTTCCTATAAAGTAATACAAAAACTTTTCAATTTACTAACTCACTTTTTTACTTTTGGTTTATCTCCATTTAGATTTTTAGTTTTAAAAGTATTTATATTGACTTTCTTTAAACAGCACTTAGAACAAACGAGCAAGGGATAGAACTCGCTTGTTCGAGTAATTTATAACATGAAACTAAAAATAGACACAATGTAGAAATCTGATAATCTGAACACGTGTTTATGTTTTCTATAAAATATTTTAATTGACACTTTCATTATTTATTTCACTTTTTTTTCACAAAACAAAGAGTAATATGATATACTATATACAGCACTACAAGCTTTAAAGGAGTGATTTAGATAATGAAAAAAATACTTGTAATCGCGTTTTGTGCTTTCTTATTATGTGGTTGTGGTAAGAAAGAAGATGGATGGGAAAAGAAGATACAACTTTCTACTTTAGAAATAGAAGACAGTTATATTACAGGGCAAATAAAAAACTTAGAAGACAAAGCTTATAAACTTACACTAACAGTAGAACTTAAAAGTGGTAGTTTAACAGTTGACAATACTTGCTATGAAACAATAAAACCAAATGAAACAAGAGATTTAAAATGTCTCATACTAAGTGATAGTGTTACTGATTCTTATACAGCTGAAGTAAAAACTGTTACTTTAAATGAAATGGATATTCCTGAACTAAAAGAAGGAGAAATTACTAGAGAAACATTAGAATATCATTTTGAAGATATCTATGATGCTCATACTCTAAACTTTGTTTCTTTAATGTCTTCCTTTGATGATATACAATATCCATATATTGATAAAATCGAATATAAAGAGGATAAAGTTACTTTTACTGGTAATTTTACAAAAGATAAGAACTTTGTCTCATATGTAGAAAGCTTTGATGCAAAAACATCTAAATTGGCATATGCATTTTTCTATGCTTCTGTTAATAATGATAGCGAATATACAAATAGTCTTCTTACAAAAATATCTTTAATGCCTTCTATTTCTACTAGTTCATCTGATTCTCTAGCAATTAATAGAGCTTTGAAAAGAACAGATATCAAAGATGGATATTGTATTAATGCTGGAAATTGGTGTATTTCAACTAAAACAGATGGTTCTTTAAACTCTTATCTTATTCTACCAAAACATTAAACTATTGTTCATTCAATAGTTTTTTTATAACTTTAATCGTTCTTGGTTTTCCAGCTTCTGTTATTACATAACCCTTTTCCTCTAATATCATAACGATATTAAAAATACTACTAAAATTTTTCATATCTAAAAGTTTCGCTATTTCACGATAAGTTGGAGAATATCCATTGTTATCCCAAAAGGAAATAATAGCACATAATACGGCCTGTTGTTTATACGTTAATTTTTTCATAGTTTTCTCCTCTTCTTATTTATTTTGAAACTAAATTTCTTTCTTTTCCTGTTTGCTTTTCGACATAACAAATTAATTCTTTTTCTAGTTTCCAATAATATAAATCTAAATTAGATTGACAAATTACTTTATATAAAAAATTAAAAAATTGATCTTTTACGAATTTTTTATTATATTTATTACTAACATAAAAATTAAAAATATGATTTTCATTTTCTAATTGATCTCTTTGGTCAAAAAAGATATCCATTTTTTTACTTTGAAAAGAACAATATTTTTTTATATCTCTTTCTAGCATTTGATAATATAAAGATTCAATATAATGACTGTATTCTTCATATAACCATAGTAAATAATCATCTATAAAGGAAAATTCATTCTTTTTTTTATACTTTCTTTCCATATAAAGCAAAAATGATATATCATTTATTTTTACATAAGACACTTTAATCATTCCTCTTTTCAATTTGTAATTTGCTATATAAAATAATATCCTCTTCCAATGTTTGATAATATTTCATTTTATTGGAGCATGTAAAATCCTTATATAAAAAAAATAGATATTCATCTATCGTTTTAAAACCTTTTTGATATTTTTTTGTTAAATAAGTAAGGAAATCATTTTTCATCATAAATAAAACCTCTTTTCTAAATACAAAAAAGATACTATGATTTCATAATATCTTTTACTTTTGGGCAATCAATCCCAACCTCATAACATAATAGTGATAAATTAGAGCATAATTTTGAACAGATTAAATTAAAATCTAAAGCTTCTAACAAGCCTTCTACTCTAGTTCCTTTAAAATATGTTTTATTTTTCTTTTTAAATAAATATTGTATTTGTTCTAAACCATTGTTCCCTTTTATCGCTGTAGTAAGTGGCAACCCTAAAAACTTTAAAACTCCTTTTTTATCTATCATAATAAAATCTTCAATCGTTTTATCGGCAACCAAACGAATGACCTTTTTTGCACCTGCTTTTTTTAATTCATCTTCTAACTTATCTTTATCTACAATTGGATGAGTACCATACTCATACCCATCACTATCATAGCATAACACAACAGTTACTTCATCTTTTTTGCGGTACTTAGACATAACCTCATTTTGAAACTTTGCCAATAATTTATGTTTAAAACGATTTATGCTTTTTGTACAAACTATGTCAAATTTATCTACATTAAATTTAGCTGTTGGAAGCTTTGTTCTCATATAGGCCTTTACTTTTTGATAAAATTCTTCTTCTGTTTGACCTTCTACATATAATATAACACATTTTTTAAAATCATTTTTGGACATAAGACTCTAACACTTCCAAATCTTCTTTTGTGCCATTCATCAAGTCAAACAAATAATCCCCTGTTAACATATCCATATCACTAGATGCATTCATTAATTTTTTTACTGCATTATCTTTTATTTTATAAAAACACGCTAATCCGTTATTATTTGGTATTCCCAAATATAAGTTTGTTGGATTTAAATAATTAATTAAATATGGAGAATGACTCGTAATCAATAATTTTGAGTTCTCTATAAAACTATCTAATGATATTAAATACTTCTGTAATAATTGTGGATGAACTGAATTCTCTGGTTCCTCTATCATAATAAAAGAACATTCATTAATCTCTGCTAAAGTTAAACAACTAAAAATTAATAAAATTCTTTGTGCTCCATCTGACATCCACTCAAATGGAATTGCATTTTCCAAGTTTTTATCTTTTACATATAAACTATATTTAATATCAGAAACCTTAAAAGGCGCTTCATCATTTACTTTAGCCTTAAAAAATGTATCTGGATCAATTTCAAAAGATTTTACTTTCATATCCTCTATATTAGGAAATAACTCCAAATAAGTATTTACAATTAATTCATATCGTTCAGGATAATTTTCCTCAATATAAGATAAAATTCTTGGCACATTACCATCTCTTAATAAACCAGACATGGTATCATCTTTTAATACAAACGGATTATATTTGTAATAGCGAGACGCTTCAAAATGTTGTTCAATATAAATACTAATATTATTGAGCGCTTTTACTAAATCTAAATAGAAAAGGTCATCATAAGCTAATAATTTATTAATTATCAATTCATGAGCAGCAATCTTTATCTTTCTATCACAAGAACCAGTGATAGAAGACTTATATGTTGCCTCGTTTCCATTCCTTTCTATATATTGTGTATATTTTTGAGATTCTTGTGTAGCTTTCACTTTCAAATATTCTTTTTTTATTTCTCCGTTTCCTTTTTTAGAGGTCCAATCAAAAGAATATCCATAAATAACTCTTTGCATTTGTCCTTTTATCTCAACTGTGAATTCCATTTCAAATTCGAAACATTTTTTTTCAATATGCTTATTATATGGTAGTCCATTTTTCCAACACATCATATTCTCTCTAATTTCCTCTTTTTTATTAATAAAATCAATTCCAAAATCTATTGCTTTTATTATATTTGATTTTCCATAATTATTGAGAGCCAAAAGGCTTGTTATTTTTCCAAGCTTTAAATCAACTGATTGAACATTTTTAAATCCATTTATAGTGAATCTATCAATATTAATCATAAATTCATCCCCTTTACATAAAACAATTTGAATATCTACCATAATTTTATCCTCTTTTCTAAAAAAAATCAACGTTTTATTGTTTTTTTACTTTATTATTATCATCTTTTTGTATTATATGAAAATAATAGTAAAATTTTTGTCGTTTTTAATTTAAGTTACCCCAGTATATAGAATTATTTATATTTTTAAATAAATCACTACTAAAATTTCAACTTCTTCTTGTTTAGGTAATAAAAAAAGACAGATTATCTGTCTATTCTGTAAGTCCGAATCGGAGCGCTATTTTAACGTAACAACTTTTCTTAATCCAACGCACTGTTTTTACAGAACTATGTAGCAAATCACAAAGCTCACATTCTGTCTTATGCTCCTCAATACAATATTTGAAAATTAATTTTTCTTCCTCTGTAAAATTTGCTTTCAATGTTCTTAACTTTGTATTAAAACTCTGAATTTCAAAAATTAATGGTTCTCTTTTAAGAGTAGCAGTTAAAACAGGGTTAGAAACTCTTCCATTCACATAGATTTCTTTATTGGTATGTGCTGATAATGCATCGTCCTTATAAAATTTCACTAACAATTTTTTTGAGTTATATTCATCAAATAAATGATGAACATTTCTAATAATATCTTTTAGTTCATATTTACTTAAGCATTCCTTTGAAAGTAGTACCTTCATATTTCTCCCCCTGACTAATTGACTTATATTCTAACTGATTTCCAAAAAATGTCAAGCTATTTTGCACACTTTTATGCATTTTTGCATTCATAAAATATAAAAAAATAGAGCTTTCAATAAAAAAACTCTATCTATAACAAGTATATCATGTAAAAAGTGCAAAAGGAAGTACCAATATGGGACCATATTTCAGGAATTTATAAGTTAAGTTTCAACTCTTAAAAAATCATAAAATTATTATTTATTAGTACACTAAAAAAAACATGATTACTTACCATGTTTCTCTTCATAACAATCTGTAATGATTTCATTTCCAGATGTATTTTCTACATATTCATCTAATACTTCAAAATATTTAACCGCGCCACTTTTATTTTGAAACTTCTTTTCTAATAAACCAGAAGTATTATGAATCATTAATCCTACTAAATAATGATTACTTTCTTCATTTAAAACAACTGAAAAACGAATTCCGTTTCTAATAAAATCTTTTCTAGTGATAATATTTTGATATTCTCCTCTACTTTTTAACCCCTTTAATTTCTTTTTTATATTTACCCTTTTACTCTTTACTTTAGATAATAACATTTGATATAATCCTTCTTTTAGAAAATCTGGATCAAAATCTTCTATTGTTATCCCTATTTCAACTTCTTTTTCTTCTTTTATTCTTTTCCCTTTTATTCTTTTCTTTTTTCCATTTAATAATTTTATGACATCATTAATTTTTAATTCTACAAAACTAACGATTTCTTCCTTGTCATAATTTTTAAAATCTAATAGTGAAAAATGATGGATGTCTAAATAATAAAAATATTGAAATTCTCTAATAATATAATCCTCTTTTATTCTTTTATCACAAACTCTTTTTTCTAAAAAAGTAAGATCTTCGAATAAGACGTTTAACCCCGTTTCTTCTTCTATTTCACGTACGCCACCTTTTAATGTTTCCCCAGACATTAAGTGGCCACCTGCTGTAATCTCCAAATATTCTTTTTCATGAACATTGTTATGCTTTGGATTTTTAAGTTGAAAATATACTTTATTTCCGCTTAATATCAAGCAACCTATTACTTTATGATAAAGCCCCAATTCATGTGCTTTCTTTTTTTCAGAATACCCAAGATATCTTTCTTCCTCATCATAAATATCGATATACTCTGTCTTTTTCTTTTCAAATCGATTTAAAAATCCAGTTGCATCTTCTACCATATCCCCAAATTCTTTTATCATATCTAAATTATGTTCTAATGCGATATTGTAAGTAATCATAAATAGTTTCAAAATTCTGTCTTTTGCAAAATCATGACTGGTTCTAAAACCGATTCTTTCTTTTTTAAATCTACAGTTACTCATTTCCATGATGATTTCTGAAAGCTGTCCTAAAAGAATAGGAAGCGAATTGATATCACAATTTGGTTTTTTTAAATCTTTTATATCATACATATCAATATTTAAGAGATGTCCTAAATTGATTAACTGTAACAAAACATCTGATAGTTCATCTCCTAAATTATCAATCTTTCTCCCCTTTTCATTCACGTAAGAATTAGAATATAAAACATTATATACATGACCTACTTGTACATAAAGTTCATTTAAATAATCTTTTGCTTCCCACTTTTTTTCTTTTGTTTTGTCAAACCCTTGAACTAATAAGATCGCATTTTCATAATGTGTATCTAAAAATTCTATCATTTTATCTTCCCACCTTTAATACAAGTGGAGTCGCACCATTTAATGTAGAATTATAAGTATTTGAAACAATATTGTTTGTTTTAATATAAACCTTTACTCCTAAAACATAAGATAAATAAGATGCATCACATATTTTTAATTCGATATTTCTAAGCTCTAAGCTTCCATATTGATCAAATACAAATTCTACTTCTTTTGTATCAAAGCCAAGCTTTTCTAACAATCTAGAACATTTTTCTTTGACTAATTCTTGTTTCATCTCCATATGATGTTTTCTACATCTTTCTCTTTGTTCTTTACTGCAATGATTATAGTTTAAACATTCTTCTGTTCCATAATATTGAGGAGAAGGACGATGCAATTTAGCATTCAAACCACAAGTATTTGTTTGAAAAACTTGCTGCGAGTGATTGTAATTATATCCAAAATAATCCCATGCTGTATCTGTCCATACACAATTTGCTTTCAAACATTTTTCCCTATTCTCTTTGATTGATTTCCAAAAATCAATTTTATCGATGAAAGTTTCTATAAGAGCAAGACCCGTTGTAACAGACACATCTGTATAAAGACTTACTTCATCTAATATTTTAGTGATTTGTTCAGGGCTTGAATTTTCTGGTAGTAACGGCCTAAAATAATGAATGACATCAATTCCATTTTCTGCTAGTTTACGGAAATTATCTAGTAGTGCTTGTTCTGATATACTAGGCTCATATTCTTTGCCTAAACCAGAATAACTAATATAGAAAATAACATTAATTCCTTTGTTTTTTAAATCTAACACTCTTTCAATCACAATATTTGGAATTGCACATTTTGTAATAATGATTAATTCATTTTTAATATGATGACTTTCAATCTCATTAAAAAGATCAAATAAATAATTAATATTATGTAGATTTACAAACACATCTGTATTTGGAAGTAAACAAACTGGTATTGATTCATCATAATATTGAAATTCCAATAATGCTTCCACTGCTTCCTTTGGTGTCGCAATTGATTTTGGAATACATTTATTATGTCCAGTTGCTTGCAACAAACAATACTCACATCCATTTGGACAACCTATAACAGAATTGATTGCTAACCAGCTAGAATGCATTTCTACTACTGCCATAAAAATCACCTCACTAAATTGCCTTTTATATTAGCACACAATTTAAAAAATGAAGCAATGCAATTTTACAATCGATTTTGCGGGAATGCAAAAAAACTATCAAAATGATAGTTTTCATTACATATTCAAATTAAATTCTTCTAATAATCTTTTAGCAGCAGGACATAAATTTTTTTCGATATAAGCAACAGATATGGTTTTTGAAAGACCTATATCATAAGTCAAAAGTTCTTCTGATATACAACGTTTTGGAAGTAATGATAATCCTAATCCAGCTTTGGCATACTCTAAAGCAAACCGATAATCATCTACTTCTAATGATATCACTTTATTAATCTCCTCTTTAGAAAGCATTTCATCAAACTTAGTACGCTCTTTTTTTGAACTGACTGGAAGAATTAATGGTAAACAATCTAAATCCTTCAAAGACTCCATTTTTAAATTACAAAATTCTTTTGTATAAGCAATACAAAATGGTTCACTCCCTATTTCTTTCATTTCAATATTCTTAATTTTTTGAACAGAATCAATTGGAGTATCTATTATGAAATCCATATAAAACTGAGATAATTTATCATATAAATCTCTCGTTGGCAAAATCAAAATTTTAATTACTACATTTGGATATTTTCTTTTAAAAGATTCTATTTTTTCATTTACAAAACTAGGATCTACATCAGAGGAAACACCAATTGTAAGTCTTCCTGTATTTAACGATTTTCCCTGTCTAAAATTTTTTTCCGCTGCAAACATCAAGTTATAAGCTTTTTCATAATCATCAAATAATTTCCTACCATCTTCTGTTAATTCAAATGTCTTAGAGTCATTATTTAATAATTTGGTTTCATAAATATTTTCTAAAGCAGCTATATGTCTTGATACATTCGTTCTATCGATATCAAGTTTATGAGCAGCATCATTTAAGTCTTTCGATTGTCCTACAATTACAAATGTTCTTACCAAATTTAAATTCATGACTGGGGTTTGATATTTTTCCATACTATGCCCTCCCAAATTAGTTCTATAATAACGCAAAGAGACTTAAAAGTCAATGCAATTAAGCAAATAAAAACCACTTAAAAGTGGTTAATTACATTATGGCGGAGTAGGAGAGATTTGAACTCTCGCGCCAGTTACCCGACCTACACCCTTAGCAGGGGCGCCTCTTCAGCCTCTTGAGTACTACTCCATCTGACATCTACCATTTTACCTAATTTAGGTGGCAATGTCAATAGAATTTTTTGGTTTCTTGTTCTTAATTATTATTTTTGTAATACTTTCATATAACTGCCATTTTCTGTCTCAATAAATTCTTCAAATGGATAGGCAATATCTCTTGTAGGTAATACAGGTAGCTTTTGAAACTGGTAATGATAATATAATTTCGCTCTTCTTTGAAGAGAATATCCATGTGATAATAATTCTTCAAATCGTTTATGACAATCACTTCTAGCTGTTATAATAATATTTTGTTTTGAACTTTTAACCAAACTATAATTTCGATATCGAATTAAGAAATCTGTTACAATATCTCCAAATTGCATCGCTTTTCCCATATGTTCTTCACTCACAGGAACTTGATATTTATATTTTTGAAGAAAAATATAAGTACATAATTCACTTTCTACAACCGCAGTTGCCAAAAAGTCATTGGAATCAAAAAACGACCATGAATATTCTGGATAAAATTGCAAAACAAATCTTACTAGCATTGTTGCGATATCCCGATTTTTTCTAATTTCCTGTCTTGTTAGCAAATTTAAAAAATACCACTCATGTGGAATTGATACTCCATATCCCATTGCTATATTAATCAATTCATGATAAACAGACATATCATGTTCTTTATAATTTATATATTTCATATATTTTCTCCTTTAAGCGTTACTTATTATATCATAATCAAAAAGAAAAAGCATCATTATTGTGCTTCTTCTAGTTCTTGCTCATATAAATCTCTATATAGATTAGAATGATGCAATAAATATTCATGACTTCCTTCGTCTACGACTTTTCCTTCATCAATGACAATAATGCGGTCACTATCAATTACAGTACTAAGACGATGTGCTATCATCAATATCGTATATTCTCCTTGCATGTTACGAATGGCTTTACGGATACTATTTTGAGTTTTATTATCAAGTGCACTCGTTGCTTCATCAAATAAAATAATTTCCGTCTTTTTAAGAAGTGCCCTTGCTATAGCAAGTCTTTGTCTTTCTCCACCAGATAAAGTTAGACCTCCCTCTCCTACTACTGTGTCATAACCATTTTCTAAGGTCATAATAAAATCATGCAAACAAGCTGTTTTACAAGCCTCTATCATTTCCTCATCTGTAACATCTTCTTTTACGATTTTTAAGTTCTCACGAATCGAAAAATTAAAAATATATGGATTTTGGGTAATAATCGATATATTATCTCTAATAGAATCTTTATCTAAAGTATTTATATCATGGCCATCTATTAATATTTTTCCTCTTTTAACTGGATATAACTTGGTTAACAAACTAAATATTGTTGATTTTCCTGCACCACTTTTTCCAACAAAAGCAACTGTTTCGTTGGCTGATACAGAAAAACTTAAATTTTTTAAAATTGGCTTTCCATTTGAATAAGAAAAAGTTACATTTTTAAACTCAAAATCTCCATTAATTTTTCCAATATGTGTTTTACCAAAACTTTCTTTTTTAAAGAAGTCGTCGTCCAATACTTGAAATACTCTTCCTGCGGATACGTTAAAATTTTTATAATATTCTAAAAATTGAGTCATATAGCTAAGCAAATTATATACTCGTGATTGGTACATATAAAGAATTACAAAATTCGCAATAGTCAAATTTTGAATAGAAACAAGATAAATACCTAAAATAATAAATAAAAAAGTTAATATATCTTGAAACGATCCAGTAATCCATTGATACTTTCTCATAATACCACTCATTTTATATCGTTCTTGATTAGACGCAGATAATTTTTCTCTTACTTTATTTAAAAATGTTAAACCTGCATTCAATACTTTAATGTCTCTAATTCCACGAATTAGTTCTGTGGTAAGCCCTGTATTTCGTTCATTGATTTTTCTAAGTTCTTTATCTAAGGCAAAATATCTTTTCATTTTTATCCGATTCATAAAATAAAGAATAATTAAGCCTATTAGAAAATACAAAAATATCCATTTGTTAATTATAAATATTGCTGCCATTACTCCGATATTAGATAAAATGTCTGTAATAGAATAATTTAATTGTGTAAAAATATTAGCAATATCACTTGTATCTTTGGTAAGTCTATCTACAAAAGTTCCAGATGAATGATGGTCAATTTCTTCCGTTTCTAACCTCAAAATTTGAATTGCCATCTCATACTGAATTTGTAATAATGTTTCTCTAAAAAAAATCTGACTACAGCGTTGTGCGAAAAAACGACAAGTATTTCTTGTAACTTCTACAACAAATACAAGAATTGCTATCATAAGTAGTGGATCCCATTTCCCGGCTGTTAGGTATAATAAACCTTTTGCGTCTAACATAGGAGTAATCGCACTAATCAAACATAAGCTTAAAGATAATATAGAATAACCTATTAATAATTTCTTTTGTTTTCTGGCAAAAAACCATGCTTTCTTAAAATTAGAAATGGAACCTTTCAGTGTTTCTTTTTTCATTCTTTCACTCCTTAAAATAGTAAATAAAAAACGAAGGGCTGCTTCGCTTCATTCAAAATTGGTGACCTGTACGAGATTTGAACTCGTGAATGCATGCGTGAAAGGCATGTGTGTTCAACCACTTCACCAACAGGCCAAGTCAAAATTTATAAATGGTGGGCCTGAATGGACTTGAACCATCGACCTCACGCTTATCAGGCGTGCGCTCTAACCAGCTGAGCTACAAGCCCATAAATAAATAAGACTATTTCAGTATAACCTATTTTATGCTTTTTGGCAAGTCTTTTTGCAATAATTTTTCATAAAAAATTCATACACCCTTAATCCATTACCAATTATACTATACAAACACGGCTTTTTCAAGCATTTTTTTAAATAATCAAAAATAATTATTTACTTCTCAGTCTAGAATGTGCTATAATGTAAGTGTCCTGGAAGCAATCACAAGTCCACTCCCCTACAGAGTTAATTAAGAGACTTGTACTCCCTTCCCGGACAAAGGAAGTACCCAATTCACTTTTATAGTGAATTATAAAAAAACACATATTAATATGTGTTTTTTATTTTTGATTTTCTTTTAGATACATTTTTGTAACTTCAATGATGCTTTTTAAATCCTTAGTAGTCGTAAATCCACTTGCCTTTTTATGGCCACCTCCGCCTAACCGAATAGCCAAATCGTCTACATCTATTTCACAGTTGCTTCTAAACTCTCCTAAAATCTGATTTCCATCAATTAAAAACAATCCTAACAATTTAATCGAACTAATATTTTGAACTGTTGAAATACATTTTTTAAACATGATATTATAATCCGCATTTTTATATAATTCATGTTCCCTATCCATAATAATATAATGAAATTCATCATATTGAATACTCGATAACATATTTGATAAAATTTTTATTTCTTCTTCTGTTTTATCTAAATAAACGGCTTTAATAATCTCTTGATTTGAAATTCCATATTCTAATAATGCACTCGCTACACTAAATGTATTAGAAGTTGTTCTTTGTAAAAAACAATAAGTATCTGATACAATTCCTGCAAATAATAGAGCTGCTATCTTTTGGTCCATCTTTTTTTCAAATAGTTGAATTAAATTATATACAATTTCTGATGTGGAACTGATTTCTCCAATAGAAAGAATATAATTTGCTTCTTTTTTATTATTTTCATGATGGTCAATATTTATTGTCATATCAGCATGGTCAAAGTAGGGTTCAAATACACCCAAACGGCTTTTTCTATTGGAATCCATTTGAATAAAGGTATAATGTTCTATTTCTATCACTGTTTTTATATAATCATAATTTTGAAACCAAGTTAATTTTTCAAAGTCTTTTTCTTCTAATAACATATATGCTTCTTTTCCTAGCAAATTTAGAAATCTAGTTAAAGCTAAAGAAGAACAAATAGAATCATAATCTGTATTTTCATGTCCTGCAATGTAGATAACCCCATTTATTTGGTCTATAACTTTTTTTATTTCATTATATTCTTTCATCATCATCACCAATTAAATTATATCATATTATAACTATTTTGAAACCGTATTTTAGGTCTTGAACTAAAAAAGAAAACGTGCTATAATGTGTATGTTATTGATTTGTCTTCTTAGCTCAGTTGGTAGAGCAACTGACTCTTAATCAGTGGGTCTAGGGTTCGAATCCCTAAGAGGACACCAGATTGAATATAAAACTCGGGCTATTATATAGTTCGAGTTTTTATTTATAAAATAATTTTGGAGTGATTACATTGGAATACAAAAAGGAATACAAAAAATATTTAATTTCATCAGTATTAGATACTGCCAACAATAAAATTGCTAGCAATTCTATTATATCCGCTTTCGCGGTTTATCTAGGACTGTCAGACTTTGCAATTGGTATATATGTTTTATTAGACACTATGACAAACATAATTCAAATATTTGCTGCTCCACTCTTTTCAAAAATCGGACAATCTAAAAAAATTGTTTTGATCAATTATTCTATTTATAGGATTTCTTCTGTTTGTTTTGCTTTTATTCCATTTATATCTAATGATATTAATGTTCGAACTGTACTTTTTTTTATTTTTGCTTCTATTTATGCAATTACTGGTGAAATGGGTTATATTACATTTGTCAATTGGAGAATGTCTTTAATAAAAAAAGAAGACCGTCCTCATTTTGCATCTACTAGAAATATTTTAAAAAATACGATTGTATTAGCATTTAGCTTCATTATGGGAATCATACTTGATAAATTTACTGCCAATGGATATGAATTATACGGGTTCTTAATTTTATTTGCTTTAGTATTTATAATTGCTTTTATTGATATTACATTAAGAATATTTACTTACAAACCTAAAATCGTTCAAGAAAAAATAACTTTTAAAGATAATATCATAATGCCAGCTAAGGACCAACAATTTAGAAAAGTCATTGTAACTTGTGCCCTTAATAGATTTGCTTATGGTATAGGGACAATGTATTTAAATGTCTTTTTACTAAGATATTTAAAAATAGGATACATTTATTATAGTATTTTAAATATATTATTAAATTTATCGGATGCTATTTTTAGTAACTTTTGGAGTAAGAAATCTGAAAATAGAAATTGGAAAAATATCATTTTACCAATGTGTCTTATTTTTAGTATTGCATTTATGATTCTATTCTTTTCTAATAAACAGCATTTAATCTATTTATTGCCAATTGTTTATATTCTATTGGGTATTGGAAACTCCTCATATGAAATGTACGACCATATAGCGATATATGAAACCTCAAAAGAAAAGCTACAAACTTCATATGTTACTTTTGAAAGGTTCATCGAGGGACTTGTTACAATGTTATTACCAATACTATCTACAATTCTATCTGGAAATAAAAATATCATAAAAATAACATTTGCGCTTTCCATCATCACATATATAATTTTATTTATTTACTTCAGATTAAAAGATAATTTCAAAAAAACTATTTCATAAAATTTATATAGTTACAAAAGAGAACTCTATTTTTTAGAATTCTCTTTTCTGTCGATAAATAATATCTATTATTCTTACTATTTAAAACTAACAATTATTCATCTGCTAGACTATCAAAATAACCTTGAATAAATACGACTGGTGTTCCTTTGTCTCCAGAACCTGAAGTCAAATCACAAAGAGAACCAATTAAATCTGTATATCTTCTTGGAGTTGTTCCTTGCGTAACCATTTTCCCTTTTAAATTTGCATCTTTTTCTTTGATGCTTTTACAAATAGAAGCTTTTAATTCTTCTCCTTCTAAATCAGCATATACATTATCAGAAACATACTTTAATTTAATCTCATTTGGAGTTCCCTCTAATCCTTTTGTATAAGCTGGAGAAACAACTGGGTCAGCTAATTCCCAAATCTTTCCAACAGGGTCTTTAAAAGCACCATCTCCATATACCATAACTTCAATTGTACATCCTGTTTTCTCTTTTAATAACGCTTGGATTTTTTCTACTAATTCTTGTCCACTTTTTGGAAACAATTTTAATCTTTCTTCTGTTGACTTATTAGAACCTAAAAGTCCATAATTTGGATTAAATCCACTACCATTAATAGAAGTTTTCAAAACATCATCTAATCCAAATACATTAGCACCATTTTTTTCTAATAATCGTTTTGTTACTTTTCTTGTATGAATATCACAAGCAAGAACATCTTTTGTATAATCTAAAATTGCATCTGCATGATTAGAGAAAACAAATTCTACCTCTGCTCCTTCTTTTTCAACCAATTCTCTATAAAAATCTACATAGTTAATTCCAGTAAAAGGATGTACAATAGAACCAAATTTTTCTAAATACGAACTTTCATCTAATACATCTATATAAGGATTGATTCCATAATCTTCTAATAATTCGTCATTAAATAAATGATTCCCTACTTCATCAGCTGGATAACTTAAAAGTATTGTTACTTTTTTACATCCACGCGCAATTCCTTTTAAAATTAAAGAAAAACGATTTCTACTTAAAATTGGAAAAACAATTCCAACATGTCCACTCGGATATTTATTTTTAATATCTGTTGCTACATCATCTACATTTGCATAATTTCCATCACTAATTGCTACTACTGCTTCTGTAATACCTACAACATCACGATTCCGAAATTCAAAACCTTCATTTTTGCTGGCTTCCAATAAAGAATCTACTACAACAGAAGCTAAATCCATTCCTTCCTTAATAATTGGGGTGCGAATCCCTCTTACAACTGTTCCAACATTTCTCATATAACCCTCCATATCTATGTTACATTTTTATTATAGCAAAAAAAGGATAGTAAATACTAGTCCTTTCTACTGGTTTGCTTCTCCTGACAACTCTTCAATCGATTTATTATTTTGAGATAATAATGCCCCATTTGTCCAAGAAGAAGTTAGACCATAATCGATATAAATTAATTGTCCTGACATATAAGAACAAATATCACTTCCAACCACTACCATTGGATATCCCATATCTTTTGGCTCTGCTGCATAACCATTCCAACTTTTTAAGAAGATATTAGAAATCATTTCTTCTCCTTCCTTTAAATCTCCATTTGGACTTGTAGAACGATTAAAGTCTTCTGTTAATCCAGTTGTTGTATCCCCTGGATTAATTGCATTTAATCGAATCTTTCTATCAATAAATTCTTTGCTCATACATTTATAAGTAACATAAGATTCTAAGCATTGTTTCGAAAATACATAAGCACTACTAATTAGCTCTGGATGTTCTTCATACCATTTCATAGCCTCTTCCCATGTTGGCAAATTAATTAATTCTACGCATTTATCATAAACTTGTTGCCATCCAAACCCTCCAACAGATGAAATATAAGTGACACTACCTTTATCAGAAATTCTATCTAATAACTGTTCTGTCATATATTTTTGACTATAGAAGTTTACCTTTTGTACTAATAATTCTTTTCCAGGAAAATAAGCAATTCCATGACATAAAAATAGTGCATCTATTTTATCTGGTAATTCACGAATCACTCTATCAATTTCTTCTTTGTTGCTTAAATCCGCTTGAAACGCTTTTGTTACTGGCAAATCAATTTTGTTAATATCAATTGCATACACATTAGCACCTAATTCTAATAACAACTCTGTTGCTGCCTTGCTCATTCCTGAAGCCGAACCTGTAATTACTACATTTTTTCCAACATAACCAAATAATTCTTTTAAATCCATAATAACCTCCTTTATTATTTGTTACTTTTATTATATCACTTCTTCATTCCACAATAAATTACATTAGACAAAAGTTTACAAAAAAAGAAAACTATTTATGTTTTCCTTCATTTGTTCTTCCTTGCATTTCTTCCATCTTAACACTTCTTCCAAGAAGCTCATTTTGTGCATTTACTAATCCCATAACGTCTTTTGCGGTATATCCCTCATATCCTCGTACTTTAGGATTTGTATAAATTGGTTTCCCGTCTTTTTCTACTAAATTAATTTCTTCTATTGCTTGATTAACTCCTACAAAAGGAATTAATTGTCTACTAAGATTAATAAAATCAAAAGGTACAACATCTACTAAAACTCCAGTATAAGTTTTTTCTTTTCCAGACTCCCACACCTTACATGATACTTCTGACCCTATCCTTCTACTTAATATATCAAATTGTAATCTCAATAAATCTTCACTCATATTTTTAACCTCTTTTCTATTTTCAATATATCATATTTAAAATCAGAAAACAATAAAATGTGTCAACCTTGACATCTTATAATTCTTTTATCAAATAAATTTCATTTTTTAAAATATCTTCTTTTTCTTCTACCTTTGTAAAATTCCAACCATTTTTTATTAAATAAGAGAGCATATTTCGTTTATCATTCCTAGTTTTTATTGTTATACAAATATATCCTTCTTCTTCTACCCAAACAGAAAAATAATCAAACATTTTCGTTAAGGCTCCAAGTCTTCTATACCGATAATCAACTCCAGCTAGCCAAACATAAAAACTACCATTTTTTTCTTTTTCATATCCAATCATATATCCAATTGGTTCTTGATTAAAATAAGCAACAATAACAAGATGTTTATTATTCTGGTATATTTACTTAAAAAAAATGATGCAGGAGCATTCGGGTCATCAAACTCCACAATATTTGGATGAACTTTTAAAATTGTTTCAATATCTGTTTCTTTTACTGTTATCATAACACACCTCATTTTTACTGAATTATATAGATTCTTGCGCCTATTTGTCAAATCAATTTTCTAATAATTCCATATTACTTTTTAATTTTAGAGATTTGTGGAGAATAAGATAATACTTGACAGTTTCCAAGAACAAGTCCCGCTTCTACTAATGAACCAATAGGTATATTTTTATTAAAGAAACAAGCAACAGCAATGCTTATTCCACCATGAGCTACAAGCAGTACATTTTTATCATTATACTTTTCCACAATATCATTTAAAAAGTCATAAACTCTTTTGAAAAAAACTTGAATATTTTCTGCTCTCTGATATTGTTCATTTTGATAATAATTCCAGTATCCATCAAAATCAAAGTCACTTTTTTGCATTCCTTCAAATTCTCCAAAATCTCTTTCAATCATTCTATTATCATAAATTATTGGAATATTTCTGTCTTGATTTATGACTTCAGCGGTTTGTCTCGCTCTAAGTAACGGAGAACAAATAATCAAATCTATTTTTGTACTAGATAAACTTTTTTTAGTTTCAAATGCTTGATTGATACCAGTATTATTTAAAGGTTCATCACATCTCCCCATTACTCTTTTTTGAAGATTCCAATCTGTTTGTCCATGTCTTGTAATATATATCATAAAAAACCTCCATTTACCTAAATATTATAACACATTTCTATAAATCAGCATTAAAAATTCGACATAAGAACCTTCTTACATATTAAAATTATATATATCTTATTAATCATTTCTATTTTAAAATTCCTTCTTTTGATAAATATTTTTTGATAACTGATAAGAACCAAATAATAAGATAATAGATAAAATAATAAAAGCAAATACTCCGTATTGTTCTAATAGAGAAATCATATCTTTAGAAATTTTTACTGACTTAAAAAGGAATGCGAATATAGAGGAACTTAAAAATATAATGATAAACATTGCAATTCTCCCTTTTTCATTTCCAAATTTGAAAATAATAGGGTATGTAATAGAAATTAATAGAATAATAGCTACAATACTTCCTATTGTTGCACTTATTATCTCTTTGATATCAAATTCATTTTTTACAACGCCCAATAAAATAGATAAAATCGTCACTATCACTGTTGATACAACTAGCAAAATCAAAGTTGTTGCATATTTCGCCTTTACTACATTATTTCTTCCATTTGGTAATGTAATCGCATAACTATCCCATTTATTATATTCATCATAACTAAACGTTGACATAAATAAAACAAAACTAATAAATACTGGTAGAAAAGCCAAATTGATATTTCCAAAAATGGCTAACCCAATAAATACAATCAATATGATTCCAGTTGCTTTTAAGTTCCCTTTTATCAAAAACAAGTCTTTTTTTATAAGTCCTAACATTATTTTTCCCCCTTTATCATTAAAACCATAAGTTCCTCTAATGTGATTTTATCAATCACAAAACTAGAATATTTTTTCATAAGTTTATTTTTGTTATGAATCAAAATTTCATAGCCATACTTATTTTTCTTATATCTTATGATATCATCTTGTTCTATCTTAGAAAATTCTTCTATGGAACATTTTAAAATTCCATACTCTTCAAGTAACTCATCTCTATCTTTATCTAATACAATTTTTCCTTCATCAATAAAAACAATTTTATCTGCAATGTGTTCTAAATCACTCGTAATATGAGTCGATAATAAAACGGTATGTTCTTCATCCTTAATAAATCCTAAAAAAATCTCTAATACTTCATTTCTTACAACTGGGTCAAGTCCACTTGTTGGTTCATCTAAGATTAATAATTTTGGATGATGGGAAAGAGCCGTAGCAATTTCTAATTTTTTCCGCATTCCTTTCGATAATGTTTTAATGGTTTTATCATAAGGTAAATCAAAATCTTTTATATACTTCTGAAATAACGTTTCATCCCACTTAGAATAAATTGATTTCATAACTGAATTGATATCTTTTGCAGTTAGCAATTCAGGAAAAAAAGAGTTATCTAATACAACACCAATTTCATTCCTTTTAGAATCATCTTCTTTGGCTTCTTCACCAAATATCTTAACACTCCCCTGGTCCTTTTTTATAATATTTAAAATTGATTTCATGAAAGTGGTTTTACCAGCTCCATTTTCACCAATTAAACCAATAATATAACCACTTGGAATTTCTAAATTAATTTCGCCAAGTTTAAATTTGTCATATTTTTTTACTAAATTTTTGACTTCTATTGCATTTTTCATAATTCACTCTCCATTAAAAATTTCAATAATTCTATTAGTTCTTTTTTATCAATTCCAAATTGACTAGAAATATCTATCGCCTTTGATAAATATTCTTCTATTTTTATTTTAGCTTGTTCACGCGCGAATTCAACATTTTTAGGTGCTACAAACGTTCCTTTTCCTTGAACTGAAACAAGGTATCCTTCCTTTTCTAATTCATCATATGCTTTTTTGATTGTCATCACACTAATCTTGATATCTAAAGCCAAACTTCGAATTGATGGAAGTGCGCTCCCCTCTTCTAACTCTCCACTCATGATTTGATTTACAATTGCATTTTTGATTTGCTCATAAATGGGGACAGGACTACTATTACAAATAACAATTTTCATACATCCTCCTTAACTGTTATACATAGTATATAACGCTATATTACAGTTGTCAATAAAAAAAATTATCATTTTGATAATTTTAGTTATAATCTTCAAATTTTAGTGTTCTTTTATCAAACATCGATTTTCCATATTTTTCATAAACCTGATCAGCTGTACAAGATACTGTTTCCTCATACGAATATCCTAATTTATTTAAAACTGGTTCTAATTCTTCTTTTGAGTTTCCTTCTATTTCAAAATAAGTCGGAATTCCAGGCCAAGAGTCTATATCAATTTCAAAACCTTCATACTCATATGTAATTCGTTCTTTTTCTTGATAACTTTTATGAGCATATCCTAATGCTTCTAATAAATCATTTGCTTCTCTAACTCCTGGTACTTCTATTTCTGTTTCTAGCATTTGTTGAAAATTCGTATCATCATTTGCAAGAATATGTTTAACCGCTATAGTTGCTTTTTTATTTGCCTGTCTTACACGAATCCATTTATTTGGATTATTTCCAAAACTCTTCATAAATTCAACTAGCTCTTTTCGTTTTAAGATTTCTAATAATTGTGGCTCTGTTAATAACTCTGACATTTTTCTATGTTGTGTTAGTTCTTCTAATCTCCTACTTTCTTCTTCTGTTAGTAAATTATCCAATTCAAAAAATAAAAGTTTTAATTTAGAAATTGAAGTTTCATATTTAATATCACTTTCTGGATAACTTAGTTGCATCAACAAATCCATATATCTTCCATAGATAGTAGGCAAATCATAAGTATATAAATACTGTTTTGATTCTTCTTTTTTTTCTGCTCCTAAGTCTTCCAACCTTTTGATAAAGCTATCTTTATCAATATCTAATATTTTGATTTCTAATTCCATTCTTCCCATATGTTTACTCCTCTCTTATTCTATTTTATCATATAATAACTCTAAATTGTTATTGATTAATATTTGATAATTTATTGTTTTTTTTATTTGTTCTTTTTCATCAAAGATTTCTATCTTTATATTTGTTCTCCCAGATTTTTTGGGAATAAAATGAAGTTCAAAATAAATTTTATCATCATTATATTGTACATTTGGAATTTTTATTTCTAATAAACCTTGATCCACTATTACCTGATAAGAACTTCCTTTTTCTTCTACTACAACCATTTCATACTTATTTTCTTTAATAAATTCTAAACCTGCGAGTTTTAAATCATCTATGGTAATTGAATATTCATTATGATCATTTAATAACTCCTTTACCAAGTACTTTTTGTCATTAATCAGTGCGTATACAGAATCACTTTTGATACAACTAAAGTTATAAATATATAATTGATCCTCATAAAACGGTTCCAAAGCATCAGCACAAGTGTTAGATTCATCTATAATTTTAATATTATAAGAATTTTGATTTCCTATCTTCTTTAAATTCTCTTGATATAAAAATTCACGATATTGAAATATCAGATATAATAATGCAATAATCAGTAGGAAAAGACTTCCTATTTTCACAAGCGATTTTTTGTCTATTTTATTTTTTTCTAAGAAAAAGATATTGTGAATCATATTTTGAAGTGCTGGTATTTTTAATACTTGATACATGATAAAAGCTCCTAATACATTTAATATGACATCATCGATATCACAGCTTCCTGATAAAGTTAGAAATTGTAATCCTTCTATCATGACTGCAAATAAAACGGTTGTAAGTAAAAATACTTTCCAATTTTTTTGTCTAGGAAAAAGCAAAGGTAAAAAGAAGCCTAGTGGCATTAAACAGATAAAGTTTCCAATTAAATTAAAAAATATTGTTCTAGTAGAAAGTAAACTATCAAAACTACTCATATATCCCCATATTGTTTTAAATGGGATAATATTAAAGGAATGTTCCAAATAACGATTCCATAATTCTGTAGACCATTTTGGAATAAAACCTCCATTTCTTCCCCATGCTGGGTCAAATAAAGTGAGTGTTAAAAATAGGATTAAATATAAAACCAGAAAAATCCATAAATTTATTTTGAGAGGCTTTACGCTATTTGTATATTTTGATAATAATATTCCTCCAAAGTAAAGAAATAAAGAAATTATTCCAAGCAACCCTAAGCTTCCTATTTCAGATAACCTAAAATTTGGTAAAAAGTTTACAATAATATATATAATTCCAAGAGAAAACCCAATACTATAAAATATAATAGAAGCAATTTTTTTCATATATAGTTCCTACTTTCTAAAACTATTATACAATATAATGTTTTTTATTCCAAGAAAAAACTCAAATTCATATTTGAGCTTCTATTAAATTCTTATTATTGAGTAGTCTATCATCGTTTGGACAAAGTTCAATTGCCTGCTTAATATAATTTAATGCTTTTTTATAATCTCCTTGATAATAATAACTTAATGATAATAAATCATAAACTGTATGGTTCCAACTAAATGGTTCGTTGATATAACTTTTTTGATGTGTTTTAATTTCTAATGCTTTCTGACAATATTTTTCTACTAGTTTCCAATTTTCAAACTGATTTTCCAAAATTGCTCTTTCTATATAGGCATCTCTCAAATATGGCGCTTCTTCCATTGCTTTATCTAACCACATTCTAGCTTCTTCATAACGTTTTAGTGCTATATAAGAACGAGCGATAAAACGCATTGAGGCGGCTCGTTCATCTTTCCAAGTCGCACTTTTTAAATTCAAATGTTTTATTAAGGTATCAATTGCTTCATTCCATTTTCCATAATACATATATTCTCTTCCTAAATAATGCATATTTCTATCATCTTCAGGTGCCTCTTTTACAGATAGTTCTAATAATGGCAAATAATTGCTTCTCGATTTCTTTGCATCTGGATAATGATTTAAAGTAATATTTGGAATTGTAATTGTTTGTTCTTCTTTTTCGTAAGTTAATACTTCATGAACAGGATGTGTCCACTGATATCCTTCTCTTTTATGCATTTTTTCAATGTAAAAATTAACCGCTGGATTTCCATTCTCATCAAAACTCCAATTATAGTTATACCTTGCTCTAGTTGTATTAGGCTCCCAAGCTATTTCTAATTTTTCTCTCCATCCTTCTTCAAATACTTCATCCAAATCTGTACAAACACAAATATCTGTATCAGTTGATACTAATTTTAAAGACTCATTTCGTGCCACATCAAATCTCCAAGGCTCTATTTTTTTTACAGTCACATTTACTCCAAGCTTTTTTAGTTCTGCTACAGTATTGTCCGTTGAACCAGTATCTAATACAAAAATTTCATCAGCTTCTTTCATTGACTTTACCCAACGACTAACGAATTTTTCCTCATTTTTCGCTATTGCATATACACAAACTTTCATACTTTCTCCCTTCTAGTATAGTATATTAAGATGACTTATTTTCAGTTCCTATATTGAAATTTAAAAATGAGTTTGTTATAATATTAGAGGATGTGCTGGAATAGCTCAGTAGGTAGAGCAACTGTCTCGTAATCAGTAGGTCGCGGGTCCGATTCCTGTTTCCAGCACCAGATTGATAGAAAACTCGAACTTTTCGAGTATAAGCAAAACGACTTGTCAAAAAGTCGTTTTTATATTATGAAAATAAAAAAAATCTATGTAGCACTTACATATTAAATTATACAAAAAATTCTTTCCTATTTTTAAAAAATTGATAATTTTTGTGTTCTGTGCTAAGATATAAAACAAATTTCAAAATGAAATATGAAGTGGTGATAACATGAATCCATACGAAATTATTAATGAGTTTATAAGAATTCATCATTTAGATGAACAGAATCCAAATGTTTTAGGAATTATCTTTTATGGTAGCACAAAATATCGAACAAACAAAATCAATTCTGATATAGATTTATTAATTGTTACCAATTCCTCAAAAAACTATAAAGGGGTTTCTTATCATAATGATGTAAAAGTTGAATATTTTGAAAAAAGTTTTGATTACCTTCTAGAACAAATACACTGTATGAAACATTCTTTAGATTATTCTCTATTATCTATTTTTAAAAATGGAGAAATTTTATTTAGTAAAGATTATGCCCTAGAATATTTGACCGATGAAGCCTTATTTCAAGATATTGCTTCTAGTAAAAATTGTATTATAAGTTACAGTCTTTTAAATGACTGGTTGGAATTCTTTAATAGACTAAGCGAAACTAGTCCACTACGCCCTTATATTTATCACAATTTACTAGAATTTATTAGAAAAGTATTTCATGAAGAAAATGGTTTTTCCAAGTTACCAATAATGAAAGTTTATGAATTATATCAAAATAAGAATTATGCGATGCATTTTTATTGTGCTAAACTTCCTCCACAAGAATTTAGAGAATGTTTTCTAAATTTGATGACAAGTAGTTATCAGCCTTCTGAATTCCAGACTTTGCTTTCAACCATTTCTACAAAAGATAGCTATCATGAAACCCCAGTCAAAATCTATCATCCAAATGAACTAAAATATAAAAGTACCATTACACAGGCTTGCGTTTCTAAAGTCATTTCATTTATTGAAAAAAATCATCCTGCTTTGAAACACTATTATTATATTGCTTTAGAAAAACTAAGAATTTTATATTGCAATATAAATGGAATTAATGCTTCAATTGATCATTTTGGACATTCTTATGATGAAAAATTTTTACAACTTTTTCAAAATTGTATTCACAATATAGATTCTGATAGTTTAATAAATTTATTTACCTTTGTCTCTGCTCCATTAAAAATGAATTATAAAAATTATAAAGTATTCGAATATCATAACTAAAAAAACTTACATTTAAAGTAAGCTTTTTTTCTATTCAAAATACCATGTATTTGCATATTGTTCATTTAAGGATTTATAAAGTTGCTCATTTTCACTTAAATTAAATTGAGCACCTTTTTTCGCTTTATTAAACCATAAGCTAACGAATGATAATTTTTTATCCATATCATCAGCATATTTTACAATAATCGCCTCTAACAATTTAGGAGGTAAAGTTTGATCTTGCTCATGTGTTATTGCAATAATATGTAATACTTGATTTTTAAACTTTTTATCGATTCTATATCTAGATAAATAAGAGTCCACAATTCGTACACTTTTATAAGAACTACTCAGAAATTCATGATCATTAGAAATATAATCAGCATAATTATTTAAGAAATCTGTGTATTCATCCACTTTTCCAATATCATGTAATAAAGCACCAAATATAATTAAGTCTGAATCAAATTTCAATTTTCCATATAAATCCATAATTGATAGAGCATTTTTAACCACACAATACATATGACATAAAAGTCCGCCTTTATAATAATGATATTTACTTAACGAAGCTGGCTTTTTCATTATTTTATCTTTATAGTCAGATAATATTTTTTCACAACAATCTTTTAACATTGGATTCTTAATTTGGTGACTGAGTTTTATGCATTGCTCATAAATGTGTTCTAAATTTACATTCTCCATAACTCACTTCTTTCTTTATTATCTCATTTTAATATATTTTTCTAAAATTTGTTTTATTTCATCTTTGACAATTGGTACCCCGATAGTGTCATAAAATCCTATGTTGATATACGTATCTTTTGTCTCTATATCTTTATGCTTTGTCATAAGTACTACTGGAATATTAAATCCTTCAATCGACCTTAATTTATCAAATGTATGAACACTACTTAGCTTTGGCAATGTTTCATCCATTAAAATTAATTGATAGCTTTCTTTATTTCTAATTTTCTCTAAACATTCTTGTCCATTTTTTACAATATCATAATCAACATGAAATTTTTTAAACAAAGTAGATAATTTTTTTTCAACTTTTTCATCTGATGTAACAACCAAAATATGATCTTGATTCACATAAATATTTTCATATTGTTTTACAGCTTTTGATAACTCACTTTCCTGTTTAGTTGGAATTTTCTGATCTACTACCACTACAAATTTGCTACCTTTTCCTACTTCACTATTAACGGTGATTGTTCCACCTATTAAATCAACTAATGTTTTTATAAATACTAAATTTTTCTGACTATCATCTACATCTTTTGAAATATCGTTTTTTCTCTTATCAAATAAATTATTTAATTGTTCCACCTCAATTCCTTTTCCTGAATCTTCTACAGTAACAATTAATCGACATACATCATATTTAATAACTGAATTAACTGATATTTCTAATACATATCCTTGTGCGTCTT
>CATBQD010000014.1 GCA_949505625.1 uncultured Bacilli bacterium
AGCACTTATCTATTTACTATTTATGATATCCTGGTTAAAAATAGCGATTTCTATTACATCTATAACTTGGATTCAAAAATTGATTGCACTTGTGGCTCTTTTGGCTGGAATATGGAATCTATACGGTTTTTATAAAGCCAAAGATGCAGGATGTACTATTGTAAAAGAAGAAAAGCGAAAAAAAACATTATCCCAAATTAAAAGAATTACTTCCGAAAGCCGATTTTTGCTTGCTATTTTAGGAGTTATGCTACTAGCTATATCAGTTAATATTGTAGAGCTTGCTTGTTCAGCTGGATTACCACTTGTATTTACTCAAGTCTTAGCGCTCAATAATTTAACAGCATTTGAATATGGGACTTATATTTTCTTTTATATTTTATTCTTTTTGATAGATGATTTATTTGTATTTTTTATTGCTATGGTTACCATGAAAGTAACAGGAATTTCAAATAAATATGCCAAATATTCTCATTTGATTGGAGGAATCATTATGGTTCTGATTGGGATTTTATTATTTTTTAAACCAGAGTGGTTAATGTTAAACTTTTCATAAAGGAATTTATCCTTTTTTTCTTTTCGAAGAAATGCTATAATAAAAGTATTAGGAGGTTTTATTAGTATGAAGAAAATAGAAATTACAGAAACAAAAGTCCTTGAATTACAAAAAGAATTGCAAGAGTTAGAAGAAAGAATTAATGATGCAAAAGGAGAACATGGAGCAGCAGCTCAAGAAGAAGGTGGATTATTTCGGAATCCTGCTAGTCATACGATTTCTCATGATATTATCCGTTGGACTCGTGAGAAAGAAAAAATTATGGATATATTAGCTAGTGCAACAATTATTAAAATAGATATGGAATCAGATGAAAGAACAGTAGAAGTAGGAGATATTGTTGCTACACAAATTGCGTATGAAAATGAGGAACCAGAAGAATTGAGATTTCAAATTGATGGTCTTATTAGTATTCCTAATGTCATAAATGTAACATTTGCATCTCCTATGGGAAAAGCGTTACGAGGAAAAAAAGTAGGAGAAGCGATTACGTTAAGAAAATCACAAGGAAGTCCGACTGAAGCAGATGGAATTATTACTGGTATTGTAAAAGCAAGAGATTTAGAGTCTCAAATGGGTGAAATAGAGGGAAAAAAACCATATACTTTAAATAAACATTCTTAGGAATGTTTTTTTTTAAACAATCATATATTGTCATAGGAGGTTAGTTTTATGAAGAAGTTAAAACCGTTTATTTTCCCGCTTATTTTAATAGGCTCTGTTTTAATAGGTTCTTTAATAGGAGTTATATTTAAGGAAGATGCAACAGTTTTAAAACCATTTGGAGAAGTATTTTTAAATTTGATGTATACCCTTGTTGTACCACTTGTTTTTTTTACCATTTCATCATCAATTGCAAATATGGTAAATATGAAACGACTTGGACATATTTTAAAATATTTATTTATGACTTTTTTATTTACCAGTTTTGTAGCAGCCATTTTAATGTTAATTATTTCGCTACTGATTGACCCAGTTGGGGGAGCTAGTATTTCATTTGTATCTGATAACAAAGAAGCGGTTAATATTGGAAGTAAAATTGTTGAAATGATTACTGTTACTGATTTTGCTTCATTACTTTCAAAAGACCATATGTTACCACTAATTATTTTTTCTATTATCTTTGGTATTAGTATTAGTTTACTTGGAAAAGAAGGAAAAAAGATTGCTTCTGGTTTAGAAATATTATCGAAAGCAATGATGAAATTTATTAGTATTATTATGTATTATGCTCCAATCGGATTAGGTGCTTATTTTGCTTCTTTAGTTGGAGAGTTTGGCCCTAATTTACTCGGTAGTTATGCTAGAAGTATGGCATTATATTATGGTGTTTGTATTCTTTATTTCTTTATTATGTATACTATTTATTCTTATTTTTCCCAAAAAAAGAAAGGAATCAAAGCTTTCTATAAAAACGCATTTGCTCCAGCTTTAACATCTTTAGCAACACAATCATCTTTGGCAAGTTTGCCTTCTAATTTAGAAGCAGCAGAACATATGGGAGTTCCAAAAGATGTTAGAGAAATCTGTATGCCAATTGGAGCAACGATGCATATGGAAGGTTCTAGTATGGCGGCTATTTTAAAAATTGTATTTTTATTTGGAATATTTGGTGTTCCATTTACTGGTATTGATACTTATCTTATTGCTTTATTAATTGCAGTATTAAGTGGGGTTGTAATGTCTGGGATACCAGGTGGTGGACTAATTGGTGAAATGCTAATTGTAAGTCTTTATAATTTCCCAGCAAGTGCTTTCCCAATCATTGCGACAATTGCATGGTTAGTAGACCCACCTGCTACTTGTTTAAATGTAACTGGAGATATTACTTCTTCTATGTTGGTCACTAGAATGGTAGATGGAAAAGACTGGATAAAAGAATAATTTGCCAAACCCTTTAGAATGTGCTATAATGGCAAACGGCGTGTCAAAAAGGGGGACTTATGAAAGAGAAAGCATTAATACTATTAAAAGGGTATTATAAAGATTATAAGAATAATGAGATTAAACAGTCAGAGATTCTTGGAATTTTAGAACCGACAACTGGGATATTTAAAGGAATTGAGGTTCAAGATAGCGATTGTAATATTGAAAACTATGAAGAGTTATTAAATTATATTTATCATGGTTATACGAAATCTCAAACTTTTTCTCTGATTGTTGGTTATTATGATGGAAAATTATTACAATATCGCGGATTATTATCCGAAAAGGAAATCACATTTGGGGAATTTGAATTATGTTCGGAGGACATGAGATTAAAGGGTAGAGAAAAAAAGCAATCAAATAAAAAACTTACAAGAAATTTAGAGCGACCAGTTAATCGTTATGATACAATTGTATTATTAACTCAACTTGACAGTAGACTAGGATTTTTTAGATATTTTAGCACAGTATATGAGCTTATAGAGGCTATATTAATAAAAGAAAATAATAACTTAGGATGGAAAGGGCTTCAATTATCTATGGAAGCTATGGCTCCAAAAGCAGCAGAAAAAACTTATATGCTTACTCTTTCTATAGATGAAGTAAAATAGAAAAGGAAAGTGTTTCACTTTCTTTTTTGTCCCACTTTTTCAATTGACGATCGCATAAAGAAAGGAATGATAAAATGAAACAACAAGTTATAATATTAAATGGAATTACCTATGATTATTGTGAAGAAACAAGATTTTATAGAATGATAGGATTATTAGATAGTAAAACAGGAATCTTTGAGGGAGTAGAAGTTGTAACAAATAATTTTGAAACATTAGAAAAAACAAAAGAGAGAATTCGTTTATTAGATCCAATATCTGCTAGGATGGCTACTGGTTTTGTAGATGAAACCATTCACTATTCTGTTTTAGATATGCAAAAAGGAATTGCAACCGAGACAGAATTGAAAAAGTTTGGGGATGATTCTTTTTATGGACATGAACAACAAGAAGAAATATTGACAAGAAGGATAAATTCTAATTTTAAAACAGGTTCTTCTATAGAAACTGTTGAAGATTTGGAAATGAAAGTCCTTTTAGATGGTCTTTTATCTTGTCAACAAAGAAACTTTATTTTTTCAAAATTACAAGCAAATGTAGTAGCAAGCAAAGAAGTAGAAAAAGTGAAAATTTATTCAGCTTAAGAAGGGTATTCCTTCTTTTTTTATGGCCTTTTACATTGACGAACAAATGTATTCTGTGTTATACTTTTTGAAGTAGAAGGTGAGAATATGATTCCATTGGAATATCTAAAACAAAATGAATGTATTATAATTACCCCATCTAGCTATAAGATGGCTATATTAAAAGAATTATCGAAAGAATCTTCCTTTTATCATATCCAATTTTTGACTTTATCAGAATTAAAAAGTCTTTTATTTTACGAGTATCATGAAGAAGCTTTATTAAAACTTTGTCAGAAGTTTGATTTGATTCCAGAAAATGGAGCAATTTTATTAGAAGCAATGTATAGCATTACCAAAGAAGAGCAAGACTCAGGTTTGTTTCAAAAAAAAGAATGGTTGAAAGAGCAAGGACTTCTTATTTATCATCCAGCATTTATAGAACAGTTAAAAAGAACTCATGTTTTTATTTATGGATATGAGAATTATGAAATCAATCCATTTCTTTTTATGTTGAATATTTACACGAAAGTAGAGTTTTTAAATGATATTACGACTACATATCTTCCAAAAGTAACAGAATATGAAACGTTAGAAGAAGAGGTAGTAGGAACAGCAGAAAAAATATCATATTTATTAAAAGAAGGAGTTTCTATCAATCAAATTTTTTTAGGTTCTTTAAATAGCGATTATAAAAGTGTTGTATCAAAAGTATTTCATCAATTTCATATTCCATTAGACCTTCAGGATACTCATAGTTTATTTGAATATCAAATGGTTCAAGATTTTCTAAAACAAATTCCTGATGATGCTCCATTAAGTGTTTTACCAGATTTGTTGACAGAATTAGAAAGTAAGTATCCAAAAACAAATTTATTTTATTCTGAAATATATGAGCAATTGATTTCTATCTTGAATCGGTATTACGTAGAATCAAGAACTTTTTTAGAAATTAGAGATATTTTAATTTATGATTTGAAAAGAACAAAAGTAAAAAAGGAAAGCTATCAAGATGTTGTAAAAGAAGTTGATTTTAAGAATAGTGCTTTTCAAGATGATAGTTATATTTTCTTAATAGGAGTTAATTTAGGAGAATTTCCAACAATCTATGAAGATACAGATTATTTTAGTGATGCTCAAAAAATACTTTTAGCGCTCCCAACTTCTTTAGAAAAAACAATTGGTGAAGAACAAAAAATGATAAAGAAAATAGAGTCATTGCCTCATATATTTTTGAGCTTCAAGAAAAAAAGTCCTTTTAAGGAGTATTTAAAAGCTAGTTTCTTAGAACGTTACGAGATAGAAAAAGGAGAATATCATTATACCAATCAAAACTATAATGCTTATCTTTTAAATGCTTCATTAGATGAATTTATCAATTTTAATCACAAAACTAGAAATTTAATGAATCGATATGGACTTGAACCTATTTATTATGGAAAATATGATAATCAATTTACAGGAATTGATAAATCATTATTTCAAAAATATGTTCCATATGTTGTTTTATCATATACCAGTATGCAGAAATTCTTTGAATGCCCTTTTAAATATTATATTGGTTCTATTTTAAAAGTTGTTCCTCCATTTGTAGAAAGTACGAGTTTAATTGTCGGAAACTTGTTTCATTCCATTTTAGAAAAATATTTTAAAAAAGGAAATGACTTAGATAATATTATAAAAGAAGAATTAGAGCAAGTAGAAATGATGCCATTAGAAAAAAGAGATTTTTACTTACAAAAATATGAATTAGAAATTAGGAAATTAATCAAAATCATGGATATTCAACTTTCTCATTCAGAGTTTAAACCGACCTTTTTTGAAGAAACAATTGAATGGACAGAAGGAAAAAATATAACCTTTAAAATATTTGGAAAAATCGATAAAATTATGACCGTTGATGATGGAGAACATTCTTATGTTATTGTGATTGACTATAAAACTGGGTTTGCGACTAGTGATTTATCAAAAGTTATTTATGGAATGAATATGCAGTTATTAATTTATTTATATTTAATTTCAAAAGAAAAGAAATTTCAAAATTATAAATTAGGCGGTGCTTATATTGAATCAATTGCAGCCAATCTTCCAAATTATGTAGAGGGAAAAACATTAGAAGACTTATTATGGGAGCAAACGAAATTAGATGGAATCAGTTTAAAACGGAATGAATTTATAAGTCGCTTAGATACGCATTATGAAATTTCTAGTTATATAAAAGGGGTAAGAGTCAAAAAAGATGGAGATTTTTATGCATCGAATCGTTTGTTAGAAGAAGAAACTCTAAAAGAATTATTAAAAATTGTAAAAAAGAATATTACTGAAGTAGAAAATGTGATAGAAAATGCTGACTTTAAAATTGCACCTAAAAAGTTTTCAAGCGAATTGAAAGAGCAAATTAGTAGTTGTAACTATTGTCCATATCGGGATATTTGCTATTTAAAACCAAAAAATGTAGTAAGATTAAAAGAATATAAAGATTTAGAATTCTTAGGAGGTGAAAAAAATGATACCAGTGAAACCAATTGATGCAACTTGGACGGATGAACAATGGAGAGCCATTTATCAAGATGGTAGTAATATTATTGTAAGTGCAGGAGCAGGAAGCGGAAAAACTGCTGTTTTGACAGAACGTATTATTGAAAAACTGAAACGAGGCATTTCTATTTCTTCTTTGGTTGTTTTAACATTTACGAAAGCAGCAGCCTTTGAGATGAAAACAAGAGTTCGAAAAAAAATAATAAAAGAAATAGAAAAGGGAAATACCAAATTAGAAAAAGAATTAGAGAAAATCGATAGTGCAGCAATCACAACCTTTGATAGTTATAGTTTGTCACTTGTAAAAAAATATCATTATTTACTAGGAATCAAAAAAGATATTGGAATTGCAGATAATATTGTATTAGGTATGAAAAAAAAGGAATTAATAGATGAAGTATTCCAGTATTTTTATCAACAAAAAGATGTAGGTTTTTTCAAGTTATTAGATACATTTACCATTAAAGATGATGATAAAATGAAACATATTTGTTTAAAATTAAATGATTCTTTAGAGTCTATTGTTCATAAAAAAGAATATTTAGACACTTATTTAGAGCATTATTATGAAGAATCTTTTATCGAAGATAAAGTGAAACAATATGAACAGATTTTAACGAGCGAAAAGAATGAAATTTTAAGTTTATTAGGCAATCTAAAAAGTAGTGCGAATACAGCCGTTGCAATGGAATTTGTTTTACGTATTGTAGATGTTTTAGAACCTTTTCATTCTTGTTTTAGTTATGATGATTATAAAATGGTATCAAAAGTTTCTTTACCGGCCTTTACAAGAAGTAAAAAGATTGAGGAATCAGAACTTTTAAAAATGAAAGAAATTTATGATTCTTTAAAGGAACATTTTGTATATTTAAAAGGACTATGTATTTATGAAAATAGAGCATCATTAAAAAATTCCATTTATGAAACCAAAGAAACGGTAGAAACTTTGATTTTCATCTTAAAAGAATTTGATAAAAGGCTTTTATCTTATAAAATGAAAGAGGGGCTATATGAATTTTCAGATATTGGAAGGCTTGCCATTACATTATTAGAAAATCATCCCTCTATAGCACAACAAATTCGAGAGAATACCAATGAGATTATGATTGATGAGTATCAGGATACCAATGATATTGGAGATTATTTCATTTCTTTAATTGCCAATCATAATGTATATATGGTAGGAGATATCAAGCAATCTATTTATCGCTTTAGAAATGCAAATCCGAGTATTTTTATGGATAAGTATAATCGTTATAGTATTCATGAAGATGGAGAGAAAATTGATTTAAATAAAAATTTCCGTTCTAGAAAAGAAGTACTAGAAGATATCAACTTTCTCTTTGAAAAGTTTATGGATGAAGAAATAGGAGGAGCAGATTATCAGTCTGGTCATGCTATGGTATTTGGAAATGAAGAATATGAAAAAAAAGGAAAAACAGTTCAAGATTATCATTTTGAAATACTTGATTATGAATACAAAGATACAGAATATGCAAAGAGTTTTCGAACAGAGGAAATAGAAGCTTTTATTATCGCAAACGATATTCAAAAGAAAGTGGAAAGCCATTATCAGGTTTATGATAAAGATAATCATGAATTAAGAAATATTGCTTACAACGATTTTTCAATTCTTTTAGACCGTAAAACTTCATTTGATTTGTATAAGAAGATATTTACGTATTTAGGAGTTCCATTATTGGTACACAAAGATGAAGAATTTGTTTATTCTGATGAAGTGTTTGTGATTGAAAATATTATGAAATGGATACTTTCTATATTGGATTTTAATTACGCAAAAAACAATTTACAATATGCAGTAATGAGTGTTTCTAGGTCATTTATTGAAAAAATCAATGATGAAAAATTATTTACGTTTTTTATGGAACACAAAGAAGATTTTATGGAAGCATTAAATGATAGTTCTTCACCACTTTATGAATACCACCAAAAAATGCAGTTATTAGCAGAATATTCAAAAAACCATACTTTATCTGAGTTATTGGAACAAATTTATCAAGTGTTTGATATTTACCATGCTATATTGACATTACAAAATATTGAGCTTTTAAGTATTAAATTAGATTATTTATTGGATGTTTCAAGAAACTTAGAAAAAATGGGCTATCAAATCGTAGATTTTATTAGTTATTTAGAAGAAGCAATCCAAGGAGAGAATGATGTTACTTTTAGTAGAAATCAAGATGCAGATAGTAATTCTGTTAATTTAATGAGTATTCATAAATCTAAGGGGTTAGAATATCATATTTGCTATTATGCAGGACTAGGAAAGAAATTTTCTAAAGCTGATTTAAAAGAACGATTCTTATTTGACCAAAAACTAGGTTTTATTGTTCCTCATTTTGAAGAGGGAATTAGAGAAAACTTTTACAAAGAATTATTAAAAGAATCTTGGAATAAAGAAGATATTTCTGAGAGAATACGTGTTTTTTATGTAGCGCTTTCTAGAGCCAAGGAGAAAATGATTTTTGTAACAAATCTGAGTGATAGAGAAGAAATTGATTTTCAAGATTTTGTAGATTCAAAAGTTCGTTTAAAATATAAAAGTTTTTATGATATTTTGGTATCAATAAAGTCAAAGTTAAAACCATATATAGTTCCTTATTCATTAGAAGAGCTTTTCCTAACAAAGAAATATGAACAGTTGAAAGAAACAAATTATGAATCTTTATTAGAAAAATCAAATCAAAAAACAGATTATATTATTCTAGATATAGAAAAGAAAAAAGTAGAAGAAAAGATTTTCTCAAAAAGTTATTATATTGTAGATACAAAGGAACAGGAGAGATTGAATCTAGGAATTAAATTACATGAGTGTCTTCAGTATATAGACTACAAACATATTGAAGAGAGCTTAGAAAAAATGGAATTATCTAATTTTGAATGTCAGAAATTAAAAGCATTTTTTAAAGCTGATTTCTGGTCTAAATTAAAATCTCCATCTTTTTATCAAGAATTAGAAATTGTAGATACGGATAATGACATGGAATTTCATGGTATTATTGATTTATTAATAGAAGATGAAGATGTTTGCTATGTAATTGATTATAAACTAAAGAATATTGAAAAAGCATCTTATCAAGAGCAAGTAAAAGGTTATATGAAAGTAGTAGAGAAAAAATTAGGAAAACCTACAAAAGGAATTTTATATTCTTTATTAGATGAAATTTATAAAGAAGTTTAATGAAAAAACAAATGTTTTAAAACATTTGTTTTTTGTTGGATTATATAAAAAAGAGATAAAATGATCTTAAAGTAATATACTTTGAGATTTTCTCTCTGACCTGTTATATAATACCATTTTTTTCCAATTTGTCAAACCAAACGGTTACAAAGTCCATTTTAGGCTAAGCACTTTTTGTATTTGTTTTTATAAACTTTTTTTATATTTCTCAAAGTATATTACTTTGAGAAGGATAGGGGGATATAATATGGAATATAGTGAAAAGGAAGGAAAATGGTTTATTGCATATAAAGGGACAGATATTAGTCAAAATGATATTGTTAGCGCTCTTAGAAGGGTTTGCCCTAGCAATTATACAGTGAGTAGAAAAACTGGAAATAATTTAGTTTTTGCTAAAATTGTTTATGATAATTATGTGGATGATAGGGACCCACATTGGAATGGGGATAGTGGAATTTTAACAGTTAATGGGTATGTTCAATCAGAATTGAGAAATGCAAATAGAGCTTATTCAAAATATGGAATTAATGATGAAGACCGATATCAACGACTTACTAATTATCTGTATAGTGAATACAAAACAGAAATGTTTGATAAGTTAAAAGAACATATGCATTTTTGTTCGGCTATTTGGGATAGAAGCACAGATGATTTTGTTGCTGGTGTTACAGAGCCTCGAGGTGAATATACACATTTATATTATGGGTATACAAGAAATAATTATGAAGTAATGTTTTCTAATAATAAGGAATTGCTAAAACAATTTTGTGATGAAGTGAAAGAAATGGAAAATAATACCTATATGAAAAATGGTGTCCTTTTTACCTTAGATGGAAGAGAAGTAAAAGAAGATACTTCACTCATTAAAAATACGAGAGAAAATGCTAATTTCTTAATTGAAGGGCTAAACTCGTTATTAGTTTCTGTTACAAATCAGTCAATTAGGACTAAAATAGAAGAAAATGTAGAAGCTTATTTGGTATCACAAGACCCAAAGAAGAAGATTAGTGATTTTGTTTTTAATGAATTGGATGGTGAAATCAAAAAACAAATATTACAAATTATTAAAGAAACAATAGCAGAATATAGTGTAGAGCATGAAATTACAACACAATTAAATGAATTATTTGATGAGAAATTGAGTGATTATGCTAGTCAGGTGACAGTTCCAGTTACTCATGTTATTAAATTAAATGATGTCGTTTTAGGACAAACGCAGGGAGGCTTTTATCATGAAAGGTTTGAACAAATACTTTCTCAAGTACAATTGGATGAACCAATCATGTTGATAGGACCAGCAGGAAGTGGTAAAAATGTAGCAATATCACAAGTAGCGGATGCTCTGGGGTTACATATGTATTATACGAATAATGCTTCCAATGAATTCAAGTTAACTGGTTTTATAGATGCAGGCGGAAATTACCGTGATACAGAGTTTTATAAGGCATTTAAAAATGGTGGAGTATTCTTTTTAGATGAAATAGATAATTCTGATCCATCGGCTCTTATTGTAATTAATTCAGCTCTTGCCAATGGATATATGGCATTTCCTCATGAAACAATTGATAGACATCCAGATTTTAGAATTATAGCAGCTGCAAACACTTGGGGAAAAGGAGCAGACTTACAATATGTTGGAAGAAATGCTTTGGATGGCGCTACCTTAGATAGATTTGATAACATTTTCTTTGATTATGATAAAAAATTAGAACAGGCATTATACCCTAATGATGAAATTTTACAGTTTATGTGGGCTTTTAGAAATGCAGTATATCAATCAAAAATTCCACATATTGTTTCTACTAGAGGAATTGGCAAGGTCTATAAAAAAGAGATTAATGGTATTCCAGTTCCCTATATTTTGACATCGAATGTTGTTAAAAATTTAGGACAAGATGATGTTAATGTAATTATTGGAAATATGAGGGATGTTAGTTCTGATAATAAGTTTTATGAAGGAATAAAACAATTGAGGCTTAGTAGATAACATGTATCAGTATTATAAAAAGGATAATTTGAATATTATGGAGTATACATTTGGTTCTTTAACTGAGTTTATAGAATATTTAGATAATACTCCTACTAATTCAAGAATTTGGGGAAATGGAAATTTATCGAGCATGTGTGATGACTATGAGTTTTGTAAGACAAGGTCATTAGAAGAAGCAAAAGAACTTTGTAAATATGGATATCATGAAAATTTTGAAAAGTTAATTGAACTAAAATCTACATTAGAAAAATACATTAAATTGTCTAGAAAAAGAAGCAAGCAATATAATTTTTATGTTGGATATGCACCTGATGTAAAAGCATATTTAGAGGGAAATCCTCTTTCTATGTTAAATAAGCAGAATCCGAAAAGAAGACATATTGATATATATTATAATTCTGCCATTTTATGTCACGTTTCTACAAATGAAATATATAACCGTGGTGCAATTACTTTATGTCTTGTTGACATTTTAGAAAATATGGGATTCACAGTTGGGCTTAATATATTTACAATGTCTAAATCAGGTGGACAAATTCATTATGCTAAATTCAATTTAAAACGTTCAGGAGAAAGATTAAATATACAAAAACTATATTTTCCGTTTTGCCATCCGTCGTTTTTAAGAAGACTTGTATTTCGTTTAAGGGAACAGACACCAGATATTACATATCCATGGACTGATGGATATGGGGCTACTTGTGATGATTATACCATTAGAAAAGTGATTGAGCTAAAAGAGAATGATATCGTTATTTGTCAACCGAGTGAAATGAACGTTAGGGGATATGATATTGTGGATGATGCCAATGCTATGTTTGGTTATATTGATAAATTTACAAGTGAAGAAGTAGAACTTGCTCATGTTAAAAAATTACAAAGATAAGAAAAGAACTATTGTATCAATTTACAATAGTTTTTTATTGAATGAATTCTATTCAACAGTTACTGATTTTGCTAAATTTTTAGGTTTATCAATATCGCAACCTCTTAATTTTGCTATTTCATAAGCGAGCAATTGAAATGGAATAATATTTAAGATTGGTTGAAGTAAGAAATGGGTATTTGGAATAACAATTTTATCATCATAATAATCGGCTTCTTCATCTAATTGTTGTGTTATTATTACGATGGAATATGCACCTCTTGCTTTTACTTCCTTAATATTGCTGATTGTTTTTTCAGTTATATATTTATCTGTAACTAAAGATAGTACAGGTGTTTTTTTATTAATTAAAGAAATAGTACCATGTTTTAATTCACCTGCAGCATAGGATTCGCTATGAATATAAGATATTTCTTTTAACTTTAAAGATGCTTCTGTACAAATTGCATAGTCGATTCCTCTTCCTAAGAAAAAAATATCTTCATTTTTATAAACTTTAGAAGCAAGTTCTTTTAAGTTTAATTCTTTTAGCATCTTTTTGATTTTGATAGGAAGCTTTTGATAATGAACCAGTAATTCCTCTAATTCTTCTTCATTGACCTGATTTTTCTCTAAAGCTAGTTTTAAAGTAATTAAACTAAATAAAGCTAATTGCGCTAAATAGGCTTTGGTTGTAGCAACTGCGATTTCAATACCTGCTTTTACAGGTAAAACATATTTTGCTTCTCTTGCGATTGTGCTTGTAATAACATTGACTATAGCAAGGGTATCAATACCATCTTTGTTAGCTTTTCGAAGTGATGCCAAAGTATCTGCTGTTTCTCCTGACTGAGATACAACAATTACTAATGTTTTTTTATCATAAAACACTTTTTTGTATCGATATTCACTAGCAATTTCTACTTCTACTGGAATGTTAGCATATGTTTCTAACATCCATTTTCCAACTAATCCAGTATGGTAGGCACTTCCACAAGCTACGATTTGGATTTTTTGATACTTACTAAAATGAGGCATCTTATGTAAATTTTCAAGATTATTTTCTAGATATGGCATGATAGTATTATATATCACATCTGGTTGTTCATGAATTTCTTTTAGCATATAATGTTCATATCCATTTTTATTACACTTTGTTTGTTCTATATCTAGCGTAACCCAAGTAGGAGTTGTTTCTTTATCTTCAATTAATGTAATTTTATTTTTTTCAAGTTTCGCAATGCTTCCTTCTTTTAGATAACAAATTTCTTTTGTATGAGAACTAATTGCCATAGGGTCAGATGCCAAAAATAATTCATCTTTAGACCTTCCTAAAATTAGTGGACTTTCCTTTTTCATTGCATATAAAGTATTTGGTTCATCACTATTGATAATTCCAAAGGCATAGGAACCTTTTAATTTTTCTTTTGCCTTTTTAAGAGCTTTTATCATGTCTTTTGTTTGCTTGTAACAATAATCAATATAAGCAGTCGCTACTTCTGTATCAGTTTCTGTTTGAAAGTGATAGCCGATTTTTTCTAGTGATTGTTTTAGTTCAATATAGTTTTCGATGATACCATTATGAACAAGAGTAATAGAGCCTACTTGATGGGGATGAGAATTTGTAGTACTCGGTTTTCCATGAGTAGCCCATCTTGTATGTCCGATTCCTAAAATAGAATCTTCTAAGTTTATTTTTTGTTCTAAATTTTGTAATCTTCCGACCGATTTTATTATTTTTATCTTATTTTCTTTTTGATAAGCAATTCCTGCTGAATCATAACCTCTATATTCAAGAGTTTTTAAGCCCTCGATTAAAACGGATATCGTTTTTTCTTTGTTTCCTAGATATCCAACTATTCCACACATATTAAAATCCTTCTTTCCATGATTAAAAAATGTGTTTGAATGTTGCTTTGTTACAATCTTGATTTTGTTTTTTTACAAACATTCTTACGAATACACTTCTCCGTAACAGTACCCGCCGAATCTTTCGATAATCTGTTATCCTCGTCGACTAAATATAGTCCAGGCGCTAAGTAAGATATACTCCTTTCAGAATCGTTACCTTTATTTACATTATATGAAAAATTTTCATAATTGGCAATAAAATATTTGAATTAAAAAAAATATGTGTTAGAATAATGGTACTTTGAATGGAGTGATTTTATGAATTTAAATAAATATAATATACAAAAATTAATCGCTTGGAAGAATATACAGCCAACAAAATTAGAAAAGCGTCAAAGAAAAGTTTCAATTTTATTTGGTGGGATAGCAACTTTAGTCGCAATTTTTTCTCCTGCAAAAGCTTTTTTTGCTGGAGTTGCTATAGTTTCATTTGCAAAACCATTTGGCTTATGGATGAAATATGCCAGAAGACGTTTCTATGCTTCTAGGAAATTAACAAAGATAGTTAGAAAGCTAGAGCAGTCTGGTATTCATACAACAAAATTAAAGCTTGAGAAGGCAGTAACTTTTTCTATTCAAAATTATAATGATAAATTGCTTGAAGTTGAACAGGTTCATACAACTGTTTTTAAAGATACGAAGGAAGAATTAAAGGCTTTTCGTCAAATTAGAAGTGAATTAGTAAGCTTACCATACAGTTACGCTGATTGCATTCGTGATGCTGTAAAAGAGGCAAAATGTGAAAGTATTGACCCACAAAAAACAGAAGTAATAGAAGACTCAGAAAAGGTAAAACAATTATTATTGGAAATTAGAACGGGCAAATAGCCTTTTTAATTTGACAAAAATCGGAAAAGTGCTAAAATAAAGGAACTTAAAAAGGGGGATATTATAATGATTTTTAATATTTATTTAATTACAACTGTAGCAAGTATTGCAGCAGATTTTACAAAAATGAGTATCGTTAGGGATAATTTATTAAAAAAAGGTTACGTGATTTCTGGAAAAAAGAAAATAGATGTATTTAAAACAATCTATAATTTATTTATGCCTGGAGCGAATGTATATCAGGCTTATAAGCTTGTAAAGACTGATGAATCAAAGATGGAAAAAGAGTTTTTACAGGATGGAATCATACATATGCCAATAGAAAGTGCAAGAACTCAATATACAGAGCCTATTACTACTGAAGAGAAAGCGGAAGAAGTAGGTACTATAGAACAAGCTTGTAAAGGAATGACAACCGAAGAACAAATAGAAGCATTAAAGAGTCAACGTAGAGAATTATTAAAGGGCTTATCTGCTATAGAAAAACAAATAGAATCTTTGGGGAGACAGAAATAATGGAAATTAAAAATGTTAGAGAACCTAACATAGAAGAGAAAAAAAGTATTGTTCCGATGCTAGTAGCATTTGGTATATCTACTGCTATTTTAACTACTACAATATATCTGATGACATTCCATTTTATGGATATAGAAGAAAGTATGTATTTGGCCGGAAAGACAATTTCAAAACGAACTGCTCTTCAACATGACCAGATAATTAAACTATTTGAAACTATTTATGGAAGAGATTATATGTTAAACAAATTTGAAGGAATTTCAATTTCATTTTTAGCATCCATCATTGCTGAAGCTTTCTGTGGAGTGGTTTATAAAGTACATAAAACAATTAGAGGATTAAAGTAAAATGATTGAAAAAGGAAAAATTATTGAATTAGAAGATAATAATGAGTATTATATTATTGATAAAATAGAGCTTTTAGAAAAAAGTTATCTATACATAAGTAAGTTGAAGCCTACAACAGGAGAAGATTTACGTTTTGTTGAACTTAAAAATAATAAAGTTTATCCTGTTTTAGATGAAACGATTATAGAGCATTTATTTTTGATTGTGAGTAAGAAAGGATATGAATAAATATGGCAAATTATGATATAAGTGAAAAAGACGAGTTTTTAATGTTATTGCGTAGTATAGAAAAAATGATGCGGGTAAATCCGACTATGTTATTAAATAGTCCAGATTATGTAGAAAAAGTAGGGAGATTTAATTCTTTAGTTTCACTAGTACCAAATTTTAGATTATCTAGTGAAGAAAGTAAGGAAGTACAAGCATTATGGGATTCTCTTAAATTGTGTACTGCCAAACGTGCAACAAAGGTAGAAGAATTAAATCAGTTAACTCCTCAAGAAAGATTATTACATCTTTTAAGAGGCGTGATAAAAAAGTGGAAGACGGCTTCCTATGATGAAAAAAAAGAATTGATTAGTGAAGTTCATAGATTGCAGTTAGATTCAAGCGTAATGGCAAGGATGACACCAGTACAAGTTCAGACGTATCGTGAGCTTATGGAAACCGTGAAGAGGCTTGCTAATGTTGAACAAATAAGCTTAGAAGAATATAGTAAATTAGAAAATTCTGAACGGAAAAGACTTGGATTATAATTAAAGTATTATTTTAATAAAAAATAAAATGATTAAAAAGGGAGGAATATTATGAATTTAAATTCCATTAATATTAATCAAGTAATTGATATGAGTAGAAGAAAGTTAAGTATAAAAAAATTATTGATGCAATGTTTGGCATTTTTTACAGGTGTGATTTGTGCGAGTAGTTTATTCTGTGATTTTGTTTGTCAAATTTCACTTCCTTGGAGTGGATGGCTTGCAATGGCAGGTTGTAGTGCGATTTACGGTGCTTCAAAAGTGATAGCTTTTCATAAAGCAAAAAGGCAAGCAAATGAACAGTTAACAGCTTTGGCAAAGCACTTATCAGAAGAGGGAATTGACGTTTCTAGACTTTCTTTAAAAAAAGCAAGATTAGGAATGAAAATGCCCAGATTTGTGCTAGAAAGTTATGGAGAAGTTTGTATTATAGAAAACGTAGCAGTATTTGAAGATCGTACTCAAAAGTTGAGAGCCTTAAAACAGTTGCGTTCAGAAGTCGTTCGTGAATTTCGAAAACCAACGAGTGAAGATGTTATAGATGGAAATTGGACAGAAACAATTACTGATTCAACAGAAGCAGAAAAATTTCTTGTTTTAATGAATATGTATAGGAGATAAGCAATATGGATTTAACACAATATAAGCTAGAAGAGTTGATTGAAAATAGTAATATTAAAATAGACGGTGCCCATATTCTTTATAAGAACTTAAAATTGTTTACCATAATATTAGTAATTGAAGCTCTTATTTTATGTCCCCTTACTTGGAGTTTTATAAATTCAACAATTTATCTTTGGCTTGTTGCAGTAATGGCTCCTATTAAAACGGGTCTCAATTTTTTAACTCCTAGTTTCAAGAAAAAACGTGCCAATAAAAAATTAACAGAAGTAGTATCTATTTTAAAAGAACATGGAATAGATACAAGTAAAACAAAATTGATGAAAGCAAAAATAAAGTCTCGTTATTTAAAATGTATTATTAGTGAAAACGGGGCTAAAATGACATCTTGTCATATTATCTTATTTCAAGATAGAAATGAGCAAATAAAAGCATTAAAACAAGCACGTGCAGAACTCGTTTCTTTTCAATTTCCATTTCGAAATACGATTGTTGGTGAAACAAAGATTATTGAGAATGAAAAAATAGCCAAGCAATTATATCTAGATATGAAGAGATAAATTCTCTTTTTTTACTTTTTATTTATAAATTATAGTATAATATATTTGGTGATATTATGAAGCATGGTTTAAAAATAGCGTTAGTTTCTTTAATCATTTTATTATTTGTATTGATAGTAGGATTGTTTTTCCTATTAAAAGATGTAAAAAAATTAGCTATCAATGAAGTAGAAAAAATTGTTTTAAAAGATGTTAATAAGAAAAAGTCAGAAGTTACTTTCTTAAAAACAGAACTAGATTTTGAAAACGGAAAATATGTTTATGAAGTTGAATTATTAGTAAACACAATAGAATATGAATATGAAATTGATGCGAAACAAGGAACGATTTTAAAAAAAGAGGTAAAAAAAGAAAATCAGAATATTAATCCTCCAACAATCTCATTAGAGAAAGCCAAAGAAATCGCATTAGAAAAAGCAGGAGTAGATAAAAATAGCTCAGATTTATTATTTACCAAAGAAAAGCAAGAGGAAATTTATGAAATCGAATTTATTTATAGAGATACAAAATATGAATATGAAATTGGGTTATCTGGACAAATCTTAAAAGAGGAAAAGGAAATAAAATCACAAACAAATACAAATGTTTCCTTGGAACAAGCCAAAACGATTGTTTTCAATCATGCTGATATTCCATTATCTGCATCTAACATTTCTTTTCTAAAAGAAAAACAGGATATGGAAGATGGAAGATTGGTTTATGAAATTGAATTTTTATATCAAGGGAAAAAATATGATTATGAAGTAGATGCTAACACAGGAGAAATATTAGAATATGAAGTGAAACAAATTTAAAACAATTTGTTTTTTCTTACTTTTTATTCACTTTCTTTTTGATAAGTTATAGTATAATGTATTTGGTGATATTATGGCAAAAATTTTGATTGTAGAAGATGAAGAAACAATACGTGTAGGTTTAAAATATTATTTAGAAGCAGAAAGTTTTGATATTCAAGAAGCGAGTTGTTCAAAAGAGGCGATAGATTCAATCAAACAAAACTCATTTGATATTGTATTACTGGATATTAATTTGCCAGATGAAGATGGATATCAAACATTTCAGAAAATAAAGCAATTAAAAGATATTCCAATTATTTTTTTAACTGCGAATGATATGGAAATATCAATTGTAAGAGGATTAGATATGGGAGCAGATGATTATATTACCAAACCATTCAAAGCAAGGGAGCTTGTCTCTAGAATTAAAAATGTTTTAAGACGTAATTCTAAGGAAAATAGTTCTGTTATTACAATTCGAGATATTAAAATAGATATGAAACAAGCCAAAGTATTTAAAAATGGTGTTGATGTAATGTTGACAGCTCTTGAATATAAAATATTATTAATTCTTGCTTTAAATCCAAATGTGGTGTTTTCTAGAGAAAAAATTTTAGCCGACATTTGGGATGTCAATGAGGCCTATGTAAATGATAATACCCTAACTGTTTATGTAAAAAGAATTAGAGAAAAAATAGAAGATAATCCAAATGACCCTAAAATTATAGAGACAGTAAGAGGAGTTGGATATAAAGTTGGTGGCTCATGTTAAAAGGGAAAGATGCAAAACAGCTTGTTTTTTTAGAACTGATTTTATTTGGAATTGCTTTAATTGTAGGCTTTCTTTTTTATAAGTTTATAGACCATCAATATAAAAAGGAATTTGTAAAAAGTAATGGTTATATGATATCCGCTCTTTTAAAGAAACATCCAGAATTAGAAGATGAAGTAATTACTTCTATTTTATCTGGGCAAGGAAGTTTTGAAGAGGGAAAAGCAATCTTAGAAAAGTATGGATTGGATGAAAGTGGAACTTTAGATTATTTAGAACATTTTCATAATTTACAAACAGAAATTATCATTATGACTTTTTTAATTATTACAAGTATCTTTATTTTGCTTTCTTTTTTCTATTGGCGATTTTTATATGTTCAAAATCGTCAATTAAATTCGCTTAGTGAGTACATGGGGCAAGTTTTAAATGGAAAGTATAATTTAGATGTGAAAGATTATGAAGAAGGAAACATCAGTACATTAAAAAATGATGTTTATAAACTAACTGTAAAATTAAAAGAAGGAAGAGACCAATCTTTACAGGATAAGAAAGAATTAGAACAAATATTATCTGATATTTCTCATCAAATTAGAACGCCATTAACTAGTATGTATGTTATCAATGATTTACTTTCAAAAGATGATATTGACCCTAAAACAAAACAACAGTTCTTAGAAAAAGATAGAATTCAATTAGAACGGATTGAATGGCTTGTAACAACGTTATTAAAGATGTCACGTTTGGATAGTGGAAGTGTTAAATTAAACTTAGAGCAAACAAATGTTGTAAGTGTGCTAGAAGAAGCTTTAGAGCCACTTCAAATTCCAATGGAGTTAAAAGGAATTCAAGTCCGTTTTGAAAGAAAAAAGAAAATTATGGTATTGTTAGATGCTCATTGGACAGTAGAAGTATTTGTTAATGTTTTAAAGAATGCTTATGAACATACAAATGAAGGTGGAGAAATTACTATTGAAATTATAGATAATCCACTTTATACAGAGGTATCAATTCATGATACAGGAACTGGTATCAAAAAAGAAGAGCTTCCTCATATATTTGAGCGCTTCTATACAGGAAGTAGCAATAAAGAGTCTATTGGAGTAGGATTAAATATGGCCAAAAAGGTTATGGAAAAACAAAATGGAGAGATATATGCAACTTCTATAGAAGGAGAAGGAACAACATTTTTTATCAAATTTTATAAAAATATGATTTAGATAGATTTCTCTATCTTTTTTCTTGTTTCTGAATAATGTATCTAGTATAATAGAAATATATAAAAGCTTGTCCTCACTAGTTTGGGGAAATATGAGTGATAAATGGAATTTAAGTATGAGCAGAATCCAATGGAAAGGAGAAGTCTTTTAGTAATAAAAGAAATCTAAAGTACCAACACATAACGCTTTAGAAATTAGTTATGGAGGGAAAATAAATGAATGAAAAATTAAATAATCAAGTTGATTCTGCTTTTGATGATATTAGAGAATTAGTAATCAATTGTAGAAATAAGGTATATAGTGTTGTTAATACTGAGATGTTACATTTGTATTGGAATATAGGATATATGATTATGAAAATTCAAAACGGTGATGAAAGAGCATCATATGGAGATATGATTTTGGAGATATTGTCAAAAAAGTTAACATCTGAATTTGGAAAAGGCTTTTCAAGTAGAAATTTAAGAACTATGAGAAAATTTTATTTGACATATCCAATTTGGAAGACAGTGTCTTCCAAATTAAGTTGGTCGCATTATTTAGAACTAATTAAAATTCCTGAGAAAAATAAAAGAGGGTTTTATTTGGCTGAAAGTATTCAATCTAATTGGAGTGTAAGAGAATTGCAAAGACAAATTTCTTCTTTATTTTATGAAAGGCTCTTAGTTGCAAAGGATAAGAAAAAGATAAGAGAGTTAGCTTCAAAAGGGCAAGTTTTAAAGGATGGAAGGGATTTTGTAAAGGACCCTTTTGTATTAGAATTTTTAGATATAAAAGAAAATACAGATTATCTAGAAAGAGATTTAGAAAAGAATATATTAAAGCATTTAAAAGAATTTTTATTAGAATTAGGGAAAGGATTTAGTTATGTTGGAAATCAAGTACGTTTAACATTAGAAGAGGACCATTTTTATCCAGATTTAGTATTCTATAATCGAATCTTGAAATGCTTTGTGATTATTGATTTAAAAATTGGAAAAGTGGGATATAAAGAAATAGGACAAATGCAAATGTATATTAATTATTATGATAGAGAAATAAAAAGTGACGAGGAAAATGCAACAATTGGAATTTTGCTTGGTACAACAGCAAATAAAACAGTGGTAAAATATACACTTCCAAAAGACAATAAGACTATTTTTTCTTCTACATATAAATTTCATATTCCAACAGAAGAAGAATTTATAATAGAAATAGAAAGAGAAAAAGCGATTTTTAATTCACAAGAAGGATAGATTTTTCTATCTTTTTTGTTTATGAAATCTCTTAGTAATCAGGAATGTGACGAAACTGTCATGATTTTAGTCACAGTAAAGTCATAATGATTAGATAGAATGGTATCAGTGAAGGAGGAATTGACATGAAAGAATTTGCTTGTTATATCATTCCAATCATTTTGGTGTTTGGCTTGATTGGAATTATAGAAAGTGCTATGCTATTTGAGAAAGCAGAAGAAGAATTAACACTTAAAAGTTCAATCAAGGAAAATGAAAGAAAGGAAGATTACTATGGAAATATTGAAAGTAGAGAATTTATGTAAGACATATGGAAAAGGAGAAACATTAGTAAAAGCTTTAGACCATGTAAGTTTTTCCGTAGAAAAAGGAGAATTTGTAGCGATTGTAGGTTCAAGTGGAAGTGGGAAAAGTACTTTATTACATATTTTAGGTGGTGTAGATAGACCAACAAGTGGAAAAGTATATGTAGATGGAGAGGATGTCTATAAGTTAAATGAAACCAATTTGGCAATATTCAGAAGAAGACAAGTAGGTTTAATTTATCAGTTTTACAATTTGATTCCAATTTTAAATGTAACAGAAAATATGACGTTACCAATATTATTAGATAGTAAAAAAGTAGATGAGAGCTATTTAAAAGAATTGATAGAGACATTAGGATTACAAAATAGAGTGAATCACTTACCAAATGAGTTATCGGGTGGACAACAACAAAGGGTATCAATAGGAAGGGCATTAATGAATCATCCAGCACTACTATTAGCAGATGAACCAACTGGAAATTTGGATAGCAAAGCATCCAAAGAAATAGTAGAATTATTAAAATTATCAAATAAAAAATATAAACAAACCATTATTATGATTACACATGATTATAATTTGGCGTTAAATGCAAATAGAATCATTACCATTGATGATGGGAAAATTATCAGTGATGAGAAGGTGCAATAATGAAAATATTAAATGAACTTACTATTAAGCATTTAAAAATGAATAAAAAAAGAACGATTGTAACTATTATTGGGATTATTTTATCAACCGCTTTAATGGTTGGAATTGGACTATTATTCTCAACGATTCAGGATAATACAATTCGAACAATAAAAGAAGAAAATGGAGATTATCATGCCCTTTTATATAGAGTAGATAATAAGAAATTAGAAGTACTATCCAATAATCATCATATAAAAAGTTATTTTTATGAATCCCCTATTGGATTTAGTGATTTTAAGGACAGTAAAATAGGAAATAAAAGATACTTTTTTATCAATGCTGTATCAGATGAATATTTTAAGGAAATGAAATTAATAAAAGGCAGATTTCCAGAAAATAGTTCTGAGATTGTGATTCCAAGTCATTTAGAAACAGAAAATGGAGCGATTTTTCAAATAGGAGATGAAATTACTTTAAAGATTGGACCTAGAAAATTTGAAGATACAGAATATTATAAAAATGAAGCCTATTATGAAGAAGAGCCTGATATATTAGTAATCAAAGAAGAAAAAACTTATAAAGTTGTGGGAATTATAGAAAAGCCTGTATTTGAAGAATATAATGCAGCAGGTTATACATTCTTAACAAAAATCGATTTAAAAGACCAAAATGTTAATGTCTATTTAAATTTCAAAAAACCTTCTCGTGCTTATCAAGATATGAAATCTTTAGTAAAAAATATGGGCATGGATGAGGAAGGTGCTGAGGTACAATATAATAATTCTTTGTTGGCCTTATATGGAGCAAGTAGATATAACAATATTATGCAAGCTCTTGTTAATGTTATGATAATCATGCTAACATTAGTATCAATTGGTTGTATTGTTGTAATTTATAATTCATTTGCAATTTCTGTTATGGAACGAAAAAAACAATTTGGATTATTTTCTAGTATAGGAGCAACGAAAAAACAACTTAGAAGAACTGTTTTCTTTGAAGCAATCATTGTAGGTTTCATTGGAATTCCATTGGGCATTTTAGGAAGCTTTATTGGAATTGGAATTGTAGTAGCAATTATCAATTATTTAGTCCCTAATTTATTTGGAACAAATCTTGTATTAACTGCTTATCCAATCTTTTTAATTGTTCCAATTTTATTTATGATTGTAACGATTTTAATATCAGCTTATATACCTGCTCATAAAGCGAGTAAAATAACGCCAATAGAAGCAATTAGATTAAATGATGATATTAAAATAAAAAATAAAAAGTTAAAAACAGGAAAATGGGTACATACCTTATTTGGAATAGAAGGAGATATTGCTTTAAAGAATATCAAGCGAAATAAGAAAAAATATCGAATTACAATTGTATCTCTTTTTATCAGTATTGTTTTATTTATTTCTTTTTCAACCTTTGTAGAATATGGAATGAAAACTTCCTCTGATACATTAAGTATTCCAGATTATGATATTCAGTTAATTGTAAGAGACCCTTCAACATATCAAAACTTTATTGATACTGTTCAAAATTATGAAGGAGTAGAAAAAGGCATTTTTATAAAAGAAGGAATGAAATATACCAATTCTTATAAACGAGAAGAATTGTATAATTCTGATTTAATGTCATATTTTAGAGAAGCAGAAGAGGAGATTCCTATTACTATTCTTTCATTAGATAGTGAGAATTATAAAAGTTATTTAAAAGAATTGGGACTTACTCAAGAACAACCAATTTTAATTAATAAAACTAGGTTTGTGACTTATACAAATAATAATAGAAAAGTATATCATTCTACGATATTGAAAGATTCGAAGAAGGATTACAAATTTAATATGTGTGATGTAATGGATGGCGAAGAATTTAATTTAGAATGTAATAAAGTTTTAGACAATATTTATATTACTGAAAAAATGCCATATGCAGTAAATGATTACACAACAGAGGTAAGGATTGTCATTGTTGTCTCAAATACAATGTTTGAAGAATTGATTCCTGATAATGACCAAGTTGCTGTGTATTTAAAAGCTCCAAAATATAAAAAGGTAGACAAATACATTACTGATTATAAAGATTCTTTAACGAATAAGTGGTCAATTAGTTATTTTAATTTTCCAAAAGAAATGAAACAAATGAAAAATTTATATATTGTTATTGGACTATTATTGTATGGATTTATTACTCTTGTTACTTTAATTGGAGTTACTAGTGTCTTTAATACCATTAATACTAGCATTCAGTTAAGGAGAAAAGAATTTGCTATGTTACGTAGTATGGGACTTACACCACATGGATTTAATAAAATCTTATATTTTGAAAGTTTCTTCTTTGGAATGAAATCTTTACTGTATGGAATTCCATTCTCATTCTTGGTCATTTTATGGATTCATACGGTTATGACAAATGTTAATAGTTTAGGGGATATATTAATTCCTTGGAAGAGTATTGGAATCGCTATTTTAGCTGTCTTTGTTATTATCTTTTTAACAATGATGTATGCAACAAAGAAAATGAAGAAAGAAAATATTTTAGATGCAATTAGAGAAGAGAACATTTAGTTCTTTTCTTATTTTTATAACAAAAAAATTCTATAAATAATCTTGACTAAATATAAAAAAAACTATATGATTATATATAGAGTAGAGGGTGTCTAAATGAAACAAAGAGGATTTACACTAGCAGAACTTTTAGGGGTTATTACTATATTAGCTATTGTAGCGTTATTAGCAATTCCAATGATTTCTAGAAATGTTGCAAAAGGGAAACAAAATTTATATAAAGTTCAAATAGAAAATATAAAAAAAGCAGCAGGAGATTGGATGACAAAACACATTTTGGAAATTCCAGATGGAAATATTAATACAAGTATTACATTAGGCTGTTTAAAAGCTGAGGGCATCTTGGAAACTTCTATTGAAAATCCAATTACTGGAATACAGTTTCCAAATGATATGATTATTAGAATAAAATCTGGTTCTAATCAATACATTTATGAAGTAGTAGAAGATAGTGGTACAAATGAGCATGTTCCATTACCAGTTGGAAAATGTAGTTTTAATCATACTGCAATAGAAAGTTAAAAGTAGGAATTTCCTATTTTTTTTCTTCTCATAAACTATTCAGAAAATGAATAGAATATGATATAATGAATTTTGAAGGGTGTGATAATATGAGAGTTGTCATAAGTGCAGGTGGTACAGGTGGTCATATTTATCCAGCATTAGCTATTATCAATAAAATAAAAGAAAAAGAACCAAATAGTGAATTTTTATATATTGGAACTCATGATAGAATGGAAAATTCAATTGTTCCAGCACATAACATCCCTTTTAAACAATTGGAAATTTATGGTTTTTATAGAAAAAAATTTTTCAAAAATGGGAAAACAATTTATTATTTCTTAAAAGCAATTAAAAAATCTAAACAAATTTTAAAGGAGTTCAAACCTGATATTGTAATTGGAGTTGGAGGATATGTAACAGCTCCAGTTATTTATGCAGCTCATAAATTAAAAATAAAAACGCTTATTCATGAACAAAATAGTATTCCGGGAGCTTCTAATCTATTTTTAAGTAAATATGCAGATAAAATTGCAGTATCATTCCCAGATTCATTAGAAGCATTCCCAAAAGAAAAAACGATTTTTACTGGGAATCCTTGTGGTGAAGATGCTATTAAAAAAGCTCCAATGAATAAAAAAGAATTTGGACTTGAAAAGGGAAAAAAGCTTGTTTTAATTGTAATGGGATCTTTGGGAGCAACGACTATAAATGAATTTTTAGTAGAGACTCTAAATCAATTTAAAAATAAAGAATATGAAGTGTTATTTGTGACAGGAAAAAAGGATTATGCGGATGTCTCAAAAGAGAGATTTCCAAAAAACGTGAAGGTTGTTCCCTATATTGAAAATATGACTAGGATTATGAAAAATACGGATTTAATGGTGACAAGGGCAGGAGCTTCTACATTGAGCGAGTTAATAGCACTTCATGTTCCTTCGATCTTGATTCCAAGCCCTTATGTTCCAAACAATCATCAATATAAGAATGCAATTGCACTTACTAAAAAAGGCGCAGCCATCTTATTAGAAGAAAAAGATTTAAAGGGTGATATTTTATTGAAAACAATTGACTCTATTCTTTTTGATGACAAAAAGCAAAAAAAGATGGAGGAAGAATTACGAAAATTGGATATTCCTGATAGTGCAACTAAAATTGTTGCATGTATCCAAGAATTGATAGATAGGAAGTAAATATGAACATTATAAAAGAGTTAGAAAAATTAAATTGTGGAAGAGTGATTAAAGACTGTAATTTAAAAGAATATACAACATATCAGATGGATGGAATTGCAGATGCAATTATTTTTCCAACTTCTATTGATGATTTAAAAACAATATTGCGATTTTTAAAGAAGCAAAATGCAAAATATAAAATTATTGGAAATGGATCCAATTTGATTTTTGATAATCACTATGATGGAATTCTAATAAAATTAGAGGAGTTAAATCATCTAAATATAGAGGATACTCATATTGTAGTAGGTGCAGGTTATTCTATAATGAAGCTTGCTTTAAAGGTTTCTAGGATGGGATTATCTGGATTGGAATTTGCAACTGGTATTCCAGGTACTGTTGGTGGAGCAGTATTTATGAATGCAGGCGCTTATAAAAGTGATATGGGATATATTGTAAAATCTGTTACTGTGTTAACTCCAGAATTAGAAATAAAAGAGTTAACAAATAAAGAATTAGAGTTTCATTATCGTACTTCTTTTTTACAGACTCATCCAAATTATATTTGCTTAGAGGCTAAAATAGATTTAATACATGGCAATCAAGAAGAGATCATGGAACTTATAAAAGAACGAAAGAAAAGAAGACTGGAAACGCAACCATTAGAATATCCGAGTGCAGGAAGCGTATTTCGCAATCCGGATGGAGATTTCGCGGGAAGATTAGTTGAATTAATTGGTTATAAAGGGAAAAAAATAGGTGGAGCAGAAGTAAGTAAAAAACATGCTAATTTTATTATTAATAAAGGGAATGCAACAGGGAAAGACATTAAAAATTTGATTGGAGAAATTATAGAGAAAGTAAAAGAAAGAACAGGAATTGAACTAAAAGTAGAACAAGAATTCGTAGAATAAAAAGGTGATTTTGTGAAAAAGAAAAAAGGAAAAGTGGTAAAAAAACAAGTTTCATACAGATCAAATGTTGTGCCTAAGAAAAATATAGAACCAAAAAAGAAAGTGAAAATTCGATATGGAAGAATTTTTCTTGTTCTTTTAATTTTTATTCTATTTTTCCTTTTTTTGTCTTTTTGCTATCAAGTTCCAATTAAAAATATTATAATACAAAATAATTTCTTTTTAAAAGATCAAGAAATTATTGATTTGGCGCATTTAGATAACTATCCATCCAATTTTCAAAACTCTACTTCAAAAATAAAAAGGCGATTAGAACAAAATACATATATTAAGACCGCAGGAGTTAAAAAAACATGGTCAGGAAAAGTTGTTATTACAGTAGAAGAAAATTATCCACTTTTTTATTACCAACCGAATAATAAAACGATTTTATTGGATGGAAAAGAGGTAACTGCAAAATTTGAGGTGCCATTTGTTATTAATTATATTCCAAATACTAAGTATGAACAATTTTTTAAAGGAATGAGTGAAATATCTAAGGATGTCTTAGGAAGAATTTCAGAAATTAAATATGATCCTAATGAAGTGGATGATAGTAGGTTTCTTCTTTCTATGAGTGATGGAAATTATGTGTATTTGACCTTGACGAGGTTTTCCTTAATCAATCGTTATGTTGAAATTATTAGTAAAGAGGAATTGATTGGAAAAAAGGGAATTTTGAAATTAGATGCTGGCAATTCTTTCGAGATTTTAGAAGGGTAAACTTGAAACTTTTTCTTTTTTTTGGTATTATAATGGCTGTTTTAATGAAAAGAGGTTTTATTATGATTAAGCAAAGTTCTATCTTTCGCATCAAGGGCCAAAGAATACCATATGCTAAATATACACAAGTATTCGCTCATCAAGAAAAGGCACATTTTTATGTGATTGATTTAACAGAAGAACAAACAAGAGAAAACGTATTACATGCTGGAATATTAACTGAAAGAGGATTTGAAGATTTTTCACTTGACGTTTTGATGCCTATTTATATGAAAGAAAAAGGGACACTCCAATATAATTTAAACTTGGTTTTTATTTTACCTGATGAAATGCTATTTACAAATGATATGTGGGAAATAAAAGAAAATTTTAATTATATGAGAAAATTATTTTTAAAGGCTTCAGAATTTTCTAAAATATTATTAGAATGCCAAAAAAAAGAAATTACTTCTGTTATTACAGTAGGATCAGAAAAATATAAACTTCGCAATTTTAATATTGTTTCAGATTCAGAAACTAAAAGTAGTTTGGAATTTTTAAGAGAGTTATCAGATGTAATGAAGTCTCCTATTGTTAATATTGGACGACCAGAATATGAAGCATATATGAAAAGTATTCAAAATGCGGATCAAAAGAGACTTTCCTATTACTATCAAAAATTATGGTCTATGTTTCAAGAAAATGGAATTCCTGAAGAACCAAGTTTTCTTTCTTATACAGAAACAAGACTTCTTTATTTAGCTTCAATTTTAAGTGCCAAAACGAAAGGCGAACCATTATTATTAGATGGAATTGGCTGGGGTGCGTTGGATGATGCTCGTCGCCTAAATATGATTTCGACATTAAGTGACTTTAGTGAGCAATCTGGAAGTGTTATTGTGACTTGCGATTCAAAAGCAAATAATGGTCTTATGAAGAAAAAAGTGTATCGTGCGAATTTCTTAGTTTCTAAATAGACAAACTTAAAAAAGTGATTGAAAAAAGCTTTCTTTTTATCACTTTTTTTGTTATATCTCTTTTACTTTTTCAAAATATATAGTATAATTGTTATTAGATTGTAGGAGATGATCATGTGAAACATATTTATACAAGTATTGATATTGGTTCAGATACAATCAAGCTCATTGTTTGTGAGTTGTATAAAAATAAATTAAATTTATTAGCAGCATCTTCTGTTAAATCAAAAGGAATAAAAAAAGGGTTAATTACAGATGTAGAAGAAGCTTCTATGTCAATTAAGCAGGCATTTAATGAGATTGAAGATATGCTTGGTATTCGTATTAAACAAGTGATTGCAACAATTCCAAGTTATTTTGCAGAATTTACAATGATAAAAGGAGAAACTAGAATTTCTGGAGAAAATTCTGTTGTTACTGGAGAGGATGTTATCAATGTATTAGAAAGTGCGATTCAGTCAAAGTTAAATCCAAATAAAGAGATGGTAACAGTGCTCCCAATTGATTTTACAATTGATAATCAGAGCGGGATAAAAGAACCGAAAGGATTAACTGGAGCTATGTTAGGTACTAGAGCAATTATGGTTACAACTCCTAAAAAAAATATTTATTCAGTAGTGAGTTTACTGGAAGGAAGTGGAGTAGAAGTTGTAGATATTTCTTTAAATAGCATTGGGGATGCTTATGCATTTAAGAATAAAGAAAATAGTGACTTGGTGGGAGCAATTATTAATATTGGCGCAGAAACCACTTCTGTTTCTCTTTATAATAAAGGTATTATTGTGAAGAATTCAGTGATTGGACTAGGCGGTAAAAGTATTGATAATGATTTAGCCTATATGTATAAAATAAATCCAAAAGATGCTATTAAAATAAAAGAAAAATTTGCACTTGCTCATAAGAAATATGCTAGCCCAAATGAAGGGTATGAAGTGATAAACACAAATGGAGAAAAAATAACGATTAAACAGCTAGAGGCATCTGAAATTATAATGTCCAGAATAGAAGAAATCCTAACTCTAGCAAGAAAGGAAATTAGTATCCTAGCAGAAAAACCAATCGAATATATTATTGTTACTGGAGGAGTAAGTAGTAGTTCTAGTTTTGATTATATTGTTTCTGAAATATTAGGAAAGAATGCAATAGTAGGAAATGTAAAAGTTGTTGGAATACGGAATAATAAGTATTCTTCAGCAGTTGGAAATATTGTTTATTTTATTCATAAACAGAAATTAAAAGGACAAGATTTTACTATGATTAATAATAATGATATGGAAGCGTTATCATCATTAAAAAGAAATGTAATTAATATTTCAAACGATACAATGTTAGGTAAAGTATTTGGATACTTTTTTGGCGAATAAGGGAGGATATATATGTTTGGATTAGAAATGGATCAATTAGCGAAAATAAAAGTAATTGGTTGTGGTGGCGGTGGTTGTAATGCCGTTAACAGAATGATAGAGTCTGGTGTTAAGGGAGTTGAATTTATTGTAGCTAATACAGATTTACAAGTATTAAATACTTCACAAGCACCTGTTAAAATACAAATTGGTGCAGAACTTACCAATGGACTAGGTGCTGGAGCAAATCCTCAAATTGGAAAAGAAGCTGCATTAGAATCAAAAACAGATATTGAAGAAGCTTTAAAAGGTGCTGACATGGTATTTGTTACTTGTGGTATGGGTGGAGGAACTGGAACAGGCGCTGCTCCAGTAATCGCTAATATTGCACAAGGAATGGGAGCTTTAACTGTTGGTATTGTTACAAAACCATTCTCATTTGAGGGAAAAAAGAGAATGACTCAAGCTTTGGCAGGGTTAGAAGAATTAAAGAAAAATGTTGACACATTGATTGTAATTCCAAATGACAGATTAAGAGAAATTATTGATAAAACAACTCCACTTTTAGATTCATTTAAAGAAGTAGATAATGTACTTAGAAGAGGTGTTCAATCTATTTCAGACTTGATTGCAGTAGCAGGTTTAATTAATTTAGACTTTGCAGATGTAAAAGCTGTTATGGAAAAACGTGGGAATGCACTTATTGGAATTGGAATGGGTGTAGGAGAAGATAGAGCAACAGAGGCTGCTAGACAAGCAGTATCAAGTCCACTTTTAGAAACTAGCATTAGTGGTGCTACAGATGCTATTATCAATGTAACTGGTGGTTCTAATTTAACGCTTTTTGAAGTAGAAGAAGCAGCAGAAGTTATTCGTTCTTCAGCCAATACAGATATTAATACAATTTTTGGAGCAGTTATTAATGAAAATCTAAATGATGAAATTATTGTAACTGTTATTGCAACAGGATTTGAAGATAAAACAGAACCATTATATCAATCTTATAATGCACCGAGTAGAAGAGAAGAAACAAAAAAGACGGAAGCGGAATCAGATTCAGGAAATGAAGATGATACAATTATTCCAGCTTTCCTAAGAAAAAGGGGTTTCTAGGATGTCAAAAATGACATCTTTTTTTTGAATAAATATTTTATTTTCGCATTTACTATATTGGAGAAACAAAATGAATGAAAATTTAAATGAACAAGCAAGTACTTTTACGATTAGTGCTGTTGTAGTGGGACTTTTAATTATACCAAACTTAAATGCAAAACAACAAAATGATTTAGGTAATTGGTTGATGTTAGTAGGACAAGTATTATGTACCAATGCTGCTAGAATTGCTATTTTAAAAGCGAATGATACATCAAGTTCACCTTCTAATCAAGATTTAATTTGTTTATTTGAAGAAACAATTAAAGCAATGCAAAAAGAAATTGATGAACTTAAAAATAAAACGACATAATTTATAAAAGTCTCATGATAAAGTATCTTTGGTGATATCATGAAAATCTATTTGGATTTAATTATGATTTTGAATTTTCTCTTTGATTTTTTTCTATTAATGGGAGTATCTATTATTTTAAGAAGAAATGTTTCTATTAATCAATTATTAAAAGGTGCTTTTTTTGGTGGTCTTAGCATTTTATTTTTATTTTTAAAAATCAATAGTTTGGAGCTTTTTTTACTGAAAATAATCATTAGTATTGTTATGGTAATTTTATCGTTTGGTTATCGTGATATAAGATATACATGTAAGAATTTATTTTATTTATATAGTGCAAGTATGATATTAGGAGGATTTTTATATTATTTAAATGTAGAATTTTCATATAAGCAAGAAGGAATCATATTTTACCATAACGGATTAAGTATTAATTATATTGTTTTATTAGTTTTTTCACCAATCATTTTATTCATTTATGTAAAGCAAGGAATTTATTTAAAAAATAATTATTCAAATTATTATCAAGTAAATTTAAATTTTGGAAATAATCGTGTTTTACATTGTAATGGATTTTTAGATAATGGAAATCACTTAGTGGAGCCATATCATCATAATCCTATTATTTTGATTGATCATAGAAAATTTATTTATGATATTAATGAATTTAAAATGATTTTGGTTCCAATTAGTACTGCAAGTGGAACAACTTTACTAGAATGTATTCGAATTCCAGAGATTGAGATTAAAGGGATTGGAAAACGGAAAAATATATTACTTGGTATTATGAAAGAAAATATAACAATTGATGGAATTGATGTTTTATTACATACAAAAGTAATGGAGGAATCATATGTTTAGAAAAATATTAGAATTTATTAAAAAGTTTTTCATTGTTAATCACAATTTATTTTTTGTAGGAAGTACTGATAAGTTACCTGAACCGCTTTCAAGAGAGGATGAAGCTTTATATATAGAAAAAAGTTTAGAAGGTGATGAAATAGCAAAAAGTAAATTGATTGAACATAATTTACGTTTGGTTGTGTTTTTAGCTAAAAAATATGAAAATACAGGAGTTGATTTGGAGGATTTGGTAAGCATTGGAACAATTGGTTTAATTAAGGGGGTTAGTACTTATAAACCTGATAAAAATATTAAATTGGCAACTTATTCTTCTAGATGCATTGATAATGAAATTTTAATGTTTCTAAGGAAAAATAAAAAAAGAAGAGGGGAAGTAAGTCTTGAGGATAGTCTTAGTTATGATGCCGAAGGAAATGAACTAAGACTGGAGGATATTTTGGGAACAGAATCAGATATTGTAACAAAGGGACTGGAAAATGAAACTGAGAAGTCATTACTTTATAATGAAATAAAAAAATTAAATGAACGTGATCAAAAGATTATGATTTTAAGGTATGGACTTTATAATAGGACAGAGATGACACAAAAGGATGTGGCGGATGTTCTTGGAATTAGCCAATCTTATATTTCAAGAATTGAAAAAAAAGTAATTCGAAAATTGCAAAATTTAAATAAAATATAAAATCCCTAAATGATGTGTTGAGGTTTTTATCTACTATATTTTGTAGTTATGAATCTATTTTTCTTAATTCTTTCTTAGAAAGAGAACTTCGCTATTCTTTTTATTAGAAATGTGTTATAATAGATAAAGATAGTACTAGGATAGGACGGGGTATGATGAAGAAGTTAGATGGAAAAGTAGCAGTGATTACAGGTGGCGCTATGGGAAATGGATATGGAATAGCTGAAGTATTTTTGAAATATGGTGCTAAGGTAATTGTACTAGATTATTCTGATAAATTAAAGGAATCTTTACAAAAATTAAAGAATCCAGAAAATATAGTAGCAGGTTTTCAAGTAGATATTAGAGATGCTAAAATGGTTGATGCTTGTATGTCAGCGATTGGAAAGAAGTTTGGAAATATTGACATTTTAGTAAATAATGCTGGAGTTGCAAAATTATCTAGATTTGAAGATATGGATGATAAAACAAGGGATTTTCATTTTGATATTAATATTAAAGGAACTTGGAATGTAACAAAGTCAGCTCTTCCTTATATGAAAGAGGCAGGAGGCTCTATCATTAATTTATCAAGTGTAACAGGACCTATGGTAGCTGATCCAGGAGAAGTTGCATATGCAACAACAAAAGCAGCTTTAATTGGCTTTACGAAATCGCTAGCAGCAGAGTTAGTAACAGATAATATTCGAGTAAATGCAATTATGCCAGGATATATTAAAACGCCTATGGTAGATGGGATTGCGGAAGAAACTAATAAAGAAAATCCAGAGTCAGTAATAGATGGAATCGCAGCTGGAATTCCGATGAAAAGACTTGGAACAATTGAAGAGTTAGGAGAATTAGCAGCCTTTTTAGCAAGCTCAGAATCTTCTTATATTACAGGTCAAGGAATTGTAATTGATGGAGGTTCAACGCTTCCTGAGACCATGTCAGTGGGAGTTTAAGTAATACATTCAAGTATTACTTTTTTAGAAGAGAGAAAGTTTATGAAAAAAGATGTATTTAAAGGTTTTACAAAAGAAGAACAAACAGAAGCATTAAAGGAATTTAATATTGCAAGAGAAGAAGCCAAAAAAGAAAATATGAAAAACTTTATCAAAGCGCCTATTTTAATTGTTGTAATAGTAATAATCGTTATTTTTTTATTTCGGATTTTTATAGGAACGATTGAACTTTATAATCCATTTGGTTATGAAAAAAATCGTTTTTATAAAGTTATGTTTAATGATAAAACAGTGACAGTGCCAGCAAGAGAAGAAAATAGAATTCCACTGATTCCGTGGGCAATTTATTTTAATAGTATAGCTTCAAATAGGTATGATGGAGAATTGGAACAAACTTTTAAAATAGAAAAAGAAGAACGCTATATTTTAAATATTAATTCTTATAGTTGTTATGATGAAAAATTAGAAAAAAGAATTGCCTGTAAATCTAAAGAAAACTATATAAAAGAGAAAAATCAAGATACTGTCTATACTTTAAAAATTGAAAAAAGAATTTATATTCCAGCTACAGAATTTAAAGATGAATACTGGGAAGTTTTTACTATTTACGATGGCCCATTTATCGAAGATATTACGAAGTATATAGAAGATGGTGCTGAATATAATTTGACGATTATAGGTAAATATGGAATGACTTCAGCAGAGATTTATTTTAATATTGATTATAATAGGGGATACTAAAAAACAATACTTTTTGTATTGTTTTTATTGCATCATTTTTTTTATATTTTCTAATCCGCTTTTTTCTAAACGTGAAATTTGAGCTTGTGAAATCCCAATTTCATTAGCTAATTCCATTTGCGTTTTTCCAATTAAATAGCGTTCTTTTATGATAAATTGTTCTTTGTCTTTCAACTTATTGATTGCATCTTTTAATTCTACGTGTAAATCGAAATCTTCATTTTTTTTATCTTTTAATTGATCTTCTAAATAAATGGTATCCCCACCATCACTATAAATTGGTTCAGACATACTGATGGTATCTTTCATAGAATCTAAAGCATTTCCAACTTCGAAGTCACTTAGATTTAATTTTGTTGCAATCATATGGATACTAGGTTCTTTTCCAAGTTCATTGGTTAATTCTTCTTTTATTTTATTTGCTTTATAGGCGGTATCTTTAATACTTCTAGCAATTCTGACACTATTGTTATCTCTTAAATAACGCTTAATTTCACCTAAAATCATAGGAACTGCATAGGTAGAAAATCTCACTTCATGGGATAAGTCAAAGTTCTCAATTGCTTTAATAAGACCAATACAGCCTACTTGAAATAGATCATCCATATTATCTACTCGGTTACTAAATTTTCGCAAAATTGACAATACTAGTTTTAAGTTTCCTTTTACTAATTCATCTTTTGCAAAAATATCACCATCTTTAAATTTTTTTAAAAGTTCTATTTGTTCTTCATTGCTTAATACATTAATATTCGCAGTATTCACGCCACAAATGTCTACTTTATGACGTGCCATAAAATTCTCCTTTCAATGCTATTATGAAGAAAGTTTTAATTTTTTAAACAGAATATAGACATTTTGAAGACATAAAATAGAACTAGGTGGTATTATGCGTTTATCCGATTTACAAAATAAAGATGTAATTAATTTAATAGATGGAAAAAAGGTTGGAAACATTATTGATGTTTCGATTGACTCTGAAGGTAAAATGGCAGAATTAATTGTTGAAAAATCGAAATTTTTTGTTTCAATGTTTTCTAATAATGGTGAAATTGGAATTAAATGGTCACAAATAGAAAAGATAGGAGAGGATGTAATTTTAGTAAAAATAGCATTATAAAAAGCTTCCTAGGAAGCTTTAATATTCAACATATTGATTAATATCATAAACAGTGCCATTGATTTTTATATAAATATAATATTTTCCTTTTAAACCAATATCATTAATATATTTAGTCACATTAATTCCATTTTTATTTTCTTCTTCATTAAAGATATCAACACACATTGCAGTATAGGGTTTTTTAGAAATAATCATATTATACGTTTTATTTTTAAAAAGACTATCTAAGACAATTTGAACATGATCTTCTTTTTTAAAGGTTCCAGAAACGACTAATCGATCTGCTTCTTTATAAATTTTCAAATTGTATTTTTCAAATATTCTGTCATCTTCTTTATTCCATAAAATAAATGGGTTTTTAGAGGCTGCTTCGGTTTCTCCCATAGATCCTAATCTAGAACCTAATCCTGCAAAATATCGATCATTTTCATATAAATTCATTTTTTCAGTTCTATAAAAATTAGTAGGAAATTCCATTTTTAATATTTGTTTATCATTTTTAGTTTCAACAAGGATACTATTTAAACTGTCGACATTGGCAAATCCAGCTGGATCATTATTTACTTTTCCGTTTACAGTAGAATGCCCTCCAGATAGAATTATATAGTGATTATTTTCTAAATAATCGACATCTGAAATATAAGGAGAGTAGAAATTACTTCCTTCTTCTTTCCCATATTGCCAAATTTGTTCTACAGTTTTATTTTGAATACGATAAATAACGCCTCTACTGTAATTGTTATCAGCACTCACTTTTTCTTCTGTTTTAGAACGATTATTTCCATTATCAAATAAGAATAAATCTCCGTTTGGAAGTATTTTGGCAGCATGTTGTGCGTATTGATATTCAAAGTGATCTCCAACAGGAGTTAAAAAATATTTTTGAAATTCTTTACTCCAATTAGTAGGGTCTCCTAAAATCCAGTTGATTTCTAAGGAATCATAGTCGATATTCACAACAATATCTTGATGTCTTCCTGAAAGCGTAATCGAATTTGTTTTTTTGTCATACCAAACAGAATTATTGTGAAACCAATCATATTCAGTTGTATATAAATTGTGTCCTTCATTAGAAGGAATAATTTCTTTTAAATCAATATTTTTGATAATTTCACCAGTTGTTCTATCGATTTCAACAATGGTATCTTCTACAGTGCCATCTTGGAAATTGTCGGTAGCAACTAAAAAGTTTCCATCTTCCATTTCATAGACATCATGATGATATCCTCCAGGAAGTGTATATTCAAAGTATATTTTTCCAAGTAAATCCATTTCCATTAAACCTGTCATATAATATGGTGGGTTAATAAGACGGTTGCTACTAAGTAGTAAATGCCCATTTTGTAGTTTTTGAATATCCCAAATAAAGTTTTCTGTCAAATACCATCTAACATCTCCATTATTGTCATATGCAGCTGTATATCCTTTAGAAGATGGAGTAAAGAAGTAAAACTCATTACTTATTTCACCAGTTTTTTCTACTTTACTAGGAAGTACAAAATCATTTGGAAGTTTTTCTGTTTGAATGAATAATTTGGTAGTAACGCCATTTACTGTTAATAAAACTTCATTCTTGGTGTCTGGATATAATCCATAAATTGGTAGAAAATGTTTTTTAGAAGGAGTAAAAGTATTTGTAATAGTTGTTTTTTCATCTTTCCCAACAACGGTAATGGTTGGAGCTGTCAAATCTTTTGTTTCAAAGATTACAAGAGCAGTTAAAGGTGAAATGTCATAAGGGTTTAAAACAATTTTAGGATTTTCTGCAGTATAGGAAGAACTATCAGAGAGAAAAGATAATTCCTTTTTATTTTGCGTTACTAAAATATCTTCTATTTCTTTTACGGGTTCAACTTTATCTACAAAGTGATAGATTAAAATAGAAGCAGTACAAGCAATAATAATTAATAAAATCAATTTATAGGTAGCTTTCATTAAATTAACCTCATTTCTTGCTCTGTATAAAATGGATGTTTTTTGTTGATTCGATCATAAAATAAAATTCCGTCTAAATGATCAATTTCATGTTGGAAAGCGAGGGCTAAATCTTCTCTAGCACGAACTCTGATTTGATTACCATCTTCATCATATCCTTCTACTGTGACTCTAGCGTGTCTAGCAACATGTCCTTCTACTTCTCTATTTACACTTAAACATCCTTCACCAGCTTCTGCAGCGATCATTTCGCTAGAATGACTGACAATTTTAGGATTAATGAATACATAGTTTTCAAATGTTCCTTCTTCTACTTCATATACAATTACAATAATTCTTTTATTGATTCCTAATTGAGGAAATGCTAGTCCCATCCCTGGACGTAAATCGTATTTTTTTTCATATTCTTCAATTTGACTAAAAGTAAGATGATCGATCATTCTTTGTATTAATATTTTATCTTCTTTCGAAAGAGGAAAAACAACCTCTTCACTAATTTTTCGTAAATGAGGATTCTTTTCATCAAGTATATTTAATTTCTTAAACATAATATCAACTCCGTTTATTATTTTACCACAAAAAAGGTCATTTTTTCCAAAAAGCAAATGAGTTTGTAATGAAACTTTTATTTTGTTGTATATCAGAATTTTAAATTGGTTAAAAAATTTCACTTTTTTTTCACAAAACATTGATTTCTTATTATGAATATGTTACCATATGGTTAACAGTAGAAGGCAGTACTAACAACCGGTAATCTAGTTTTTTGGTTGGTACAAAGTAAATCATAGAATCATCTTGTATTTTGGAAGTATTAATCAGAATAACAAGGTGATTTTTTCTATAGTAAGGGAGTGTTGTATGAAGAAAAAGTTATTGTTAATAATCTTTTTAATGATGGTAATTTTTATACCTACCAATCGTTTAAAAGATCAAAAAGAAGAAGTTATATTAGCAAAGGAGGTAGAAAAAGAAAGAGTATTTGAACCAACTGTTTTTCTAAATGGTGGAGAGTTTTCTGGTGAAATAACAGAAGATACGTTACTTCATAAAGGAAATTACACGATTAGTAAAAACCTTATTATCAAAGAAGGGGTCATTGTTGAAGTAGAAGCTGGAACAACGTTAAGAAATGAGAATTATTTACAACATATTATTGTAAATGGGACATTAAAGTTTAATGGTACAGAGGAAGAAAAAATAAAGATAGATTATGCCCCATCAGCGGCTCATTCTTTTTTACAAGTAGAAGAATTAGGACGATTGGAAATGACTTATACGGATATGCATAATATATCAATACATGATAGTTATTATATACCAGAACCAGCAATTAACAATTTAGGAACTGCAATTATTGATCATTTGAATTTAACATCAAAGGGAGCTAGAAGTAATATTCAAAGTAGTGGAGATATTAGTATTATTAATAGTTCATTGATATATGCATTAATTATTAAGGATAGCAGCAAGAATTTAAATATTAAAAATAATATTATAAATGGAGATTTTAAAGTTAATTTAGAAAATGCCAATATAAATACTTTTAAAAATATTAAAAATAATATATTAGAAGATAAATCGGAAAAAACTATTATATTAGAAAATTCTCCAATTCAAAATATCAAATTGTACAAAAACTCTTATCAAATCAACAATTTGCTTAACATACCAGAAAACACAATATTTGAAGTAGACGCAGGGGTATCATTAAAAAATATAAATTATTTACAATATATTGTTATAAATGGGACATTAAAGTTTAATGGGACAGAAGAAGAAACAATAAAGATAGATTATGCCCCATCAGCGGCTCATTCTTTTTTACAAGTAGAAGAA
>CATBQD010000015.1 GCA_949505625.1 uncultured Bacilli bacterium
CTTCACTAGTATTATTCTACATAACATATTTATAATCCTTCCTTTTTATAAAAAAAAATCAGATTTCTGATTTTTCACTCAATAATTGAACTGCTTTTTCCAGAGCTTCTTCTGGAGTAGTAGCTACTTCACATTTTAGTCTTTTGCGATCATCTATATATTCCCCTGCTAATTTAGAGGCCCAGCCTCCAAATTGATCAATCACTACAATTGGAATCCCTGCTTGATATGCAATCGCCATTTCAGTAAGCGTTCCTGAACCACCACTAATTGCAATAATCACATCACAGCTTAGCACAAGAGAAAATTCTCTTCCACCTCCGATTTCAAGTCCACAAGGAATTAAAACAGTTGGTCTAAATTCACCATAAACTTCTTTTTTCTTTCCTCCTGTTACTCCTACTGTAATACCGCCATTTCTACTTGCTTCCATAGCTGCATTTGTTGATAAAGAACTGTATTCTTTTTCAGCTCCATATACAAGTATATTCCCACTTTTAGCAATTAACTCACCTAATTTTTTAGCAAAACTTTCAGCATCCTTACTATAATTCAAATCTGCTGCAGATCCCATAACTCCTATTTGTAATTTTCTCATTTTCTCATCATTCCTCTCTCTAATACTTTTACTACTGGTTCTTCTAATGGAGCATTCATTATAACTTCTGGTAATTCTTTCACATAAATAGTCTTTTTAAGACTTTTCCACAATTCTATAGAACGTCTAATACAACCATCAGAAAAATAAATTTCTTGTTCTTTTGGTATAGAAGCCCTCTCTACTGGATTTCCAAATGGTACAAAATATGGTGCTTTATAAACAAATCCATTCTTTCCTTTAATTGAAATCCCAGACTGCGCTACTCCAAAATAAAAATCTCTTTCACAAATCTGATCAATCACTTCTTCTCCCATTACATAGCCGCATTTTAAACCGAGGGGTAAAACAGAGTTGAAATAATCATAAGAAGCAATTGTAGATATTGCGCTTCTAACTCCCATTACAGCAATTCCTCTTTCTAGAAACTTCTTTGTAACTGTTCTTAATACGGTTCCACTAAATGCCACATCATCCATTAAAATAATTGCTCTTTGTTGCATCTCTTTTAATCTCCTAGAAATATTATCAATCTGATTATCAACATCTCTATTATCATCTACATTATTTCTAGAAACTAGTTCTTTTGAACCATCTAATCTAGTACAATCTAAAAACATTAAATTTTGATTATCAACTGTTACATAGATTTTATCTAATGTAATAATTGGATATTTTCCATAAACATCACTCGCAGATTCTAACATACTAGAAACCATTTCTTTTTCAGATATAATTTTCACTTTTTTATCAAATATCTTATTTACATCTTTTTTAAAATCTTCTCTTACTGCTTCAATTGTAGAATTATCAGGAATTCCAATACTTTCATAATTAAAATCTAATGCATTGTTTCCATTTAAAATTCTTTTAATATCATCACTAAATACGATTCCTTCTTTTATTGTTTCCATATAATCTCCTTCTTTCTAATATCATCATATGGTGCCTATAAAAAAACTATACAGTTTTACCTGTATAGTTTGGTTTCATACAGGCAACAAGCACCACAAATAGCACTTGTTACCTACAACAATAATTGTCGTATTTACAAGTGCAGATTATTATGATGATGTTGTCTATTTATTTGTTTTAACATAACAATCTCCCTTTCATGACTACGATTATAAATAATTATTTTAAATTTGTCAAATTTTTTTGAAAAACTTTTTGAATTTCTTTTGGATGCTCTCTCATAAATGGAATCTGATCAATTAATATGAGCGCCGCTTTTAGTTCTTCCTTCGTTAAATCACTCTCACTTAATCGCCTTTTTAATTCTTTTAAATCTTCTAGTGTAAATCCACTAAATTCTTCATTTATGATATGAAAAGTTTCTAACAAATCTCTTGATATAGGAATATGAGTTCCACCATACATTTCTTCTTTTAACTTCGCATAATTTAATTCAAAATGTTCTTCACTAAATATTTTTTCCAATTTCTTTGTTGCAAAAGAAAATTTGATTCTTTTTCCAAATAATTTATAATTTAAATATGCAATAAGAGCAATAATAAGTGTCTGTGGCAAATGATTTTTTAATCCCCAACTCAATATTTTTTTATCAAATTCTTCTTTCTCTTGTGATGGTGTTAAATCAACAATTTGTCCTTCTGAATTCATTGCCCAAGCATGAGCTTCACTTTCTGTTATTGTATTATCATCGGAATTATAAAAACCCACTGTATAAATAAGATCATCATCTACTCCAACCGCTAAAGCTGCTGCCATATTACAAATAAGAGAGTCCAATGAAGCAATTGTTTTATAAAATTCTATTTCTTCTAATTCTTGAATCTTTTTTGACAAATGAGCATCTTCTATTGGGGTAAGCGAATATAGTTTTCCTTTTATTTCGCTAAAAATCTCATAATCTGAAGCCGATGATTCTAAGCCTAAACCAGAAATAATTGCAGCTTTCACTTCTTCTGAAGAATGTTCTATATATGTTCTTTCTTTTGGCATATCACCAACAAAACTATTTTGCCTCTTTTTTGAAATACCATAAGTACAACAAACTTGTGGTTTTTCCATCAAACGTAGCACAGCATAATACGACTCGTATTCACTAGGACGACTTACTAGAGTTCTTCCATCTTTAGAATAAATCTGGACTGTTTTTTCTGGATCATCAAAATCTGTAATTTTAATATTTGTAATTACATAATCATTTCCTACTGGATAAAGATATTTTTTTAACATTAGTTGATCATCAATCATCGTAGCTTCTAAATCGCTTAATGAAATTCTATATTCTACACTAAATAATGGTTCCACTTCTTCTATGGCATCAAAATCAATACAACCACTTTCCATCTGATATGTTAATTGACCATCTTCATAAGATGCCGAAACAGCATATTGATTCGCATAATAGAGAGGTAATGGTCCTTCTATAAGTGGCGTTATCTCTGCAACAAGCCGATTCTCATCTTGATTTTGTGATGCATCTCCTGTTTTATTGTCTAAAGATTTAGAATCCGCTGAACTTCCTATTTCAGCTGAAGAAGATCCTGCTAAATCACTCAATATATTCTTCAGATAACTAAAATCAAAATCACGAATTTTATCAGCTAGTTTTACCAAACTATCATATTCATATTGAAACGATTGTACATAAGGAGATACAATCCAATTTATTGTATTTTGAGCAACCGACGAATCTTTATTTCCTAAACAATATTGTTGAAACAAATCAAATGATGATCCAGTTATCCATATCATCAAAAGTAAAGCCGCTGTCATATAAATACTTTGGAGTGTACTCATTATTTGTCTCGAATATTTATCGTCTTTTGTATATAATCCTGGAATCTTTCTTATTTTATGTTTTCTTTTCTCTTGATACTTTCCATAAATATAATCATAAAAACTTTTACTGTTTTGTTTTTTAGAATGAGTCTGATTAGCACATTGACATAAATAAAGATGTAGTGCTGTAACACTCAATAACTCCTGATTATCATTTTTTAAATTTTTTTGTTTTATAAGACTTTCATAATTTAATATTCCCAAATAATCATATAAATCCATAACTTGATTTCCGATCACTTCACCATTGGAATTTTTTAGATTTACACTCACGAATCGACCTTTTATTGTAACATTTTGAAAAACTTTGCCGTTTACTTTCTCTTTATAAACACTATCACTATTGATTAGATAAGTTAACCGTTGTTCAACAATTCTTCTTAGTTTTTTTAAATCTTCATTTAACGAAAATTGTCTTACTGCTTTTTCTATCACTCGATCACTAATATCTTCAGAAAGACTCATTATTCTTTTTTTATCTATTTTAAAAGCCTCTAATTGCTGAATTAATTTTCTTAAATCATTAGTGTTCAATATCAATAATGAAGTATAAATCTCAGACTTTATATTATAGCCTTCTTCTATGAGACAATCGTCAACCAATTTTTCTCCATGGCAATCCAATAAATTTTCCATACTAGCTGCGAAAAAGTTGCTTAGATCAACTTCTGGAAATTGATCAAGAATATCAATTTCCCTCAATAAAATATTCTGAATTCCATGTAGGTCACAAAAGTGTAAAATCTTTTTTAAATTATCGATATAATGTTCCAAACGAATGTCGCCATTTTCTTCATAAAAGATTGCAAATGATTCTAGGTTAAAAATATTTTCTAAATCATTACGATGTTTCTTGAACGAAGAAAATCTTTTTGGCTTCCAAATATCTATATTTACTCCCAGAATTTGACGAATCTGATTTTGAGCATTTCTCACTTTCTCTATAGGAGAATATAAAGATCTAATTTTTTCATATATCATTACTCCAACATATAAAATTCTAGAAAATAATAAAATGTTTGTTTTTATAAAAGATCTTCCAATATGCATCGTGTCTGATGAAACGCCTTCTTTAAGTGCTATAGCATCATATAAGTCCCCATTTTGGTTAATAATCTCTAGACATTGCTTTACTTTTTCATAATCATTCATATTTATTATTCCTTTTATGATCTTTTGATAGATAATATTTTATTTTTTACTTCGTCAAACTTATCTAACACCAATTTATCTCCAATATCAGCAACACTTTGATCAATTCTATGCATATAAATATAATTAATAAAATCGATAAGATCAGATGGCAAAATTATATTTCTTCCATTTCTAAGTGCTGTTAACTTGGCCAATTTTAAAGCAAATTTATGAGCTCTGATATTAGAACCACCAAACAATCTTTGATTATCAAGTTCCATAGAGTCAATAAAATTAAATATTTTCATCATAACATCTTCATCTGCTTGATTGATTGGAAAATTAGAAACGGCATGTGCTGTTTCTACTAATTCATCTAACTCTAAATGACTTTCTGTTTCTGGTTTGAAATCACTAAAAAATAAAATTCGTTTTTCTGCATTAGTCAAATCTTCAAAATATACATTGACATCAAATCGATCATAAACTGCTTGAGGGACATTAAAAATTCCTGCTATATCTGCACTATTTTGAGTAGCAAATACATAAAAGTCTCTAAATTTATATTTTTCACCATTGATACTCATTTGTTTTTCTGCAAATAATTCAATAAAAATTGATTGCAATTTTCCGCTTGCACGATTAAATTCATCTACTTGTAACAATTGCATATTTTGTTTATTTTTTAATTGTTCCTGTACATCACTTGGAATCATATCTGATGTAATAGAAATACGTTCTGCATCAAAACTTGTAGCAAAGAAATTTGAAATAGTTGTTTTTCCTACTCCTGTATTTCCTGTCATTAAAATTTTACTATTAGTATCACAAAGAATAGAAGATACAATCGCTTTTTTAGCTTTTTTCTGACCAACTAAAACTTGATCTAATGAAGAAAGCGTAGAATGATAAATCTCTGCTACTCTTTCAATTTCCTTTTTCGTTATCATAATTATCCCCCTTTTTGGTACCCGTTATAATAACATATCAAGGTACTAACTGTCAATCAATAATTCAATATACAAAACTTCAAATAAAAAAAATTGTAGCCATGTACAATTTTATTTTTTCACTTTTTCTAGAGGACGTTCTTTCTGATAATGTTTTTGTATATATCGATGAGCTTTGGCTAATGCAATATAAGAATTCGCATCTTTCAAATATCCATCTTCAACTAATTCTGATAGAAAGGAATATGGAACTTCGATTCCTTTCATAAATTCTCCTTTATCTAATTTCTGTTCATACCTTTTTTGACATCCTAATGCCAAAAATACATCTACATCTTGTCTAATACTACCAGGATCCTGATAATGACTTCCTAAAGAAATTAGTTTTGTAGGAGCATAGCCAGTTTCTTCGGCCAATTCCCTAATTCCAGCTTCTTCACTTTTTTCTCCTAATTCCCAATATCCTGCTGGCAATTCTAAAAGTGCACCTTCTTTTGATAACGCTACTGTTTGAACTACCAAAACAACATTTCCACTATTTGTAATTGGAACAACTACAGTCGCCTTTTTCTTATCAATGTATTCTCTGGTTTGTAACGTCCCATTTGGAAATAAAAACTGCCTAGATTTAATAGTATAAAATCCTTCTCCATTCTTTATTTCTCCATGAGGTTTTGCCTTGCAATATTCTAGTAAAGCATCTAATTCTTGTTTTGTATTCACTATCATAAAATATCTTCCTTTCAAATTTTCATAAATCAATTATTCCAAATAAGATTTATGTATGATTAATGTGATTACACAATGTTCTAAAAAAGAGTTTGTCATAATTAAATGTCCATGGAATTCTCCATGTTTTCCAAAACTATTATCTACTTTTAATTGAATAAGATTTCCATTTTTTTCAAGTGCTCCAGTAATACACATTGCATGATCATAATTAATAGCATCTAATAATAACTTTGGATTCTTATTTAATTTCTTTATATTCAATAACTGAGAAAAATCATATAGTTGATCATCTAATATATTGATATCATAATCTAGTGTTGTTGATTCTTCTGAAGAAAACCAAATACTGATATTATCTTTTAATTGTTTTATAATAGCTTCTTTTATTTTCTCTATTGGTAAATGTAATATTTTTTCAGTGTCATTTAAATAAATATTTGGAAGAAAAGAATAACTTTGAAAAAAAATATCTTTTTGATATGGAGTCACAGTTATATATTCTTCTAAATCATCTTTTAGATATTGATTTTTAAATTCTAATGGAGTATAAATTTTTCCTTCATGTTCTAAATTCATAGGAGGAGTCCCATAAACTTTTGATAAAAATTCAAATACTTCATACATTAATTCTTCTTTTTTCTGCAATCTTTCTAATTTTGAATTTAGTTTAAGGAGAGCAACTGCATCTCCCTTTATTTTATTTTTTAAAAGTTCAATTGTGAGAAAATCATTGTAATTAGAATCTAATTCTTTCATATCTTCGGCTAGAACTATACCATATTTTTTTACAATCTCTCTACAAGAATGAAAAGTTCCAAAACTTCCTATATAAAAATTGACTTTATTCATAATGAATTCTAAAGATAGATTATCACAATCTATTAAAACATTATATAAAGAATTGACTTTTTCTAGCTTATCATAAAAATTAATATAATTAGAGGATAAATCCAGATTTGTTATATCTAAATCGGTATTTTTTCTTAATATATCTTTTACAACTCTAAGAAACGCAAAAATATTGCATTGATAACTTCCTAGTTGATTATATATTTTGCACTCAGGAACCTCAATATTGAATGTAAAATTAAAGTCATTGACCATACAATCATTGATACTTGCTTTAAAAATCCCTTGCGCTCTTATTTTGGATTCTATTTCTGCATTTTTCTTATCCTCAAAATACCTACTATGAAATTTTAATATTTCATTATTTGTTACTTCTGTTTTCAAACAATCATCTCCTAAATTTATATTAAATTCTTACTTTTTTTATTTCTTTTTCTAATTGTTTTAATGATTTATTAATATACCTTCTATTAATTCCAATAATAGGAATATCATATTCTTTAATTTTAAAATATAATTTTTCCATAAAAATTCCCATTCGATTGATATTACCATGATTTGTATAAATATAATTGACACAACAAGAAGGTGATTGTTCAATTCCTAAAATTGCAACTATTTTATAATTAGACTTTATAAGTTCTTTTATTTGATGAAATACATCTTCAGCAAGTGTTTCACAATGAATATTAAATTCAGGAATATCATATTTTTTTAATCCCATTGGATCTCGAATTAAATGATTATGAAAACTGCTTTCTGCACATGGCATTTGAACAATATTAATATCATTATCTATTAAAAGCTCTACAAAAGGTTTAATAGAACTTTTCCACTCATATTTTACAATTCCTTGCGCTTGATAAGCTTGCGCTAATAAACAAAAAGGAACAAATACAAAATATTTACTTCTATTATCTATCATAAATATACTTCTCCAAACCCATACTCAATCACCAACAATATCTATTTGAAATATTATATCAAACTATCAAGTAGAAAAACATAAAAATTCAATTACTTAGAGATCTTCCATTTGATATAAAATGTAATACTTTCCTGTTTTCCCAAATTTCTGATTAACAAAGTCGTTCTCCAATTTTTATTTGGATTATCTGGAGATTCACAAATATATAGTTTCTTACCTTCTAAATTTATATAACTAAATATTGTTTCTCCATTTAAATTCCATTCTAAAATTATATTGCTTTTCTTTGTTTGAACTTCTCTTACATTTTTTAAATAGGGATATTCTTTTAAATCAATAGCAGAGACATTTTCTATTTTTGTAATCAATTTGGCATCACAGTGTAAAAAGTAATCAACTATATTATCTTTCAAATATGTTACGATTAGTTCATCATTTAGTTCATTAGAAAAAAGTTCGATTTTCCTTGACATTTCTACTTTTTCATAGGCATCTATCACTTTTACAGAAATCATATGATCATTATAATCAGTTACTACTGCCTTAGATGTCAAGTTTTGGTCAACTCCATTGATAACAATGGTATTATGAGCATAAGTTTTTTTATAAAATTCTTTTGACATATTACTTCCATATCCAGAATTAGATAAATCATGTGTTAAAAAATGATTCCCATGTTTTATTTCAATATTCAGTTTATCTGGATGAGCATGATTAATATCATTATCTTGATACTTTATAAATACATTCCAATATTTATTTTTTAAAATAGAAAAGCCAGTATCAATAAAATGAGTAGTATAATATAAATTTTTCTTTTCATAAATATTATTTAAGACTTCAGTAAACTCATTTTCAAACAACTGATTTCCTAACTGAAAAACTTCGATATAACAAGATAAATGAAGATTTGGCCATCCATCATTTGGACTAGGTAATGAGCAATCTGAAAAACTACCTTGATAAACATGAAGTAACATCATCTTGGCTATATTATAATATTTATCTGGAATAAAATAATGATATTCTCTCGCTAATATTAATAATTCTAATATTGGTTTTAAAACAAATAAATGGTAATGAAAAGAACCTTCAAACCAAAAATAATCTTTTGTAACGCCCTGATCTAATTGTTCATAAAAAGAAAAAGGAGAATGAAAAGCGAAATCTATCATTTCTTCGTTCTTAGAACTCATTCCCATCATTCCAATTGCACATATTTCATAACAATTAATATTATGAATTTTGTTAATCTGTGGCTTTAATAATTGAAATATATTAGGAAATAAAGAATCATAAACATTTTGCTTAATCTCATTTTTCAAATAAAAATCTATATTATGAATGCAATTTACCATTTGAATGGTTATCATCGCTTCATTTAATCCTTGCGCTGTTATTTTTCCGCATCTATTAGAAGGATTTATATCAGTATTAAATATGTTTCCAGTTTTATCATGGATTTCAAAATTATTATAATTTAATGAATAATATTTTAAAGCCTCTTCTATATATTTTAAATACTTTTCTTCTTTCTCTAACAAATATCGTTTTGAATATTCTTCTAGATTATGAAAAATCTGATATCTATATTTTGTAACCCAAGCTCTTCTTTTCTTATCATCATGATATTGATAATGACAAATTGGACATTCAAAATTGCTACTATCATTTGGATCAAAAACCAGTTGAGCTCCATCAAAATCACAATAATAATCGTGTATCCAACCACTCAACCATTTATCATTATCTTTAAACATCACTTTAAACACCACCACATAAAATAATATCATTAAAAAATTCTTAATGACATTATTCAAAAATGAAAAATTTTATATTTCTATTTCTAAGCCAACACCAACTTCTTGAATAGAAAGTTGTTTTGCCATTTCAATTTTGGCTTTTAAAGAAACACAATGACATGGATACAACCATTTAATATTATTTTCTTTTAAATATTGAATTGTTTTATCTAATCTTTCATCTATTTCAAACAAATGAAAACCTCCAATAACGCCATAGACTCTAGTTTCATTACAAACTTTTTTCGCATATTCTAGTATATTACAAATCCCACTATGAGAACATCCAGTAATAATAAATAATCCTTGATCACTTTTATATACAATAGCGGAGTCATCTTCGATCATATCATCTACTTTTTCTCCATCAATCATACTTTTACCAATAGAATATCTCGGTTCAAAATCATTTAAGCTTGGTATTTCTCCTAAAAAAATAATGTGATCACTTATCATCATAGGTTCACTAGATAATTGTAACTTGCAAAAATTAGAAAGTTCATCTTTTGATAAAGGACTCCCTATATATAAGCCTGTTTTATCTTCTTTGTACTCAAAACATTTCGGATGTGCAATCAACTCAATATCTTTTTTTTCTTTCAAAAAATATTTGAGTCCCTTTGTATGATCATCATGTCCATGTGAAATAACAATTTTATGAATTTCATTTAAATCGACATTCATTTTTTCGGCATTTTTTATAAAAGCATCCGAATAACCAGTATCAAATAATATCTTATTTTGACCATCTTCAATATAATAGCTTACAGCTGGTTCTCCTAAATAATACATATCTATAAACGTATTATTATCTTCTAATACTTTTAATTTCATAGTTTTCATCTCCTTATTAGCTATTTTCTAAAACATAAAGATAATATTCATACAAAAATTCACAATTTTCTTTGATATATTCTAAATTTTTCTTTATTATTCCAATTAATATCTTATTTGCACTTTCTACATCACCATCTTTTAATAACATGACTTTTTGAGGTTCTATTATTTTATTTGTATAGGTATGCATATTCCAATATTCCATTTTATGATCTTTAAGATTGCTACTCTTAGGATATAATAGTCTAAGAAACGATTCATAATATGTTTTTTTCACTTCATCGATATCATTATAATCAAAGTCAACATTTTCTTCCAAATTTAAAATCAAAAAAACGCTTTCTTCTAAAATATCTTTCATTTTAGAATATGCTATAAGACGCTTTTTCTTAGAATTTAATGACTTTTTTACCATGCTATTTGGAATACTTTTAATACAAAAAGGTATTCGCATATAAATAACTGTACCTAACCAGTATTTAAATTTTCCTGTACTAATTTTAGCGGTTAGCCATCTTAACCATACATCCATGATTGTTATAATTCCTTTTTCGCCTTCTGCAAAAAATACCTTCGGAGTTCTTTCTACATATAAAGCATTTTCACCGATCCTTGGTTCTAATCCATTTTTTAATATCGTACTTAAATTATGCTTACAAGTATAATGAAAAAAAGTACGTTTTAAATCTATTTCAGTAATATCCTTAGCCAATATAAGATCTTTCATGTATAAATAACTCCTTATTTTCTCGCTTCAACTTATAATAAAATCCGATCTTTATGGATGATAAAAGTTCGAATTTGTTATCATTCTGGTGTCCATAATGAGATTCGAACTCATGACCTTTTCCTTCGGAGGGAAACACTCTATCCAACTGAGCTATATGGACATAATGTCATTTTATCATAAAAAAATCAAAATTAAAACCGTTATCGATTAACGGTTTTCTAACATCTAAAAAGAAATGTCCATTTTAATTCTTTAAATAAGTTATGATACAATAGTTTAGGTGATCACTATGAATATTGGAATAGACATTGATGGGGTTCTTACTGACTTAGAAAATTATATAGGAACTGTTGGCAAAGAATATACAATCAGAAACGGTTTAGGGTTTGACGATACCATGAATATCAACACTACATATGGATTTTTAAGAAAAGAAGATAGTCATCAGTTTTGGAATACTCATTGGGAAAATTACGCGACAACTATAAAAGTAAGAAAAGATGCTAGTAATATAATAAAAAAATTGAAAATGAATGGAAATAAAATAATTATAATAACTGCAAGGACTTATGACAGCCAAATCATAAAAGATGGTAAAAAAAGACAGAAAAATATGGAAAAACTAATTATGAAATGGTTAGACAAAAATGACATAAAGTATGATAAAATTGTTTTTTCTAATTTAAATAAATTAAAAGATTGTTTGGACAATAAAATTGATATTATGATAGAAGATTCCATTTCAAATATTGAACAATTAAAAGACAACATGAAAATGCTCTGTTTTAATGCAAAGTACAATAGTTTTTATATAAATAGTCAAGTAGATAGAGTATATAGTTGGAATGATGTATATAATATCATTAGCAAGATTTAACTATATTATCTAAAGCTTCAATAATTTTCTGAGTATTTTCATTATTATGAAACATCATATCAGGAGATTCATTATAAATCATATTTTTAAATTCTTTGAGATCAAACCATTTTATTTCTGATAATTCTTCTTTTTGAATGTCAAAATCATCAATACTTAAATTACATATTGCATAATATGCTGTGGTATATTGTCTGTTTGGAAGTTTATCTCTTTTCAGTTCAACCAACAATTTTATCTGATTTTCAAATAAAGTTAGTCCTAACTCTTCTTTGGTCTCTCTAATAATAGCATTTATACATGTTTCTCCTGCAATTACATGTCCTCCATGCCAAGCCCATTTATTTGGTTCAATTTTTTTTGTAGAAGCTCTTTTTTGTAAAAGAATTTGGCCTTTATTATTTAATAACACTAAAGCTACTTCTCTATGATATATTCCTTCTTTATGGATTATATCTTTATCTAATTTTTCTCCAGTTGGAAATCCATTTTCATCTAAGACTTCTAGTAATTCCATATAAATAATTTCACCTCATAACATAATTAGCATATTAATTCATCAACATATCAGTAATTTATTAAATCAACGCTATCAATTTAGTTTCTAGAACAAAGGTCAAAATAAATTTTGACTTCCTTATCTCGCGATAAGGCATTTCTACTTCACAGGACTTTCATCCTCCATAGACCAGTTTCGGATAGTCGCTACCCTACTTATTTTCTTTGGCAAAATTTTAACTGACCTGCAGTTCTTCTATATATCTTTTTACTCCTTCATACATGATATTGATACTTGCATTTAAATCTCTTTCATTTTCATTTTTGCAATTATGACAGCTCCACTTTCTAATACTTAAATCTTTTACTTTCTTTTCTTGATATCCACAATGATTACATATTTGGCTACTTGGATAATAGGTTTCTATTTTATATAATTTCTTTCCTAACCATTTCGATTTATATTCCAGTTGTCGTATTAATTCATTCCATGATGCATCATATATTGCTTTAGAAAGTTGTTTATTTTTTACCATGTTTGTTATTGTTAACTTTTCTGTTACTATCATATCATGTTCTTCTACTATTTCTTTACTGATTCTGTGCAAGTAATATTTTCGTGCATTTTTTAGTTTCTGATAAGTTCTTGCTAATTTCTTTTTTATTTTATATCGATTCTTACTTCCTACTTTTGCTCTTGATAACCATCTATTTAATCCTTTTATTTTTTCTTCATATTTTTTGATTTGTTTTTGGTTTTTATATATTTTTCCTTCTGATGTTACTACTAGTTCTTTGATTCCTACATCAATACCTACAATGCTTGCAGGTATAAATAACGGAGTTATTACTTCTTCTTCTAGACATAAGCTTACATAGTATTTGTCTGCTTCTTTATAAATGGTTGCACTTATAATTCTCCCATTTATTCTTTTTAGGTTTCTATATCCTTTTATTTTTATCTCTTTTAATTTCGGTAAAGTTATTGTTCTTTTTTCTAAATCTAGTTTGATACTTTCATATGTTTTCTCTTTGTAATGATTTATAATATTATTAGTTCTATAGCTTTGTCTACTTTGATATTTATTTTTGAATTTTAGGATTCCTTTTCTTTCTTTTCTCTGTTTTTGATAAGCGTTATCTAAATCAAAGATACTTGTTCTAAGTAAACAACCATCTACTTCTTTTAGCCAATTATTTTCTTTTGTTAAGCTTGGTAATTCTTTGATGTATTCATAGGCATTCATATAATATTCTTTGCTTTTTTCTAGAAAATAGTTATAAATATACCTACTTGTTCCAAAGCTTTTTTCTATTAATATTTGTTGATTCTTATTTGGATACATACGAAATATGTAGCCTCTTAGTATTTTTTCCATATGCATCTTCCTCTCTAGTTCAAAGTATAGCATATGATACATATGTTCGTCAACAGGTGCATCCTGAAAAAAAGAACTTTCCTAGTATATAAAAAATATATCATAATTTTGGACATATTAAAACTCAAACTATAAAGTTTGAGTTTGGTATCAATCTGGTGGAGAATAAGGGATTCGAACCCTTGACCCCCTGCGTGCAGGGCAGGTGCTCTAGCCAGCTGAGCTAATTCCCCAGAAATGGTGTCTCGTACGTGATTCGAACACGTGACCCTTTGATTAAAAGTCAAATGCTCTACCTGCTGAGCTAACGAGACATATTACATAAATAATGGCTGCCTCGGCTAGATTCGAACTAGCGCAATGCCACAGTCAAAGTGTGGTGCCTTACCGCTTGGCTACGAGGCAAAATCCTATATAAATAAAGTGGTGGAGGGAGATGGAGTCGAACCATCGAACCCGAAGGAACAGATTTACAGTCTGCCGCGTTTGACCACTTCGCTATCCCTCCATAATAAATGGTGCCGGAAATAGGACTTGAACCCACAACCTACTGATTACAAGTCAGTTGCTCTACCAATTGAGCTATTCCGGCAACAAAAAATGGTGGGCGATGTAGGACTCGAACCTACGACCCCCTGCTTGTAAGGCAGGTGCTCTAACCAACTGAGCTAATCGCCCAGACACTTGGACGTATTTAACTATACCAGTTAAATAAGCGTTTGTCAACATAAAAAACTAAATTTTTTCATTATTTTGAAATTTTTTTAAACTTTGATTGATCCATCCTGGCAATTTATATGCCAAAGTATGAAAACCATGTTTCGTTTCAACAATCTTTTTTTTATTGCTTTTCGCTTTTATTTTATACACAATATTTTTGATACTTAATTTCAAATGACAAGATTCATCGTCCACATCAAGGATTTCTACATAAATAGTTTCTCCGATTTTCACAAAATTATTAATATCTTTTACAAAACTATGTGAAATTTCAGAAATATGAATTAAGCCACTATAATATTCATCAAGTGATATAAAAATTCCATAATTTTCGATACCTGTAACTGTTCCACGGACAACCTTCCCTTTTTTGTACTTTGTCATAGAAACACCTCAGTCGTATTATAGCACATTTTTTCCACATTAAAAAGCCTTTACTATTAGATAACTTTATTATATAATACCCTTGGTGATGAAAAATGAAAGAAAATGAAGCAAAAATCATTGAAATTATTAATCGTTTACGCCCATTTTTAGTAAACGACGGAGGCAATATTGAATTCATAAAATATGAAAATAATATTGTCTATATAAAAATGATGGGTGCTTGTTCCAACTGTCATATGCTCGATCTAACTTTAAAAGATGGAATCGAAGCAGCAATTAAAGAAGAAGTTCCTGAAGTTATAGAAGTTGTAAATGTTAAAGACGAATTGGAAAATCTAGAAAATATCGATAATGTAGCATAGGAAATTTATCCTATGCTTTTTGTAAGCCATATATCTGGTAAAGGATGAAGTAAACGTACTCTTTCATAAATTAATCTTAGAAAATCTTCATATTTTGAAATGCTTTTTATAATTGATTCTAATAATTCTTCCTTTTTATGTTTTTCAATAATATCTTCATAACTATCAAAATAAAATGTTGGATAAAACGCCCGAGCTAATAGCAAAATCCACTCCGAATCTGTTAATTTTAAAGTATTTAGAAATTCTGAAAAATTTTCTAAAGTAAATGTATCCGCCAAAACCTCTACTTTCCAAAACTCTATAATATCACGCTCTTTATAATCCAATATAAAATTAAGAGGATTATATAAATCAAACATGGTATCTGTACTACAAATTCTTCTATGACTAATCACTAATGGTTCTTCTATTTTTGTTTCATTTAAAAGCGCTATTCCAATTTCTGATAATCCAATAAAATAACTGAAGCTTTCTCTAATTCTAGGAAAACTTTTTCCGAATTGACTTACTTGATATTCTAAATAATCATTTTTTCGACTCCAAAGTTTTTTCCATTCATTTCTACTAAGCATACTCTTTTCTGTATCTTGAACAACCAAATTAGAAAAAAATAAAATATCATAGATTGTAACTTGCTCTTTAGAAGTAATAAAAAGCTTTAAAAGAACATAGGGGATTTGATTAATAACAGTTAATACCTTTCCCATCATATTTTGCACCATTTGATGACAATATACGCCTCTTTCAATTAATTGATTACTAATTCTATAAATTTCATTTAATTCTTCAAAGGAGCGTTGAAAAGGTTCTAAAACGTAATGATTTCCATTTTCTTCAAATTCATAAAGTCCCATTGACGTCTGGTGGATATCTACTGGGTATAATCCATAATAATATTGAATCGCATTCTTCATATACTCCACCTCTCTATAATTTATGAAATTGGAGAAAAGAAAATGAAAAAAATAGACTTAAGTCTATTCTCCATTTATAATTGCTTTTAAACTATCCAACTTTGTTTTTAATTTTGTATTTTCTTCCAACAACTCTTGATAACGATCAAATAAATCTTTATAAAGCTTTTGATATTCAGAAGATGAATCAGTAGTTACAGATTCTACTATATCTTTTGAACTTTCTTCTTTTCTTTCTGGTTCTGAAGATACTGTTCCCACAATACTAGTTGCTTCATTAGAAATTTGTTCCTCTTTTGGCGCTGGCGGAAGCATATCTTCAGCATCATCTGCTTTCGCACTAATATTGCTTCCTAATAACTCAATTAAATTTCCAATCAACTTAAACACTTGTTGACCATTTATTTTAATATTATTAAGTCTTTCCAAAGATAAATCTTCTATTTCTAAAGCTCCTCCCTCACGATTTGCTTTAATAATCTTTTTAATTAGGTCTTTAACACTAGCCCACTCTGTCTCATCAATGATATCATAAGCAGCCAAAGTTCCATTGAGTCCAAGAATCTTTGAAACATATACCTTAATATATCCTTGTTCATCTTTTTCTTCCAAAGTAAAAATCAAATACTTTTTATCATTTACTTTAAAATAACGAATAATTTCTATTTCTAATGGTTGATTATTTTGATTAAATGCAGACATTTTTTGCATACGAAAACATCCTCCTTTTTATTCTCATATAGTATTATACTGAAACTTCTATTTTTTTTCAAGATCATTTAAACAAAAATACTAAAAATACGGGCTTTTTATTCACACCCTTTTAAAAAAACAACATAAATTATAATGAAATCAAAATGAAAGGGTGGTTATAAATATGTGCAATAACAAAAAAGAAGAAAACTGCAACTGCATCGCTGAAATCTTAACTGTCATTAATATTTTACAACAAAATGCTGAATGTTCTGAAAATTGTTTAGATACTTGTGACAGAGGATTTCTAGGTTGTGGAGCTAGTTCCCTTGTTTGTAACACAAGACCAGTTATGCTATATACTTGTTGTGGTAACGGAACACCTTGGAGAATGCCTACTACAAAAGAAAATATTGACTGCAATGAGACTAGTACCAACTGTTCTAGCGTTTTCCGTGTTGAAAAATTAGACGGTAACTGTGCTACATTCCGTGTCTTAGCACCTAACACAGACCCAGTAACAGCTGCTACAGTTCCATATGTTGCAACAAATTCTTTCTTCACTATGGATTTAAATTGTCTTTGCGTTATTCGTTGCTTACAAGATACTGCTGTTGAATGTGTCTAAAAAGAGAGTTCTTCTCTTTTTTTATGCTTTAAAATATTGAACAAAACGCCTTTCTATGTTATAGTTAAATAGGAAAGTTGTGATAACATGAAATTAGGAAAATTAAAAATTCAACCAAAAGGAAATTCTTATGATGGATCTACCGAATATGTTGAAAAAAAGAACCATACATTAATTATCATTGCTATTTTTGTAATCATAATCATTGTAATCAGTTTAATTGTTTATAATGTTTCTAAATCAAATAAATGTAATAATATAGAAAAAATGATTCTCGAACAAAGTATGTCATATGCTGAAATTAATGATCTGCTTCCCACCGTTGAAGGAGAATCGATCACTTTAAATATTGATGATGTTTTCCTAGAAGAAACAATAAAACCTACTTTAGAAGAAAAAATATGCAGTGGAACCATTAAAATTACAAAATATAAAGATGAATATATTAAAACGTATGATATTACAAATTGCAATTACTGTACTACAGATAAACGTTATAAAAAATGGTCTAAGGAAGTAAATAAAAAACCTTCTAATAGATATGTAATAGATGTCATTCCATATTACAATTATTATGAAATTTCCTACTATCATTCTGCTTGGTCTAACTGGATTCCAGAAGAAGAAATTGGAGAAGTTGATGAAACATATCAAGTAGCTTTACCTATTAAAGAAGGCGTTCTACCAAAAATTTCTAGTGAAGCTAATATCATCGAATATGAAAAAGATGATGCTACATGGTATAGTTATCGTGACAAAAAATGGAGGTATTATAGAGATAATGGTGGAAGTTATAGTGAACTATCTTCTGAACAGCCAGCTGGATTTGCAAATAAAGATACATCTACTCAAATGCTTACAGCATGGACAGAATGGTCTCTAGATTACCCAGAAAAAAAAGACTATAGAACAATCACTTCTAAAAATGGATATCGTTGGTATTATTTAGACGGTAATGAGAAAGTATATTGGAATAGTGGTGCTTACTATCCAACACAACCAAGTGAAGAATTTAACAAGAAAGAAAAAGAATATGTAAAAATGTATCGCTATCAGGATAAAATGTGGAAATGGTACAATGGAAAAAAACGTTCCTATTCTGGATTTATGTCTTCTCCTACCACTTCTTATAAACTTCGTGACAATGATATTTTTGAATATTCAAATTGGTCAAAATACAGTGCTGAAAGCAAAGTAGATAGCACAAATTCTTCTTATCGTGAACAACAAACAAAAACATATTCTAGATATCGTATTTCTTATTCTATGAAATCATTCTTAAAACTAGATAATTATGTAGGTAAAACTGAATTTGAGAGAACTCTACAAGGAACTGTTCCTGAACTTATTAATAGAACTGATATTATAGTAGATATTAATTACAAATTTATTTACCGAAAAAAATAACTCCTATTTAGGAGTTTTTAATTGAATATCTAAAATTGTATCAATTGGAATCAATTCATTATCCATTGTAATTAATTGATTTCCACTTTTTCCAATGATCTTTTTACTAATAATCCCATTATTAGTTTTAATCTCGACTTCTGCTTTATAAATATAATTTTTAGAATTTAAAATCGTTTTGATCTTTTGATTTACATTCATTCCATATAGATCAATAGTAGCTTCTTGTTTTTCTTCTATATTCTTAGAAGCGACATAAATTCTGTCATTATTTTGAATTTCTTTTTCAATTTTATTTGCAAATACTTTAGGAAGTTTTTTCTCCATTTTCAACACCTCTAGTATAGTATATCAAAAAGGAGTCTTTTTATGACTCTTTTTCTAACATTCCAACAGAGCAGAAAAAGCGCCCTTCTAATTCATTAGTATGAGTAGAACGATAATGAGAAAAATAATTTAAATTACTTCCAGTATCAATATCAGAAACATGAATTTGTTCTATTTTCTGTCCTTTAAAAAAATCAACTACATATCCTCTTAAATCAATCGAATATAGATCGTCTTTTACAAAAGTGACATAAGGCCTCCAAACTGGAAGATCCTTTTGCTCTGGATTTGGTAATAAATAACTTTCTTTTTTTATACATGGACCAATATGTATCATCAAATCTTCCACATTAGAATGATAAGTCTCAACAAAAAGATGAAATAATTTTTGATGAAGATCTAAATAAGTACTCCTCCAACCAAGATGTGCAAAAGCAAAGATTTTTTGTTTTTGATCATAAATTGTAAATGGAATACAATCTGCAAAACTAAGATATATAAATACATTGGGATATTTAGATACAATTGCATCTGCCTCAATCAATTTATAATATAAATTTTCTTCAAATAAAACATCTTCTTTTAACTCCACAATGATATCACTATTATTTGGTTGCATAAATAAAAATCGTTCAATATTTAGTTCCATCTTTTCTATAAAGTTTCTACGATTCATATCCGCTTCTTCTCCATATTTTTTAGCCATATTTCCATCTTCTTTATTAGAATGAAGTATTAATAAATCTCCATATTTTTCTTTCATATCTATCACCATTTATAGTATAGCATATTTCTTATGAATTATAATGAGAATCCAAAATATGAGAAATAAAATATCCAAATAGAAAAAGGAAAAAGCTAATCACAATCGTTCCTATTGAATAATTATTTTTTAATGTTTGCAACAATAAAAGTAAAATTGAAGAAGTAAAAAAAGAAATAATTACATAATGAAAAGAAACAGAATGCTTTTTTAATAAATAAGAAACAATTTTGACAGTAACAAGAATTCCCACTAATATTCCTAATCCAAATGGTAACATAATCTGTAATGTATTTGATATATAAGATAGATCTAGTAAATGACTAAATGTTTCTAATAAAAGCGGATAAAATCCAATTAACATTAATATTGCTGTACCACTAATACCAGGTACTACCATTGTGATTGCATCAATAATTCCAAACAAAAATATTAAAAAGTAACTATAATTGTCATTTAATAAAAATGTACCATTTTGAAAAAATTGAATTAACATCATAAATAAAAATGGAAGCACTAATTGAAAGACATAATCTTTACAGTTTGTCCCTTCTATTCCTCTTTTTAAAGAATTGCTTCCGCCTAGCATTAATCCTATAAAAAGTAACATTGTTGGAAGATAATAGTTGTTTAATGAAAATTCAATTATACTACTCATAAAAGTTATGGCAAGTGAAACTCCTATTCCAAGAGTACCTAAAAAAAGAAAATTTTTCTTAAAGTCTTTAAAAAAATGAGCAATTGCTTGTACACTTTCTTCATATATTCCTAATAAAATAGCTAACATTCCTCCACTTACTCCTGGTATTATTTTTCCTAATCCCACAATGAAACCTTTCAATACTAGTTTTAAATAGCTCATAAATATCCCTCATTACATTGTATAAAAAAGAAAAAAATATATTCCTAATATGATTAATTCTAACATAATCCTAAATAATCTTTTTTAATTCTTTTAAAAACATTGATTGGGCTTCATAGGGGTATAAAATAAAAACATGATTTTTAGTTCTAGTAAGGGCTACATAGAATAGTCTTCTTTCCTCTGCATATGCATATGACTCATCAATAGATTCTACATTTTTTAAAATAACATTTGTTTTTTTCTTTGATGGAAAACCATATGTATGATTACTACAATTTAATAAAATAACTTCATCTGCGCCAAGTCCTTTCGCACTATGTACAGTTAAAAATTCTATCTTCAAATTAGAATATGGCGATTCTATTTTTCCATTTTTATATTTTAAAAATGGATAATCAGAAATATCAAAATCATGATGATAGCGACCCAATAAAAAAACAGTGGAAAAGTCACGAAGTTTAGAGATTTTCTTTAATAGTGTTTTCAATAATCCACAAGAATTATGTTTATATGAATAAATCTGAATTGGATTTTCCATATGTTTATCTGAAGTTAATTGCTTTTTTATTTGAAACTCATTCTTCATAACAAAATGACCTGCTATATTTATAAGTTCTTGACTGTTGCGATATGTATTGGTAATTTTCAATATTTTAGCTTGTGGAAAAAAAGCTTTAAAATTTGTAAAAAGTATTAGTTCTGAACCAGAAAAACCAAAAATAGATTGCCAATCATCTCCAACTACTATAATATTTGGATTATACTGTTTTTTTATTGCATACAATAAAAAAAATCGATCTTTAGAAATATCTTGATATTCATCTACAAAGACATACTGAAAAGGAAAAATAACTTTATTTCTTTTTATTAATTCAGTTGCTTCCAAAATCATATCTTCAAAATCGATCCATCCATTTTCTTTCATATATCCATCATATTCCAATACTAAATTGCAAAAAAAACATTTCCAAAATTTTGACATTTTCATTTTTAAAATTGATGGTCTTCCTTTCTGCTTATAGTTTTTTATAAATGTGGAACTAAGTAATATTAATTTTGAAAAATCTTTTTTCTTTCTATATTTCCGTACATAAAATAAAAATATAAATTTTCTTTTTCTTATTTGTTTTTGAATAAATTTTTCTATAATAAAGTTTGAATCATTTTGAATATCTATACTTTTTATTTGATTTATTAAGCAAAGACCTAGTTTATGAAAAGTTAAAATAGAAATCGGCAATTTAAAATCTTTTTGAATTCTAATTTTCAATTCCTCTGTTGCTTTATTTGTATATGAAATAAATAAGATTTTACTAGGATCTACCTTTTTTATATCAATTAAATATTTAACTTTTGCCACCATTGTTGTTGTCTTTCCGCTTCCTGCGCCTGCAATCACCTCTAAATCCCCTTCTGTCAAAACAACTTTTTTTTGCTCTTCATCTAGTTTTATAGATGCATCAATTTCGTCAAAAATATGATCTAAATAATCATTCATAACCATCACCTAATAAATAATACATTAATCTATTAATAAAAACCTACAAAATTCGACTAAATATACTTCTTTTTTCCACAAAAAATGAGAAAAACTAAATTTCCTCATCAAAATAATCTATCCTCATATTTTTTCTTACTTTTTTCATAGTAGTTTTTGCTTTTTCTCTTGCATATTTACTACCTTCTATTAATATTTTATCAACAATTTCAGGATGTTCTTCATAATAATGGCGTTTCTCACTAATCGGTTTTAAGAAATTCATCATTACTTCAACTAATTCTTTTTTACAAGCCACACATCCACGGCTTCCGTTTTTACACTCTTTACAAACTGTTTCCAAATTAGAATTGCCAATTAATTTATGGTAATAATAAACCATACAAACTTCTGGATTTGCTGGATCATCTTTTCTAATCTTTTTTGTATCTGTTACAGCCCCCATAATTTTTTTCTCTATTTCTTCTTTAGAATCTGCCAAGTAAATTGCGTTTCCTAAACTTTTTCCCATTTTTTCATTTCCATCTAGACCTTTTATTCTTTTATTTTCACTTAAGACTGGTTCTGGCAATATTAAAGTTTCTCCATAAATAGAATTAAATTTGTGAACAATTTCCCTTGTTTGTTCAATCAAAGGAAGTTGATCTTCGCCAACTGGAACACAAGCTCCCTCAAAAGCAGTAATATCTGCGGCTTGACTAACTGGATATCCTACAAATCCATAAGTTACACTCTCTCCAGTATCACCAAATAAAGCTTTTTTCTGTTTAATTTCCGTTTTTACTGTTGGATTTCTATAAAGTCTTGCCATTGTAACTAGATTAGAATAATATACGGTCAATTCTGCTATTTCAGGAATTGTAGACTGGACAAAAATAGTTGATTTTAGAGGATCAATTCCAAGAGATAATAAATCAATTGTTACTTCTCTTACATTTGTTCTTACTTTTTCTGGATTATTAAAATTATCAGTAAGAGCTTGAACGTCTGCTATTTCAAAAAAAGAATGATATTCTTCTTGCAATTTTACCCAATTACAAACTGCACCAAAATAATGTCCCAAATGAAGTTTACCTGTTGGTCTTATTCCTGTTAAAATATTTTTCTTTTCCATAGATATCACCTAACCTTTGTTTTGAACATATTGTAACATTTTTTTCCGATATTGAAAAGAAGTTTTCTTTCCATTTGCCAATATTTCTTCCAATGCCTCATTTAATGAAATTAATTGTTCTAATACTTCTAAACCATTTTTTAGAAATCCAGAAGGCACTTTCTCTAACATCCACATTTCTAGATTTTGTTCTAAACATCTAACATCCTCATATAAGTTTTCAGGAGAAAAATATTTTATCAATAACCATGGATGATTACGAATTGCATGAAACAGATTTTTTTTAAGCTTCATATAAGAATCCCAATCCTGTTCTGCATATTTTTCTTCCAATCTATATATTAACTTTTGTGTATACGCTTCTGTATCTATTATTACAATAGGAAGTCCCATTGCTTTTTGATAAGTCAAATGTTTAAATGAGACTTTGTCAAATGCGATCAAGAAATCTGGCTTTAATTCCGTTCTTTTAATGATACAAGTTTGCCCATTATTAGATAAAACAACTGGATTAGAATAACCAAATAAGCAATCATCTTGATAAATAAAATTAGTATCATTTTGTATCATCGCATTTAATGTCCCTATAGAATTTTGATAACTAGAAGTAGAAGATATGATAAAATGAAAAGCTGGATAGTCCATTGTTATTAGTGTTCGCTTTCTATCAAAAGATGTTAATTGTGATGAAAAGTCTAAATGATGAGATGCTTCAAATTCAGAGAGTCTATCTTCTATATAAGGCCTTAAATTTCCATAATCCATAAACTGATCATAAAAATCCATTTTTAAGGAAAGAGGAAATCTCGCTTCATATAATGCTTTTAATAATTGGTATTGCTTACTATGATCATTTGAAAGACTTAAAAAGATTCTTTGAAATTTCTGATACTTCATACCTAAAAATAGACAGCTATAAAATTCTTTCAAAGAAAAAAGATCAAATTCATTTTTTAGAAACTTTAAATGAGCATTTTCTTTAAAATTTCGAAAAGACTGAAATTCTTCTACACTATCAATAGAAGGAAAATAATTAAATTCTCTTACGTATTCTTCAATCATAAAACTATATTGAGATAAAACTTGAATTGGAATTGCTGCCAATAATCTTTGCAATTTATAAAAATGCTGCAATAATTCATCAAAAGAAATGGAAAGTTTGTTATTAGTAACAATCTTTAATAGTTTATAAAATGCTTCCTGATTGGAAATACTAGCGACTTTCTCTAACTCAACAACAATAGTAGGATAAAGTTCATCTAATAACATCAAATTTTGATAAGCAAAAGAATTTTCTTCCAAGCACAAATTTATAAAATGCTTATATTCTTCTGTTATTTTAGTACATTTCATAATTCTATTTTTAAGTTTAAAATTGCTCAAAAGAGGAAGCCAACGTTTTAAATCTTCCAATGTAATATCATCTGACCAGATAAACTTTCGATATGTGGGTAATATTGTACCTATATGACTATGAAGATAACACAACTTGTCCTTAACAACCGAGTCACGCATTCCACTTCCAAGCAAATTTAAATCACTATATCGAATATAACTAGCCAAAAATGGAATATCATATATTTCTAAATATTTTGGAATAAGTTTACTTATATCCAGTTCTATGCATGAAAAAGTAGGATATTTTGCAATGAAGAAAGTAATTAAATCATCTAATCCTTTTTGATGAAATTCTAAAATCGTTTGCTCTTGTAAAATTTGTTTAAATTGTTTTTTCATATTTCACCTAAATAATTTGATACTCTAAATTTAAAATATACAAATAAGTTGCTGCTATAAACTCTTTTGGAAACAATAATGCATATCTACAATATTCACTTTTTTTATTTCTAGATGTTTTCTCTATCTTATCATATAAAAATTTTAAGATTGTTGAGGTTCCCAATAAAGATCGAAGCTTTCCTTCTACTATTTTTCTTTCTACGGTTTTAAAATCAAAACGGTCCAATCTCGATAACTGGTATAAAGCCTCTTTAGAAAAATCTTTCATTTTATAAATCTTTGAATCATCTATTTTTAGATTTTTCCCAATTAGCTCTATAATTTCATAAAATAATTTTTCTCTTTTCGTCCCTGTTTGATCTTCTAACAATTTATAAAAAAGAGAACGTTTTAATAGTTTTTCTTCTACAAATTGTTTTTTGCTCATTAATCTTTTTTCCAATGCTTTTTGTAATGGAATTTCAGCTTTTTGATATTGCTTTTTTAATTCACCTAAACGAAATGTATACATATTTCCTTCCAGTTTATGAAAAGCTTTCATTGTGTCATTATAACCATAGCAAATAGCCTTTCTAGATAATCTTTTTTGAAAAACCAGAAAAGAAACGATCTGATTTCTTGGTTCAATCATCGTAATCTTTACATCTTTGTTTGTTACTTTTTTCTTTCTTCCTACTGCGTGCAAATCAACTGCTACGATTTCTGTAGCACCTAAGCTAATCGCTAAATTTATTGGCATATTATCACTATAACCACCATCAATATACTGATTTCCATCTATTTTCTTCATTGGAAAAGCTGGAAAACAAGAAGCAGAACCAATAATATAAAGTGGTGCCGATTTTTCTGTCATTTCAGCTTTTGTAATTTCCAAAGGCTTTTTAGTTGTAAAATTATAAACAACCAATCCATAATCAATTGAAGAATGAAAAAAACGAAATGAACTAAACATTTTATATACCATTTGTTCAAAACGGCTTGTATCAATTCCACCGTTTTTTATAAAACTAGAAGCATATCTTTTATAAATTCCTGCTTTCCCACTAATTCCATCTACCTTATCTGGAAATTGATCTACAAATATTTTTTCAAAACCCATATTCTCCCACATTTTTAAACATTTATAATAATCTCTTTGAACCATCAAAGCACCATTTAACGCTCCTACAGAAGTTCCAGTAACAATTTTATAATGATAGTGCAATTTTTTTAAAGCTTTCCATACTCCTGCTTGATAAGCCCCCTTTGATCCACCACCTGATAAAACAACTGCTTTTTTTTCCACTTTTCCACACATCCAATCAGAAATATTATATCAAAAAGTATAATATTCTACAATAATTCTATAAAATGCTTTGTTATAATGTTAATAGTTTATTAAAATATAAAATTATTTATTTTACATACAAAATGGATTTATTGAAGAAGATAATTACAATTTAAAATTTATATTTTCATGATATAATAAATATAATAAGGAGGTTAATATGAAACATTGGTATCAAAAAACAATTTCTGAAGTAGAAATAGAATTACACACAGAAAAAAAAGGATTATTAGAACAAGAAGCCCTTTCTAGACTAGAAAAATACGGAAAAAATGAACTTCCAAAAGCAAAACAAAAAAATATAATCCACATATTTTTCAGTCAATTGTTAAATCCACTCGTTATGATTTTAATTGTTACAGGAATAATCTCTATTTTAGCTCATGAATATATGGATGCTATATTCATTTTATTTGTTATTTTAACAGATGCCATCTTAGGAACATTCCAAGAATGGAAAGCAGAAAAAAGCGCAACTTCTCTTCAAAATATGATTAAGATTGAATCTAAAGTAATTAGAAATAATCAAATTATTCCAATTCCTTCAGAAGAACTTGTCATTGGAGATATGCTTCATTTAGAATCTGGTGATAAAATTGGAGCTGATATCAGATTTACTCATACAGCAAATTTAATGATTGACGAAGCATTTTTAACTGGCGAATCTATTGCTACTGTAAAATGTTCAGATGAAATTGTAAATGAAGTCCCAATTACAGAACAAGAAAATATGGGCTTTGCTGGTTCTACTGTTTTAAGCGGAAGAGGAACTGGTATCGTTATTGCAACCGGGAAAAACACAGAGCTAGGAAAAATCGCTCATAATGTGAATAATAGTGATTCTTCTAAAACACCTTTAGTCATTAGAATGGAAAGATTTACAAAGCAAATCAGTATTTTAATTATGATGATTGCTTTAATTATTACCTTTATTTTATACATAAAAGGAATGGCTCCAAGGGAGATATTTTTCACAGTTGTAGCTCTTTCTATTTCTGCAATTCCAGAAGGGCTTCCAGTATCCCTTACAATAGCTCTTTCAGTAGCATCTAGTAGAATGGCAAAAAAAAATGTTATTGTTAGAAAATTAAATGCGGTAGAAGGACTAGGAAGTTGTACTGTCATTGCAACAGATAAAACTGGTACTTTAACTTTAAATGAACAAACTGCTAAAATGATTGTTTTTCCAAGTGGAAAAACGCATACAATTTCAGGAATTGGATATAACGGAAATGGTTCTATTGTAGATAACAATGAGGAAGTAAAAAACATTGTTACAATGGGAATACTGAATAATGAAGCAAGTCTTTTTTTAGAAGAACATGATTGGAAATTTAGAGGAGATTCCATTGATGTAGCACTTTTTGCGCTTGGTTATAAAGCTAATATCAATGTTCAGGTCAAAGAACAACTATCTATTATTGGTGAAATTCCTTATGAATCAGAAAAAAAGTATTCTGCTGTTTTTTACCTTGATAAAAATGATGTTCATATTACAATGAAAGGCTCAATAGAAACAATTTTACCGTTTTGTAAAAATATGGTTGTAGATGGTAAAACTGAGAAACTAAATTATAATAAAATTATGAAACAGAATGAAGAGTTAGCATCTTCAGGATATCGAGTAATTGCTTTTGCTGAGGGAATAAAAAATAACTTTCAAGGAAAAGAAAACTATGATGAAAATGATATTCCAAAACTTACTTTTTTAGGCCTTATTGGATTTATTGACCCAATTCGTTCTGAAGTTCCAAATGCAATTAAAGCTTGTAAAAAAGCAGGAGTAAAAGTTGTTATGGTTACTGGTGATCATCCTTTGACTGCTGCTGCAATTGGAAAAGAGCTAGGATTAGGAGCCTCTATTACAACAGGTGAGGAATTACAAAAATACTTAGATCAAGGAGAATTCAGTAGTGATAAATTCATACAAAATATTAATATTTTTTCCAGAGTTACACCAAATCAGAAATTAGCAATCGTAGAATCCTTTAAAAGACAAGGAGAGTTTGTTGCTGTTACAGGAGACGGAGTCAATGATGCTCCAGCTATGAAAGCTGCCAATATTGGAATTGCTATGGGAAGTGGGACTGATGTCGCTAAAGAAACTGGTTCATTAATTATTGCAGATGACAATTTTAATTCTATAGTTTCTGGAATTGAAGAAGGAAGATATGCTTATGATAATATTAGAAAAGTAATTTACATGCTACTATCGTGTGGAATTTCTGAAGTACTATTTTTTATCCTTTCTTTGATATTAGGGCTTCCTATTCCTTTACTTGCAATTCAGTTATTATGGCTAAATCTAGTAACTGATGGAATTCAGGATGTTGCTCTTGCATTTGAAAAGGGAGATGAAAATGTAATGCTTAAAAAGCCAAGAAAAGCATCGGAATCAGTCTTCAATAAAATTATGGTTGAAGAAATATTATTATCTGGTATTATTATAGGAGGAACTGTTTTTGGATTCTGGTATTATTTAATCCACATTGCTCATATTGATACAGTAAGTGCTAGAAGTTACATTTTATTAATTATGGTATTTATGCAAAATATTCATGTATTTAATTGTAGATCTGAATTGACTTCGGTTTTTAAACTTTCTATCAAAAATAACCCACTTATTGTATTTGGCATTTTATCTACTTTGCTTTTACAATTAATTGTAACTGAAACTCCATTTCTAAATAGCGTTTTGAAAACAATGCCATTAGATCTTTACCATATTATTTTTGCCTTTTTATTAACAATTCCGCTTTTAGTTATTATGGAACTATTTAAATTTATAAAACGTAAGGAGTAAAAACATGTACTATTTTATTTATTATTTTTCCCTATTTATGATTTATTCATTTTCTGGATGGATTATTGAAATGATTTATGTTGGATTTGCCGAAAAGAAAATTATTAATCGTGGATTTTTATTAGGACCATATCTACCAATTTATGGAGTCGCAGGGACTTTAATGACATTCGTTTTAAGCTTTTATATTGACTATCCTCTTTTCTTATTTTTAAATGCTATTATAATTGGATCCATTGTAGAATATTTTACAGGTTATGCAATGGAAAAAATATTTAAGGCAAAATGGTGGGATTATTCTAAAAATCCTCTAAATTTAAATGGTAGAATTTGCTTACAAAATTCAGTTCTATTTGGTATATTAGGAACAATTTTAGTTTATTATATTAATCCATTTTTAAATAACTGTTTAGATCAAATTCCAAATCCAATATTATATTTTATTTCAGGACTTTTGCTTTCTTTATTTATCATTGATATCGTTATTTCTTGCAATATTATTAAAGAACTTAAACTAACCGCTATTGCTTTAAAAAAAGACTATACAGATGAAATGTCACATAAAGTGAGGGAAACTTTAGCAAATAAAAATTGGTCATTTAAACGTCTCTTAAATGCATTTCCTGATTTAACATTTTTAAATATGAAACAATTAAAAAAAATAATTAAAAAACAAGCAAAACGTTTAAAAGAAAAAACAAAAAAATTAGCTCGTCTTCGTAAGAAAGAAGCAAAGCTAAAAGATAAGCAAAAAGAAATTGAAAAGGAAATTAAAAATATGAAATAATACCTAAAAGGTATTTTTTTCTTTACATTTATATTTTACACATTTACTTATCTCATGAAAATATTACCATTAAAAATATATAAATATATTATAAAAAAAGTAACATTTTTATATGTTACCTATTTTGTTGAATAATAAACATAATAATGTAAAGAATTGTTAAATTCAAATTCTTTATCGTAAGCAATTGTTCTAATACCAGTCATATCTTGATAGTATTTTAAATAATTGCCATCTTTATAATAAATATAATCTCTTAAATATTTTATTTCATTAATATTTGTTGTTGTAAATAAATATGTCTTTATATCTTTATCTTTAATTGTAGAACGATATACTTGATACTCATTTCCATTCTTTTTATAATAGTAATAATATCCTGATAAGTCATTACCTACTTTATCTACTCTTTCATATCCATCTGATTCTATTGTATATAAATTAAAATATAATGTAGAATTAACAGCATCTACTGCTTTTCTATTTTCCCATTTCCCTAAATTATAATATTTAATACCTGTTTGTTCATTTCCAATTTCTACAACTGTTTCGGCCTTAGGATCAATTTTATATTGTTTCTTAGAATTTCTATCAAATAAATATATTGATCCATCTACACTTCCTTGAATATAAGAATTAAAAGAAATACTAGAATGATATTTAATTGTTTTTTGATCATTATAAACTAAGTCTACTACATGAAAAATATTAAAATCATAAGTACTATTATAATCGGCAGTTATATAATATCTTGAACCTCTAGCTTCTATTATCTTTTCATAAGTATCATCTGAAAATATTTTAATATCATATAATGGTTTACTTTCTAAATAGTTATTAATCAAATAAATCCCAGCATAATTATCAATTCCGATATAATGATTTGATGCAATATTTTTAGGGTATATTGTAATTTGGCCATTTTGATCTGCTACTTCTTTTCCAGTATCATCTACAAAATGCGCAAAATCATATCCATACTCTTTCATATCTTTTGCAAATTTCTGTAACTCTCCAGATCTATTTTGTAAATCATGATAATTATATAAAATATCACCATAATAACATAAAATATCACTTACTTGTTTTTCATTTTTAAAAACAGGATAAATACATTCATAATTATCATTTTTAAAATATTCTACATTTTTCACAACTCTATCATTTTTACTAAATGTTTGATAAGTTAAAAATGGAAAAACTCTATTATTTACCGTAAATGTAAAATAATAACTATCATATTCTCCTTTTGTCTTAAAAGTCGCTTTCTCACTAACTTCTACTAAATAATTATTTCCTTTTATTTCATAGTTTACCGTATGACCAGATCCTAAATATTTAAATCCTACTTGAATTATAAAGTAAAACATACATAATATTACTAACATGCCAAGTAATTTTTTCATTTATACCACCCTATCCTATATATAAATTATATAGAATTATTGCTATTTTTTCAAGTCTGTTTTTTTATAGAACTATTTAGTTACATATTAAATTAATAAAGTAGGGCAATACTTGCAGTGGAAGAAATTTAGTATTGCCCTGATTTCTTATTATACAAGGTTTTCTAATATTATTTATATCATGTAACTATTTAATTACATTAAATCTAAATAAATCAGAATTCTTCATTTTATTATTTTTTTACTTATCTATCAATTTACTACTTTGTTAATATATAAGGATTTGAACTTGTTCCTGTTCCTCCTGCTATTTTTACACTAGAATCTAGATAAACTGATGGTCGAACCATAAAACTATTATTTGGGGTACTTGTAACTAAACCTCCTCCTTCGCCTCTTGCAAGTACATTATTACTGCCTGCTTTATTACACGTCAACAGCCATTGGGTTTCACTATTACCAGAGAGCCAATTATTATTTGTTGAGCGGCAAGCAGAATCCCAATTATACATTGAGGTATCACAATTGGTTCCACTTGCTGCATATCCATAATCTGATAAAGCCATTAGACCAACTTTTCCAGTCCATGTTGTTGTTAGAGAATCAAAATATATAGTTTCTCTATTTGTACTCCACAAAGCTCCTCCTACTTTCCATGCATGTGTCTGATCTACCATACTTTTCGCTGTTGAATTTAATGAATTCCAATAACCATTATTCATTCTGGTTCGTATTAATGATGTACTCCATACATTATCACTCATATCCCATTTCATTTTAGTATTATAAGAAGATCCTTCTTTACTATAGTCTCCCCAATAAATAAGTTGCAATTGACCATTGAATATCCCTATTATCCTATATGCTTCTCTGTTAAATACTACATAATTATTTGGATTTCCTCCCTGATAACGATATCCCCCAGCTATATTTGGTAAATTATTTTTAGTGGCTAATTCAGAAGCAGTCATTGGGGTACTTAATGTATATGGATTATCAATAGTTCCTTCACCGCTTATTATTTTTACTGTCGATTTTAGATACAATACTGGATATGTTAGTATATCTTGATAGTTATTTTTTGAAGCAGGATACCAACTAATATCCCCGTATCTTCTCAAATTTACAACATAACTAACCATTTCTGTTGGACTAGATTTATATGGGTTTATTGTCCATAAATGATATGATGCATTATATAACCAGTTATTATTGTAGCATTGCTGCTGAGATTGAGCAGTAGTACTATTACAAGTCGTTGAAGTATTACTTGTTGCATAAAAATAATCACTTGCATGTATTAATCCTATTGATCCAGTCCAAATATGAGAACTCATTACACTAGTCTTTGCGGTTCCTCTTTCTTGTGTGTATATATCAGCTCTTGTTTTATCATTGCCACTATCAACTAGTCCAATATTCCATACGTGGGATGTATCTATATATGATTTACTTGTAGATTCAATGCTATTTAAATAAGATCCATTCAATTCTTTTTGTAGAGTTGCTTGTCCCCAGTCTCCATATCCATCAGAACCATGTCCACCATTTGATGAGTTTTTATCAAATACTGCTGAATTACTATAAGAATCAGCTTTTATAATTTTCATCTGTCCATTAAATATACCTATAATCCTCCATAATTCATTATTAAATCTAATATAATTATTTGGACTTTTCCCAATGTACCTGGTATTTCCACCTGGATCATTTGTTCCAAAACAACCATTAACCGTTTTTCCACCAATTGTTTTTGTAGCTATTGTACAATCTGTATTATAAGATTTCTCCACTGTAATCTTTCTTGTAATAGAAGCCTGATTACCAGCTTCATCTGTTGCTGTATATGTAATCGTATATGTTCCTGGTACTTCACTTAATGTTCCACTTGTGGTCACTGTTGGTGTACCATTATCATCCGTTGCTGTAATTCCAGTCATCAAATCATATGTTGCTGCGGCCCAGTCCATTATAACTACATCATCATATTCAATTGTCGGTTTTAATGTGTCTATTTTATATATTCCACTCGTTAATGTACTACTCTTTCCATTATTGTTTGTTGCAGTTAACTTTATGGTATATTCCCCTCTTTTATCCAATGGAATTGAAGTTTTCACAACTTTACCACTTGCTGTTACTGTTTCTATTCCTTGACTCACTCCAGATCTAAATATTTCATAAGTAAATTCTTTTATTCCGCTTATATCTACTGCTGTTGCTGTTATATTTGTTGGTTTTATCCATTTATCATTACTACTTATACTACTGAAGTTCAATATTGGTTCTTCACTTTTCTTTCCTAGTATATATGGATTACTTTCTGTTCCTTCTCCTGCTATTATTCCTACATCATTATTTAAGAATACTGCTGGACGTACAACTGGAGCAGTCTCATTTGCAGAATTTGTTCCAATTCCACCTCCACTCCAAATGACCCAAACACGTTTATCACTATTTCCAAAAGGAGTAAGCGTCCACGGAGAACCAGATGTATTAAATAACCAATTATTGCTTATACATGCATTTTTATGAGTACTTATATCTAGTGTCAATGTGCATTCACTTCCAGCATACCCAAAATCTACTATACTCATTAATCCTACATATCCTGTTGTACTATTATTTTTTTCTCCATTTATAAAAGTTTGTAATGTATATGTTCCAGCTGGACTCTCGCCCCCTATATACCATGTGGCATTATTAATGTATTCTCTATGTGTCGCATCTATATAACTATCATTACTATAGAATGATGATCCATTTAATTCCGTATTTAATGTTGCTGGTCTTGCCCAGTTATTACTATCACTTGTATCAAATGATTTCTCTGTTTCACTATAATAATTTGTTATTATCTTTAATTTTCCATCAAATGAGCCAATAATTCTCCATTTATAATTATCATCACATTCTGTTGGATTTGTTATATTTGAATTACCAAAACATACCCAGTTATCTGGATTACTTCCTGCATATCTGTCATTTCCATCTGTATCTGTTACTATTTCTCCATTATCTCCAGCATCTGGTAATG
>CATBQD010000016.1 GCA_949505625.1 uncultured Bacilli bacterium
GAATATCCATACTTCAATTATAAATGTGACAATGCAGTGGCCACTGTGGGTTAAGCTTCCGCTTTTACTCATTTGTATTTTGTTATATCTGTATTTTTGGTACACAATTTTTAAAGAAATTAAAAATGTCCTACTATAATTTAAAGATATACGTAGCTCTCTCTAAAGCCCATCCGCTTCGGGCAAGTCTATCCTCGACGCTCCAGCCGGCTAAAGCCGTCTTCCGTACCGTCTCGGAGTAGCCAAGCCTTACGCTACTGGGCTTTAGAGAGAAAAACAAAAAGCAGTTTTCGAACTGCTTTTTTAGTATATTTAAATTAAATAGATGCAGACGATACATTAGGATCGTGCAAAAAATGAGTGTTAGATACTACAACCGTATGATGATACTTAACTTGTTTAGTCACTTCATCTATGGACTTAGACACTTGTAATCTACCTTGACACAAAACCTGTCGTCCTTTATCGCAATGTTTATAAATTGCACTAGCTAGCTTATCAAAAGCCAAGCAGCGAATGTAATCAGCTTCTTTTCGATTATCCTGTCTAGGGACTGCTACTGTAAACCATGTATAATTACGGCCATTTGCAGACTTTTTAAGTTCAGGTGTGTTAGTTAATCTTCCTAATAAATTAATATCGTTCATCTCTATTCTCCTAATTTAAATTCTTTCTATTCACTTAAAATATCAAATTCAATATATTAATCATTACTGTCTGAAAGGTGCATGATTGCAGAAGTTAGACTGTCCAATTTACTTTCAATACGAATGATTAGAACTAATGCAATTACTACCCCAGACGCTTGTTCTAATACGTATCTAATGATTTCTTGCGTCATAGTCAAATCATTATCCTTCCTATAACAAAAAAGGGAAGGCAACGAGGCCTTCCCTTAGTCAACTAAACTATTACTCAGCGTCAAAAATAGGTGTACTTTGAGTTTCGTAGTATTTAGCCCCAACAATAGTTGCATAAGGGTTAATTTCTGCGTTATCGAAAATGTTAGCATCAATAATCTTTTGCATTGCAGCCTTAGCAGTGTCTGCATCGACACTTTTAGGATTATGCAAAGTAATTACTGAAGTTTTGCCTTTAGAATTATTGAAAATTAACTTTAAAACTTTGTTCATTTACATTCTCCTCCTGTAAATTATTCGCCGTCAGCGTCAATAATATTTGTGTCAGAAACTTGAGTACCAACAACAGTACCGTTTACTAGTGAGCCTAAAGCCTGAGCTACGGTATAAATGTTTTCGTAGCTTGCATCTTGCTTAACGTGAGCTAAACTAAAAGACTTTTTCTTTTCTTCACCATCAACCATGTAGCTAACAGTCATTTTTCTACCAGTAAATGCAGATAAAATCTTCATTTATCAAATATCTCCTTTTGTGTTTTTTAGAATATAGATATAGAACTAAAATAAAATGACTTGCGAAAACATCAAAAAAAGCAATGATGCTTCCTCGACAGTTTTTCCTCGATCGATACATCATTGCTTAATTACTTTTCTTAAATTATTTATGTCTTTCTTGATGTAGATAAGATTATAGCACGATATTTTCCCCTTGTATAGGCTTTTTTGAAATTTTATTTTTTATTTTATAGTGCTAGAACGTTTTAGTCTAAAGACTAAATAGTCTTAACACTCTAGAATATTTTTTATTTAACTTTCTATCTAAAACTCACTAAATAATTTCATCTAAATACTCACTCTAAGAAAGTCTTTTCTATGTTGGGCCAAATAGTTTGATTTTCTGATTTTCAACACTCCATAGTTCTTTTATCTTAATATTCTGTAGTGCTAAGACTATAGAATATTGCAAAAGAAAGTTTTCTAGTTCATAATATTCTTATAGAAAATTGAATCTATTGCGAGGTGCTAAAATGACAAAGATTATAACCTTTGGTAACTTCAAGGGTGGGGTTGGTAAAACAACAAACGCAACTCAAGTTGCTTATGAATTATCAAAAAGAGGAGCAAATACTCTCCTTTTAGATTTAGATCCGCAAGCAAATGCCACAAACATTATGCTTAAAACTAAAGCAAACCTAACGGATAAAATCGATCAATTTGATTCATCCTTAATGGCTGCTATCCAAAACAAGGATTTATCAAAGGCCTTAGTTAATATTACAAGTAATTTAGACTTGATAGGATCATCGGCAGATTTTTCCTTATTTCCACGAGTAATGGAAAAACAATTTTCAAAGTATATTGATCGGGTCAAATATTTGAATGAATTACTATCTCCAATTACTAAAAATTATGATTATGTGATTATTGATGTCCCGCCTACGATTAGTTTAATTACTGACGCTGCTCTTTATGCCAGCGATTGGTGCGTAATTGTCATGCAAACACAACAACAAGCTTTAGATGGGGCTAGTGCATTTATTCAATATATGCAGCAAGAAGTAATCGATACCTATAAAGCACCTAGTTTGGACTTAGTAGGAATTTTACCTGTACTAATCCAACCCGGAGCTCCTGTCGATAATTTGACCTTGCAAAACGCGCAAGAAGAGTTTGGCCAAGACAATATTTTGCCAACTTCAATTCATCAAATGCAGCGTTTAAAGCGCTATGGGGTAACCGGGATTACCAATGATAGTCGCTATGATGAAAAGGTATTTGAAGTTTATAAGCAAGTTGTAAATGATATTTTGAATAGGATTGAAGCAAATGAGTAATTTAATTAATAGTAACAAGCGTAAAATTAACGTAAAGCCAAAGCATGAAGTTTCAATTAATGAAATTGAGGGTAATGACAATAAGAAGACGTTTAACGTAAATATCAAAATTGATAATACAGTTAGAAATAGTCTGATAGCAATTTCTAATTTAGGAGTTGCTCCAAATCAAAAAGAAGCTGTTGCATATTTAGTTCAACAATTCCGTGATAATTTAGATCCAGACAATCAACGCTTATTTGATTTACAAGTTGATGTATTAAATAAAAAAGATGCTAAATTACATGAAAGTAATTAGCATCTTGTAGTGCTGTAGTATTAAGACTAGAGAACAATTAAATAAGTTAGTAGTACCACTACTTTATCTTTGAAGCCCCATTTTGGGGCTTTTTATTTATGCAATCACAGTAAGTTTAAGAGGTGTATACAATTATTATAAAAACTAAAGTACGACATGCTAGTTTAAAATTTTTTACTTCGTAATTTAAAATGAAACTATAATCAAAATTCTAGTAATAAGAATGGATTTTGAATTTTACACAAAATTTTTATAATTAGCTGTAATAGAATAAATTGAATTATTCAAGTGATTATGAAAGAGAGGGAAATACAATGGGTAATTTAGATCACCTTAAGTTATTAAGAACAGATATGGAAGCTAAGGGGTGGACTATTTCTAGTTTTATTTTTGTCTATAAAAATATTAAATATGTTGTTCTCGTTAAACTATTTGTAGGTCCAATAAAAAAAGTTAATCCATATGCATTGGTTCAATTGGAGTTTATGAAATACAACAATATCCAAGATAATTATGTAGTAGAAGCTCATAGTAATAGTATCCTTGATGATATTAAATCTATTAGAAAATATTTTGGAATTGCCTACGGGCCAAATATGGGACAATTGATGGGGCAATTTGCTCAAACTCTTAATAGGGTAGTTCCTACTCAAGTTCCAAATCAAAATAGCTATGATAAAACCCAACTTGAATGTTTAAACTCTTCTTTAAGCCGATCTGATTCAGAAGATCCGACTAAAATTTATTGCTACGGTACAATAATGAATCCAGTGGGGAAACAACGATCACCATTTAATTCAGATAAAACTAAATTAAACAGACCTGTATTATTTAAAGAATTGGGAGTCGATCCTAGACGTAGTTTTTGTTATTCAAATGATCCTCAAAAAGAAAGATCTGATGCTGAGATTATTGCAAATATAAATAAACAATAGTCGTTTTGAGATTAAGAAATGCTTACATTGCATAATGTAACTTCTTAGTCTCTTTTTTATGAATAAAGAAATTAATACTTAATTACAATAATTCAAGTTTTGAACAATTTATGTTCTAGATTTATTTTTTTCTTTGAAAATGACATTCCTTTAATACCTTTAATACTAATATACCTTTATATATAACCCTTTAATTACCTTTAATTACCTTTAGTGCATTCGTGAGCCCTTGAGCCATCTGCATTTGCGCTATATAAGGAACACCCAAAAGGGAGAAAGGAACACCAAAAAGGGAATAAGGAACACCCAAAAGGGAGTAAAAACACTAAAAGGAACACCAAAAGGGGAGATTTATTGAACACCAAAAGGGGAGGTTTATAACACCCAAAAGGGAGTGGATAACTTTTTAAAGTTAAAAGAAACACCAAAAAGGGAGTATAGATTCTGCCTTAAAGTAATAAGGAACACCCAAAAGGGAGTGGATAACTTATTTAAGGTTAAAAGCACTATATGTATGTGGCTAAGCTTAACTTAATACAAAATATAGTAAAAATACCCACTAAAGAACACCAAAAAGGGAAAATAAAAATTATCTTCTTTATTTAGAACACCAAATTGCATTGATATGGTGTTTCTTTTATAATTAATAAAAAAGATAATTAGGATGGTTTGTGATGTCTGAAGAACTTAATCTCATTGAAATTAGTGACGAAGATCAAAATAAGAAATTGAGTACCATCGTCAAGATGGATAATGATCTGCTAGTAAAAGGATTTCCTAATTTTTCCAAAAAGTGGACGCCCTTTGATATTGATTGGTGGAATATCATCGATTCTCAGGTCTTAGATCAAAAAGATAATCTAATCAAAATTCCAATTTCTAAAGTAAAAGAATTAATGTATTTTAGAAAACATATAACAAATGATGAATTTATCAAAAAATCGAATGATACATTGAAGAAATTTATGACTATTCAGGCCAGCTTGGAACAAGAAGATGGGGACAAAAAGATATATATGAACGTTAATATCTTTAGCCAGTCTTATATCGATACTGATTACAATGCTTGGATTAGAGTTTCGCCGCAAGCAACAAAGTATTTCAATAATTTGTCGCAATGGACGAGATTTGCATTAGAACAAGCAACTCGACTTCATACCTCATATTCAAAGAAGCTGTTTATGTATTTAAAACAATGGCGTACGGTAGGTAAAAAGACCTTTACCTTAGAGGAATTTAGAAATGCCCTTGATGTGCCTAAGAGCTATCGTCCCGGAAGTATTGACCAAAAAATACTCAATCCGACAGCAGAGTATTTAGCTCCGTACTTTATGAATTTTCGAATTACTAAGAATTATTCTAAGGGAATTCGAGGAAGAAAATTAATTGGCTATACTTTTACCTTTAGACCTGAATCTAAAACGCAAAAAGATGTGGGCTATAATAAGCGAATTGAAGAAACTACTCATCTGTATTCAATTATGACCAATACGTACTTAAATACAGAACAGAAATTTCGTGCCATAGATCGTTATCGTGGATTAAAATTAGGAACTACTAAAAAGTATTATGAATCAGCACACCCACAAACCGTATTTTTAGACCCTAAGAGCGATCATAGGATAAAACGGGGAATAACCCATAGATCAGATTTATACGGCTTATCAGGTTATAAAATCGCAGATTTGGAAGCAATTATTTTAACTTACGAGGACTTGCTCAAAAATGGAAAACTAAAAGAGTGGGACCTGCAAGATTTAGCAATTATTGAACGAGCATGTTTTGATAAACAAATAAAATTAGCTGCTAAAACAGAACATTCAGATAAACCTTACATCCCGCATCGTAAGGTATTAATTAATCCGCTGGTAATACAGTTAATTGATAGTCATCGTTTAGATGATTACAAGTCTGAATCAATTGACTTAGAAATAAATAGATTAGTCCGAGAAAACTTTGGAAAATATAAGCAAAAAGAAGATAAGCGACCATACGAATTAAAATTTGATTTTGACTAGTCTTATTATTCCGTAGTGCTAAGATTCATTAGGTTTTGGATTATAGGATAAAGTAGTGTAATTAAAAACGACCAAGTAAACTGATACAATCCCACTAAAAAGGTGGACTATTGAAATACATAAAGTATTCAATTATTCTTGGAGGTGGGATTTTTCTATGTCCATAAAAAGCAATATGGCAAGCTTCATAGCCGAGAAGAGGAAAAATACAAAAATTTGGCAGTATTCTAGCAACAAAGTATGATTAAAGATATAAAGTAGTTCTAAAATTCTAGAATAATATAGTACTAATACTATTTAGCGTAAAGATAGTAATATCCTATAAAATTGAATGCAAAAAATCCAACTACGTATCATAGTTAAGTAAATAGCTTAAATATATAAATTATTAGAAAAATCAGGTCATAATTAGGCGACCTGATTTTTCTTTGAATCGTTTTCATGGATTATGATAAATATAATTAGTCAATACTTGCTTTAAGTACAATAAAAAACCGCAATACTATAAGTCTAAAAAAGCTATATAGAAGTAAAAGATTAAAGAAGATGTAGAGGAAAAATATTTAATTTTATCAATGTTCGGTGTATACTCAAATTCAATAAATTTTATAATTTTATTGATACTTAAAAATTGGGTTTGTGAGGTTAATATTTTGAAAATAGGAGAAGCTTTACGAAAAATTCGTACAGACTTAGGATTATCGCAAGCTAAAATGTGTGAGGGCATAGTGCAAAGACCATTTTATTCTTTAGTAGAAAGTGGAAAAAGTGGTATTAGTGCTGAAAGCCTAATTATGATCTTAGTTTCACATAAGATAGATATCAATTATTTTTATAATTTGGTTTATAAAAGCTATATGTCAAAAGAGGAAAAGATAAATGAAGAATTACAGGAAGAAATGGAATATGCCGTACATTCAAAAAATTATAGTTTATTAGAATATGACTGTAATAAGGTCCTATCTTTTTCGGATAATACGATATTAAAAATTAGAACTATTGTTACGAAAGCATATTTTAAAGGGAAACTAGGGGAAATTGATGAAAGTGTTAAAAAAAGAATCTGTATGGAATTTGATAAAGAAGAAAAATGGATAGATAAGCCAGAATATATTCGATTGTTAGCTAATACAATGCCAATATTAGAAATTGAGATGATAGATTCTTTAATAATGCAATTGCTTAGATCAATTGATAAAAAAGAATTTATTTCAGAGCTTATGACAGAAAGATATTTACGAATTCTTGAAAATTATTTGGTGACTTGTTTTGATAGAGATGTTTATTTAAAAGAAAAATATTCTACACATATTTATAACGTAATTAAATATGTACTGAATGCTAGTGAATCTTTTCATTTCGTTATTTACAAGTTACATGCACGTTATATGTATGCGCTTTTTCATAATGATGAAGAGGAAAGACAAGATATAGTAAGATTCTTGAAAAAGTATGGATATGGAAATGTTATAAAGAGTTGGCCAAAAGCTGAAGTGTAATAAATAGCTTACAAAAAAGAATTTATTGCAGTAAGTTATGTTACGTTATATGTATCATAATAAAGAAAGAAGGGAGAATAAATGACCTGGTGGGAATTACCTGTTATCCTTGGCAAATAATTTAAATGAATTGTGTAGGTAGATATATAGTTTAATAAACAAGATATTTGTTTAAAGCAAAGAATATCTAGGAAAAAAGTAGAAAACGCTATCAAATCTTAGTGATAAGATTTGATAGCGTTTTTATCTTTAGTAGAAGTTTGAAAAAATGGAAGACTCTGTAATAAATATAATACCAAAAATAAGAATGTTACAAATCATAAGATATAATTCATTGAAATTATATCTTATAAAGCTGCTGATTAAATTTAAAAAGAGTGAATGAATATGAATAGTAAGCTAATAATAAATTTAGATGAAATAAGTAGTAATACTGATGTTTCCATTTCAAAGTTAGTTTCATGGGGGATCAAACACTGTGAAATTAGAGTAATAAATGGTAAGAATATTTCTTATTTAACTGAAAAAGAATGTTTAGAATTAAAATTCCGCTTAGAAAATGCTGGATTACAGCCATATTTAATTACTAGCCCAATTTTTAAGTGGAATTTTTGTAATGGTAGTAGAATTTCAAACTTAAATAAGATTGATACTTTTGGAGTCTCACCTTGTTTAACCTACAGTGAGAAGAAACATGTAATAGAAAATGTAATAAATAATGCCAAAATATTGAACACTAAAAAAATAAGAATATTTTCAGGGACGAATTGTACCTTGAAAGAATTTTTACAAAGTAATGAATTAAAAAATTTAATTTCTATGTATTCTGATTATTACTTTTTAATTGAAAATGAAAAATCATGTGCTCTGAAGACCTTATCAGATTTTATTACATGTAAGAACTTTATTGAACAAAACAATATAAAAAATCTAGGTTTTTTATTAGATATAGGAAATATAAGTTTATGTGATAAAGAGTTTAACATACAAGATATTTCTAATATAAAAAACTACGTACAACATATACAGCTTAAAAACTTTCAGATAAAAAATAATGCAGTAAAATTTACATCTTTAGAGGAAGGAATAATTGAATATCATTATATTTTGCAAGAAATCAAAAAAATATGGTTGCAACGAAATATAAATATTGGAATAGAAACAGATATTTGGAATTCAACACTACGTTATAGATCAATAAAAGAATCTGTTAGGTATTTAAAAAATTATTTAAAGGAAAAATAAATGGATAATGAGGTTTTAGTAATTGGGTTTGGCAAAATTGGACAAATAAAGGCTAAAAAATGGAAAGAGCTTAATTGTAGGGTTTTTATTTATGATAAAAATCCTATGGCTCTAACTTTAGCCAAAGATTGTGGATATGAAATAGCTCAGAAGTTAGATATAGTAGTTGACTATATAGATATATGTGTACCAACAGCTCATCATATGGATTATATTCTTAACCCAGATTTAAAAGCTTATAAAAATATAATTGTTGAAAAACCGATTGTTTCAGGAATGAATGAACTAAACCAATTAATAGATTTAAAAACTAAGTTTCCTGAAAAGATTAAAAAAATAATTTTAAGCGAACAATACTATTACTCACAAGTATTGAAGAAAATCAAAACGAATATACAAGGAGAGAAAATCAAATCTTTAAGTATAAAAATGAATAAAAATCGTAGTGAGGATAATAAAAAAGGTAGGTTTTTAGATATGAATTTAAGAGCCTATGGAATTGAATTACCACATATTTTTGCAATTGCTGACTTTTTGGGGATTGATATTTGTAATACAAATTTTGATCATTCAAATATTTTATTTGTCAATCCTACAGCAACTACTACAGGATGTTTGCTTGCCGGAAATTGTAATGGAACTAAAATTGTATTTCAAAGTTTCTTAGGCGGAAAAAAATATGATATAGATGGCCAATATAAGCATAATAATTTAGTAGAAAGAGAGTTATCTATAACAACAAATCAAAATATATATAAAATCTATTTTGATCCAGTTCAAGGTATCCAAAGATACGCTGCCTTGTTAATAACTAACAAGAAAAGAACAATAATACAAGACGATATGATTAAAAATATGTTTTTGAATATTATGAAGGGTCAACCTATTAGTAGTAATAATATAGAAAAAGCGATAAAAGTTTCGAAAAAATTAATAAACTTAAGACAATGTGCAGAAGTTAAATATATTTAGTACGGAGGCATTATGAAAAAAGTTGTAATTATCGGTTGTGGAGCTGTGGCATACAGATGGTATTTTAAGGGAATTAAAAATTCAAATTATTGTGAAGTAGCTGCATTAGTAGATGTTGATAAAGAAGCTCTAGAAAAAGCAGGTCGCTATTTAAATACTGATAAATTGTATGGAAGTTTAGAAGATTTCTTTGCTTCTAAAGTAAAAGCAGATATTGCTTTAGTTTTAACCAGACATAAGCTTCATTTTAGTTTAATAAAAGAGTGTTTGAATAATGGATTAAATGTCTATAGTGAAAAACCATTTGCTTCAAACTATTTAGAAGCAAAGTATCTACTGAAACTTGCTAAAGATAAAAATTTATTACTAGCATCTGCACCACAAGTAAAATTATCGAGTCGAAATAAAAAAGTAAAGCAAATTATTGATAATGGTATTTTGGGAAAGATTGCATTAGTTAGAGCTACTGGATCAAATATGGGACCAGCAGGTAGAAAAGATACAAATTATGATCCTAAGTGGTTTTACAACGATGGGGGAAGTCTAGCCAGCTTAGGCATATATACTCTATCATTATTAATTTATCTTTTTGGAGAACCAAATCGAGTGGCAGCTTATTCCGGTACAGCTTTTCCTTATCGAACAGTAAAGTTTGGTCCTAATAAAGGAGATAAGTTTAAGGTATCAGCACCAGATAACCAAATTGCAATTTTAGATTATGGTGACGGAACATTTGTAATGTTTGATGGATCGTATACAATAAACCATCCTGTACAAAATGACCTTATTATTCATGGAGAGCTAGGAACCTTATATGTTAGAGGTTTTGGAGGGAAAGATAGCATTATTTTGAAAAAAGATAATTTAGAAACAAAATTGGGGCCAGATGATGACTGTCATATAAAATGGAATCTTTTTTGGGGTGTAGACAACTTAGCTAAGGCATTAGAAAAGAAGGAGAAGCTGATAGTTACTGGGCAATTTGCCTCAAAAGTGATTAAAGTTATGGATGCAATGAAAGTATCTAATGACGAAAACATGATGGTTAAGTATAGGGAGAATTAACATGTCTTTTGACTTGAATAATAACGAATATTTAAACAATAAATTTACCGAAAAAGAGATAAATATTACAGCAGATTTATTAAGAAAGGGACTAAAGGATGCATGGAAAATCAATTTGAAGTTCGAAAGAAAATTTGCTGAATATATGAATTGTAAATATTGTTTAGCATGCAGTAATGGGACTGCTGCTATGGAAGAAGCACTTTGGGCATGTGGTATTAAAGCAGGTGATGAAGTTATTGTCCCTGTTATGACATATTGGGCTTCAGCGTTTCCCGCTCTAATATTAGGAGCTAAAGTTAAATATGCTGATATTGATAAAAAAAGTTTATGTATTAGTCCTAAATCTATTAAAGAAAAGATAACTTCTAAAACAAAAGCAATAGTAGTGGTTCATCTATATGGTCATCCTTGTGATATGGATGCAATCATGTCATTAGCTAATAAATTTGGTTTAAAAGTTATAGAAGATTTTTCTCATGCTCATGGTGCTTTATATAAAGGAAGACTTTGCGGAACGATAGGTGATGTTGGCATAGCAAGCTGTATGGGAGAGAAGGCTTTTTATTTGCCAGAAGGCGCTGTTTTATGCACTAACTCTAAAAACATATATGAAAAATCATGCTTATTTGGACATTATAGATATATAGGATTAAGAGAAAATTCAAGAGTTAGTTCTGGCATTATAAATAAGCAAACATGGCAAGATTATATAGGGGCACCATTGGGCGCTATTAAAGATAGAATGAATCCCGTCTCGGCCATTATTGGAATTGAAAGGTTAAATCATTTTTCAGCAGATTTATTTGAAATAAATAAGGCAATGGATTTATTTGTGAGAAATTTAGAAAAAAGTGGTTTTTATAAAGCACATAGAATTCGTGAAAATAACTCAAGCATGGGAGGGTGGTACTCTCCAGTTATTTTTTCAAAAAAGGATACACATAAAGTTGCTGCATATATAAAAAGAGCAGGCTTTAATTGTAAAACAGGACATAGGTATTTTAATCTAAATGAACATCCGATGAATTATAATGATTATTTACGAAATAATTTAAATAAATTTAGTAATAATAGCAGTTATTCTCTGGAAAAATATACTAATGCTGATCAAACTGCGAAGCAAATAATTTCAATTCCAAGATTTACTAAATTTAATAAAGAAATTATAGAAAAATATAGCCAAATATATATTGAAGCTGCGGAGAATACTAATGTATAAAATAAAATTTTTGACCCCACAAGATAATGATTTTAAGAATGTTTGGAGATACTCTTCATCAGAAGAAGTAAGTAGATTATTAACTTGGAAAAATTATAAAACAATAGAATCTTTTAGAGAGTTTTTTGAGCAAAAATATTTAAAGCATATATCCTATCCCAATCTTTTTAAAACAATTTTAGTAGATGGAAAATTTGCAGGAACACTTCATATGTTAAAACGTGAACGTGGAGTTATGCAAATTGGTTACGGAATTATGCCAAAGCTTTGGGGTAAAGGAATAGGTAAATCAATTTTAGACAAAATTTGTAATTATATCAGTAATAATTTTTCTGATATAAAAATTATTCGTGCAGATATAAATAAGTCAAATGAAGCTATGAAAAAAATCCTTAATAATTATGGCTTTATTAAGATAAAAGAACTAGAAAATAATCGCATTTCTTATGAATTTAATTTAGATATTTTTAAATTTGAGAAGTACATTTTTGAGAATCATGATGTAGAAGCATTATTTAAAGTGGGAAATACGAAAGAAAATAGATTATCGGATCATGATTATATTATTTCATTTTATGAAGAAACTGATATCCGTCATAATATTGAAAATATTGAGAGTAATGGTTTTGTTTGCATAGATAATCCTGCCCCGTATCACTATTTTTTTGAGAGTAAATTTGGAGAAATTTTTGATACATATTTGTTAGCTTCGAGTTTTTTACATGCTTCTATGAATATATCAACATGCGTATTTGACAAGTCGAACTTTCTTTCTTCGAAAATTAAAGTAAAAGAAAATTCCAAAATTAATTTCACCTTAGAGGACCAATATCTATATTTTTTAACTAAAATAATTGATAAGTTTTCTAATAACAAATTAGTTCAAGTAGAGCGGAATTTCTCAAGTTTAAGAAATACAACAATTATCCCTATGGCGCAGAGATATGGTGAAGCTGAGGTAGATAATATAACTCAAATAAGGTGGATCAAAAAAGCTAATCTTTATCTAGCTTATAAAGCTACTTTTTCTGAATTGAAAAAGGAGAAAATGAAAGAAAAAATTCAAGTATTATTTACTGTTTTAAGCAATACAAAAGATCAAAAATTGAGGGAAAGATTAGGTGAAATAAAAAATTATGTTGAATGGTTATAAGAATTCAACTATCTTAGCACAGGAGTTTTATAATGATAAATTAAAATTACAAAAAAGAATTGATTTTTGGAATGAATATGGAACTAATCCAACGTCCTATGGAGAAAGATTGGAAAGCTTAATTAGTGATAGCTATGAGAATATGTTGGACATTGGGTGTGGAAATGCTCAATATTCTTCTAGATGGTTAAAATATCTTAAAAAAAGCGCAACTTTTATGGATATTTCTCAGGATTTATTAAATGTAGCATCTAAAAATATATTAGAATTTAACAAAAACAATGTAAAAATAAATATTAAAAAAGAAAATTTTTTAGATGAAAATTTCGGTTCAGAAAAATATGACTTGGTAATAGCTATGCATGTTTTACAGCATATTGATAATATTTCCTGTGCTTTAGAAAAAATCAATATGCTTAGTGAACCCAATGGTACTATTTTTATTACTACATATGACAATACGTTAGATGATTGGTTAAATACTACTCATTATCAATTATTAACTGATTTAAAATTTCCTTTAAGAATGTTGAACAAAGACCAATACTTATCTTTCTCTGGTGAAAACGCAATACAAGAGACTCGTAAAGTATTTAAAAATATTGAGGAAATAAAGTTTCATAATGATGCAATTGTAACAGATTGTAAAAAATTACTTGAATATTATGAATCTTCAATGATGTTTAGAATGAGTGAAGGAAGAAGAAGTAAGGACGTATCAAATCAACAATGGTATAAATTGAAACAACAAATGTATACAAAAATAAAAGATGAGATGAGTCGTAACGGATATATTTTGGTGAAAGGAAGAGTTCAAATATTAAAAATAAAAAAATAGTGAATATTGCAATTGTGGGATGTGGAACAATCTTTAAATATGTGTATCATGGCATTAAAAAGAATCCCAATTATAAATTGGTGGCCTTATGTGATCAAGAAATCAATAGAATAAAAAAGTTCAGAGGTAGCTATGATATATATACATCATATACTGCAATGGCTAAAAATCTGGCACATGATACATTAATTGTAATTTTAGTGTCTCACACAATAAGAGCAAATATTTTAAATTATTTCCTGAAAGAAAAGTTTAAAGTGATATGTGAAAAGCCATTATTCTGGAAAAAAGAGCAATGTACGCAAACATTATGGCCCTATGTTCTATATCATAGAGCATTTAATGAAAAGATTCCTTTAATTGCAAAATTTATAAATGCACAAAAATCGTATATAAAGTCAATAAATATGATTTATTATGAAGATATTTCTAAACAGACTACTGGTACAGAATACCGTGATATTTCTGATTTAGATGGTGGTGGATGCATAAATGATAATTTACCCAATTGTATGAGTGTGCTTGATAGAATATTCGATTCTCCTATAGTCTTTAAGAGTGTGACTAAGGAAGCTAAGAATGGCATTACTACAAAAGCTAATGTAAATCTTCTCATTAATAATATTAATTGTGATGTAAAGCTGAGCTGGCAAAGTCAAGTAGATGAAAAAAGTATCATTATTAAAACTAATAAAGGTCATTATTTGTTTGACTTACAAAGTGGATACTTATTTGGAAAAGATTCTTTATATAAAGAATATGAGAATTGTTTTAATTACTTTTCATTTTCAGATAATTCATCAAAAAGGACTAGTTACAGAATATTAAAGGTATTAGATAAGATAAACTCAATTAAATAAAGGATGTTAACGGTAATGAATGTTTTAAAAATATTAAAAGAAAATGTAGAAAAAAATCCAGCAAAAACAGCAATTTATGATGATAGATATTCTTTTACTTATCAAGAAGTTGATGCTATATCTAATGAAATAGCAAATCAAGTTGTAGAGCTCACTTCAGAAGCTGATGTTGTTACTTTAGATCTTAAGCACACATATTTGATTATCTTTGCTATTTTAGGCGTGCTTAAAGCTGGTTGTACTTATGTTCCACTTGCTAAGAATAACAGTAGTAAGCGAAATGAATATATTAAAAAAGTTACAAATAGTGTCCTAACAATAAGTGATGATAACAACATATCTGGTCGTGTAATTAAATTATCAGATTTAGATATAGGCATGATGTTATCAAATAATAGCAAATTAGCTAAAAAAAGAGCATTCCCTAAAAATCCATATATTTTGTTTACATCAGGTAGTACAGGAAAACCTAAAGGAGTAAAAATCACTGACAGTAATCTTGATTACATTTTAAATAATATGCAAAAGCTTTGTCCAGGAACATCTGATAGTGTTTATTGCTTAACAACACCATATACTTTTGATGTATCAGTTACTGAGATTTTTGGCTGGATTATTGCCAATGCGGCAGTATTTACTTTTGATATAAATAATTTTCTTACATATCCAACTTTATTAAAAAAGATAGATCAATATCATATATCACATTTTGGTGCTTCACCATCTTTATTCAATACTTTACTAGATATTAGTAAAGAAAAAGATATCGAAAGTATTAGTAAAAATATTAAGTATGTAATTCTTGCTGGTGAAGAATTACCTGTGAAATTAGTTAAAAGGTGGCAATCGCTTAATATAGATAGCAAATTATATAATTTTTACGGACCTACAGAAGCAACTGTATATGCAACTTATTATAGAATTCCTAAAAATTTCAATGCATCAAGTGTACCTATTGGGAAACCATTGCCCAATGCTACTATTAATATAGAGGATCCTGATGAAAATGGTAAGGGAGAGTTAGTTGTTTTGGGAGATGGGGTTACTGCTGGATATATTAATAATGATAAGTTAGACAAGCTCAATTTTGGAACCAACTATCGGGGCCAACGTTTTTATAGAACCGGAGATATTGTTCGGTTAGATACTGATGGAAATTTGATTTTTTATGGGAGAAAAGATGACCAAATTGAATTAAATGGAATTCGGGTTGAGTTAGGAGAAATTAATCATTATGTATCTCAGCTAAATGGCATCAACGAAAGTAAAACTATGCTGATTGATAAGACTTTAGTAACATTTTTTACTAGTAAAGCAACTAATATGCATTTAGACTCAGAATATTTTCGAAAAAAACTTAAATCAGAAATGCCTCTATATATGGTACCAAGGGTATTTATTAGGTTAGATACTTTCCCGCTCAATGGAAGTAATAAAGTTGACAAAAATAAACTAGAAGATACTTTTAAAAAATATAAAAATAAAAAAGTGAATTCTCAAAAAGTGAACACTAATATTGAAGAGAGACTTTTATCTTTTTTTCAAGAAAGCTTGAGTAAATCTCTAACTTTAGATGATGATCTGTTTGAAAGCGGAGCAGATTCTTTGAATATTGTATCATGCATTATCAAGTTAGAAGAATATTTAAAAGTATCAATTGATATAGATGATTTTTACTTATATAGAACACCTAGAAAAATTTTAAATCATCTTCTACAAAATAATATAAATAGTGAATCAATTGATGATATTGAAAAAAATGTAAACAAGGTATATTTACCAGTCTTGAATCAAAAAATTCAAACTACTAATGCTAGTTATACCCAACGCTTATATTTTTTTAAAAAGAAAAAAAATATATTAACATTTGATGTTAAATTGCCTAGAGATATATCTATTAATAGTATTTATCAAGCATTAAATAATGTAACTATGCTTAACCCGGTATTGCGGAGTTCTTTACAACAAAATGGAAAAGAATTGCAGTTTAATATTTATAAAACAATAAAGTTTGATTCAAGTTTAGTTTTTAATATGGCAAAAGAACATGAAATTTTAAATAAAATGCTCGAGATGGGATTTAAATCACGATACCAAAATGGACCATTAATTAACATGAGTATTTTTCAAAATAAGAAATCACGTAAAGCCATTTTTATAGTAGACCATTGTATATTTGATGCCTCAAGTGTTTCAATTTTTAAAGATGAGTTTATAAAGGCCTTGTTAGGAGGAGTAAATAAAAAAAGGGGAATAGACTATATAAAATACTATCACAAATTAGAAAATAGTAATTCTCTTGAAGAGATTGAAAAACACCCATATATTAAGGAAATTAGACAGGCTAATTTAGAGGAAAAGAATCTTTTAAGTAAAATTCCCAAGGGAATGAGCCATCTTGAAATCACGAACATTACAAATTATAAGGGAGATAAATTAAGTTATCTAATAAGTTACCTGTCAAGCAAACAATTGGCTAAATTAGGTAAAATTAATTCTGTAACAACAAATTTAATTTTAAACTTAAGAGAATATGATGCTTTTTCCATGAAAGATACAATTGGGGACGTTCATTCTACTATCCAGCTTATTTATAATGGTGAAAATTTACAAGATTATTGTGCTAAGGCTGATTATAATATTAAACATTATTTTATTGATGAACTATTCAGTCCTAGATCGGTAGTTTATAAAAATTATCCTTATCTATCAGTAAGACAAAAAGCAATTAGAAAAGTAATTGGTGAAGATATACCTATTAGTATTTCATTTATTGGTACGATATCACCTGAGCAAATGGAGCACTTTGAAGAATCTATTAGAATAATGCAAAAAGAACTAGCTAAAACGGCAGATTTATCGCGAATTTATGCTACGGCAGTTTTATGTGGAAATAAGTTACATATTTTTTATGATCATAAGGTATACCAAGATTTTCAAGTTCTTGATTTTAGTGAAATTAAATAATATTAGGAGAAAACACATTGAAAATTACAGTAGTAGGTGCTGGCTATGTAGGCTTATCTATGGCAACTCTGCTTGCTAAATATAATGAAGTAGCATTGTTAGACATTATTTCAGATAAAGTAGATATGATAAATAAAAGAGTATCACCTATCGAGGATCCAAAACTTAACGAGTATTTAAAATCAAAAAAGCTAAATCTAACTGCCACTTTAAACGCGAAAAAAGCATATTCTGATGCAAAATATATTATTATTGCGACACCTACATCATTTGATATCAAAAATAAGAAATTTAATGTATCTAGTGTAAGAAAAACAATAAAAGAAGCTATCGAAATTAATCCCAAAGCAATGATTATTATAAAATCGACGGTTCCCATTCATTTTACACAGAATATTAGAAGAGAATATAAAAGTGAAAATATTGTATTTAGTCCTGAATTTTTACGAGAAGGGAAAGCGTTAGAAGATCTTCTGCATCCTTCGCGTATTATTATTGGTGAACAATCACAGCGGGCACAGGCATTTGCTGAAGTTTTGGAAACAGCTTCAGATGAAGAGAAAATAACTAAATTATTTGTAAAGTCTTCAGAGGCAGAAGCTATAAAATTATTTTCTAATACATATTTAGCTATGCGAATTGCTTTTTTTAATGAATTAGATACGTATGCTTATGAAAATAATTTAAATACTAAACAAATCATCAATGGGGTATGTTTGGATAAACGAATCGGTAATTTTTATAACAATCCTTCTTTTGGTTATGGCGGTTATTGTTTGCCTAAAGATAGCAAGCAACTAGTAACTTCGTTTGGCAAAACACCTCATAGTCTTATAAGATCAGTAATTAAATCAAATGAAATCAGAAAACAATTTATCGCTAAGAAAATTAAAGATACAAATTCGGATGTAGTTGGAATTTATCGGCTAACTATGAAGAAAAACTCTGATAATTTTAGAAGTTCAGCGATTATGAAGGTAATTGAATATCTCAAGAAGCAAAAAATTCAGCTGATAATTTATGAGCCATTGATTCAGGAAAATTGTTTTAAAGGTATTAAAGTTTTAAATGACCTTGAATTATTTAAAACAAAATCTGATTTAATCGTTACTAATAGAAATGATAGTCAGTTAAATGACGTAAAACATAAGATATATACCCGAGATATTTATTTGCGTGATTAAAAATATAATTTGGAGGATATGATGAAAAAAAAAGAGCGCAATAACACTAATTTACTTGTTTCGAGTAAAACCATCTCTAAAATTGGAGACATGTTATTTGATTATGTAAATAATACATTTCTGGCAAATGCAAATTTGAAATCTATGCTATTAGTTGGAATTTATCAATCATCAGAAAATATAATAAGTATAATATTTAATCTATTCGGAGGTGTAATTGCTGATAATTTTAAAAGAAAGAAAATTCTTATTTTGACAGATTTTCTTAGTGGATGTGCATGTATCATGTTATCACTTATAAATAGTAATAAATGGTTAATATATTCAATCATTCTTGCTAACATGTTTCTTGCGCTTTTATCTGCATTTTCTAGTCCAGCGTATAAAGCTTTTACTAAAGAAATAGTTTTTGAGCAAAATATCTCAGAGATTAATTCTTATTTAGAATTAGCAAGTACAATAGTCAAAATAATTATCCCTCTTGTTTCGCTTGTTATTTATCGAATAATTGGAGTAAGAGGCTCATTATTATTAGATGGCATCTCATTCTTATTTTCTAGTTTAATTATTTTCTTTATAAAACCTGTAACAGCAGAAATAACTAAAAAAAATTTTTTCAATTTAAAAACCTTCTTATTGCAATTAAAAAGCGGTTTTAAATATTTAATTGCTGAAAAACAAATCTTTATTCTTATTATATTGTCTTCGGTTATAAATTTTATTCTTGCAGCATATAATCTAATACTTCCATATAGTAATGAAATGTTTTCTAAAATACATGGAGGAGTATATGGAACATTCTTGACTGCTGAAGCAATTGGAGGATTATTGGGAGCATTTTTTAGCAGTAAATTAAAAATGCAACTTTCTGCAAAAAAATTAATGATTTTCTTAGGATTATCTGGTCTTCCATTATGTATGATATCTTTCCTATATCAACTTAATAGCAATTTATTATTACTAAGTTTGTCGCCGGCTTTATTCAATTTGTTTTTAACAATATATAATATTCAATTCTTTTCGTTAATTCAAAAAGTTGTAGACACTAAATTTTTAGGAAGAATTTTTAGTATAATTTTTACTGTGGCTGTCTTATTTATGCCAATTGGAACCTGGGTATTTACTTTACTCTTAAAACCTAATTATGAATATAACTTTTTGCTTGTAGGGATATGTATTATACTTATTTCTCTAATATTTTTAAAAATATTGGAAAAATATAATAAAAATGCTTAGTTCCAAAAATATAGAGCTTTTTAATATCCTAAAGTATAAAAGATAGATAGAAACATGACGATGTTTTATCTATCTTTTTCTTATCTTTAAGTTAAAGCTGAGGCTTACAGCAGACTATTAAATGAGCCTTTTCTAAGAAAGGCTGCTGTCCAGATGATAGTTTAATATTTTTATAGCCATTAGCTAGTATCATTTGTACATAATGACACTAGCTCTTTTTATATAAAATATTGATATATCGCCATTTTCGTAAATATATAAAAAGTAATAGTGTTATAATTATAAAATATCATAAAATGATACTACAACTAAAATGAGGGTTGCTGATGCTGAGAGGAGCATTCTGTGGTCTTTAAAATTTATTTAGTTCAATAATTAATCATTTATGATATTTAAATACACTTAGCGACATGGAGATAAAATAGCATATGAGACAGATAGTTAAGCCAATCAAAGATTCTTGGGTCTTGCGCTCAGTTCAGGAATCTCTTTTAAAAGATTTCGATCTGGGATGCAGGAACTATACTATTTTCCAAACGGGTAAGGCTACCTTACTTAGAGTTAGTGACGTACTACGATTAAAGAAGTCCGATGTATATGATGAGCGGGGGCGCGTTAAGAAAAACGCCTATATAATAGATAAAAAAACTAAAAAGCCAAATACTTTATATCTTAATCCGATTAGACAAGATTTAGAAACTTACTATGATTGGCTAGAAAAGTGGCAAAAGGAAAATCCCACTCAAACTGTTTTTTACAGTCCATGGTTATTTCCTTCTTTTAAACGTCCTGAAAAACACATTGATGAGCGCCGCTACTACATGATTATGTATAAAGTAGGGAAGAAGCTAAATATCGATTATCTTGGTACTCACACTATGAGAAAGACCGGTGCCTATCGTGTTTATGAACAAACTAACCATAATATCGCCTTAGTAATGAAGTTGTTAAATCACTCATCTGAAGACATGACTCTAGCTTATTTAGGACTAGATCAAGAAACCCGTGAACACATTCTAGATACAATTGATTTTGGATAAACACTATAGCATATCTATATCTTAAGATAATTAGACTACATAGTCTTGTAGTACTGTTACTACAAGACTATTTTTGCTCTATATGGTATTAGTAAAAGTCTATTGGAAATATCAAAGTTAATTTAATACGGTCTAGTTTTCTACAATAAAAATACTGTAAACTGGATCTAAACTTAAATAAGAAAGGTTACCAGTTATGGATAAAAAATCACAATTTTTAGATAAATATTTTTTAGAAGTGAATTTATGTGGTACAAAATTTATAGATATGAAAGAATTCTATGCTCAACTTAATGAGTATAAAAATTATAGTGCAGAGAAAAAGAAACAGGTTAGATTATTTCTTTACAGTGCTTATTATGTTGATAAATATAGATTTGAATCGGCTAAGAACTGGAAAAAAATAAAAATTACTAATAAAAATACAAATCAGGATACATATTTCGATCTTGAAAAATATCTAACCCCAAAAGAGAGCTCTTCAATTAGACCAAAGGAAACTGATTATAATATTTCTATTAATGCTAATGGCAAAGAATTAAGTGTATGCTATTCACCTGAATTAAATAAAATCAACCTTCATATCATTGGAGAAAGACTTTACGATGCATATAGCCTTTTAGATTCAATACTAGCTGATCTTGAAGTAAAAGATGAAGAAGTTCAGAAATGGTCTACTACTATTGATCCAAGCGATGATGATTTTTCACAAAAAATAGATGTGAATAGCTTTTACGAGGATATAAAAATTGGATATACAAAGGTCGTTAAGGCTCAATATCCAAATATAGATAGAGATAAAGTTAATTGTATTTTAGAGCAATACAAAGAAGGACTTGATACAGTGATTTTCAATTTTAAAGTATTAAGTCATCTTAATATAAAACAAAATAATCAAATTGAAATCCTAAACCTTAGTATATGGGACATATTGATGAATAACGCCTATGCATCATATCTATCTGTATCTTGTCCTGTGGAATTAGACACTAAATACATAGGACAAGCTTTTGGAGATAATGGGAGTCGAAATATATATGACAGAATTGGGAAAGGGCATGAACACATTCAGAAATTAATAGCTACATGTCCTGATTCTAAAGAACTAGCACTCAATTTCTTTAGTCTTCACCCAAAAAGTGAAATGCTTGGACAAGCAAAAGATCCTAAGCTATTAGAATTTCTTAAAGCAATTAATGAAAACAAACAGGATGATACTACTCCATCTCAATATGTTAATCTAACCGAATTAGGATTAATTACATACTTTAAGCCTAGTGACAATATCGCACTTAAGAGTAGAACATTCAATGCTCCTAATGATGATTTAAAAACAATTAATGAAATCAATTCTAAGTATAGTGGAATTATTATCTCTATGTATCTGAATGATGACAATATTAAAATATTTTCTGAGCAACGCCCTTTAAGTGAAGCATTTATCCCTACAAAATCTAGAATCCAGTATAAGTTTGATTCCAATCTTTCCTCGCTGATTCCATTGATTAAGCAATACAGAGAAATTTGATAAAAGCTCCCAGTAGTGGAGGGCTTGGCTACTTCGAGACGGTACGAAAGACGGCTTTAGCCGGCTGCAGCGTCGAGAATAGACTTGCCCGCAACGGATGGGAGCTTTTATCAAATTTTAGAACAATAGGATAATCTAGTATAGTAGTGCTAGCATTATTTTATCTTATTATCTCTTTACTACTTAAGCTTTCATTAAGTACAAGCTAACCAGCTTATGCAACAGTTATCGGAACTAATACAGGTAATTATAAAAAGCTCTTCAAAATGAAGAGCTTTTTATTTGCTCAAGAGTCCTTTATGAAAAAAATATTTTAAATTGCTTTTATTACAAAAATAAATGTTTGTCAAACAAATTAAATTATGTACTGGTAGCAAGAGGTAATCTTATAAAAGAAAAGAAGGTGAATATCTTGATATGACAACAACTACATTTGAAGAAAATCTATTGATATATCTAACGCAACATGAAAAATTCCAATTATCATCACTTGCTACTCAGACTAGTATCTCTAGACAAACTTTTTATAACATTTTAAATAAAAAACATCAAATTAAGCTTTCATCTACTATTAAAATAGCACAAGCATTGAATATTGATTTTATCAAGATGAACGAACCCGAAATATTCAATGATGCACATGAAAACGTGTCGCCTTTTGATAAATCGATAAATGCACCAGATATTCTTTTAATATTTACGCAAAATATAAAAAGAACTCTTAGTGCAAATAGTAAATTTCAGCTTGCTTTATCGACAGTTCCCGGTATTTCCACTGCTGAAATTAGCAATGTGCTTAATAGAAAAGTTGATGATCCCTTACTTATAACACTGGAAACTATTTCTTTTCAAAGTGGTTTTAATTCATTAGCGGAAACTTTTAAACGGAGGTAAAAATGCTTTTTAAACCCTATCGTGACGAATATGATCGTATTAACTCACTTAAACCATTTATATCTAACGATTATTCTATAATTCGTTTAACCAAAACGATGATTAGTAAAAATAATATTGACGCTAATTACTTTCTTCGTTCTTTATTAAAAAACAAGAAAGTTGTAGATTATGACAATTTACAAAATGGTGGGAAAAATGGTCTTAAATATCCCGTAATTATGTATTCTAAGAACCAGAAAATTGAAACTACTATCAACTTTTACAAGGTTACAGGTAAAAGAAGTGATCCAAGATTTGGACTTTATCATATTAATAATTTGAAACAAAGGAATATTCTTGGAATAGGTGATCTATTAGTATTAGTTCCAATGAGTAAAAACCAAAAAATTGTCATCTATATTTTTAATGCTTCATTTGATTTACCTGATCAAGACACACTTTCCCATTTATTTGATTTAACCCCATCACAGAAATTACTTCAGCAAATTTTTCCAAAGATTAAAAAAATAGCCCAACAGGGCTATCATCCTAATAGTAAAGGTGTCGGTAAAATCTCTCCTAAAGATGCTGGCGATACTTTAGAATCACTATTAAATATAGAAACAAATAATCGAAAAAACGCTGATATTAATGGTCTTATAGAATTAAAATCAAAAAAAAGTACGGGTCTGGAAACATTATTTACACTAAGACCTAATTTTGATGGCACACCTGTTGCCAAAATCGAACCCAATGACCGCAGTCGCGTTTCTGCTTACACTAGACTTTATGGATATCACTCCAATAAACACCCTAATTCTAAATCTTTGTATGTAACAATTAAAAGTAAACCTAATCCTCAGGGATTATATTTAAAAGTAAATGAATCAAATGAAACAGTAGAATTACGAAAATCTTCAGAAAATAAAGACATTTTAACGGCTTATTGGAGCTTTGACACTTTAGAAAAACAGTTAAAGCTTAAACATCCAATGACTCTTTGGTTTGACGTAAAATCTAGAATGACTAATAATATAGGAGAATTTTTATATCCAAGTGTACAAATTACACAGGTTCCTAGTTTTGAAACGTTTATTTCTCTAATTAAATCAGACCTTATTTCATATGATTGGCGAGGATACACTTCTCTTTCGGGAAAATATATTGGTAAAAATCATGGTAATGCATGGAGAATTGAAAAGAATAGTATTCCGTTGCTATTTGGTAGTTCTGAAACAATTAATCTATTAAATTAGGTTCCAAACTATTTTTTTGAATTGCAAATAATACTTCTTGAGCAATTGCTTTTGCTAATAACGGCGGTACAGCATTACCCACTTGTGTATATTGAGGCACTTCTTGCTTTCGTTTAGTTCCACCAGTTGTTCGTTTACCAATGAATTCAAAACTATCATCAAATGATTGTATTCGCGCCATTTCTCTAACTGTAAGCACTCTATCAAAATATGGATTAATAAAATCATCTGGTAAAGTAACCATAGTAGGAGACACCGATTTAGAGTCTAATCGTGAACGAATACCTTTTTTAGTAAACAAAGCTTCTCCATCCTTCTCGTCAATTTTCCCTTTTTTCATTTTTTGATTATATGAAACACTCAGCTCTTCGAGTCTACTTATTTCACTAAATCTTTCCCACAGTAATTTTGTATTTTCTATATTAGTTTGCAATCTTTTGGCTAATTTATTAATGTGAAGATCATATTCTTGCTTTTTATGTGTAGCAGCGGCTAATGCAATATTTGCTAAAATTTTATTTACAAAAGTAAAGTGTTTTAAAATTTCATCAACATTTTCAACATTTTCTTTCAGCAATATCGTTTTAAAGTTATTAAACATACTTTGCTTATTGAGAGTAAATAAACTATTCCAAAATAAAGCAGGTGCAGTTTCTAACAAATCAATTCCCTTGTTTTGTAATCTAGAAATTGCATTTTTTTTATTTTCTCCTTCTTTATATAAAGAAAATCTCTCTTTAATTACCTCATCATGATGAGGTAATTCCATGTTTGTGATTTTTTCTCTTTTAATAGGAAGACCCGTTTTATAGCTAGGAGTTCTTCCAATTATAGATACTTTGGAATACTCTGTGGAATAAGTTTTTCCATCATATAAATCTCCCAATGCATCATATACTGATACTCTCTTATTAGTTGGCTTAGGGTATTTTAAAGGAGCAACATCATTTCGATAAGCTAAAAAAACTACTCTGTTTCGACGCTGAGGCACTCCAAAATCTGCAGCATTTAATACTTGTACATCAAGAAGATTATAACCTAGACCTTCCAACTCATGTTTTAAAATATCTTTTACTAAGTTTTGTCCTAAGTATTTCGAATTGCTCAACACGCTTGGAAAATCAAGCATATACATATCTAGTATGCCAGTAACGTTTTCCATAACTACATATTTAGGCTTAATATCTCTGATCAGACGTAAATATTCATGAAAAAGCATATTTCTTGGATCACTTGCATCACGCTTTCCTAAACGACTAAACCCTTGACAAGGGGGACCACCAAAAAATGCATCTATATTACCTTTTTCAAAAATATGTCCATATTTTAGTTTATTAACTTCATCTAATATTTTTTGTGCGCTCAAATTTCTAATATCTGCTAATTCAAAATGAGTATCTTTTCCTTCAACCATTCCAAGCTGTGTGTGACGATTTACATAAGTAGCTTTAACCATATCACTTTTATCACTTGAAAAAATAATATCAAACCCAGCCTGAATTATCCCTTCACTAAAACCACCTGCACCACAAAACAAATCTACTGCATATGGCATATTGATCACCTCATTCATAAGACAAAAGTATAACAGATAATCGTCTTAAAGTCCAGGGTAAGGTAAAGGTAGATATAACTTAGCTTGTGTATACAGAGAATAAATACATAAAATTTTGCTCTCTAACTCTTCTCAGCTTCTATCAAGTCTATTCCCGATACTTCAGCTAGCTAAAGCCATTTCTTCCATTTTCCGTCTCGGAATAGCCAAGTCCTCCACCACTGAGAGCCTTTATCAATTTCTAAAATAATTTAGTGTAGTAGTGCTAGCATCATTTTATTCCATTGGTAGTTTTCTTGTAAAATTAGACAATTATATTACTTATGATGAAGCGAATGAATTAAATAAGTTAGTTACGCAGGCTAAGAAAAAAACTTAGTCCTAATTAATCATGAATATGTAGAAACGACAAATCTAATCCAAGGATTTGTCGTTTTTTTGCTTACTTTTGCATTTTACGTAAAAAATTATTATTTCGAGATAATAAATGAAATGTCAAAAAAAAGGCAGTGACGATCATGACAATTACTATTACTTTGACACCATACATTGTTATTATAATAGTATTGATCTTGCTACATCATCATTAAGGACTATTAATTAAGAATAAAAAGCCCATCCGCTGCGGGCAAGTCTATCCTCGACGCTTCAGCCGGCTAAAGCCGTCTGCCGTATCGTCTCGGAATAGCCAAGCCCTACGCTACTGGGCTTTTTATTCTTTTATCGAAGATAAATTCTGAGTAATTTTAACTTTCTGGCTTACTTTACATTCGGTTAACAACGTAAGTACTTCAAAAATTACCAGAGTAACAAGCGCATATGTAATATTAGTAACACCAGAAATAGTAGTTAAAATAGTGGTTATTAATGGCGCCGACGCAATTAAAATGGTATTTAACAAACCAACTGTAGACGCCAATATTTTGTGTTCAACTGAAGATACGAGCCACTGCGTCAATTTAATAGAAGTAGCACTAGCTGTTAAGGCCAATAAAAAGTACAAACCTAAAATCAGATAAATGTTGGCCACAAAAATTGAGAATGTGGTTAATAATGAGATTACCGTTGCTACAATTGTCATGGAAAAAATAGTAAGCTTCTTAAATATTTGTGTGCCAAACATACTTCCTAAAGCAGCTCCACCGCCTACTACCACTCCCATTAGAGCGATAGTAAAACTATATCTGGAAATTACCATTGTTGCCTTATGTCCAGCGATCATAATTGGAATTAATGCTCCTATTGAACTTAATGCACCATTAAGGACAGCAACAACCAACACCACTTCAAAAAGTCCTGCTTGTTTCTTAACTTGCTTGAACGATGTCTTCATCGTTATAAAAAATGGTTGAGTATTAACTTCTTGATTCTTAACTACTTCACCTTGCTTACTATACTTTAATCCTACACTCGCAAATAAAAGTCCAGCTAACAAGAATGACAGTGCATTAACAAACGCTAAAGATGAATACGACATTATTAGCAACAATGCAGAACCTACAAATTGAGCAACAATATTAATAACTTGGTTAACTCCATTAGTAAATCCTTCTGCTTCACCAAAATGGTCTTCTCCAACTAAATCAACAATTAAAGGTGAAACTAATCCAATAGAATAAGAACCAAATGTATCGGAAATCAAGTTAATAACTACAACCATAATTACTAAATTCCACTGATTTATCCGACTGATAAATAAAAATCCTACTAAGCCATATAAAATGCACCGAGCAAGTGCTGTCAAAAAGATATTTCTAAACTTTTTCTGAGTTTTATCTGCAAAATACCCACCAAAAATCGTAAACAATTTAGGTACTGATTCAGAAATAGCAATTAACGACAGAGCTAAAGAATAATTTTCTAACTTACTTGCATAAGTCATAAATGCTAAATAAAACAGGATATCACCGGCGCTAGATAAGAAGCTAGCAATTGAGAAACGACGATAATTTTTATTAGTTAAGAAAATGTTCATATTTTTCACCTCGCACATGATTAATTACATTTATCTTATCAGGGGCAAATTAGATATAGTAAAATAAGTCATATATGACTTAAAAGCGGAAAGAGACAAAAAATATGGAAATTGGAGACATTTTGAAAGAGTACCGTTTAAAACAAGGTAAAAGTCAGAGAAAGTTTATCGGTACAATAGTTACACAATCCTATTATTCAAAAGTGGAAAAAAATAATACTCAACTTACGGCTAACAACTTAATAGATCTGCTTCATTACAATGAAATTTCTGTTCAAAAATTTTTTAGTAAATTTAACGAAGAAAATTCCGACTTACATCATCAAATAAAAGATATTGAGGATACGATAATTGAAGCTTACTATACCAACAATATTGATAAAATGAATAAGGTTAAAAAACTAATTTATAGTAGTAAGTTGAACAAATATGACCAAAAAAGCAAAATCTTACTGATTGATGGCTTTTTAGCATTAATGGATCCAAGCTTGAATAATAAAGAGTTAATATCATCTATCAAAAATATAATATTTGATATTCCTTCTTTTTCTCAAGAGAAACTAATGCTTTACTGCAATTTTATGCGTTTTTATAGTCTCGAAGACAATGAAGTAATCACCCAAACGATTTTAAGACAATATCAAGATACTAAAAGTAGCGATATTCAAGAGCTAATTTTAGCTATAGTATGTAACATCATGATTCTTTCTATTGAAAATAATGATTTTAACAATATCTCTTATTTTACTAATAGCATTAACGCATTTAAAACAACTCCTAAGTTACTTTTCTATAAGTTGGACATTGACTTTTTTTATAATCTGATTGAAGCGAAAAAAGGGGACACGAGTAAGCTAAAAAGATCTCAAGAAATAATAGATATTATAGCCAGAGCAGGTATGTCAGAGTATAGTCAAGAACTACAAAAATTCATTAAAGATAATTTTTGAGTCAAATATGACTAATTAAACCTTTTATAAATGAGCTAAATATAATTAGTAACATAAATATTAAACAAAGGGAGGAGAAACATTATGAATCCAGAAGACGTAATTATCATTATTCTTAAGGGTTAATCAATCCTTACGTACAACCACAAAAAAGATCATTAGTATTGAACGAGGAAAATTATTATGAAAAAACTGGCGAAATTAACCACTCAAGCAGCAGTAGCCGTATCACTATTATCAGTAGTTGCTCCTACATTTACATCTGCTGTACAAGCTTCAAGTGTGGAATCTTCACTTACAAAACATGGAGGAGCATCAACAGATGATAATACATGGGAAGACCAACAAGTTGATGATTTATATTCAAAGTTACCATTAGAAAAGAGATTTGAATTTGATGCATTAACAAAAAATTCATCTCTTGAGGCTAGCGACAAATTAGAATTATTGCAAGCTTACTTTGAAGAGAATAAATCGGCTTCTAAATCTACAAAAGAGGGTAAAGATACTCCTCAATGGAAAGCCGCTGCTGTTAAAAAAGTAGTACAAGGTCTTCTCAAAGTAGCAGGCGGCTTCATTGATAAAAAAGGAGCAGCTGCAGTCTCTGACTATTTATTTGGATGGGAAGGAAATTTAGAAAGAGGAATTTCAAACGCACTAGTATATCGTTGTCATTTAAACAGAAATACTGCAAACTGGATTGCTAAAACAGTAATGTTTGTTGTTTTCTAATTAAGTGGTGATGAATTATGAAAAAGCTACTACTAGTTTTTGAAATAGTATTAGGATTAATTCCTT
>CATBQD010000017.1 GCA_949505625.1 uncultured Bacilli bacterium
CCTACACGACGCTCTTCCGATCTTCTTTTACAGCATTCATTGTCTTCTCTTCAGAAGTTCCACTATTAAATGTTACCAAAATAATAGTCTCATCACCTTTATAAACTTTTTCTATAATTTCTTCTGGTATCATAAAACTAGGTATGACAGTATCCGTAATGTCCGCTATACTTATTACTGTTTCTACTCCATCAATCTGTTTGATTTCTTTTTCAAGAGTCAAAATATCATAATTAGACATATTGTCAACGGTCACAAATGAAAAGGCACCAATTCCAAATTCATCTGTTAAAATATTTTGTCCCTTGATTGTTTCAATATCATCTGGCAGATACACTAAAATATCATAGTTTACTTTCGTATTATAATATCCTATGATAGATGGTATTAATAATATTAGTGATATGATAACAACTAAGAAGCTGTGACTTGTAATAAAGTTTTTAAATTTTTTCATGTTTTCCCTCCATCGCTATGTATTTTATTACATTGGATAAAAAAAATGAGCAACATAAAATATAAAAAGTTTTTTATTCGACATATTTCTGCTTTTTGTTTGTTAAATATCCAACATTTGGTGTGTTAACTTTACTTTTGTAGAAAAACAATTATAATATGTATAGGTGATGGAAATGAAAGAAAAACAAGATTTAAGAATTATAAAAACTAGAAAGAATCTATATGAATCATTACTCTATTTACTAAAAGAAAAAACATTTGAAGAGATTAAAGTATCTGATATTTGTGAGAAAGCATTAGTCAATCGTTCTACTTTCTATGCACACTATAATGATAAATATGAGTTATTTGCAGATTTAATAGAAGCACTCAAAAGTTCATTGGCACTTGAATTAAATACAAACACACAAATTTCTAATTCCAAAGAATATTATTTAGAAATGTTAAAAATATTTCTAGACCATGTAGATAGTAAAAGAGACATTTATAGCGCGATTCTAATACATAATAAAAACAGCGTCATTATGGATATGATTTATGATACGTTAAACGAAGATATTAAAAAAAGGGTTGAACACGAAAAAAATTCTAACAATATTCCAAGTGATATTATTGCAAAATTCTATTTAGGCGCTGTTTTTAATGTTGGGATGGAATGGTTAAAGAATAATAACCATTATAGTAAACAAGATATTTTAGATTATTTAGAGATATTAATTTCTGAAAATATATAAGCAAATTATTTGCTTTTTTTTGTGGATTATTTTCTTTTTTGTGCGTTTATGCACATTTTTGTGCATAAATATCAATTTTGGTATTGTCAAAACAATGATTTTGATGTATAAGAGTATGCAATAAAATTATTTTTCAGGAGGAATGGTTTAAATGATTACATTAACGGTAAAGCAAAAAGAATTATTAGATACAATTATCAAATTTAGAAATGAACATGGATATTCTCCTAGTTATAGAGAACTTATTGATTTATCAAACTTTAAACATGTTAATAGCATTTATCACTTAATTGGGCAATTAGAAAAAAAAGGTTGTATTAGGACTTCCAATAATAAATGGAGGTCAATTGAGATTTTAAAAAGACCAAAGCAGAACTTGTACAAAGATTAAATGTTTGTTAGATATTTATTAGATGTATGGGCATTTCATTTGCAACTTAACTTTATTTATGTTTTTATATTGACGAGTGATTTATTTTGCTGTTTTGATAAATTACTCAAGGTTATTGCAAGGAAAGTGCTTTTCATCTCCTCCATTCTTTGTAATGACACTTTACTAGAAAGGAGGGTCCTTATGAGAAAGTTAGAATTAAATATTAATAACAAAGATTATTCTTTAATGTTGACTAGAGAAAGTATCAAATGGTTAGAAGCAAATGGATTTAATGCTGCTGATTTTGAGAAAAAACCAATTACTTTTTATGATTTAATTTGGACAAGTTTATTTATTGCTAACCATAAAGATGTTAATCCAAGTTTGGCAATTAAGTTATTAGAAACTTACCAAAATAGTGGTAAAAATGTTAGTTCTGTTATCAAGTTTGCAATTGAAGAATATCAAGCTTTTATGTCTGCCCTAGCCAATACAGATATGGACGAGTTAACGATAATAGAGAATTAGAAGATTCAAAATCTTATAAAACTCTTACTGAATGGTTTTACGAATTACTTCCTATGGCTATTCTATATGGAATGACTATAGAAGAGTTTTGGGAAAAAAATCCAGATTTATTTTGGATTTATCGTTATGCTTATTTTGAACGATTAGAAATTGAACAAAATATTTTTAATCATAATGCATGGTTACAAGGGGCATATTTTAATGAAGCTTTATCAGTTGCTTTATGTAATGCTTTTACCAAACAAAAAGCAGAATATTCAAAGAAACCTTATACTTTTATGAAAGAAGAATTATCAGAAGAAGAGAAAAAGAAACAAATAGAAATGCAAGTCGCAGATATCAAAGCTAGAATTCGTCAAGTGAACAGTATGCAAAAGAAAACAAAAAATTCATAATTATTTTCTTTGTCTTTTAGTTAAATTTTTAAACAGCACAAAAGCAAACGATTAAAGGGATTTTTTTAAAGATATATTGAAAGTAATTGATAGAAAAAACTTCCTATTTGGAAGCTCTTAGTTCTTAGATTTTATTTTTACTATAGTTCCAGCAACAGAGAGATAGTGGATTGAACTCCCTAAGCCATAATATTTTATTTGACAATTAATAATTGCATCTCCACCAAGTTTTATACATTGACATTTTAATTCTTGCTTTATCTTATTTAAAGTTGTTTCTTCACTTTTCCTTTCTGCTTGCCTTTTCCAATGCGTTATAGTTTGCTCTTTTATTGCTACTATATCCAGAATTTCATGATCTTCTTTTAAATCTCCAGTCGTAATTATAATATTTTTTTCTTCCATATTATTTTTCTCCTATCTATTTCTAGTATATCAGATTTTAACAGCACTTTAAATGATATTTACAGATATATTTAAAAGAAATTATATAGTGAAAAAACACTTTAATAAAAAAAGCTAAGCTTTCTATATAGAAAGTCTTAGTTCTTAGATTTTATTTTGACTGCTGTTCCATTTATTGAAAACAATTTAGAACCTGAATTTGGAACATATACTATATGACAACAGACTACTGCATCCCCCCCTATTTCTTTACATTGCTTTTTAAGCCTGTCATTCAATATAGTAAGTATTTCATTCAAATGTTCTTCTTTTGGATAAGTTAATCCTACTCGTTCTGCAACATATAGAGGTTTAATTATTTCATAATCTTCCTTTAAATCTCCAGTCGTAATTATAATATTTTTTTCTTCCATATTGTTTTCTCCTATCTATTTCTAGTATATCAGATATATCAGAAATTTCATTATATTTTTCTAAATAATAAACTATTTTTATTTATTTTACAAGAAAGGAGGTGAAAAAATGAATGAACAAGTATTAAGCTTAAAGATTAATTCTAATATAGGTAGTATAGAAAAAGGAATTGAAAATTTAACTAGTAAATTTAAATCTTTAAATCATCCAATTGATACAGTAACTGCAAGTATTAAAAAACTAAAAAATGAACTTTCTTTTTCTAGTGCTTCTAAAAATATTCAAGATGTATCTTCTTCTTTAGATACTTTAAAAACAAATAGTGAGACTATTGTAGATGTTTTAAAAGAAATTAATAATTCTCAAGTAGATGGGAACAAACTATTTCCAGACTTATCTGGTAGCATTGCTAACTTATCTGGAATTGCGACCATAGCAAGTACTATTCTTACACAGGATACTATTTCTAATTTTTTTAATAAAATTCCTAATATTGCAAAAAATGCTTCTAAAGAAATTGGAACCTTCTTCTCTACGTTCAAGGGAAACGAAGCGATTAGTGGAATATTTTCAGGATTAAAAGAATCTATTGGAGGTGTTACTAGTTCTATTGGAGGTTTATTTTCGAGCATTAATCCAACTGTATTAATTATTGGTGGAATAGCCCTTTTAATTGTTGGAATTATTGCAGTCTTAAAAAATCTATACGATACCAATGAAGAATTTAGAGCTGGAGTTGATAATATTATTGCTTCTATTAGACCAACAATAGAAACATTCTTTGAAACAGTTGGAAACATTATAGGCATTGTTATGGAAGTCTTACAAAATTTATTTGAAAATGTTATTATGCCTGTTGCCGATTTTCTAATTGGCGCTTTTAAAGTTGCGTGGGAAAATATTTCAACTATTTTAGAAAACTTTATTATTCCAATCATTACAAATTTAATTGATACAATTTCTTGGTTATGGGAAAATGTTTTAAAACCTGTATCTGATTTTCTAATTGACATCTTTTTAAATGCTTGGCAAAGTATTTCTACTGTTTTTGAAACAATATTGCTTCCGATTATTCAAGGTGTTATTGATACATTTACATGGTTATGGAATAATGTATTAAAACCTATATGTGATTTTATGGAACAAATATTTAAAAATGTTTTTGAAAGGGTCTTTAAATCAATTGGTGAAAAAGTAGACGCTGTAAAATCTGTTTTTGAAGGAATTATTACCTTTATCACTGGTATTTTTTCGCAAGATTGGGAAAAAGCATGGGAAGGCATAAAAAAAGTATTTAGTGGCATTTGGGAAGGTCTTAAATCGGTCATTAAAACCCCAGTCAATAAAATTATCGATATTTTAGAAGGATTTATTAACAAGGTTATTGATGGATGGAATGGATTTAAAAAAATACTCAATAAGTTTAAAATTGATATTCCAGATTGGTTGGGTGGTGGTTCTTTTGGTTTCAAACTAGACATGTCTAAGCCAATTGAAATTAAAAGACTTGAAAATGGTGGATTTCCAACACATGGTTCTATGTTTATTGCTGGTGAAAATGGTCCTGAAATTGTAGGTCATATTGGTTCTAGAACTGAAGTTCTAAACGGTTCTCAAATATCTGGAGCCATTTATAATGCGGTGGCTACGGCTATGAAAGAAAATAGCTATAACAATAGACAAGATATTAGAGTATATGCTGAAGAAGGATTGATTGTTGAAAAAGTTTCTAAAGGAATCAATCAACATGTAAAACAAACTGGTAATTTACCATTTACTATTCCAATTTAAATAAAAAGGTAGTAGATTTTCTATTACCTTTTAACCTTCATAAAGAAGTTCTATTTTAGATAATTTATATGTTAATCCAGCTTCCGAACCAATATCAAACCTAAGTTGACTATAAGTTCCTCCTGGAAAACTTAATTCAATAAAACTTTCTCCAGTTTTTATTGTTCCTCTAGTAGAATTTGTTTCTGAAAATGGTGCATAAAATATTTGTATATATATTGATTTTGTTACTGGTTCGGCAAAGTAGATTCTTGCTTTTTTAAGTTTTTTATAACTACTAGTACTAGAATATACCATTTGTGGGTCTCCATTTGTTGTTGTAAATGTATTTCCAGAACGTGATACTCCATATAAAGAAGAACTATCATTTAAAATACTTGCTACGTAAACAGATTTATCAATCACAGATACAGATGCTGGTACAATTTCACTAATAAATCCAGTATTACTTTTTACCATAACATTTGCACTTCCATTTTCTGTGAAATATTGGAAGTTTTCTTTTTGCCAAGTTTTTCCACCATCAAAACTATAACTATCAATCCCACTTCTTGCATTTCCTAAAATGTATAAAGAAACATTATTTCTGGTTGTTGATGAAGAACTTGTTATTGCTTCTATTCGGTCTATTTTATAAGTTAATCCTGGCTCACTTCCTATATCAAATCGAAGACGGCTATAATCCTTTTGTGGAATATTAAATGTTACAGAGGTTGTTCCTTCTTTCACACGTTTAGAAACAGAAGCGTTCTCAGAATGTGGGTAATCATAGAATACTTGAACTCCCATCCCTTTTGTGAGTGGATCGGAAAAATGAACTGCTACTCCTTTTATTTGTTCATATTTTCCAATATTTGTAAAATCCATAATTGGGTCATTTGTTGAACTTGTAAAAACATTTCCAGATTGAGTAGCTCCTTTTAATGTATAAGTCTCAGCTGGATATAAGTTATATCCAATAGCCGTTGTTAAAGTTGGTGTTGAACTATCAATTTGATAATCTCCACTAATGGTATTAGACGCTCCACCATATTCATTAGTCCCTTTCAATTTAATTTGATAAATTCCTGTTTCTTTTAATTCAATTTCAAAAGAAGCATTTTTTCCATTTGTTTCAATTGCGTTTTCCCCTAAGCTTACACCATCTCTTATAAGCTCATAAGAAAATGATGTAATATTAAATGTATCTGTTGCAATTACAGTAACTGTTGTTTCAGCTAACCAAATATTATCAGTACTAATACTGCTATAGTTTAAAATTGGTCCTTCTGCACCCTCCAAAATAAAAGTTCTTTTTGCAGTCGTCACATTTCCTTCTGCATCTTTTGCTTCATAAATAATTTCATATGTTCCGACTTCTAATTTTAGTTCTCCAGTGATTTTTAATGTGTTTTCATTTACTTCTATTTCTCCATCAGATTCGTCAGTTAGAGTTACTCCATCATATAAGTTATAGGTCATAACTTCGTTTAATTTCAAAGTTACCGTTTCTAGGTCAAACGTAATCTTTGGTCCTGCACTATCCACAATATGAACCATTCTTGTCGCAGTTACCATTTTCCCATTATTACTTGCTTGGTAAGTAATGACATATGTCTTTCCTGCAATAGAAGTATCTATCTCCTCTACTTTTTGTCCATCTAATTCAATGTACGTTTCATAACTTAAAACTCCACCATCTATTGTTTTAGCACTTGCTCCTTGTTCTTGATAGGTATTTCCTTGTTTTAATTTAATCACACTTTTTCCATTTAATGTAATGACAGGGTCCTTGGCACTATCTGGGATGATACAATTACCTTCCTCATACTTTATCATTCTAATATTTTCTTCATTTTTTCCTTTCACTGCACACCATTCGTTATTATGGAACGCTAATGTTATTTCGCCAGTTACACTAATTTGTAACATTCCTTTTGGTATCGTTCCAGAATACTCTAATTGTGGTTTTGTTTCACCATCAAAAAGAAAGGTTTTCTCTTCCACTTTATCATTTAATGCCATACTAGCATAATATAAGTTCCCACTTTCTAGTATTCCATAAGAACTATCTAAAAAAGCACTTTTCCTTACTTTACTTAAGATATTTAAGATAATAGGAGTTGCTATTAAAGCAATAATTGCAAGTATTACAATTACTGCTAAAAGTTCTATCAAAGTAAATCCTTTTCTTTTCATATCATCACAAGTCTTTCTATCATAATTATAACACAATTCATAAATATAAAAAAGAAATGTTAATAATTAGATATCTAATAAGTAACAATTTCTTTTTCTTCTTATCTTGTATATAATTTAATGATTATTCAAATGTTATTTTCCACTTTTTTAATTTTTGTTTAATTTTTTTTCCACATTTAAAATTTCTTTCTTTGTTAGTCCTGTTACTCTTTGTATCAATGATAAATCCAATCCTTCTTTTAACATAGAAAAAGCTGTTTCTAATTTTCCTTTTTTCTCTCCAATTTCAATTCCTTTTTCCTTTCCTTCTCTAAAAAATCCTGCTGTTGCTTGTTCAAATGTCATCTCCATTTTCTCAACCTCCTTTAATTTTTGATATGTTTCTTTATCGGCATTATAATATGTAACATCTTTTGCCAATTGCCAAAAGTCTTCTTTTGATTTTAATTCTTCTAATACTGCTTCCCCCTTTTCAGTTGCTCCTTTATCATCTAGTGTAAATATTCTAGCATAATCATGATTGATACCATCCGTCTCTTTTAAAGCTTCCTGAATATTCCATATCTTAATTTTTGCCATATTTCCAAATTGTTCTTTCAATGTTTTTTCAAGCTCTTCATACTCTTTCAATACTTGTTTTTCTCCAAATCGAAAATTAATAATTAAATATACTTCCACTGGTAATAATGATTTATAATCTTTTCCAGGATTTTGATTGGAATAAAATTCTGAAGAATAATATTTCACTCGTTCTACTAAGTTCTTTAAATCTTTGTTTTGAACTTCTAATAAAATAATTCTCTTATCACTTTTCATTACAATGTCACATACGCTATTGTCAAATAGATAATTTACTTTCGCTCTACTCCTATTATTCAATAAACAAAAGTAAAAATCCCAGCTTTTTAGAAAATATTTTTAAATTTTCATCATTAATATAATTATCATAATAAAATTAATACTATAATAAAAAACCTATCAAGATTTTCTGATAGGTCTTTAATACTTTTATTTTACAACAATATTCACTAACTTTTTAGGAACAGTAATCATTTTTACAATTTCTTTTCCTTCTATATTTTTCTTTACATTTTCTATTTCTAAGGCTAAACGTTCCATTTCTTCTTTTGAAGTATTTGTTTCTACAGTTAGTTTTCCTCGTACTTTTCCATTGACTTGAACAATCATTTCATATGTTTCTTCTATTGTTTTTTCTTTATCATAAGTTGGCCATGAAGAAATTGCTATCGTTGTATTGTGTCCTAAAAAAGCACTCCATATTTCTTCTGTCATATGAGGACAAACTGGATTCAATAATTGAATAAATCCTTCAGCATACTCTCTTGAGATTTTTTCATTCTTGTAAACGGCATTAATAAATATCATCATTTGACTAATTGCAGTGTTGAAATTTAATGTTTCATAATCTTCTGTTACTTTTTTTACAGTTTGATGATAAATCTTTTCAAGCTCTAATGTTTCTTCTTCTACTACTTTTCCCTCTTCGAAAATTCTATAAATTCTATCTAAGAATTTTTTAGAACCATCAAGTCCTGTTTGACTCCAAGGTTTATCAGCTTGAAGAGGGCCCATAAACATTTCAAATAAGCGTAATGCATCTGCTCCATGCGTTCTTACTACATCAGATGGATTTACAACATACTTTGGATATCGTTTTCCCATTTTAATTCCATTTTCTCCTAAAATCATTCCTTGATGAACTAATTTTTGGAATGGCTCTTTTACTGGAACAATTCCTTTATCATATAAATATTCATTCCAAAATCTTGAATATAATAAATGTCCTACTGCATGTTCTGGTCCACCTACATATAAATCAACTGGTAACCAATGTTTTAATAGTTCTGGGTCAGCAATCTCTTTATCATTTTTTGGGTCAATATATCTTAAAAAATACCAACTAGAACCAGCACTTCCTGGCATTGTTGAAGTTTCTCTAATGCCATTTTTACCATCTATCATTACGTTTTTCCACTCTTCTGCATTTTCTAATGGCGCTTTCCCATTTCTTCCTTTATAATCTTCCATTTTTGGTAGAATCAATGGAAGTTCGCTATCTTCTAATACAGCCATTGTTCCATCTTCCATATGAATGATTGGAATTGGTTCTCCCCAATAACGTTGACGAGCAAAAATCCAATCTCTTAAACGATAATTAATTTGTTTCTTTCCAACATTATGTTCTTCTAACCAAGCAATCATTTTTTCTATAGCTTCTTCTTTATTTAATCCATCCAAGAATCCTGAATTGATGTGAATTCCATCTCCTGTCATAGCACACTCACTTAAATCAGTCTCATTGTTTTCATCTTTTAGAACTTGAATGATTGGAATATTAAACTTCTTTGCAAATTCATAATCTCTTTCATCGTGAGCTGGAACTGCCATGATTGCTCCTGTTCCATAAGTAGCTAAAACATAATCTGAAATCCAAATTGGAATTTGTTCTTGATTCACTGGATTAATCGCATATGCACCTGTAAATACTCCTGTCTTTTCTTTATTTAATTCAGTTCTTTCCAATTCTGATTTTGTGGCACATATCTTTTGATAATCTTCTACTTCTTTTTTACATGCTTCTGTTGTAATCTCATTTACAAGTTTATGTTCTGGTGAAAGAACACAGTATGTAGCACCAAATAAAGTATCAGGACGAGTTGTAAATACAGTAAAATCATGAGGGTAATTCGCAATTTTAAAAGTTACCAATGCTCCTGTTGATTTTCCTATCCAATTTCTTTGGATTTCTTTTGTTGATTCTGGCCAGTCAAGTTCCTCTAAATTTTGAAGCAATTTTTCAGCATAGGCAGGAATATCCATAACCCATTGTTTCATATTTTTACGAATAACTGGATATCCACCACGCTCACTTTTTCCATCAATCACTTCATCATTGGATAATACAGTTCCTAACTCTTCACACCAGTTTACTGGCATATCAATATATTTCGCATATCCATCTTCATATAATTTTTTAAATATCCATTGTGTCCATTTATAATAATCTGGGTCAGTTGTAGAAAGTTCCCTACTCCAATCATAAGAAAAACCAAGTGATTTTAATTGTCCTTTGAATGTTTCAATGTTTTCAAAAGTAAACTTTTCTGGGTGATTTCCAGTATTGATTGCATATTGCTCAGCAGGAAGTCCAAAAGCATCCCATCCCATTGGATGAAGTACATTATATCCTTGCATTTTTTTCATACGAGAAACAATATCTGTTGCGGTATAGCCTTCTGGATGTCCAGCATGTAGTCCTACTCCTGATGGATAAGGAAACATATCAAGCGCATAAAATTTTGGCTTTGAGAAATCCCAAATATCAGTTTTAAAGGTCTCATTTTCTTCCCAATATTTCTGCCATTTTTCTTCTATTTTTTTAAAATCATACATATTATTTACCTTCCTTCTTCTTATAAAATATTCCTATCAAGTGGTAACAGAGCAGAATTGTAGGAACCAATATTACAAATCCTACTAATAATTTTAAAATATAATTTTCTATAAAATCTGTAATAAAAAATGTAAATGCAATAATAAGACTATTTGTGAAAGCAATAAGACGAGCAAAATTTTTCATATTAATTTTAGAGACAGAAAGTTTATATTTCTTTATAATGAAAGAAGCTTGTCCACTTTTCTCAAAATTTTTCATTTTATTCTTGTTATGAATCACTGTAATCGCATACAATAAATAAATGAATAAAAAGACAATGAAAGTTACAATGATACGTTCCATAAAATACCTCCCAACAAAAAAATATCATGATGTAAGGACGAGTGTTTCCCGCGGTACCACCTTACTTCATAATATTTTATTATGCACTTACTCTGTTAACGGATGAGTTCCGCTATCTTTTAAATAGAACTAGATAAACAAGTTCAGAAATTCCATATACAGATTTTCACCATCCATCTGCTCTCTATCATAGTTTCATTTCTTACTACTTTTATCTTTCGTTTTTAAATTGCCCTATGTCAAATATTATAATATAAGTTTTTATAATATTCAAGTTTTTTTTATACTTGGTCAATATATTCTAGCAATTTTAAGAACAATTTCATAAATTTGCGTTCTAATATGCCTCGATTTGCCATTTTACGAATCTCAATTCTTTTTTTCTTAACGGTTAAGTTTGGATTAAATAAAACAGCATCCACTTTTTCTTTTAATTCTGTTTCTATTTGTAAATCGCTAATAATTCCTTCGATATCTTCATTGATAAGTCTTACTGCATCTATTTCGATATCTTTTCCTTTACAATTAATTGTTAATTGTCCAATTGTTTTTACATTTTTTACTTCTACAATAAAGTCAGGTCCTTCTACATAAGATTCATATCCCAATTTCGTTTCATTAAAGTAAACAATTACATCTTTTGATTGTTTGGTATTTCGAAATCTAAATTTATAATTTCTTGTAGCTGGTACAATTCCACTCTTTCCTTCTAGTGCTCTTACAATAACAGTATAGTTATTTGGCATATAATTATAATCGATAGAAGTTAATAAATAAAATCCTTTGCGGTATAAATCACTAACTCCATCATCTTCATAAAGTTTATAAATATTGTTTTTCCCTGGAAAAATTTGAATTTCCATATTTTTAGGTGGGGTTGTATCATTTGGATTATCATTTTCTCCAAGCGGGATAATAGAACCTGCACGCACAAATACTGGGTAATCTTGGTCTCTAAAGAAAGTTGTATAATTTCTTCCTCCTGGAAATTTTTTACCTGTTACAAAGTCATACCATGTTCCTTCTGGCATAAAGAATTTATGGACAACGCGATTCATAACATAATCTTTCTTTTTAGTAATTGGAGAAACAAAGAAGGCACTTCCAAAGTAATATTCATTTTTATATAATGGATCATCAACCATTTCTGGATATTCATAATAAATTGGTTCTATTAAAGGAGTTCCAAATTGATGATATTTGTAAGCTTCTGTATAAAGATATGGAATTAATTTGTGACGTAATTGTAGATAATTTTTTGTAATTCCATATGTTTTCATACTCCAACGCCAAGGTTCTCTTTTGTAATATTTTCCAGCTTCTGCTCCAAATTTCATGATAGGAGAAAAGACTCCTAATTGAACATAACGAATATAAAGCTCACTATCTTCTACTCCTTTAAAGTATCCTCCTATATCGTGACTCCAGAAACTGACTCCCATATTAGCAGCCGCCAAATTATGAAGCGGAATTTTCTTTAAGGTGTCCCAACCTACTGTTGTCTTTCCTGAATATAAGACAGGATAACGATGTGGTGCTACAAAAGTATTTCTAGCAAGTACCATTGGTCTTCTTTTATAATTTCTAGTCATGTCATAAAATTGATAATGCTTTAAAATCTGCAGTTCCGCTATTTTTTGTTTATCAAAGTAATCTAGCCAAAAGAAGTCTGCTCCCATTGCATCTAATGGATGGATGAATAATTTTAAATAAACATCTACAATTTTTGGTTCAAATACATTAAATGGAATAACTCCTTTTTCATCTGCACCTAAATAAGTTTTCGCTTTTTCATAGTATTCATCAATTGGGTAAAAACCTTCCATTGGACTAATATTAAGTCCTAATCGAATTCCTTTTGAATGAAGGTAATTGGCCATTTCTGTTGGGGAACGAAACAGTTCTTTATTCCATGTAAAACCAGTCATCAAGTGTTTTTCTTTTTCGTAAGTTCTAACATGCCAATCTTTATCTAATAATAAAACAGATAATGGAATTTCATAGCGATGAAAGTCATCAATCAGTGTTTTTAGTTCTGCATCGTTATAGGTAATATTTCTATTCCACCAGTTTCCAAGTGCATATCTAGGAATCAAGGCTGGTTTTCCGGTGATAGCAAAATAATCTTTCAAACATAAATCAAAGTCTTTGTTATAGCAAAATAAATATAAATCAATTTCTTCTGTTTCTCTAGGCGATAGTGTACCATTAGGATTTAAAATGTCTGTTTTTGAATCATCAATGCTCACAAATCCATCAATGGAATAAAGTGCTTTTCTAAAGTGTACTTTTCCATGTTTATCAGAAAGCTCAGTCCCTGGTGCTCCAAAGTTTCGTACTTCTGGATGTCCATAATACCAAACTCTATCCGTATTCTTAAGCTCTACTTTTAAATTCGACATTGGATTTACTTTTCCACCATAAAAAGGTTTTTCTTTTGTATAATAAAGTTTTAGATAACTAGTTTCAACCTCTAGATAAGTATTGTCTTCTTTCTTATCGAATCTACATTCTGGTAATGCTCGATACCATATTTGATTGGTCGGAGCATCTAGAAAATTACCTGTCTCACTATATTCCAAGCGTATTAATCGTTCTGTTAAAACAGTAATGCGATACTTTTGTCCTCTTATAATTTGTTTTGGATTCATAAGAGCTAGTTCATGGTTTACTTCAAATTGTTCTCCTAGATTATACATGTTATCACTTTCCTTTTATAATTCTTCTATTTTCATAAAATTTGTATGTTTTACTTCTTTAAATGGATATCCTCCAGTTACAATAATTTTGTCACCTTCAGCTGTATCCATTAATGATTTTGTTATTTCTTTTGATTTTTTTATGATTTTGTCAAATGAGCTTAAGTCTTCAATCAGTACTGGAGTTACTCCAAAATGAAGATTTAAACTTTTTACGGTATTCATATCAGGGCTTACCGCAATAATTGGACAACTCGGACGAAAACGGCTCATTTTTCTAGCAGTGTAACCACTAATCGTTGGTGCAATAATAGCTTTGCATTTTAGTCTATCTGCACATTCCGCCACACTATATGCTATCATTCCTGTAATGTCTTGTTTTTCAGTTCTCATTGCTTTATCTAACATTTCGAAATAATTGATATCTTCTTCTGCTGATTCAATAATCTTTTCCATGATGGATAATGTTTCAAGAGGAAATTTACCAACTGTGGTTTCTCCAGATAACATAACTGCATCTGCTCCATCTAAAACAGCATTAGCAACATCAGAAACTTCTGCTCTTGTTGGTCTCGTATTTGTTTCCATGGTTGCTAAAAGTTCAGTTGCTACAATACTTACTTTTCCCATATTGTGACATTTGCTGATAATGCTTTTCTGTATACCTGGAACTCGTTCCATTGGAACTTCTACTCCTAAGTCTCCTCTTGCAATCATAATTCCTTCACTCACTTTTATGATTTCATCTATTTCTTCTACAGCTCTTTCGTTTTCTATTTTCGCTATAATTCCAATATGGTCATTATTTAAATCAATTAAAATATCATTTACATTTAAAACATCTTCAGCACTTGATACAAATGATAAAGCTAAATAATCCACTTTCATTTGATTGGCATATAGAATGTCATTTCTATCTTTATTGCTTAAAAATGGCATCGATAATTTAACTCCTGGTGCATTTAATCCCTTATTGTCTTCTAGTACACCTTCTTTTAAAACTTCACAAAGTAAATAATTCGTTCCTTTTTCAACAACCTGTAATTCTATCATCCCGTCATCTAATTTTAAAATAGTATTATATTTTACATCATTTAATAATCCTTTATAATTAACACTAAATTTCGTGCTATCTCCTACTAGTTCTTCCATATAAATACGAATATAAGAGCCTTTTGTTAATAATGCTTTTCCACCAACAAATTTACCAACTCTTACATTTGGTCCTTCTGTATCTAGCATAATAGACACATTTGTTTTTAATTCATCATTTAATTTATGAATTTTATCAATCACATTTGTACAAAAATCATAACTAGCATGTGTTAAATTAAGTCTCACAACATCCATTCCATCTGTAATTAAAGATTTTAATGTTGCTTCATCACTACTAGCTGGTCCTATGGTAGCAATTATCTTAGTCTTATTCATAGTATCACCTTATAATATTATACCAAGATTTGCCATTCCTACAAAGAGGTTTTTTCAAAAATAAGTAAAAAGATAAGCATTTAACACTTATCTTTAAGAATCGAATGAAAAACCCCACAGCTTAAAAATTGCATCTTTTCTTGCAGGATCATATAAAGCAGGTGCCTGCTTATATTTTTTTACTTTATAGCCTAATCCATAATACTCAGTTGTTCCGCCATCTCTATATATAAATACAGGCCAAGCAAATATTGGTGCATGATTAAATAATGATAAAGTAAAATCTGTTGTTATAAAAATACACCAAACTACAATAATCAATAACATTATTTTTTCAACTTTTTTATTCATTGTTTAATTCCACTAGATTCTTCTTCTATTACCTCATAAACATATTGATTATTTTCAAATGATATTTTTATTTGTAAATCATCTGGAAACAGCTCTTTTGTCATTGGATTTCTAACTTCTTCTTGCAATACACCAGAGCGCTTAATCTCACCTAATGTAATATAAGTAATTGTACCTTCTTCTGGTAGTACATCAGTATTTTTAATTGTGTAATCTTTGGCTGCTTTTTCTATAATTTTAATTTGATCATTATATAATTTCTGTTTATTATTCTTAATTGTTTTTGATATAACTGGAGTAATTAAAAGCGCTAAAAGTGCTAATACAGTTAAAACCCCTAATACTTCTGTTAATGTAAACCCATTTTTTTTCATAGCCTCACGTCCTATTCTTCTTTTATTATAATAGAAAAAAGAACAAATGACAAGCATTTATTCTAATACCTCTAGAGTTCTGACAATTAGTTGATATTTATCAAATCGCTTTTCTATTTTCCCATAGAATTTAATAATATTTCCAATTTCTATATTTGGGTATTGTTCATAGACTCTTGGAAATAGTACGATATCTAAATTTGAGATTTCATCACTTCCTGTAATAAAGCACATGGTATCATTATTTTTAGTTCCTACTTCTTTTTTCTTATCTACATAAGCAATAACCGTTACATTTCTATCAAAATATTCTTCGACTTCAGATAATAATAAATTCTCATTTAATTTAATTCTATATTCTGTTACTGGATGATTACTTAAATAAAAACCAAACATTTCTAATTCATGCTCCATTAAATTATGATTCGTATACTCTTGTTGCTCTTCTAATTCAGGTTTTAATGCATATTCTTCTGGTAAATCTTTTACCAATTCTCCATAATTAATAATCAAATCAAGATTATAAATCAACGTCTGTTGATTCATTCCAAATGTTCTAAAGCATCCTGCTTTTATTAGACTTTGTAGCGTTTTTATATTAATACTTTTTCCATAACATCGTTTAATAAAATCATAAATATCTAAAAATGGTCCATTTTTTCGTTCTTCTATAATCTGATTAACAGCATTGATTCCAAGATTTTTAATATTAGAAAGTGGAAATCTGATACCATTTTCTTCAACAACATATTCTTTTCCACTTTTATTAATATCTGGTTTTAATATTTCAATATGGTTTATTTTACATTCATAAATATAATCTTTTGTTTTAATACTACCAATATGCATATTCAATAAATGCTTCATAAAATAAAGTGGATAATGTGCTTTTAAATAAGCCATTCGATAAGAAATCATTGCATAAGCTACAGAATGAGCTCTATTAAATCCATAATCTGCAAACTTTAGAATTAAATTATACACTTTTGTTGCTGTCGATTCTTCATATCCACGCCCGATTGAACGATTTATAAACCTCTCTTTTTCCTTTAATAAAACGTCTTCTTTTTTCTTACTCATAGCTCTTCTTAAAATATCAGCTTCACCTAATGTATAACCAGCCATAATATTAGCAATAGCCATTATTTGTTCTTGATAAACAATAATTCCATATGTATTTTCTAAAATAGGTCTTAAATTCGGATGCAAATAATCGATTTTCTCTTTTCCGTGTTTTCTCTTTATATAAGAATCGATATTATTCATTGGTCCTGGACGATATAAAGCTAAAGCTGCAAATAAATCTTCAAATGTTGTTGGTTTAAATTTTCTCAAGAAATTTTTCATTCCTTCACTTTCAAATTGAAAAATCCCCATTGTATTAACTGTTGTAAATAATGATAGTGCTTTTGGATCTTCTGCCACTATAGAGTCAAATGTTAAATGATCTGGTATGTCTTTTAAAGTATCAGCTATCAGGGTTAAATTACGGAGCGCTAAAAAGTCCATTTTTAAAAGTCCCAAAGATTCTAAATATTCCATAGAATACCCAGTTAAATATCCTTCCACTGCTTTTTCTAATGGAATTACTTCATCTAGATCTATTTCTGACATGACAATACCTGCTGCATGAATACTTGTATGACGTTTTAAACCTTCCAGTTTTAAAGATATTTGATACATCTTTTTTAATTCTTGATTCGTATTTAAATAATCTTGAAGTTTTTTACTATTTTGATAGTTTTCTTTTAAAGAAATTCTAGAATCCAAATATTTACATACTTGGTCAACTAATGAAAGTTCGATATTCATAACCCTTCCAACATCGCGAACCGCTTGTTTCGATCCTAAAGTCCCGAACGTAATAATTGGAGCAACTTTTTTCATACCATATTTCTCCATACAATATTTGACTATTTGCTCCCTTTTTGTATACTCAAAATCAATATCAATATCTGGCATAGTAATACGCATAGCATTTAAAAAGCGTTCAAACATGAGATCATATTTAATTGGGTCAATAGTTGTAATATTTAATAAATAAGCGACAAGAGAACCGGCTGCGCTTCCCCTTCCAGGGCCTACTAAAATATCATGCTCTTTAGCGAACTTCACATAATCCCAAACTACTAAAAAATAATTACCAAAACCCATTTCATCAATAACAGAAAGTTCGTATTTCAGTCTTTCAATGTATTTCTTAGAAACCGTTTCACCAAATATTCTTTTTAATCCTTCCTTACATAGTTGCTTTAAATATGTAAGAGCATCTATATTATTAGGACATTTATAAATAGGAAGCAAATTTTTATAAGTTACAATAGTTAAATTGCATGTAGCTTCTATTCTTAGATTATTTTGAAAATCTATTTCTGAATATTTTTCCTTTATTTCTTCTATTGTTGGAAAAGAATAATCATGATAGTCTTTCGCAACATTTTCTAAGGTTATTCCTTCTCTTATACCATTTAAATATCGTAGATATTCTGCATCTTTTTTTTCAAAATATAAAATTGGATTGCAATATAAACAATTTATGTTTTCTGGCAATTGTTTTCTTTCTTCTTCAGTTGCATATCCAATATATAATTCTATAAATATCTTTTTAAGATCTGACAATAAAGAAAGAGTGTTAAAAGGAATAATACAAATAAGATCATTATGATATTCTGTTAAGTCTAATAGTGATAATTCTCTTTCACTTTTCAAGGTTTCTAATTTTAATAGATTTTGATATCCAGAATAATTTTTACAATATAAAACAATTGGCATTTTATTTATTATGATTTCTAAACCTATAATTGGCTTAATACCATTATTTTTGCAAGCATAGTAAAAATCCATTGCTCCATACATATTTTGATCTGTAATCGCTAAAGATTTAATATTATGTTCTTTAGCATATGATACCAGATCTTCAATCCTAATTAAACTAGATAATAAAGAGTTATCTGTTTTTATATATAATGGAACATAATTCATAAAAACACCTTCTTACTTCTATATACTATCATATCAGAAGAACAATTGTTCGTCAATTACTGTAAGAAAAAAGTATCACTTTTTGTGATACTTTTATTTATAACTTAGCTGATATGGACTTCCGGCTGTACCATTTCCACCTGTAATGATTACATTTGGATTCAATTCAATAACTGGTCTTAAGGCACGTTCTCTACCTGCAATTAAGGCAAAGTCTGATCCTCCTAAACTTGTTAAATACCATGAATATCCACTATATTCATCATTATTGTTAATTGCCCATGCTGTAAGTCCTTCAACACGTCCAGTAGAACTTGATCCAGACATTAATTCACCAACACTTGGTAAACCAACATATGCATAAGTATAGTTTGTACTAGCAAGTAATGTTGTTTTCTTTGGATTTTGTCCTAATCTGTATCCATTGTAATACCATTTTGTTAATAATAACATTTCTTTTTCTTTATCACTAAATGTATTATAAACAGTATTATTTAAATAATGTGCGACTTCTCCTTCTTTTGTTGGATCAAATGTTGCATAAGTTCCATATTCCATAACTTTATATGTATCTGATCCAGGTTCTTTGAAGAATCCATCTAAGATTAATCTAGTTGATGTTCCATCTGTTTGCATAATACGCCATGTTTGATTTCCTATTGTTACATATTCTCCACTATTACGTTTATTTAAAAGTGTATTTGCTTTTGCTGTTTCATTATTCTGAATGTAATAAGGATCTGCTTTTGTTCCTTTTCCTGATGCGATTTTAACATCTGCAGATAATGTAACAACTGGTCTCATAGCATATGGTTCCCAACTCTTATACCCTGTTTTAACAACTCCATTATTATGTACAACTACAAGAGCTGCATTTGATGATGTTGTAAGTGTATAGAATCTGTCTCCATTAACTAAGAAACTATTTGCTCCTCCTAATAAATTATATTCATCAAGAGTAATTAATGCAACTTTTTCTTTTACTATATAACGATCTTGACATGTTTCGTTTGCATTATTAAGAGCTGTTCCACGTGCATTACAATAATTTGCTTCTACAATATATTTAGATGGGTTATTTAATGAACTATAGAAGTCAACATTTAACCAGTTTTCTGCATAACTACCTTTGAATAAACTTGAAGTTCCATCATAGTAAGCAAAACCTGCTGCTGAATCCTCAGTAATCATTTTTACTGTTCCATCAGTGTTAACTGTCATAATTCTCCATAAATGACCACTATACCAAACATAGTTTTCTGTTATATCATTATTGTTTTCATCTCTCTCTGTTTTTACATAACAGTTTTTACCTTCTACACAATCATTTTCATTTCTGATAACATCTCCTGTTGTTGATTCTTTAATTGTTACTTTTCTTGTTGCTGTTGATTTATTTCCTTTTTTATCTGTTGCTGTATAAGTTACTGTATATGTTTTTCCAGCTTGATATGAATCAATATCATAACTTACTGATACATTGACTGTTTCATCTAAGTTATCTTCTGCTGTTGCACCTAAATCTTGATAAGTACTTCCATAAAGAAGTGTAATTTCTTTATCACCATTTAATGTAATTGTTGGCGCTATTGTATCATCAACTGTCACAGTTAATACAATAGTTGCTGTATTTCCTGCTTCATCTGTTGCTGTATAAATAATGTCATAATTATTTAATTCTTTAAGATTAACTGTTCCATTAGATGATACAGTTACATTCTTATCAAAATTATCTGTTACTGTTGCTGTTGGATTTGTATAAATTCCATTCTTAGAAGCTTCTACTTTAATCGTATCATTTCCAGTTATAGAATCTTCTCCATTTGCAATTGTAATTGTTGGTGCCGTTTTATCTAATTTTAATGTTTCATCATTAGTGGCTACAACTGATCTATGACCTGCTGCATCTACCGCTATTATACGATATGACAATGTTGATGATTCAAGATTTAAAGGTAAAGTCGCATTTCCATCTGTTGCTTCTAAACGAGCTTCATCTGTCCATATATCATTTCCTAAACTAACTTGATATAAGAAATGTGTTACTCCACTTGTTTCATCATTTCCACTTAATAATACATTAATATCTTCTTTATACCATCCATTTGCATTTGGCACTTGATTAATAGTTGTTGTTACAGTTGGAGCAACTTGATCAACTTGATATTCACTACTTGTTTTCGTAATAGAATTATCAGCTTTATCATATGCTTTCATTTCAAATGTAATTTTACTTCCATTAATACTTTCTGGCATTTCAAATGTTGGTTCAGCAAAATCTTCTAGTGTTACCCATTCTGTTATTGGTGTTCCATCTTTTAAAATACGATATTCATATTTTGTAACACCTGTTCCATTATCAATAGCACTTAATTTCACTTTTAATGGTTTAATATACCATCCATTTACTCGGTCTTCTGGACCATTTAAGATTTCGTAATTTAAGTCTGTTGGAGCTTCATTATCAACTACATTTACAGTTAATACTACTTCTCTTGTATTTCCTGCTTCATCTGTTGATGTATATGTAATTGTCTGCTCTCCTAATTTCGTTAAGTCAACGCTTCCAGTTTGTGTAACTTTTCTATCTCCTGAATATGTGTCTGTTGCTGTTGCTGTTGGAATAGTATAAGTTTCATTACTAGCTTCTACTGTAATTGTTGTATTTTCAGTATAAGTATTCTCTCCATCTACAATTGTAATTGTTGGAGCTGTTACATCATATACAAATTTTATTGATGTTGAATGACCTAATTTATCTGTTGCTGTTACTGTATGTTCTCCTTCTGCATAATCATTATCTAATGGATTTCCATCAATAGTGATAGATGCTAAAGTATTATCAGTAGCTCCAATTATTGGTCTTTCATTGTAATGTTTTCCTTCTTCAACACCTGTTATTTCTGGATCTTTTGTATCAACTACAAATGTTTCTGTTGTTGTAAATCCAGCCTCATCTGTTACTACTACTACATATTCTCCATCTTTGAATGAATATTTATTATCCTCAGTTAATAATACTTCTTCTCCATTTACTGTTACTACAATCTTAGTTACATCATTAAATGTAAGTTCTAATTCTTTATCAAAATATTTTTTAATAACATTTCCACTTACATCTGTATCTGTTGCTTTTGGATCTTCAAGTCCGCTAATTGTTGGAGCTGACTTATCAATTGTAAATGTTACTGTTTCTGTATTTCCGGCTGCATCAATAGCTACAATTGTATGAGTTCCTTCTACATCATAAGTAAATGTTTTTCCATTTTGAATTAACTCATTATCAATAAATACTTCATCATCGATTTTTACAGTTGTTTTTGTAGCATCTGTTACAGTAATTTCTAATCCACTATTGTTAATTCCTTTTGCTGGTATTCCTTCAATAATTGGTTTAGATTTATCAATTGTAAATGTTACTTCTGTTGTATTTCCTGCTTCATCTGTTACTACTAAAGTATGAGTTCCTTCTACATCAAAACTATCTCCATTATTGTATTCTACATCACCAATTTTTGCAGTTCCTTCTGTGAATTCAATATTAATTGCATCACCATAAACTCCTGCTAATGGTTTTGTAATAACTGGACTTGTTTGATCAATTATGAACTTCACTGTTGTTGCATTTCCAGCTTTATCTTTTATTACTACAGTATAAGTACCTTCTTCTTCTACAGTTGTTCCACTTAACAAGTTTTTATTTTCATATTCTTCAATATCAGTTTTATCTGTCTTATCACTTGTAAATGATATCTTTCCAGTTAATACTGGGAATTGAGAAATATTTCCTCTATCTTCAAATGTAATAGTAACTGGTTTTTTATAGTAATATACTTTTTCAGTATTTTCTATTTCAGTTGCCACTTCTTCAGAAGTTAATGTTACAGTTGGAGCTGTTCTATCAACTATAAATGCAACAGTCGTTTTATTTCCAGCTTTATCAACGATAACTAAACTATGTTTTCCTTCTTCCATGATAGAGCTTCCACTTGTAAATGGTTGTTTATTTAAAGTTGCGCTTTCTAAAGAGTAATCATCAAACTCAACGATTAATGTCTCATCTTTATATTGTGAACCATGTTTTACTCCTGTTACTACTGGAGCTTTTGTGTCAATTACAAATACTTTTGTTGTTGTATAACCTGCATCATCTGTTACTGTAATTGCATATTTACCAATTTCTGTTAAAGAAGCTGTATAAACACCATTTTCATCTTTTGATAATGTGATATCACTTACTTCTCCATCTACATTTGTAAATGTAGCAGTAATCGTTAAATCTTTATCAATATTATCACGAATTGAAAGGTTCAATACTTCTTTGTAATATGTTACAATTCCGTCTTGTTCTTCATAGTCTTTTCCAGTTGCTTCCACATTACTTTGATTTGTCAATGTAATTGTTGGTGCTTCTGTATCTACTACAACTTTTACTTGAGTTGTATTTCCAGCAACATCTGTTACTTCAATTATATTAGTTTGATTTGAAACAAACTCAGTTCCTGGTACATAAGTATTTCCGTTTAATGTAATAATTGGATATCCTTCTACAGAAGTAATATTATCGATTGCTGTAATACTAACAGTATCATTAAAGTAATATGTTGGAATGTCTCCAATACCATTAAATGTATGTGACTTACTTCCATCAGTATTGCTAATTGTTACTGTTGGTAAGATTTTATCAACATTCAAGTTTTTAGAAACTGTAGTTTCATTTCCAGCATTATCAATTGCTACAACTTTAACAACGATTTCGCCAGAGTTTTCTGTTACTACTGGAATTTCAGTAATTTGAGTATCATCGTTTAATAATGAACCTCTTACTTCTTCTTTTCCATTTACAGTTATTGTATAGTAACTATTTGTATAATCAATTCCATTTAAGTCTTCCAAATTATCAATGCTAATTGTTGGATTTGTTTTATACCAATCGTTTGTTCCATTTGGAGCAGGTACACTAATATTTAATGTTGGTAATGTTCTATCTACAATAATAGTAGATTCTTTTGTAATTGGTGTTACTTCTTCTCCTACTGGATTAATTGTATAACTTACTTTTCCTTCTTTATCATTTTCTTCTACTGTTACTGTTGCAGTAAAGCCAGTTTCTGTTTTTGTTACTATTGCTTCTTTACCATTAATTGTAACAGTTGCATTTGAAAGAGCTTTATTTCCACTAAATGTTAGAGTTAATGTATCTCCTAATTTAGCATAATTTGTATTACTTGAGCTTGTAAAGTTAATTGTTGTTTCATCAACTTTTGGAATTAAGACTAAGTTCTCTAAATTGATTTTATCCATTGCTTCTTTAAACTCACTTCTTAATCCACCATCTGCTACTACTTTTTCAGCATCTTTAATTAAATCTTGAATATTTTTCCATGATTCTTTTGTATAATCTGCTTCATCATAGTTTTCTTTTAAATCAGCCTTCAAGTCTTCTAATGCTTTTGGATCAATTGGTAAACGAGCTGCTTCTACTTCTTTTCTAAGTTTTTCTACTTCTTTATCAAGTTCACTTTTTAACATTGCTTTATGATCATACATAATTGGTAAAGTCATGTTGATAAGTTTATCAATTGCAGAATTATGAACTGATTCTTCATAATCACCGAATTTATAATCTGACATGAATTTTTTAACTACTTCATTAGCATAATTATATAAATCTATTCTCTCTAAGTCGTTAATTGAACTTTTCAATTGAGCTCTAGTAAAGTAATTTAAATCACTTTGCAATTTAATATTTGCAATACTTTGCTCTTTGTAAGATTTTGCTACTCGCCATGTTTCTGGTGTATAGTCAGTCTCAACTAGTTTGTTAAATCTATCAATTTGAGCATTATATTCTGTTAAATCTAATTCTTTTGGTTGTAATTTTGATGCTGCAATTGCATTCATTTTTTCATCTACAAATTCTTGAGTAATTGTTTCTGGTTTTACATCAGAATTTCCATTTATAATGTTATTTAATTCATCAATTAATGCTTGTTTTGCATTCCAAGATTCCTCTGTATAGTCATCTTTATTTTCGTTGTATGAACCAAATTTATCTCCATTTGGATCCATAAAGTCTTTTAAGCTTTGAAGTTTACGTTCTTCATTACGTAATTTATCTAAGTTTAATACTCTTACTGTAATAGTCTTTGTTGCTGTATTATTGCTACTATCTGTTGCCGTAAATGTTACTGTATAATCTCCAGGAGTATTTACATCTACATTAGTTCTATCATCAGTTACACTTACAGAACCTTCATAAATATCTTCTGCTGTTACTGTTGGGTAAGTAACAGACGCTCCTTTTTCTACAATAATTAGACTTACATTTCCATCTACTGTAATTTCTGGTGCTTTTGTATCTTCAATAATTACAGTTTCTGTGATTATTACTACGTTTCCTGCCTCATCTGCAATTTGGTAAGTAATTGTATATGTAGCTAATGCGGTTAAAGGAATTTCTGTAATTGTTTCTCCATCTTTATTTGTAATAACTTTAGTTATTGTTATTTCTTCATCTGCTGTTATAGTTGTTGTATCAATTCCAGTATATGTTCCTTCTTTTGCAACTTCTTTCTTCGTTGTAAAGGCATTATCTTCTACTACGATTCCATCCGGGAATGTAATAGTTGGTTCAGTATCATCTACTGTAAATGTTACTGTTGTACTATTTCCAGCCAAGTCTGTTGCTGTTACTGTATATGTACCCTCACCTGTTACAGTTGAACCATTTGTAATTATTGAATCTCCTAATAGAAGTGTTGCTAATGTTGCATCTTCTACTTCGATTTGTACACCTGATTTATAAGATTTTCCATCTTCAATATTTTTAATCACTGGAGCTTTTGTATCGATTGTAAATACCAATGTTGCAGTATTTCCAGCTAAATCTGTTGCTGTTATTGTATAGATTCCATCACCACTGATTGTATAACCATTAGTAGCAAATTCAATATTTGCTTCACCACCATTAATTGATGTTGAATCAAATGCAATATCTACTGTTGATACATCAGTAATCATTAAATCTACTTTTGTATTATGATATGAATTATTCGTTACATTGAATACTGGAGCTTCACTATCAATGATAAATTCTCTTGTGATTGTATTTCCTGCTTCATCCTCAATTGTAATTTCATAGAAACCATCTTCTGTTACAGAATATTTTCCTTCTGCATCTTTTGTTAAAGTTGATTCAGTAGCTGTTTCACTACCAACAGGAGTATGTTTTACTTTTACTGTCACATTAGTTTGGTCTGTTACAGTAAATTCTACTTTTCCTGGATAGTATTTTTCTCCTACTAAATCTGTTACTGGAGCATCTTTATCCACTACAAATGTTACTGTACTTTCATTTCCTGCTTCATCTGTGAGAATTAACTCATAAGTACCATTTTCTGTTGCAGTATAACTTCCATCTGCATTTTTTATAACACTTGAAGTTCCTTCTTTTGATGATACTGTTACAGTTGTTTTATCCTCAACTACAAATGTTACTGGTTCTCCATAAACGCTACCATTTACAATTTCATTTTCTCCCACTTTTGCAATTGGAGCTGTTTTATCAATTGTAAATGTTTTTGTAGAAGAAAGTCCTGCTTCATCTGTTGCTGTTACTTGATATACACCTTCTTCTGTTGCAGTATATTTTCCGTCAACTGGAGTAAGTGTAATTTCATTTCCATCTAATGTTACTTCTATTGTTACAGATGTTTGATCTGTTACTGTAAATTCTACATCATTTTTATGGAATGAATTATTTTCTACGCTAATAATTGGTGCGGCTGTATCAATTGTTACTTTTCTAGTTGTTTTATTTCCTGCTTGGTCAGTCGCTACAATTTCATAAACACCGTCTTCACTTATAGAATAATTTCCATTAGTACCTTTTGTAAGTGTAATTGTTATTGGCTCACCTTCTAATGGTGTATGTTTTGCCACTACAGTTACTTCAGTATTATCTGTTACTGTAAATTCTACATCATTTTTATAGAATGAATTATTTTCTAAGCTTACAGTTGGTGCTTCTGTATCAATTACAAATGTTACTGTACTTTCGTTTCCTGCTTCATCTGTTAC
>CATBQD010000018.1 GCA_949505625.1 uncultured Bacilli bacterium
ACTTTCACAATTTCTTCTGGAGTACCAGTTGCTATGATGGTTCCTCCTCCATCTCCACCTTCTGGACCCAAATCAATAATATAATCTGCTACTTTAATAACATCCAAATTATGTTCAATTACCAAAACAGTATCTCCATTATCTACAATTCTCTGTAAAATCACAAGCAACTTTTTAATATCATCGGCATGTAATCCAGTAGTTGGTTCATCCAATATAAATATACTTTTCCCTGTTGGCTTCTTTTGAAGTTCTTTTGCTAGTTTTACACGACCAGCTTCTCCTCCAGATAATGTTGGAGCACTTTGCCCTAACTTAATATAAGATAATCCAACATCCATTAGAACTTGTAATTTATTTTTGATTTTTGGAAAGGCATCAAAGAATTCTAATGCTTCTTCTACTCTCATTTCTAAAACATCATAGATATTTTTTCCTTTAAATTTAATTTCTAATGTTTCTCTATTGTATCTTGTTCCACCACAAACTTCACAAGGAACATAAACATCTGGTAAAAAGTGCATTTCTATTTTTTTAACTCCATCTCCCCAGCAAGCTTCACATCTTCCGCCTTTTACATTGAATGAAAATCTGCTCTTATCATAACCTCTAATTTTTGCTTCTTTTGTATTTGTAAATACATCTCTAATATCATCAAATACCCCTGTATAAGTTGCAGGATTACTTCTAGGAGTTCTTCCAATTGGCGTTTGTGAAATATCTACTACTTTATCAATATGTTCAAGACCTTTGACTTGCTTACAAGCACCTACTTTTTCTTTTCCTTTATAAACATTATTAAATACAGCTTTATAAATAATTTCATTGACCAAACTACTTTTTCCTGAACCACTCACTCCTGTTACACAAGTAAATGTTCCTAAAGGCACTTTCACGTTTACATTTTTTAAGTTGTTTTCTTTTGCACCTTTTACCTCTAAAAACAATTTATTTCCTTTTCTTCTTTTATCTGGAACTTCTATTTTTTCAATTCCAGATAAATATTTACCAGTTAAACTATTTTTATTTTTCATAACTTCTTCTGGAGTACCTTCTGCAACAACAGTACCTCCATGTAATCCAGCTCCAGGTCCAATATCAACCAAATAATCACTTGCTAACATTGTATCAGTATCATGTTCTACAACAATTAAAGTATTCCCTAAATCTCGCATTTCTTTTAAAGAAGCTATCAAACGATTATTATCTCTTTGATGAAGTCCAATGCTCGGTTCATCTAATACATAAAGAACACCTGTTAAACGAGAACCAATTTGCGTTGCAAGTCTAATACGCTGTGCTTCTCCTCCTGATAATGTAGAAGCACTTCTAGCAAGCGTCAAATAAGCAAGTCCAACATTGACTAAAAATGTAAGTCTTGAATTGATTTCTTTTACAATCAATCTAGAAATTTCCTCTTGCTCTTTATTTAATTTTAATTTGCTAAAGAATTCTTGTAAATCCCCAATACTCATAAGGGTTAACTCATAAATATTCTTCTTTCCAACTAGAACAGATAAAACAGAATCATCTAATCTAGCACCATGACATTTAGGACAAGTAAGCTCTGTCATAAATCCTTCAATCCAATCACGAATCCAACCACTTTTTGTTTCCATATATCGTCTTTCTAAATTCGTAATAATTCCTTCAAAATAGTCTTTACTTGTTCTTGTATTTCCTGTTTTTGATACATAGTGAAACTCTAATAAATCTTTTGAACCATATAAAATAATATCCAATTTATTTTTATCCATATTTTTGACAGGAATATCCAAATCAATATCATAAAATTTTGCCAAAGTTTCTATTTGTGTACTATAAGTACTTTGTTCATCACTTAAATTTAAACTGACGATTGCCCCCTCATGAATACTTAAATCTTTATTTGGAATTACTAAGTCTTCATCAACTTTTAATTTTACACCTAATCCTTTACATTCTGGACAAGCACCATAAGGAGCATTAAAAGAAAACATTCTTGGTTCTAATTCAGGTAATGAAAAATCACAATCTGGACAAGCATACGATTCACTCATCACAATTTCTTCTCCACCCACAACATCAATAACACATTTTCCATGCGCTAACTTGGTAGATAATTCAATCGCTTCATAAAGTCTACTACGAATTTCTTCTTTCATAATTAGTCTATCAATAATCACTTCAATATTATGTTTTTTATTCTTTTCTAAATTGATTTCCTCACTTAATTCATACTCTGCTCCATCAATTCTAGCCCTTACATAACCATCTTTTCTTAAATTATCCAATAAGTCTTTAAAAGTTCCCTTTTCTCCATGTACAACAGGGCTAAGTACTCGAATCTTAGTACCTATTTCTAATTTCAATATTTGATTTGTCATTTCTTCAATACTTTGACTTGTAATTGGACGTTTATGAGTTGGACAATAAGGAACTCCAATTCTAGCATATAAAAGTCTTAAATAATCATAAATTTCTGTGACTGTTCCAACAGTACTTCTTGGATTCTTATTCGTTGTTTTTTGGTCAATACTAATAGATGGACTAAGTCCTTCAATACTATCCACATCAGGTTTTTCGCTACCACCTAAAAATTGTCTCGCATAGGCACTAAGACTTTCCACATAGCGTCTTTCTCCTTCTGCATAAATGGTATCAAAAGCCAAACTACTTTTTCCTGAACCACTTACTCCAGTCATTACAATTAATTTGTTTTTAGGAAGTTCTATTGATACATTTTTCAAATTGTTTTCTCTTGCACCTTTTACAATAATCTTATCCATCTATACTCCTTCTTTCCATGGACTCTATTATAACATAACTTAAAAATATTCTGATTTCCGCTTTCTGGAAATACACTACTTTTTATTATATCGATAAAATTTTGAAAAGTAAAGAAAAAAGCGAAAATTTGTTCTTATCAATTATTTAATATCCAGTCAATAATTTCTTTTTTAATAATTTCATATTGTTCTTTTTCTAACTGAACATTGCCTATACAATATTGTTTATTCGCAATATGCGCACAAAAAATACATTCATGAACATTGCTACAATCTTCAATGAAAAAAGAATTACTTACTTTATTAGAACATGAAACAGCATAACTATTTGTACAATTAGCAGAGTCCGCCACTCGAATGCAGAATCTAGAGTTTCCACTCCGTTCAGAAGCAAGAACATATTCTGAATCACCTATACCATCACAAAAAATTAAATTTTTAGAATTTCTACAATCTAAAGAACGATATACTTTCTCACATCCATAAATAGTATCACTTTTTATTACTTCCATAGAATTATAAACTCGTTCAGTCGTTCTATAATTAATATCATTCCAAAGATTCATAATATCATCAAAACTTGTAATATTTTTCTTTTTCATCCAACCTTCTTCATTGTCTATCTTTTCCATATTTGCTTCTGTAATATATTTTGTTGGATTAGTAGAGGCTGCCCAAGTAACTTCTCCCGTTGTAGAATCAATAACTTGTTCTGGTAATTTAATATCAAAAGCATATTTATTCAATATATCATCTAATAAAATATCATGACAGTTTCCAAATATAGAAACCATAATTTTTTGAACTACTGCAAGTGCTATTTCATCATTCATTTATACTACCTTCTTTCGACTAGAAGAAAATGTTTTTAAAAGCTCTAAAGCAGAAATATTAGATTTCATTTCAAAAGAATAATGACTGCAATTAGGATGATTGACATCTTTTATTTCATAAATAAATTTTTGATATGGAACGGCTTTTAAAAAGCGAGTTTTTGCTTTTAAAGCAGGATATAATGTTCCATTCTTTCCTAATCGAATAACACACTCACGGTCTTTTAAATTAGAGAGCAATTTTACTTTCTTCTCTTCTTCTATATTCATTTCTAAATGATTTTTTAGTTCTTCTGCATCTTTTATAGAAACTCTAAATACATAATAATTTTTGACATTCGCAAAAATGGAATTTTTAAGGTTATCACTAATTTGGTCAAAATATTGTTCTGCTAAAACAAGAGATAATCCATATTTTCTAGCTTCTGATAACATTCTAGAAAGAACTTGATTTTCTAAAACAGAAACCTCATCTATCATAAATATAATATGTTCTTCTATCTCTTGTCTCATCACTAAGGATAACATTTGCTGCATTAAAAATCCTGCAATCGTTTTTGTAGTATGCATTCCTAACTTCATAGAATTTAAAGAAAAAATTGTAACCAAATTATTTTCCACTGTTTCTTTTAATGTTTTATCACTAGGAACATAAAATATCAGTTCCATCTCATCTAAAAAAGAAATAATTGGGGCAATTGCTTCACTATAAGATTGATTCTTTAATTCATTAAAATCACCCATAAAAAAATTCATAATGGATAAAGGAATACCATCTTTTTTTAATAACTCCAAACGGTATTCTAAATCTAATAACAGATTTTTCATATTTGAAAAGGTAAAAGATTCTACTTGTAACAATAAATAAATAGAATGTCTAAGCACTCGCTCTAATTTCGCATTATATCCATTTAACAATCCCGCAAATAAAGAAAGGTATAATTCTGTTGTTGCTAATGCATCTTCTTTTTTACCATCAAATAAAGAAATACTTGTATTAACATTTTCAAAGTCTATCAGATTAACACCATCTAATCCTCCAATATCATCTTTTAAGCTTGCATGAGGGTCAATTATCACAATCTTATACTGTTTTTTTAATGTTTCATTATGAACTAATGCTGATGTAATTAATCCCATTAATTTTGATTTTCCTGTTCCACTTGCTCCCACTATCAAAGAATGTTTATCAAAGTCATAGTGAGATAAATCCAAATAACAATTTTCTTTATAATACGGAAAAGAATCAATTTCTAAAACAGAATTTGATGAGTCGTTAGTTAACAAAGATAAGGATTTTTTTATATCCATATAATTGGCCTTTTGATATTGGAAATTTTTATTATCATTAAAATCTATTTTTAACATACTAAATAAAGGGCAAATAAATTTTTTTTCTTTTACCAGTTCCCCATTTTTTTCAAATATAAATTGAAGCATAAAAAATTGTTTTTCAAACATTCTAACAAAACGGACTTCTACCTGTTTTAATTTTTTTTTCTTTTTTAATTTGCTTTTATGATAAAATTCTATTAAAGTATCTGATATATTTTGGAAAGAATGTGTTCTTTTTCTTGCTTTTAAAGGTTCATATGTTGTTTTCTTTAATAAAAAACTATCAATTTGAGAAAAACTAACTGGAAGTTCAATATTTGTTTCTATGTAATAGTGTAATTTTTCCTCAAAAGAAATAAAGAGTTTCCATTTAGAAACAAATCCTAAATAATGAGAAATGAAATAGCACAATTTCTCCCATTCTTCTGCTTCTATTTTTGGCTTTGTAAAGTATATTTCTGTATATTTTTTCATATATAATTCCCCCTTTTTTAGAAAAATTATATCAAAAATAACAAAAAAAGACTGACTTTTCTGTGTCAGCTTTTATCAGTCTATTGGTACTAAAAAACTTACTCTATTATCATGATAATATTCTAATTCTGGAATATCTCGGAAGCGATATTTGCTACTCGGAACAAATTCTTCATAAAATTGTCTAGATACTCTTTGAATATCTTCTGCTTCATCTGTTGGTACTTCAAAACAAAGCCATTTCCCTTTTGGAATTACATAGGGAACAAATTCTTTAATTTCTTTATCATAAAGTGTCCAATATTCATATTCATCACTATCAAAGCGTGCCTCATACACAACCATTCCATAGGTAATATCACCATACTTTTTTCCATACTTCTGTCTCATTTCTTTAAAAAACCTAGGTGCATCTTTTCCAATATGAGTATCATCTGTCTTGATTCCTTTTCCATATAATATCATTTTAGGAAGTTCTAAAATAGTATATTCCATAGGTTCTAATACTTTTATTTCTTCTTTAAAAGTAAGTCTTGGAAACACTTTTAAACCACTTGGATTTTGTTTTGCCAAACTAGGTTTCATCCCATGAAATTTGGTAAATGCTCTTGAAAAAGATGTCGCATTCTCATAACCATACTTAAATGCCAAATCAATAATCTTTTCATTTCCTTTGCATAAATCATAACCAGCATTAGAAAGTCTTCTACTACGAATATAATCCGTTAAAGAAATATCCAAAAGAATACTAAATAATCGATGCATCATATAAGGATTTACTCCTAAAATTTTAGAAAGTTCCTTATCTTTAATTTCTTCTTCTAAATGCGTTTCAATATAATCAATCACTTTATTTAATCTATGATAAATATTCATACTATTCACTTCCCAAAAATGGTTTTATTTTTGCGATAATTCCATCTACATCTACTTGTTCGCATTTGTATAAGACATCAGGATTTCCATGAGTTACAAAATGGTCTTCATAACCAATATGAATGATTGGATTCGTAAACCCTAATTCATTCATAGTTCTTCTTACCTCACTTCCAAACCCACCAATTAAAGTGCCATCTTCTAATGTTACAATTTTCTTATTTTTTTCTCCCAATTGTTTTAATAATTTGATATCCAATGGTTTTACAAAAGTAGCTTGTATAATCATTGGCTTAATATTTAATTTTTCTTTTATTTGATAAGCTACTCCACACATATTTCCAACTGCTAAGAAAACAATATCTTCCCCTTTTTCTAGTACTTCCCAACGGTTCATTCTAAGTTCTTTTAATGGTTTGAATGGATAGTTAGCTCCACCTCTTGGATATCTAATCGCTACTGGTTTTGATAAAAAGAAGGCATATGTTAGAAAAGCTCCTATTTCTTCTGGACATTTGGGCGCTAAAACAGTCATATTTGGAATCATTGATAGATAACTAATATCAAATACACCTTGATGTGTTTCTCCATCATTTCCAACTAGTCCAGCTCTATCAATTGCAAAAACGACTGGCAATTCTTGCATACAAACATCATGAATTATCTGGTCTATTCCACGCTGTAAAAATGTAGAATAAACAGCAAACACAGGTTTTAAACGAGAAGCAGCAAGTCCAGCCGCAAAAGTTACTGCATGACCCTCTGCTATTCCAACATCAAAGAAACGGTCAGGAAATTTATTTGCAAACTCTTCTAAACCAGTACCACTAGCCATTGCTGCTGTAATCGCAACTATTTTCTTATCATGTTTTGCTAGCTCTACTAAAGATGTTCCAAATGCACTCGAATAAGTCATTTTATCAGATTTCAAAATTCCTGTTTTTAAATCAAATTTACCAACACCATGATATAAGTTTGGATTTTGTTCTGCGAAAGGATACCCTTTTCCTTTTTCTGTTACAACATGTAATACAACTGGTTCTTCTAATTTTGACACTTGTTTCATGACTCGATTTAGTTCTTTTAAATTATGACCATCAATTGGTCCTATATAACGAAGACCCAAATCATCAAAAAACATAGAATTGAGAAAAAGCTCTTTAAAACTATCTTTTACTTTTCTGATTGCACTTGTAAAAATATTGCTTTCTTTTTTAGAGAGTTTACTTTTTATTTTTTTTCTAATTTGATTATATTTTGGATTGATTCGAATATGGGTTAAATAGTTTGACATTCCACCTACGTTTCTAGATATCGCCATTCCATTATCATTTAAAACCACAAGCATTTTTGTTTTATGGAAACCTAAATCATTCAAAGCTTCAAATGCTTCTCCACCAGTTAAAGCTCCATCTCCAATAACAGCAATTACTTCATGATTTTCTTTTTTTAAATCTCTTGCCCTTGCCATTCCTAAAGCAGCTGAGATAGAATTGCTACTATGTCCCGTATCAAAGAAATCATAAGGGCTCTCACTTCGTTTTGGGAAACCACTCATTCCACCATATTGTCTCAAATTTTGAAATTCTTCTTTTCTTCCTGTTAACAATTTATATGGATAACATTGATGACCTACATCAAAAACAATTTTATCATTTTTAAAATCGAACGTTTTTAAAAGGGAAAGAGTAAGTTCTACAATCCCTAAATTAGAACCCAAATGCCCTCCTGTTTTTGAAACATTTTCTAATAAAAATGTACGTACATCTTCCGATAAAATAGTTAAATCTTCTAATGTTAATTTTTTTATATCTTCTGGATTTTTTATATTATCTAATATTTTATACACATTCTCACATCCTAGTCTTCCTTGCTTTCTTTCTTCCAATTACTTATTATAACATAAACTCTTTTTATATTTCATCTATATGATAAGATAATAAGTTCCATTCCTCATCAAAATCAAAAAAAGCATTTACCTTTTTTCCTTCTAAAATATAAGGAAGCCAATATTTATCATCTGGAAACATATCCTGATAAGGAAGATTATCAAGAGCAAACCATTTTGGTTCCATTTCATCACTTTCTCCAGGAATACCTTCCCATTCTGTTGCAACATATAAATGGAATTTTACATTGGTTCTTTCTCCTTTCACATATTCTAGAAATTCAATAATTCCCATTTTTTCATATTTCGTTGGAGTAACCATGATTTCTTCTTCTGTTTCACGAATCATAGCTTCCTCTGGAGTTTCTCCTTTTTCTAATTTCCCACCTACTCCATTATATTTTCCTTCTCCAAATCCTCTTTTCTTTTTAGCCAATAAAATTTCATTATCTTTTCTTAGTAATAATAAAGTTGTCTCTAATGTTTTCATAATTCACATCCTTTTCTATACTATACCACTTCGGAAAATAAAAAGATAGATTTCTCTACCTTAGAATTGTACTTTTGGTACTTCTTTTTCTGCTTCTGTTGCTTCAAAAAATGCTTCTGGTTTAAAATGAAATAATCCTGCTACAATATTTGAAGGAAACATTTCTAATTTATTTTTATATTTTAATACAGCATCATTATAAAATTGCCTTGCATAAGAAATTTTATCTTCTGTTTCTTTTAAATTATTTTGTAAATCCATAAAGTTTGTATTTGCTTTTAAATCAGGATATGATTCAGTTAGTGCGAATAAACGATTTAACGCTCCAGTTAATTCCCCGTTTGCCTTCATTTCCTCTTCTGGTGTTGTTGCTGATACCGCTTTATTTCTAGCGTTAATAACAGCTTCTAAAGTATCTTTTTCATGGCTTGCATATCCCTTTACAGTTTCTACTAAATTTGGAATCAAATCTGCTCTTCTTTTTAAAAGTACATCAATTTGAGCCCATTGGTCCTTTACTAAATTTCTTAAATGCACTAATTTGTTATAAGTTCCTGCTACATAAAGTAAAATAAGAACTACAATTACTGCAATAACTATCAAAACAATTGTTCCTGCACTCATATTTATTCCTCCTTCATTCTATTTCTATTATATAACAAAGTAAGAAAAAAAACTATCTTTTTTGTATAAATTTTAAAATTGAAACACAAAACATATTAGAGAGGATGATAAATTTGAAAATTGATATTAGAAAAAGTATTCGTGAAAATTTTAAAGATGCTAATACAGATGAGATAAAAGCTTCGATTACTTCTGCATTAGAAGATAAGGAAGAAATTACACTTCCAGGTTTAGGGGTATTCTTAGAAATTTTATGGGAAAATAGTGATGATAGTGAAAAAGAATATATTCTTTCTACTATTCAAAAAGGTATTTAAAAACATCTTTTAATCAAAAAGATGTTTATTTTTTGACCTGATAAGAAACAGGAATCGTCACATATTTCTTACTTTTCTTAGAATATATTAAATTTAAGAGTGATAACTGTTTATGTTTGTTCTGATTTAAAAGTTGGCGATTGGAAATCCGTATTGCTTGTGCTTTTAATGTTTCTACTTTTGATTGTAATTCTTTTTCACTATAACCCATAAAATCATAGTAGTTCAAAAGATATTCTGAAGTCATCAAAAAACGCATTAATTGTTCATTTTCTATTAAAACAAATTCTTGTTCATTTTCACTATTATTCGTATGTAAATACTCTAATCCAATCCAATAAGCAATTGCAGGGTCGTTATCTTGTAATAAACTAGGCAATATTGCCAAATCTAATCTTTGTACATATAATTTTTGGCTACCATTTTCTTCTGTTATAATTTTCATACTAAATTATATCCAAACTCCAAAGGCAATTGCCATCATACTTAATATTGCTCCAATTACCCAAAATCCTTTTACAATGTCTTGTTCTTTATAACCTAATTTTTCAAAATGATGATGAAGTGGTGCCATCAAAAATATTTTTTTATGAAAATACATTACTGAAATCATTTGAATAATGCAAACCAAAGTTTCAATAATAAAAACTCCTGCTACAATGATTAAAGTAATTTCATGGCTTGTAATAATAGCAACACTCGCTAAAGTTGCTCCTAATGATAATGAACCAGTATCTCCCATAAATACTTTAGCAGGATGTGTATTATAAGCTAAAAATCCTAATAATGAACCAACAAGTACAAAACAGAAAACTGCAATATCTTCACTTCCAGATACCCAACTAGAATTCCAACTAATTAATCCAAATGCTAGAAAAGTCATAACCGATAAACCACCTGCTAAACCATCTAATCCATCGGTTAAATTGACTGCATTACTACTAGCTACTAAAATAAATAATAAGAAAATCCCATAGAACCATCCCATATCAATTCGAATACCCAATGTATGAACATCTAAGACTGGTTCATTTCCACTCTTCATAAAAATATAGAAAAATACAAGAGCAATAAAAAGTTGACCAAATAATTTTTGAATTTCAGTTAACCCTTCGTTATTATGCCTTCGAATAATCAAGAAATCATCTATAAATCCCAAAATTGCATATCCGATAAATACAAACATAACGATAAATAAATTCTCCGAAAATTCTATTTTTCCCATCAGCAATAAAATGACAATTGTTACAATGGTTGGAATGATAAAAATGAGACCTCCCATTGTTGGAGTTCCTTCTTTATCTTTATGAGTTTTCTCCAAAAAAACACTAACTTGTTGTCTAATTTTTAACTTCCTTAAAAAGGGAATTAGTAAAAATCCAAATATAACAGATATAATAAATCCTATCATAAGTGCTAGTACAGCTTTTGCTAAAATTAACACGTATCTCATCTCCTAAATAATTTCTAACACGATTTGTTTATCATCAAATTCTAATCTTTCTTTTCCTATAATTTGGTAAGTTTCATGCCCTTTACCAAGCACTAATAGTATATCATTATTTTCTAACATTTGTATACCCTTTATAATGGCATTTTTACGGTTTATGATTACTTCATAATTTGTATTTTCTAGATTTTTTATCATATCTTCTATAATATCATTTGGGTCTTCTAATCTAGGATTATCATTTGTAAATATCGCACAAGTAGATAAACTGGTTGCTATTTTAGCCATTTCTGGTCTTTTCGTTTTATCTCTATTTCCACCACATCCTACAATCGTATAAATATGATTTGGATTTAGTTCTTTTACCGCTTTTAATATATTTTCTACTGCATCTGGTGTATGCGCATAATCAATAATAATCCTATTTGTTTCATAAAAAATTGTATCCATTCTACCACTTGGTGCTTTTAAAGTTGGAATAAGCTCTTTTATTTTATCAATTTCTACTTGTTCTTTCATTAATAAAATCACAGTTACCAATAAATTATAGACATTATATTTTCCCAATAATGAAGTAGAAATTTCAAATTCTTCATTTTTAGTTTTCACTGTAAACTTACTACCATCAGAAGACATTTCATAATTTAATATTTGATAATCAGCTTCCTCAAATCCATATGTAATATTATCATTATCTTTTAATAAAAAATAATTTTTATAGTCATCATCTACATTAACAATTGCCTTTTTAGCCATTTTAAATAATTTTTGTTTTGCTAATGCGTAAGACTTCATATCCAAGTGATAATCTAAATGGTCTTTTGTTAAATTTGTAAATACAGCATAAGTAAATTCTAATCCTTCTACTCGATTCATGGAAAGAGCATGACTACTTACTTCCATCATCACATATTCTGCATCATTTTCTTTTGCATATAACAACATCTCATAAATCTCATTAATTTCTGGAGTTGTATTTGCCAAATCTTTGATTTTTTCGCCATTTACATAAAAACCAATAGTACCAATATAAGCTGCTTTTTTTCCTAATTTTATAAATGCTTGATAGGTAAGAAAGCATTCTGTTGTTTTTCCATTCGTACCAGTAATTCCAATCAATTTCAAATCTTTGATTTCTTCATAATATTCTTCTTTCAATGCTTTTACCAAATACTCTTTTGTATCATTTACAATCAAAGTATCAACTTCATATAATCCATGCTCTGCTACTATAGTAGTAGCACCATTTTTAATAGCATCTTCTATGTATTGATGACCATCATTATTAAGCGTTTTTAATGCGACAAAAGTATCACCTTTTTTTATTTTTCTAGAATCTGTTTTTATTTTCATAAAAAAACACACCTCTTAATATAAAGTATGTTTTTAGCAACACTCTGTGCATTTATAACATTTATTTTATATACTTTTTTCATTTTTTAAACTATTCTTCTTATTTTGCAATTATAAAAAATAATTTCACTTTGCTAAAAAATCTATAAATAGCTAGTGTAAATTTTAAATTTGTGATATAGTATAGAACACAAAAGAGGTAGATTATATGGGAAAATTAATTAATAGAAATATTCGTCATTTATGTGATGACTCAGATGGATATATGAGTCTATATGCTGTTAGTGATTCTAAAGATTGTGGCAAAAAACCAATTATTTTTATAAGAGGCCATGCTGGAAAATATACCATTAATACAAAACGTATTTTAGATCATCCAATACAAAATAACAAACTCATAAAATCACATGATGGCTTTTACTATGATGAAACAATTCATTTTCCACTCATTGGAGAATTTGCTTACAAAGATAATATGGAACGCGGTATCCAAGATTATGACAAATCTTTAATAACTACTAAAAGATTCGCTGATTCTATCATAGAGATGGTTGAAAAGTTAAATTTATATGATGTTGATATGCTTGGATCAAGTGTCGGTGCTAATATATGTATGCTATGTTCTAAATCTGAACGAATTGATAGAGTCAGTGTCGTTTCTCCTACTATGCCATACGCCTATTTAGCCGATTTAGAATTATTAGCAAAATTAAAAAACAAATCTCTATTAGATAGAATACTTTATCAAATAGCCCAAATATATTTAGATCACAGTTATGGATTTGTAGAAGACATGAATTCTGCTTTTAGAGATTCTGAAACATTAAAAGAATTAATTGATGTAAAAAAAATTTTTATTGAAGCTGGAAATGTATATAAAGCCACAAACCATAATTTTTATAAATGGCTTTTAGAGACTTGTATTTCTATTTCTGCAAGCAAAATTAGAAAAAATACTGGATTAATGAGTGATGGTGCTGTTTCTGTTGATGAAGATTTTTATAACAAATTAGGTACCTTATACACTATTTCTCCTGACACTTATCATATATGGTGTGATCAAGGAGAAAAAATTCTAACCAAGGCTTATCATAATTTAGAAAGAATCAATAGAAAATAATAAATCTAAAACAAGCCAAAAGAAAAAGCGATTTTAAAATCGCTTTATTTTTTGTTTTGGTTGTTCACTATAAGCAGTTTCAACTATTGCTCCAGAAATATCAACTTGCCAAGGATACTCTTTATCTTTTTCATAAACTTGAACAAACTGATGATCACATCCAACCGCACAGATTTTATTTTCTGTTGGATATTGCGTTTCTACTCCTTTCGCCATTATTATGAATCCATAATGGCTTCCCATAGTAGGAGTTGTTTCTCTTAGTCGAAACTTTCCACCTGTCGTTACAATAAAATTACCATTTTCACCTAACTGAAGGCAAATTGGGCTGCTTATTTTTGCGTTATTACTCATAAATTCTCCTCCAATGTCATTATACCATATTAAAGTAATATAAATCAATGATTGCTTATATAATTATTAACAATCGTTCGATCATGAAATGGAATTTTTTCATTTCCTATAATCATTACTTCTTCATGTCCTTTTCCTAAAATCAGTAATACATCATTTTTCTTCAATTTTGAAATTCCTTTATAAATTGCTTCTTTTCTATCCATACAAATTTCATAATTTGTATTTTCTAAGCCATCTGTCATATCATCAATAATTTGCTCAAACGCTTCTTCGTGTAAATCATCACTTGTAAAAATAGAATATTTACACATATCAGTAGCCATCTTTGCCATAATTGGGCGTTTCAAACGGTCTCTAGAACCTGTACAGCCAAACACTGCATAAATATCTCCCTTTGTTGCTTCTTTTACGGTAGTAATAATTTTTTCCATTGCATCTGGTGTATGGGCATAATCAATTATAATTAAATTTTCTTTATAATTTATCTTTTCCATTCTACCACTCGGACTCTCCAAATTTAATAATAACTCAGGAGTTATCTTAATTTGCATTTGTTCTAATACAATTAACGCAACTAATAAATTAGAAATGTTATATTTTCCAATCAAATTAGTCTTAACTTCCGTTATATTTCCATTATATTCATAGCGAAAAACAGTTCCAAATAAATTGATATTAAAATCAAGAACTCGGTAATCTCCACTATCAAATCCATATGTAATATTGTGATTTTTTGAAAGTAAATAATAATCTTTATACATATCATCTGCATTTACAATTGCCAAACCTTCTTTTGGTAAATAGTCAAACAGTTTTTGTTTTGCTAATGCATAATTTCCCATTGTTTTATGATAATCTAAATGGTCTTGTGTCAAATTTGTAAATATCGCACAGTTAAAAGGCACTCCTTCTAATCTTCCATAAGCTAGTCCCTGACTACTTACTTCTAATACCACATATTTACAATGTTCTTCATAAGCCTCTAATAATAATCCATACATATCACAAATATCTGGAGTTGTATTATTTAATATCGCTTTTCTTTCCATTCCAACATAGAATCCTATTGTACCTATGTACGCTGATTTATTTCCAGAACGGTTTAATAATTCAGATAATAAATAGGCACTTGTCGTTTTCCCATTCGTACCAGTAATACCAATAATCGTCATTTCTTTTAAATAGGAAAAATAATTATTTTTTAATTCATTTAACAAATATTCTCTTGAATTATCTACATTGATTGTTTCTACAGAATAAGAACCTTTTTCACATACTATTTTACTGGCTCCATTTTCTATCGCCTTTTCTATATAAATATCTCCATCACTATTAATTCCTTTTAAAGCTACAAAAGTATCCCCCTTTTTCACTTTTCTAGAATCTGTTTTTATTGTTATCATACAATCACCTTTAATGCTATTTTACTATAAAATCACAATATGAGCAACCAAACGCATAAAAAAATAGATTCGATCTCAAAATAAAACTAGAAAGGAGAATTTATGAATATTCCCTTATATTGCATGATATTTTTTTCAAAAGTGATAGAAAATACTCTAGCTACATTACGTTTAATTGTAGTAGCTAATGGAAAAAAATGGTTAGGAGCTTTTCTCCAATTCATTGTTTCCTTAGTATGGGTTTTTACCACTGGAGCTGTTGTAACAGGAATTAAAGAAGACCCTTTTAAAATTATTGTTTTCGCAGTTGGTTCTTTTGTAGGCTCTTATGTTGGTTCTTTCATAGAAGAACGATTAGCTCTCGGTAATAACATGATTACTGCAATTGTTAACCCTAAATTCTATCCATTTATTATAAAACAATTAAAAAAAGAACACTATGGTGTTACAATTTTAGAAAATAATGAACAGAATAAAATCATTTTATTAATTTTAATTCCTAGAAAACAAAGAATGGAAGTTACAGATATTATTATGAAACATGACCCTAACGCATTTATTAGTGCGGAAAAGGTTGTTCCAATTTCGAAAGTTCATAGGAGACATCAGTAATAATATAAATATCAGAACGCCTCTTTAATAACTTTAAGACTTGTTCTTTTTGATTAATTGTAAAAAAACCAATTTGCTTATGCATATCGATTTGTTCAATATAATGATAACTAAAAAAATTATAATCAAAATGATTGTAGATTTTACTATTATTTAATGAATAACCAATTAGTAATCCAACTTTTATTGCTGGATTTCTTTTTTTTATATATTTTAAACTAGAATACCAAAAACTGATAATGACAATATTTAAATCAATATAATGCGCTATGATATCTATGACTTTATCTGCTAATTCACGACTGTCTTCTTTTAGTTCTATACAAATCATTTTATTACTATGAATATTTTCTAGTAACTCTTTCAATGTTAATATGGATTCACTTCCAAACTGATATTGTTTTAATTCCTTTAACGTCATATATTTTACAATTCCAATTCCATCACTAACGAAATCAATAATAGGACTATGTATTACTACAACTTCTAAATCCTTCGTTAACCTAACATCACATTCAATCCCATCAACATAAGGTTTTGATAAGGCATTTAGTAATGACCATTTTGAGTTTCCAATATCTGCTTTTGTTATTTTTCCTCTATGAGCAATTAATTTCATATTATAATATATGAAAAAAATAAATGAACATTCTCATTTATTTAATTCACATTTTACAAATTCATAAACTTCTTCATGAATCTCTGGAATACTTTTAATATCATTTCCTCTATTACATTCTATTTTTTGAAATTCATACAAATCTGCAATCTCAAGATAAGCAAGTTCAGCATGTTTTAAATGTTCTGAATCGCTTTCTAATTGATCAAGTGCTTCACTACTGGTTCTCGCTCTTCTAAGTTCTGTTGCTTGTTCAAATGGCATATGAAGGAAAACACGAATATCTGGTTTTGGAAGTTCTAATAAGCCAAACTCCAAATCTTCTATCCAATGATACATATTAATTCTTTCTTCTTTATCAATTATTTTTCCACCTTGATGAGCCATATTAGAATAAGTATAGCGGTCTAATATAACATGAACACCATTTTCTAATAAAAAGGAAATCTTAGGCAAATTATATTTTCTATCTGCTGCATAATAAAGAGATGATACTTTAGGGTCAACTGCTGGGGCCCCTTCAGGAAAATATCCTTCTCCAATATGAGGCTTTCCTAAATAACATCCACCAACAATTCTACCTGTAGGAGAATTATAATTAGGAAAAGAAAATTCTTCAATTTTATATCCTTCTTTTCTTAATCCTTCTAATAAAAATTTTGTCTGCGTTTCTTTTCCAGAACAGTCTGTTCCTTCAATTACAATTAATTTTCCTCTCATTTTATCTACCTCTTTTTTACATATTCTACATGTTTATAAGGAATTGGTTCCTCATATTCTGATAATATTCTTCTTTTCCAATCGGACTCTTTAAATCGTGGAAAATAGGCATCAGCATCTAATTCTTTCGCTTCTATTTCTGTTAAATACATCTTTGTTGCATATTCCAAAAATAAACGATAAATTTGTTCTCCACCAATCACAACAAAATCTTCTTTTTCTTGTTCTAACAATTCTTTTAAAGAACGATAAAGAGTTACTTCATTTGGAAATTGATTATAATTTCTACTTAATACAACATGTCTTCTTCCTGGTAACAATTTAGGTAAAGATTCAAAAGTCTTTCTTCCCATAACAATTGTCTTTCCCATTGTCATTTTCTTAAAGAAAGCCAAATCTTCTGGGATGTGCCAAATTAATTGATTATCTTTTCCTAGTTCGTTATTTTTACCAATTGCTGCAATCAATACAATTTCCATTTAAACAGCTACTTTCATTTTTATTTTACCATGATGTTGATAATTCTGAAGTTGAATATCTTTTAAATCCTTAGAATTATCAAATTGAAAGAAATCTGTTATTTCTGGATTAATCCATAATGTTGGCGCCTCAAAATCACCTAGCTCTTCATAACGTCTTATTTGTTCTTGAATTCCTTCAATTTCATTAACATATATATGTACATCTTTCGCACTCCAATATAATGTTCCAGGTTTTAAACCAGTTACTTGTGCTAATAAGTGAACTAATACTGCATATTGAGTTACATTAAAAGGAAGACCCAAACCTACATCTGTAGAACGTTGTGTCACTACACAATTTAATTTCCCATCTGTCACATCCCACATACTATTCCACACACAAGATGGTAAAACTGCAGTATCTAAAAATTCATCTTGCCATAAACTCATAATCATTCTGCGGTCTTCTGGATTATTTTTCAACTTTTCAATTAAGTTTTGAGTTAATTCATATTTTTTCACAATATATCCATATGCAGTTCCTATTGTATGAGCCCATTCTTTACCAAAGAACTTTTCAGATTTTACATTTCCATCTTCATCATAAATTCGATAAACACCATCTTCTCCAATTTCCCATTCATTCCAAACTTTAACACCTCTTTCTTGAAGGTCTCTAACATCATTGCTTTGCATTTGATAAAACCAAAGCATTTCAATAACCGCTGATTTAAAAGCTACAAATTTTGTTGTTAAAATTGGAAATTCTTCACTTAAATCAAACTCCATTGAATAATAAGGAAGTTTTATTGTATCGATACCAGTTCGATTATGAACCTGTGTTCCTTCTGTTAAAATTTTTTTACACAACTTTAAATATTCTTTATCCCATTTTGACATATTTACACCATACTTTCTAATGTCATTATATACTGAACATACTTTCATGTCAAGAAATTGTGAAGAAAAAAAGACTCGTTCAATCTAGAGTCTTAATTAATAATATTGTTATCCTCAAACTTTACATCTAAATATTTTCTACTAGATAAAAAATCACACATATGCACAAATTTTTGATATTTTCCTTTTGGATATGGCAAAACTGCCTTACTATAAGGATTTGTTGTCCACTGCCCCATATGACTTTCTATCATTGTTGTAATTAATGTAATTTCTTCTTCTGTTAACGTAAGTTCTGACTTTTTATCTCTTATAAAATTTGCCATTACAAGTGGATGGTCAAAAATACAATATTTACTTTTTTCCAAGCCATCTTTAAGTCCATCATGTACCATTAATGATAACAAAATCATATCTTTTTCTTCATTCGTAAATACATTTCCAATTACTTCATTTTCTAATAAATCATAAGCAATACGGATTGCTACTTTTGTATGTCTTACTAATCCACCATCACCTAAAGAAAATGAGGGATGATATTTTCCTGTTGAACTTGCCGCAATTTCAAAAAAATAATCTGGTAACATTTCCAACAATTTTTCTGCATTTTCTCTAAAATGTGGATTTTTAATATAAGATAATTCCTTTTCAAATAATTCAATTCTATTCATACTGCTCACCTATTAACTGACATAAAATCTGATTAGAAACATAAATAAATTGTTTATTAATTTTAATGTTTCCATCTTCTTTTACTAGTTTACCTTCCTTTAATAATCGTTGTATCACTGGATACTGTTCTAATTTCTTGTGATAATTCTTTTCAAAATGAGTTAATGGAATTCCATCTAATTTCCGAAACCCTAAAATAAGCTCATTTTCAATTTTTTCATTCATTGATAGTTTATGAATTTCTTCCTTATAATTTCCACTTAAATATTGATGCCAATTTCTTGTATTTTCATATCTTTTTCCTTCGATATACCCAGCTGCACCTAATCCAAATCCATAATATTCCAAATTATCCCAATAAGTCAAATTATGTTTTGATTCATATCCTTTTTTAGAAAAATTGCTCACTTCATAATGATGATAATCACTTAATAACGCTTCTATTTTCTGATACATTTGATAATCTAGTTCTTCCTCTATTGGTTCTATGTTTTTCACATATAACATAGTATGTGGTTCTATCATAAGAGAATAAGTTGAAATATGTGGAATATCTAGCTTTATAAATTCTTCTACATCTTTTTCCACATCTTCTAATGTTTCATTTGGCAAAGCATAAATTAAATCAATGTTGATATTGAATAACCCTATTCTTTTTAACATTTCTATCTTTTCCTCTACTTCTTCAAGTTTATGATGACGATTTAGAAAAGTCAAAAATTTTTCATGAACTGTTTCTACTCCAATGCTAATTCGATTGACTCCATGATTTTTTAAAAATTCTGCTTTTTCCTCTGTGATACTTTCAATATTGCATTCAAAAGTAAATTCTTCACATTCACTCAAATCAAATACTTGAATTATTTTAAATAATCTGTTTAATTCCTCTAAATCAAGTGAACTAGGAGTTCCTCCACCAATATAAATGGTTTTTACTTTTTCAAATTTATAATACTGTTCAATTTCTTTTTCTAATGCACCAAAATATATATCTACCCAATCTTTTTGATAAAAAAATTTAGGAAAATCACAATAAGAACAAATAGTTTTGCAAAAAGGAATATGAATATAAACTGATTTCATTTTTGCTTTCTACCTTTTAATATAATTTCAATGCATCCTTGCCTATCAATCTCTTTTGTTTCAAAGAATAACTTTAATTCTTCTACATATCCATGAACTGTTGTCTGCTTTATAAAATCAGTATCATCAAATCCATGTTTTAATGCATACATATAAAGTGGATTAATAACAAACTTAACAATATTACTAATTTTTCGTCGATAAAAAGATTGCATTTTAATGTCTGGCAATACACTAATTTCTAATTCACTCATATATTGCCATCTTTTCTCTTCTGGTATTTCATTCATAAACATCACTAGTCTCATTATAACAAAAAAAACAAGTATTTGAAACTTGTTTTATCTATATACATACGTTTTTTCGCTTTTTCCTTTTTGATTTTGAGTTTGATATTTTCTAATTGCTTGATTTATATACTCTGAAATAATATTTCCATAATTCATTTCTACAAAATTACTTTGCAAGACGCGGATTAAAACTTCTATAGGGATTTCCTCTTTAATAGCTGTTTCCTCTATATTCAGATTATTTAAGAAAAATCCCTTGACAACCTTCATAATATATTCATATTTTAGTTGAAGTTGATTCCCGAATAATAATTTTTCAACATATAAAATAGTATCTACCTTTTTATAATATTCTTCATTTAATAATGTTTTCAATATAGGAAGATGAACAAGAAGATTTGCTTCCATTATATTTAATGGCCCTTTTGGGTCTTCAAATCTGATATTTTCATAGATATTTAAAAATTGCACAAGAGTAGCTAAAATTTGAAATTCCAGTGGACTTACAAATACAAGTTCTGGTTTTACAATAGAAATCATTTTAGGGTCTTTTATTAAGCATTTATTTTGAGCTGGTGCTTGAAGTAATAGTGATACTGCTGCTTTATATCGTTGAAGTTCTACATACTCTTCTGCTGTCAATAATTGTTTAGCCTTTTCATTAATAATATCTGCAATAATTCTAGAATTTTTAATTCCTACTATTTCACTTATTTCTTCATAAGAATATCTTCCCGCTTGATATAAAGAAATAATATTTCGTTCAAACTCTTCCAACAAAAATTCATTTTCTTTTCCTGCTCTTATTTGTAAAGCTTTTAATGTGAATACTTCTAAAACAGGTTGTGGAAACAATCCTGCACTTTTTGAAACATCTAATAAATAAGATTCAATATTGGCTTTTGACATTCCTGTATATTCCATCAAACCTTTAATATCTTCTATTCCTTCAATCAACATTGCATTACAAAGTGCCAAATAACGTTTCTCAACAATTCCATTTGGATTTAACACAGCAATTAATGATTTTAAGGATTGTTGCTTTATATTAGAAATTGCGGCTTGACTTTTGATTTCACTAATATGACTATTTTTGACATCCATAAATTGTTGATATAATGTTTCACTTTCTAAAATTTCTGGTAATTTTGAATCTGAAAAATAGCGACTCAATGTTCTATCTGAAAATCCAGTTAATTCCGCTGTCTTTTGATAATCTCCATTTTGTTCAATAAAGACTTGAACTGCTCTTTTCATTTTTTCATTTTTATTTTCTGGTTGTAACCTAAAACGATTCATTTGTAATAAAATACGATATTCAAATGACAATAATCCTTCCAATAATGTATCATTTAAATATCTAGAAATTGTTCCTTTTGAGACGCTTAATTGTTCTGATATTTTTGAAAACGGCATTCCACATAAAAATAACAAACAACATTTTAATTGTAGAATTTGTGTATCTTCTAATTCTAAAAAAGCATTTCGTTTCATTTTTTGAATAGCAATATCTAAATTTCCTACAAATTCTAATTCTATTGTTTGTCCTTCTATTCCTTTTGGCGGATTTGTTACTATTTTTTTCTCCATATAGAATTCCCCCTTTATTCATTGGTCGTTATTTTATCATAAATAAAAAAATAGTCAAATTTTTGACTATTCCTCATCCATACTTAATACTGATAAGAACGCTTCTTGTGGAATTTCAACACTTCCAACCATTTTCATACGTTTCTTACCTTCTTTTTGTTTTTCTAATAATTTTCTTTTTCGACTGACATCTCCACCATAACATTTTGCTAACACATCTTTACGAACTGCTTTAATGTCAGCTCTTGCAATCACTTTATTTCCAATACTTGCTTGAATAGGAACTTCAAATTGTTGTCTAGGAATTAATTTACGTAAAGTTTCTACTACTGCTTTTCCACGTTTATAAGCAAAATCTTTATGGACAATGACACTTAAAGCATCTACAATCTCTCCATTCAATAAAATATCCATTTTTACCAAATCACTACTTTTATATCCAATTAGTTCATAATCAAATGAAGCATATCCTTTAGTAGATGATTTTAATTTATCAAAAAAATCATAGACAATTTCAGAAAGTGGAATTTCATAATGAATATTTACTCTTGTAGGGTCTAAATATTCCATAGAAATATAAGTTCCTCTTTTATCTTGACATAGCTCCATAATTGCTCCAATATAATTGCTTGGAACAAAAATGTTGGTCCTAATATAAGGTTCTTTGATATCTGCAATTCTAGCTCTTTCTGGCATTTTAACAGGACTATCAATCATAATATTTGTTTTATCCGTAAGCATTACATCATAAATAACAGATGGACTTGTTGCTATTAAATCAATCCTGAATTCTCTTTCAATTCGCTCTTCAATAATTTCCATATGTAAAAGTCCTAAGAAACCACAACGAAATCCAAAACCAAGTGCTTTTGAGGTTTCTGGTTCAAATTCCAAAGAAGCATCATTTAATTTTAGTTTTTCTAAAGCCTCTCTTAGTTCTGGAAATTTACTAGATTCGATTGGATAAAGTCCACAGAACACCATAGGCTTCATTGGTTTATACCCAGGTAAATTTGTTGGTGCTGGATTATTTTCTAAGGTGATTGTATCTCCAACTTTTACATCTTCAATACTTTTTATACTAGCACATATATACCCAACTTCTCCAGTCACTAATTCTTTTTTCTTGATTTCTTTTGGATTATGAATTCCTAGTTCAACGACATCATAAGTAGCTCCTGTTGCCATCATTTTAATTTTATCTCCAACTTTTAAAGACCCATTTACAATACGAGCAAGTGCTACGATTCCTCGATAAGAATCATAATAACTATCAAAAATTAATGCTTGTAATGGTTCTTCTTTTTTGCCTGTTGGAGCAGGAACTCTATCTATAATTGCTTCCACTAGTTCTTTTATTCCAATCCCATTTTTCGCACTGGTTAATATAAATTCATCTTCTTCAAAACCTAATGTTTCCATAAGTTCTTTTTTTACTTTTTCAGGGTCGGCATTTGGCAAATCAATTTTATTAATAACAGGGATAATTGTTAAATTATTATCTAAAGCAAGATAGAGATTCGCTAATGTTTGAGCTTCTATTCCTTGAGCTGCATCTACAACTAAAATAGCACCTTCACAAGCTGCTAAACTTCTACTTACCTCATAACTAAAATCGACATGTCCAGGAGTATCAATTAAGTGTAAAACATAATCTTCATTTTTATAATGATAATTTAATTGGACAGTATTTAATTTAATTGTAATTCCACGTTCTCTTTCAATATCCATACTATCTAATAGTTGGTCTTGTCTTTCTCTTTCTGTTATTGCTCCAGTCACTTCTAAAATACGGTCTGCTAATGTACTTTTTCCATGGTCTATATGTGCAATAATAGAAAAGTTTCTAATATTTTCTTGCTTCATGCTTCCTCACCGCCTTTTATTATACAGGAATTATAAATTAAAGTAAAATAATGTTTTAACTCTTCCCACATAAAATTATTTATTTTCATAATTGCCTAAAAAAAATCAAACAAATTGTCTGATTTTTAAAATGCAATCTCTCCACTTAGAATATCTTTCAAATATCGCAAATAAAGGTCTAAAAAGTTTGCTTTTTGGGTATCTTCATTGACTGTAACTGAAATTTTACGAATCACATTATTATCCACTTTCACATCTAATGACCCAATTACATCTCCCTTTTTAATAGGAGCTTTTATTTTAGATAAGTGTAAATCATAAGTCGCTGTTTTCTTTTCTTCTGTTTTTTTATGTAATAAAGAAACATCTTCTGATGGAACAACTGTAATATATTTATTTTTTCCTTTTTCTATTTCCACTTTTCCTAATTCACTTTTCGTAGAGAGTAAATTTTCGACTTCATATTGAGCAAATGCATAATCAAGCATTTCTGTTGTTTCCTTTTGTCTTATCTTACTATCCTCTTCTCCCATTACAACCGTAATAATTCGCATTCCATCTTTTTTAGCAGTTGCTGTCAAACAATAGCCTGCTTCTTTTGTATACCCTGTTTTTAAACCATCAACTCCTTTATAAAAACGAACTAATCGATTGGTATTTACTAACCATAATTCTCGGTTTGTTCCTTTTCTTAAATAATCTTCATAAATAGAAGTATACTGGAATATCTCTTCATGTTTTACTAATTCTTTAGCAATCATTCCCATATCATAAGCACTAGAATAATGATTGGCTTCTTCTAAACCATGTGGATTTTTAAAATTCGTATTTTTAAGGCCTAATTCTTTCGCCCTTTTATTCATCATAGAAACAAAATTATCTTCTGTTCCAGCAATTTTTTCCGCCATAGCAACTACAGCATCATTTCCACTAGCAACCGCAATTCCTTTGAATAAATCTTTCACACTCATCTGTTCATTTGTTTCAAGTAAAATTTGACTTCCTCCCATTCCTGATGCGTTTTCAGAAACAGTTACCATATCATCCCATTTGATAATTCCTTTATCAATACTTTCAACAATCAGTAGCATTGACATCATTTTCGTCATAGAAGCAGGCGCTAATTTCTCATGAGCATTTTTTTCAAATAAAATGGTTCCAGTACTTGCTTCTATCATGATTGCTGATTTCGCATTTGGAGCTAAAGCGACTTCATCTGCTTTTACTCTATACATTGGTACTACTAATAAACACATACATAAAAGAATTAACTTTTTCATGTTCCACCTCTATTTAAAACTATGAAAAAAGTGAAAAAATATGTATGTTATTGTAGATAAAATAATGAAAAAGAAAAAATATATGAGTTTCTCTTCATGACAAATTGAACATTTTTTTATTTGTACTTTTTTCTGAATCTATAGTATAATGAAAATGGTGAAGCATATGACACAAAAGAAACTAAAAATTAGATATGACCGTATCATCATTCTGGTTGCTATTATTATCGCTATTATCGTTGGAATATTTGGAATCACAAGAGATATCAAACTAAAAAATACCAATGAATATAAATTAGAAAAAGTCGGTTATAAAAAAGAAGATGTCAAAATAATTTTAGAAGAGACCAAAGATAAAGAACTACAAACTATCTTAAAAAGAGAATATCATGAATCGATTCCAAAGTTATTAAAAGAACAATACTTTAGATTTGACAGATTAGAACGTTACTTATCTTATATTGATGCTAAAGAAAAAATAAAAGAAAAGGTAACAACCAAACAAGTAGTTAGTGTTGTAAATGCAAATGCAGATTACGAATTTTATACCAACACAGAAAAAGCAGATACCAAAAAAGATTTATTGCTTTTGGTAAATAAGCATTATGAATTAGAAAAAGACTATAAACCTGATGATTTGGTTCCATGCTCTGCAATCTACGCTTATGATAACAATTTTTTAAGAGAAGAAGCTTATAGTGCATTTAAACGTTTATTTAACGATGCTAAAAAAGAAGGTTATACAATTGTTATTAATTCTTCTTACCGTGATTACGAATGGCAAGATAATTTATATCAAGGATATAAAAGAACCAATGGGAAAAAATATGCGGATGAATATGCAGCTCATGCCGGATTTTCAGAACATCAAACAGGTCTTGCTATCGACGTTTCTTCTTTCTCAAAACCAATGGCTAGTTTTGAAGAAACAGAAGAATTTACTTGGATGAGTAAAAATGCTCACAAATATGGTTTTATTTTAAGATATCCTAAGGGAGAAGAAAATGAAGCCATTACTGGTTATAAATATGAATCTTGGCATTATCGTTATGTTGGAATTGATACTGCTACCGAAATTTATGAAAAAGGTATTACATTTGACGAATATTACGAATATTATTTAAAATAGGGAATCCCCTATTTTTTCTATTATGATATAATAAATTAGGT
>CATBQD010000019.1 GCA_949505625.1 uncultured Bacilli bacterium
GAAATTGAATTTTAAATTAGGTGATACTATGAACAAGAAACAAATTATAATAATCGTTGTAACTGCACTCATCATAATTTTAGGATTTTTATTCCTAACAAGAAATAAAAACAGTTCTAAATTAAAGAACTTCTCTGAAACAGAAATAAAGTGGATTCAAACTCTTTCTAAGCAAGACCAAGATTATTTTTTAAATAACAAAAGTTTATATCCTTTAATCAAACAAAAAAGTTTTCAAGCTTCTAAATTTTCTAAATACTTAAGTTTTTATAAAAAAAATGATACTTTGAATTTTGATGTTTTAATTATGATAGTGAACCATAATTTACAAGATGAAAATATTGAGATTACAGAAAATATTATGGAATTCTTTGAAGAAAAAGAGTTTGAACCTAGTAGATTAAAAAGATATATTGCATATAAAAAAGAAAATCCAACAATTGAAATCAGTAAAATTATTTCTTTTGTCAATCAAGATATTGATACAGTAACAATGAAATATGATGAATCAATCGAAGAATTCTTTTCTGCAAAATATTTTGTAAAAGAAAACTTAAGCCGTTATATAAAATATCAGGAAGAACATGATACAAAAGTAAATACAACAATTTCTTATGTTAATAGCAATTTAGATTATGATTATTACACCAATACAAAAAATGCCGATTTAAAAAAAGATAATTTAGTGCTTGTAAACAAATACTATGTTTTAGATAAAGATTATGAACCAGATAATATGGTGAAAATAGAATCAAAATATGGAGTACAACAATACTTAATAGAAGAAGCTTATGAAGCATTTAAAAAAATGGCAGATGATGCTAAAAAAGAAGGATTAACTCTTTATATTACTTCACCATATAGAAGCTACCAAACACAAAGCAAATTATATAATAATTATAGTGCACAAGACGGAAGAGAACTTGCGGATACCTACTCTGCTAGACCTGGATTTTCAGAACATCAAACAGGACTTGCTGCTGATATTGTAAGTGGTCCTGGTAAATCACTTGCTTCCTTTGAAAACACCAAAGAATTTAAGTGGATTAAAAAAAATGCTCACAAATATGGATTTATTCTAAGATATCCAAAAGGAAAAGAGAAAATTACTGGTTATCAATATGAACCTTGGCATTATCGTTATTTAGGAATTGATACAGCCACTAAAGTTTATAATTCTAATTTAACTTATGAAGAATATTATGCTTATTATATTAGATAGGACTTGCTCCTATTTTTTTATGACTCGCATATACTATATTGGTGATTACTATGAATGAAAAAACATTTAAATATGCTATTTACATTGTAATAGTTATTTTAATTTTATTATTTTATACAAAAGATATTGATTTATTTGGAAATAGTTTTTATAAAAATATCAAACAAATTGATAATCCTGATTCCTTCGTAGTTTTAGTCAACAAGACTTACCAATTAAATGAAAATTACGTTCCAAATGATTTAGAAACCATTTCCCATTTTTATGCTTATGAAAATAAACAATTAAGGCGTGAGGCCAAAGAGGCATTTGAAAAGTTAAGTGAAGATGCAAAAGTCTTAGGATACAGAATTATTGCCACTTCTACTTATCGAGACTATCATTATCAAAAAAAACTATTTGAAGAATATACTTCTACTAAAGGAAAAGACTATGCCTTAGAATGTTCAGCAAAACCAGGACATTCTGAACACCAAACAGGTCTTGCCGTTGACGTAGCAGGTTCTAATGATGATTATGATGACTTTGAAAACTCTATTGAATTTCCTTGGATGAAAGAAAATGCACATTTATATGGTTTTATTTTAAGATATCCAAAAGGAAAAGAAAAAATCACAGGTTTTAAATATGAACCTTGGCACTATCGCTATGTAGGGACAGAAATAGCCAAAATTATCTATGAAGAAAATTTAACCTTAGAAGAATATTATGATAAATATTTATAAAAAAAATAGACTTTTGTCTATTTATCTACACATTGACCTTCGCCTGGTTTAGCGCCTTCTACATAAACCTTATCTAGTAAAGAACATGAAGATTTTGTCATAGAATCTTGCAAATAACCACCGAATAATTTTACAATACTAATTACTACAACACTAATAACAGCAATAATTAATAGATATTCAACCAATGCTTGACCTTTTTGATTCAATCCTTTCATACTTCTTTACCTCCTATTACTCTACATTAAGTTTATACTTTTTTAGAGTATTTGTCAAATATTTTTTTCTATGTTATAGTAAACATGGTGATAATATGTCAACTAAAAACATTTCTATTATTAATTGTACTTCTTTTCGTTCTAGACTTTTAGGTCTTATGTTTCAAAAAAGAATCAAAAATGCGCTTTGTTTCCCTCATTGCAACAGCATTCACACATTCTTTATGAGAACTCCCATTTTGGTAATTATTACTAATAAAAACCATGAAATTTTATTTCATAAAATTATAAAACCATGGAGAATCATAAAACCAGTAAAAAATGGATATTATACCTATGAATTTCCAAGTGACTTCTGTCCAAATATTAAAAACAATACATTTAAAGGAATTTCTTAACTTTTTTTAATATAAGCATATTTTGAATCTTGATAATTTTGATAACTTGTTAGTAATTCCTGACATCTTTTAGAGATTTCATTTAATCTTACAATATTACCATGATATTCACATAAAGGGATAACATATCTCTTTTTTGTTTTAAAACTTTTTATCATATAAAGATAATCTTTAGGAAGTTCTTCACTTCTTTCAATCTTTGTTAAATGATTAAATGTAGTCCATAAAGGTCCATAACTACTTTGCTTAATCATTTCTATGATTTTTTCTTCACTAAGATTGTAAAAATCTTCTACTCCAATCACTCCACTTTGTACCAGAGACTTTAATACATCTGCAATCAATTGCATCATCAATTTGTCTTCATTTTGTTGTAAAACAATACTATAAGTATAAGCCCCTTCATAAAAATATTCTGCTGCCTCTAATGAAGAAAATCCAATTTCTATTTTCCCCTTTTCATTTGGAAGAAGCTTCATATCATCATATACTCTTTTCACATCAGAAAGTTCCCAAGTTTGCAACCAAATTAAATTAGTGTGCATTACTCCATCTAATCTATCAACACAAATCCCAGGACGTTCAATATCGACAACAGAATACTGAGTTATTGGAACAATATCAGCAACTGTTATACCATCTTCCTTTAAACAAAATAATAGTTCTTTTGATGATAATAAAATTTCTTTTAAATCTAATTCTGCACTTTCTTGTTTTTCATAATCCCCTTTTACATAATCAATACAATGACAAAATGCAGGCATTTCTAAATCATGTAATAAAGCCGCAACTGTCTCTTTTTTAGAATGGGTAAAATGCCAAGTCATTAAAGCACTAACAATCGAATGGTCATATCTTGTATAAAGATATCTAACAGGAAACAGTTTCGTATAATCTGCTCCACAAAATTGCCCCCTTGTCTTTAATTTCTGCATAATTTCCAATTTTAAATATTTATCAATAAAAGATGGATAGTCTTCCGATAATATCCTTTGATATTTTTCTACTTCTGTCATAAAAACCTTTCTACCCTTTTTATTCTTTATATTCAAATTCTAAATCCAAATACTATTTTTCATATAGAAAAACTGCATCCATAATTGAACATACATCCATCCATTCCTCATTTGTCATTAAAAAGCCAATAAAAGGTTCTGGTGCTTCTGTATCATATATTGCACTATAAATTACAATATTACCATTTTGGTCTTTTTGATTGTCAGTATAAACAATATAATTTTTATTATTACTTGCATTTTTAAATGTTAACACCACATTGTATTCTTTTACAACTTCCCCATTGATGATTCCTTCAATAACATTTTCTAAATCATTACTATTTTCTTCTTCTGAATCAATAATAGAATTTAAAAACTTAGACAGTTCTAATTTATCAGAAGAATCATTATAGAAATTATAGAATCTTCCTATTGTTTGAGACTGAGCTTTTTTAATTTCATAATATACTTTTACATCAATTGCTTCCATTATATCTTCATGCCTCCCATTTGCTCACGATATGATTTCGGTTTCATGCCATGACAGCATTGAAAAACTGTAGACCCACAAATAAATGAAACTGGTAAATTAGAATCAATTGGTAATTGCGAAACTTTTTCAAAAAATCTTTTTTTACTTGCATATGTATCAGGATGTGGAAAATAACCCAATTTAAATTGATTTACTCCAGTTGGTTCTAATTGTTCTTCAGGATATTCCATATACATGTATTCTGAATAGCGAATACCATCATTGGAACGATTTTCTTGAGAACCGTTTTCCAATAATGTTCCTTGTCCCAAAAAAATCCACTTTTTCTTTTTTTCATCAAGATACACTCCACCAATTTCCAAATCAGCATATTTTATTGCAGCAGTTTTCTTCTTTGGCTGTTGTTCAACTTTAACGTGCTCATAAGTGCCTTCTTTTTCACGATCAATTAAATTTTCATTCTCTTTATTTAGAAAATCTATCGCTTCTTCTATAGCTTGATTAATTTTTTTTATATCAGAATAAGTAAACCGATTTGTAGAATTACCACTCATTTCAATAATAGCATCCTTATATACTTCACCACTATAATAAGGGCATCTTTCTGGCTTCCATATATTTATAACAGTAACTCCATCTGATAATTTCATATTAACTCCTCGTGTATAATATCCATGAAAACCACTTCCACCTATATTAGTTATAATTGCATCATATTGACTTTTTAACATAATAATACTCCTTCCAAATCTATATATATATCTTATTACTCTTTATATTCAAATTCTAAATCCAAAATACGAATAGTATCTCCTTCTACTGCTCCTAAATTTCTTAATTCATCATCTATTCCCATTTTGCGAAGTTTTGTCGCAAAACGTAAAGCTGATTCATCGGTATTAAATTTTGTCATGCGGAGTAATTTTTCTACTTTTTCTCCAGTTACTACCCAAACGCCATTTCCTTCATTTCGGATTGAAAATGGTTTTTCTTCTTTAAACTGATAAAGTACATGACTTTCAAATTTATTTTCCTCATAAAGTGGTTGTTTAGGAATTGTCTCTAATAAATCCGCTAAAGCAATAAGTACACTATCAATGTCCTTATTCATAAGTGCCGATATAGGATAAATAGGAACATTGATTTCTTTTTGAAAACGTTTCAAATTTTCTTCTGCACCTTCTACATCCATTTTATTTGCAATAACAATCTGAGGTTTTTCTATCATCTTTTCATTAAAACTCTGAAGTTCTTTATTAATAATTTGATAGTCTTCAATTGGTTTTCTTCCTTCTACAGAACCCATATCAACAATATGAGCAATCACTCTAGTTCTTTCAATATGTTTTAAAAATCTATCTCCTAACCCTTCTCCTAAAGAAGCCCCTTCAATCAATCCAGGAAGGTCAGCTACAACGAAACTTCTTCCATCTTTCGTTCTCACAACTCCTAAATTTGGTTTTAAAGTTGTAAAATGATACTCTGCTATTTTAGGACGAGCTGCTGATATTTTAGAAATAAATGTGGATTTTCCAACACTAGGAAGACCTACTAAACCAACATCAGCTAACAATTTTAATTCTACTTTTACTTTTCTTTGTTCTCCTGGTTCTCCATTTTCAGCGAAGGATGGTGCTGGATTAGAGCGAGTTGCAAAAGCAATATTTCCTCTTCCACCTCGTCCGCCTTTTGCAATCACTGCTCTTTCATTTTTCGTTGTCAAATCTGCAATTACAAACCCTGTTTCTAAATCTGTTACAACTGTTCCTGGAGGTACTTTGATTACAATATCACTAGCACCTGCTCCATGTTTTCCTTTTCCTTCCCCATTTTGTCCTTTTGTACCTTTTATAAGTCTTTTATAACGTAAATCCAATAAAGTATTGAGTCCCTCATCTACTTCAAAAATAATGTCAGAACCCTTTCCACCATTTCCACCATAAGGTCCTCCCATTTCAATATACTTTTCCCGGCGAAAAGCCATACAGCCATCTCCACCATTTCCAGCTAACAATTCTAAAGTGACTTCATCTACAAACATACTTTCCGCCTCCAATGCTATTATTATACACTAAAAAGCACAAAAAAAATAGTTATCAAATAGATAAACTACTTCTTATTTCCAAGTAATGTAATCACAATTAAGACAATAATAACTACTACTAGTCCAATAATGACATAATTTAAATTTGTCGCATTATTTGCATTTCCAGCAATGGCCCCAACCTGCACTGTCAATGACTCTACTTTACTATTTAACATTTTTAAAGCCCCTGAATGAAACATACTTAAGTTCATATGCAAGTTCCTCCTCTATTATAGAAAACTAATAATTGTTACAATTAAGTTGTATAACATTTTTGTCCCAATTGGCACCATAATATTATCACTTTTATAATAACTAAACGCTAAAACTACATTTAAAAATATATAAGGTAAAGTCCCCAACAATGCTTCTAATGTTATTTTAGAAAATGCAATATTGAAATATCCAAAGAAAATAGAACTTACCAAAATAAATATCCAAGGCTTCTCAATTACTTGTCGAATCGTTTTCTGAAAGACAATCACTTCTACAATTGGATAATAGATTGTTACCATAAGAAGTATCCACATCGGTGACTTTTCAAATTGTCCTAATAAATCTGCCTCATTTTCTATTACTCCGATATCAAATATATATTTTAAAATAGAATTACAAATTAAAATTCCCACAAAAAGAATCGCTGTATATTTTAAAATAGATACCATTTTTTTCTTATCTTTCCAAAATTTTATCCAATTCTCTTTTAATGGCTTATAATAAATTGCAACTAAGATTCCAACTAAAACTGCATACCCAACAGCATTATAAATGAACATTCCAAGAGTTACTGTAGAACTCCCACCAAAAGTCTCCCAAAATGCTTTTAGTACAGTCGGCCAAAAAAAGTAAAGTAAAATAACACTGATACTAATAAGACAATTTTTTCCTAAATCAACCTTATTCATACATTCACCTCACTATTATGATAATTTTATTATATCAAATATTAATATAATCTAACATTATTCAAAAAGATTTTTTTCGATTTGACGTAAAGAAAAACTTTTAGATAACCACCAGATATCTAAAAGTTTCCCAAAATATGATGTATTAACAATAAAGCAAAACCCTAATTACCCCCAGATTAAAAGACTTCTTAACCATTTAAACATAGGCTTAGCCTCCCTTCATTATTATACAACTAAAGTATATCATTTAAAAAACCAAAAAGCAACGCTTTCTGGTCTTCTTTACATCTTACCTGTTTGGATAAACACTTACTTGCTTTTTACTTCTGCCAACACGTTCAAATTTTACATATCCATCTACTTTTGCATAAACAGTATCATCACTACCAATACCTACATTGTTGCCTGGATACACTTTTGTTCCTCTTTGACGATAAAGAATAGAACCACCTGTTACAAATTCTCCATCAGCAGCTTTCGCTCCTAATCTTTTTGCAATGGAATCACGACCATTTTTTGTTGAACCTTGACCCTTTTTATGAGCAAATAATTGTATATTTAATTGCATTAATTTTTCCACTCAGAACACCTCCTCTTATGAAATTTTTATATATTTAGAGTAAACTTTTTCTAATTCTTTTAATAATTCTACGAAATTTAAAATTAAAGTATCAGTAATAGGAGTGTGATTAATAATTGTAATTTCTACCATTCCTTCTTTTTCTTCATAAGAAATAGAATCTTCTTCTAACCTCATGATAGCATTTACTGTAGTTGTAACAATACTTGATACAGAAGCACAAACAATATCTTTCCCTGCTTCCGCATATCCAGCATGCCCACTCACTTTAATTTTATCTTTTGTTACATTTACCTTTATCATAATTATTTAGATTTGATAGTTTTAATTTCTACCTTTGTATAAGGTTGACGGTGACCTTGAGTTTTATGGTAATTTTTCTTTGCATTATATTTATATACTTTTATTTTTTTACTTTTACCATGTTTTAAAACTTCACCAGTTACCTCTACATTTGATAAATATGGATGCCCAACAACACCATTTGCCATTAATACTTTATCAAATTTGATTTTTGAACCACTTTCTGCATCAATTTTTTCAATATAAAGTACTGTTCCTTCTTCAACATAGTATTGTTTTCCACCAGTTTCAATTACTGCTTTCATTTTTAACCTCCTAACATTTTCTAAGACTCGCCTTTAAGGTACACAATGTGTTTAAAACCTATCTCAGTGCGGTTGTAGAGTGAGGCTCTACACATTTATAGATTTTACCACGCTTTCCCTTTAAAGTCAAACATTTTTTGTAAGTATGTTTCTTCACTTACAAAGTGATTATTTTGATAAAATAGATGTTTCGTATCCCGTTTCATTTTTTTTACATTTCCATCTTGAATTGTCTTTCTTTTCGAAAAAGAGAATTGATATAATATTCGTTCTAATAAAAATCTCTGAAAACAAAATTTTCGTTTATAAAACATTTCTAAAATATCCATAAATAAAGTAATTAAAATCAAAATTAACACAAGGGAAAAATCAAACTCCAAAAATAATAATGGAAGCATTAAAATCGATATGTAAAATACAAAATAAAAACTACTCCAATAGGAAAAAAAATATTGATAAATAAGCATCATTATTTTAGAACCATCTAATGGGACAATTGGTAACAGATTAAAACAAAGCAAACAATAATGATATTCTTTTAAATGATTCCAATCAAAATTTGAAAAAAGATAATAAAAAATAATTTGAAAAATTGGACCAGCTAAAACAATCCACATTTCTTCTTTTATTGGTTTATTGAAATGTTCTTCAAATAAAGTGAGAGCACCAAATGGATAAAGTTTTACTTTTTCTATGTGCCATTTAAAATAAAGAGCCACTAAAATATGTCCTAATTCATGAAATAATAAAATTGCCATAAAAAGCGTAAAACTTTTAAAGTTACCTGTAATCAGAGAAAAAAAAGCAACAACATAAAAAAAGGGATGTACTTCTACCCTACAAACATTCTTGATAATTAAGAACCTTTCCTTCTTTTTTAAATACCAAATATAATGTATTTTTTTCTACTTCTCCAAGTAAACTTCCCTCTTCTACATAGTCATATAATTTTACATTAATTTCTTTTAATCCACCATACCATAAATCAGTGCCATCCATTTGTTCAACAATAACTGTTTTACCATATCCTTCTTTTTCTCCAATAAAAACAACTAGTCCACTTGTTTTTATCGGAACTAAATAATTTTCATCTACGGTTAATTTTACTCCATCTTTATAGGCCTCTTCTTTTTTAAAAACAAGTTGTTCTTTAAAAGTCGCTTTCACGGGCTCTTTTAAAAATTCTGAAAAAGGAATTGGACTTCCAAATAACTTTTGATAGATATTATTGACATAAGCAAAGGTAAAATTGGTATCATAAACTTGTTCATAAAAATTCTTTTTGAATTCTTTAGACTGCTTTAATCCTATCATAATTCCGAGTGTTAATAAAATAGTAATAAACAATTTTATCATAATGATTGTACCAACATTTTTTGTTTCTCTTTTTGGTTGTAAATTTTTACTACGTTTTAGTTTCATTTCTCTTTTAATTTCTTCTGGAGTCATGGTATCACCTAAAAAAGTATATGTCTTTTTATAAGGCATTAGAATAGATTTTTTGTACATATTAAAAATGGTGATTTTTATGAGAATAAGACTTGGATATGTAGCTATTTCAAAAACATTAGATGATATTAGTTATAATCATACGATTACTTATACCAATTATCAAAAATTATCAAATGAAAAACAACTGTCTAAATTAAATGATATCATTCATACAAATCTTGATAATCTCTTGCAAGTATTAAAGTACAATCTTCAAAACAAGATTTTCTTTTTTAGATTTAGTCATAATTTAATTCCTTTAGCAACACATAAAGATGTTCATTTTGACTATATCACTCCATTTTTAGATAAGTGGAAAAAGATAGGAGTTTTTATAAAAAAACATAATATGAGAATAGATTCGCATCCAGACCAATTTTGTGTATTAAATAGTATCAATCCTGATATTAAAAAACAAAGTATTAAAATGCTAGAATTTCAATATAAAATCTACCAAGCAATGGAAATCGAAGGTCATGTTGTACTTCATATTGGAAGTAGTGTTCCTGATAAACAAACAGCAATGCAACGATTCTGTGATACTTATTTAACACTTCCAAAAGGAATTCAAAAGATGATTTTATTAGAAAATGATGACAAAACATTTACTGTTCATGAAACATTAAACTTATGTGAAACTTTACACATCCCTATGGTATTAGATTATCATCATCACCTTTGTAATTATGAAAAAAAAGATTTAAAACCAGTTTTAGAACGAATTTTAAACACATGGAAATATACAACATTACCACCCAAAATGCATTTTTCTTCTCCAAAAAGTAAAAAAGAAAAAAGAGCTCACAATATAATTATCGATGCTCATAAATTTATCTCTTTTTTAGAATTGCTATCTATTTATAATCAAGATATTGATATTATGTTAGAATGTAAAGGAAAAGACGAATCTCTATTTCGGTTATCTAGACAAATTCACTTTTATACGAAATATAAGTTTATCAATAATTCCACTTTTCTAATAAAATAAAATTCTACTAAATCATTTACCAATTCTTATAATTTTATACGATAAATGATTTGAATCTATCGCTATATGTGATATAATTAATCTATGAGGTAAGTTCTCATAAAAAAAGAAGTGCTTAATCAGAAAATTAAGTACTGTCCTACATTTTGGTAGAACAAGCACGTTTTTCAAGGTCGGTGCTTGTTTTTGTTTAACCAAAACTCCCTGATAATTTCTAGTAGTTTGTTATTACAAACATTACTAAAATAAATACTAAGACAAGTTCTATAAAATTAATAAATATTAATGTTGATATCACATTATCTTTTCTCATATTATCAAGCCCTTTCTAGAAGGACAGCACGACTCATTAAACACTTCAGTTACCTATTATAAATAGTAAAATATCAAATGTAAATACTTCTAGATAAGCTTTCAAACTTTGCATTTCGAATAAAAAAAATCTGTCAATTTTTAAAATTCCATATACAGATTTTTCTTTTTTATTCTTTTTCTATCATCAATTTAATCTTTTAACATGACACTTTCATTAATAATCATTGTACTATAAAGAAATAAAATATCTTGATTTTCAAAAGTAATGACCTCTTCTAGTTTAGAAGCACCCATATACCTTAAATCAACAAGAGTAATTTTAGAATAACTTTCTATTAATAATGGGGTCAAACTACTAGCAAAAGAATCTCTAAAAATAACCAATTCTCTTCCAGATTTATTTTCTTCATTAAAGATTGTTATAAAAGGAGTTGAACCAGATAAAAACATATTATAAGAATCCATCTTCCCAAGTTCTTTTAAATGATATACTTGATGAAAAGATAAATCAGATTTATTTTCTACATAAGCTTGCTTGATTATGTCATTTGTTAAATAAGTTAAAGTCTCACCTTTTCCACCAAGAGCAGCTTGTCCATAATAAACTCCATAAAATGGTTCATACGTTTTTAATTCATATTGATGATTCGATACATTTCCAATCATCTTTTCTTCCAATCTACGTGCTACTGGAATTATTTTTTCTTGTCTCCAATGCGTATCTGTATCATAATAATGGTCAAGAGATAACAAATCACGCACCTCTATATAAGAAAGACCTTTTATATTTTCTTTTGTAAGTTGATATAATTTATCATAGTCCATTTTTAAATGGACATCATCCAAATAATAATTTTTATCTGGAATTATCATATAATAAACATTCATTCCTTGCAAATATTTTTCATAAATTTGATTTACTTTTTTTGTAAAAAGCATTACATTTTTCTCTTTTAAAGGATACTCTATTTTAAATATTTTATCATTACTTACATAAATACCATTATTATCCAACTTTTGAAATACAGAATATTCTACGTTTGCTTTTAAACTTCGAAACGTATTTCGAAAAGGAAATTGGTCTAAGGTATAAGTTTCAAATTCTGTCATCATACTTCCATCTAATACTTTAGAAACAGTAATCTTTGGAAATTGTTTTAAATGCCTTCTTTCTTCTATAGAAAGTTCCTCATCTTTCATAATGAAATTCAAAAGAAAAAATCCATAAATGATACTTAAAAATAAAACAATTGTTACTTTTTCTTTCATATCATCACCTAAAATCTAAAATACAAAAATGGATTAAAAGAACTATCTATTAAAAAAGCAGTTACAATGAATAAAAGTATAACATAATAAAATGGTTCTATTCCATTCAATACGATTTTAAATCCTTTCTTTTGTTTTAACTTATCAAATAAATTGGTAAATATTGGAGTTGCTGCTATAAACGCAATTACTAAAACTACAATATAACTTCTGATATAATAACTCGTTTCTAAAGAGATAAATGGTAAACTTCCTAAACCAAACATATTTTTAAAGAATGTTATTCCATCTGCTATTGAATTTACATTAAAAATAACGAAACTGATAAGTATTAAAAATACTGTATAAAAATGACCAAACACTTTATGTTTTTCCAAAAATTTTCCATATACTTTCTTTTCTAAAACTAAGAGAATAGCAAAGTATAATCCCCATATAATAAAATTCCAAGCGGCCCCATGCCAAAATCCTGTTAAAAACCATACAACAAGAATATTTCGAATCCATTTTAAAGTAGAAACTCTATTTCCCCCTAATGGAATATATACATAGTCCCTGAACCAACTAGATAAAGAAATATGCCAACGTCTCCAAAAATCAGTAATCGATTTGGCGATAAGAGGATAATTAAAATTTTCTAAAAAATGAAATCCAAACATATTACCAAGTCCAATTGCCATATCACTGTATCCTGAAAAATCAAAGTAAATCTGTAATGTATAAGAAAGGGCGATTACCCAAAAACCAATAATACTAGGCTGATTTGCTTCTAGTAAAATAACACTAAGCTCTCCTATTACATTGGCTAACAATACTTTTTTCGCTAATCCAATTACAAATCTAGAAATACCTCTTTCAAAATCTGAAATAGAATGCTTTCTAGAATTTAATTCTTCTGCTACATCTTTATAGCGAACAATCGGTCCTGCTACTAATTGTGGAAACAAACATACATAAGTAGCAAAATCCAAAAAGTGTTTGTTAGCTTTTACAGTTCCTCTATAAACATCTACTACATAACTTAAAGTTTGAAATGTAAAAAAACTGATTCCAATTGGCATTACAATCCGTAATAATGAAATATCACTTTGGAAAATGGTATTGATATTGGTAATAAAAAAATCAGTATATTTAAAATATCCTAACAATCCCAAATTCATTGTGACAGCTAAAATCAATATTAATTTCTTATTCTTACTTTTCTCCACCATTCTTCCAAATAAGTAATTCATAAAACAAGAAAGTAATAAAATCCATATATGAATTTGTTCTCCATAAAAATAAAATATCAAACTAGAAATGAGTAAAACCATATTCTTCCACTTACTTGGAACTAGAAAATAACAAAGTAATAAGAGTGGTAAAAAATAATATAAAAATGAAATGCTTGAAAATAACATAAGAAACCCCTTTCAAGAAAAGCCTTCTTTTTAGAAGGCTTATTTTCCAAGTTCTTTAAAACTGTCGCTTAATTTTTGTGCATAATCATTATTCATAATTAAAACAATGACATCTCCAATGTTATCTACAATAACATTTTCGTCTTCTACCCCAACACAAATCCATTTTCTTGGGTCTACTTTTTCTTTAATATCTTTTTTTGCTTGTTCGATATCTGCTTTTTCATTCATTCTAACAAGAACTATAGAGTGAGCTGTAGAACCAACCATAGATTCAGATGCTAACGCTTCTTTATAATCTAATTTGTCTACTCCTAAATAATAAGATAAATTTTCTTCTGTAACTTCTTTATCTTCTAAATACATAAAATCTTTTTCTTCATCGATACCAGCACCCTTATATAAAGCTCTCATTAATTCTGGTAAAGTTCCTTCTAAATTTTTTGCTTTTTTCTCTCCACATCCAGTGATAGATAACATCATAACAAATGCCATCATTACTACTACAATTTTAGATAATTTTTTCATATTTTCCTCCCAATATTTATCTTTCTATTTTTTGATACAAGAAGTAAGAGTTTTCATATTTTATAATAATTGTATCCTTTTGTTCCCCCTGATAAATAATTTTTTTTCCATTGCTATCTTCTATTGTATCTAAATATTGAAGCCCCGTTCTATTCTTCAAAACCCCTATTTTTTCATAACAGATACTTTGATAACAAAATTCATTTGATTCTTCCATTAACGTTCTTGGCTCTATAGAAGCAGGTACTAAAGATTTATCTTCTTGATAGAAACCATTCATGATAAAGAAAGAACATACAAAACAAAGTGATACCATTCCAAATTTCCAAACATAATTCATAGAAATTTTTGATGTTGTCTTTTTAGTAAGGATATTTTCTAACATCTTATCTTTTTTTTCTTTACTAGGTTTCACCTTATTTAACGTTTGAATAAATATTTTATTCTTCATTTTTTTCCCCCTCTAAGAGTTCACGCAAGTAACTTCTCCCCCTATGTAGATAAGACCTTACAGTTGCTTCATTCATATGTAACATATTTGCTATTTCATTTGTATGATACCCCTCATAATAATAACAATACAAAACTGTTTTATATTTTTTAGGAAGGTTTAATAAGGCTTCTAAGGTTTCATCTTTTGTATCATGACTAGCAACATCGAATTCTTTAAACATGACATTTTGCTTCCACCAATTTTTGATTCCGTTTTTGCACATATTACTAGCGGTTACAATAAGCCAAGCTTTTTTATGACTCTCGTCCTTAAACAAAGGATTTGAAGTATAAAGTTTTAAAAAAACATTTTGGACAATATCTTCTGTATCAGAATGATTTTTAAAATATAGAAAGCAAATTCGATAAACCATATCTACATATGTATGATAAGTTTTCATAAACTCTTCTTCTCTTTGTACCAAAGAGGCATGCATAAATTCACTCCTCTCATATATAAAACAATTAGAACTTGTAAAATGTTGCATGAAAAAGAAAAAAATTATTCATTTTTTTCATCTAATACACTTTTATAGATTTCAATTAATTGTTTTCCAATTAATTTTAAGTCTCTTTCTTTGGCAACTTCATACCCAGCATCTATCAAAGATGGCAACTTTCCTTCTAATATTCCTTTTATTTTTTCTTCAAATTCATCAATATCTTTTGCTTTATAAACATTTTTTCCATCTTCTAACCATTCAGAAAATACTGGTATATCTCTAATCAAAGATGGAATTTTAGCTGCACAAGCTTCAATAATAGGAATTCCTTCTGTTTCTTCTAAAGTCGGAAATAAATATAAATCTGCTCCAGATAAAGCATCTCTTATCATTGTAGGTTCTACATAACCTGCAAAGTGCAGATTCGGAAGTTCTGTATTAACAGCTTCTCTAATTTTTAAAGGACTTGCAGATAATGGACTATATCCAAACCAGATAAATTTGTATTCAGGAAGTCTTTTCGCTAATTCCACAAAATCTAAAATTCCTTTTCTCTCAATATAAAGTCCGATTCCAACAATTACTTTTTCATGGTCTTGATATCCGTAGAAATCTCTAAATGCTTGTCCCTTTTTGTCATCATGTTCAAAAAAACTAACATCAATCCCATTTGATAAAGCTACAATTGGTGCTTCTATTGTTCCATAGCTTTCTAATAGTCTTTTTGAGTAAGGTGTTGGAGTAATAATTTTATCTCCTAAATTGTAACATTTTGTAATCCACCATTTAAAAATTGGCGCCATTTGATTAGAGAAGATAAAAGAGTTTTTAAAATCTTCCTCTGTTGAATGAGCATGATAAACTACTTTCTTTCCCATATCCTTTGCCTTTTTCGCAAGCGCAAATGAGTTTGGACCATAAAAATTAATATGTACGATATCATAAGTATCATTTGGGTCTGTTGTATGGTCAATATGATTTTCTTCTAGTGCTTTTAATTGATGTTTAATTGCTTTTCCTAATCCTGATTTTTCTATTTGTTTTAATCCCTCTGTATAAAGTAATACTTTCATAGAGACCTCCTCTTTATCTATTATAAGAATAACACAATCTTCTTAATTTCACAAGAAACTATCTTTTCTTTACCTCTTCTTTTAATATTTCTAATTGTTTTTTAAAAGCTGATGGTAATGCATATATATCACCGATTGTTTTAATATCTGTCCATATATGATTATCTATTATTTCTTCTACATATACAACATAATTTGTCATTTGCCATATTTTATGAGTAAAAATATGTTTTGAGTTTTCTACTTCTAAAATTCGTAACACAGAGTAATGATGCTCTTTTAGATATTTTAATGCTTCCTCTTTGTTTAATTTCTGATTTACATTTGGAAATTCATACATAGAAGCTAACAAACCTTTATTTTCCCTTTTATGAATAGCGACCTTATTATAATTTAATAAAATAAAGACGGTATATTCTTCTTTTACTTTTTCTCTTTTAGAATCTTTTATGGGCAATTCTAACATTGTACCTTCCTTAAAAGCTTCACAATATTTTTTTAATGGACAAGTTTCACAATGAGGTTCTCCATTTGGTACACAAACAGTTGCTCCTAATTCCATTAAAGCCTGGTTAAATATTCCTGGATTATTTGGCATAATTTCTGATAATTCCATAAATAGTTCTTTTTTTGTAGATAGCTTACTAATATTTCTTTTGGAATTTTGAATTCGCATAATCACTCTAAATACATTTCCATCTATTGCAGGTACTTGTTCATTAAATGCAATAGAAGCAATTGCTCCAGCCGTATATTCACCAATTCCTGGTAATGTTATAATTTCCTCATAAGTATTAGGCATTTTACCACTAAATTCATTTTCTATTTTAAGTGCTGCTTTCTTTAAATTTCTAGCCCTTGTATAATATCCTAATCCTTCCCAAAGCTTTAACAATTTTTCCTCTTCTACATTGGCTAAAGCTTCTATATTTGGAAGTTCTTTCATAAATCGTTCATAGTAAACTTTAACTGCTTCTACTCTCGTTTGTTGTAACATAATTTCTGATATCCAAATATGATAAGGATTTCTATCTTTTCGCCAAGGCAAATCTCTTTTGTTCTTTAAATACCAACTACATAATGGTTTTACGATTCTTCGCATTCTTCTACCTCTATTGTACTCATATTTTTAGTAGCACTTATTCTTTCATACCAAAATAACTTTTTGGTAAATAAAGTAATAAAAAAGTGAAAAAACATAATAAAAGCTAATAACATAAATCCTGATATAAAAAGCCATAATACAATTCTAGAATTACCTGACAAATAATTGAATAATGAAATTAAAAAGATGAAATAATATGGAACTGGTAATAAAAACAAATATAAAACACCATATCGAATAAAATATTGATACCAATTTGGTTTTTCTCCATCTTTTGTTACAATTTTAATATTCATCCATTTCTTTCCATAAGTATAACCACCTCGAATAATTGGTACAATTATAAAAATGATAATAATAGAAAATACATATTGTAAAAATAAATTATCTACTCCTATCATAGCAAATAAAACAGTTACTAAACTTACTAAAAATAAATCAATCCAAACTGCCATGCCTCTTCTAAAAATAGAAATTTTCTTTCCTTTCATATAAGAAAGTGCATCTAACTTCTCACGTTTCGGCAAAAAATGACTAAATATTGGAGTAATTCCATAACCAATCATTCCTCCTAAGGTATTCAAAAATAAATCATCAACATCAAATAACCGATATGGTCTAGGATAAATTCCGTATAATCCTGATAACTGTGTTAATTCAAAAAAGAGTGTTAGCAAAAATGTGAAAAAGAATGTTTTCTTAAAAGAACAATTAAAATAATATCTTAGATAAATTCCAAAAGGAATTGTTAATAATATATTATAAAAAGCTTGATAAAAATAAGGCTCTTTGATAACTTCTAAATAAGTACTCGGGTCATTCCATATAAAGCTACTTTCTAAAACAAAATCTCTAATGAACGCAAATGGTACCAACTGCACCCATTCTGTTGTTAAATTCTTAACTGCTTCTATGGATGGTAGTGGCAAAATAACCAAAAAATAAATACAAGTTAAATATAAAATAAAGGAATATACAATCGCTACTCTAAGTAGCAATACAGAGCCATATTTATGATATTGATGAAAAATATAAGGAAGTGTAAAAAGAAAGGCAATAAATGGAAATGCAAGTAGTGCAAATCGAATTGGTTCTATATAAGCTGCCATTTTATACCTCCTTCACTTTATTTATTATAACATAGAACAACATAAAAAAAAGATTTATTACTGATTTGTAATAAATTAATTATAATCAAAATTTAAAAATAAACGAATTAGTAAAATAAAGCAAATTGGTTGTTTTATAATAAACGTAAACAACATCAAAATAATACATATTCCTCTTCCCTGTTCTTTAGAAAGTCTATCAACTGTAAATGATAGAATGAGAGAAACTATACCAAATATAATTCCAATTGGTTGTTCAAAAATACTCATACTAATTTGACTAAAATAAGTGGCGAAAGCTATTACTCCTGTCATTAAAAATAACCATCTAGATAAATTAATTTCACAAGTATATTTTTTCTTTTTTGAAAAAAAACTTACCACTACTAATAATAACAAACACATATAAACAATCCAAAAAGAAATTTCACTTCGACAAATAAACATAAAACACAAAATTAAAACTTCTAAAAATAGTAAAGTCACATAATACCAATTAGAAGTAATTTTATTATATTGTCTTCGAAAAAACATTTTTGTTGGTTCTATAAATAGCCAACAAATGCTGAAAATAGTCCATAATGAATTCCCTTCTTTATAAGGAAGTACAAATCCCAATATAGAGCTACCAATCAAAATAAAAGCACTTAAAATAATTTCAAAGAACTGCATTGCTATCACCTTAATTCATTATATCATACTAGCAATTTTAGTAAAAATCAGTTATAATAAAACTATATGATATGAGGAGGTTTATACGATGAAAGAGCACTTCAAAAAATATGAAATGATTTATCTCATTCTATTTAGTGTATTCTGTCTTATTTTATCTGCAGCTTTTATTTATTTAGGAACAGAGGCAAAAAAGAAAAAACACTATACAAAAGAAGAAGCCATTGGAATTATGGAATTAAAAGCGGACCAGCTTACTAGATTAATCGAAATTAGTTCTTCAGATGATACTTGTAAAGATAGTGATACCATTACATTAACTGAAAAAGAAATGGAAACGTATGGTTTTGATAAAAAACTTTACAAAAAAATAACTTATAAATTAAAATGTAATGAACAAAAACAAATTGTTGAAATTTCTATTACTGGAAAAGGCAGTCTTAGTGGATATCAATTAAAAAATTATATTAGTAATCAAAAAAAATAAAAGCTTATAATTTATAAGTTTTTTTGATATAATAACAAACATTAGGTGATTTTTATGCAAAGAATTCAATTAATCATTAAATTTAAGAATCAATTTCTATGTGAAAATATACATAATGAAATTGATTTTATCCATGTACCTAATTATTTTGAACAAGAACCATTTTCAAATATCAGTATTTTTATAACATTATTATTACATAGACTACTTGATAAAGATTATTATTCCAAACTAGATTTAAAGGATATGGAGTGGAATCATCTATTTGAAACAGCTTTTTTTCCAGAATCACTCTTTCAAATTGAAGAAAATACATTCTTATATGACATGGACCAATTAAGAGAGCAAACAATATTACCATTAGAAAGTACATTCGATAAGTTATTAGAAAATTTAATTTTCATTTCTGGTGAAGAAAATCAAATTTTAAAATCTATGAAAGACAATTATGAAAATGAAGAAACACCTTATGGATTTCACCATTCTGTTACATTTATTAATCCAGATGTTTTAACATTGATTCAAAAATTAAAAGTTCCTAGAACAGATAAAGATGTTTTACTTATGTATTCTGGAGGAAAAGATAGTACCTTATCTGCAATTAGATTGAAAAAAATGGGATATCATGTTCATTTTATCCATTTTGATAATGGTTATATGCGTGATACAAATAAACCATTTCTAACCTATCAAAAGTCATTTTCCAATCTTGAGGGCTATTATTTTCCCTATCAATTTTCCTCTATTAATGTAAAAGATGAATTTGATGCTTTATTTAAACATTGGAAGCAAACTTCTAAAAAGGAACCTGAACATGGTTCCATCGATTCTGAAATTCAGTGTCTTTCTTGTAGAAGTGCCATGTATCTAACAACGATTGCAATTGCGCAACATTATGGTTATAAATATATTGCTGAAGGAGCTAGAATGAGCCAAAAATTTTTAATAGAACAACCAGTTATGTTAGAACAATTTAAAGTTTTAGCTTCCCAATATGGAATTGAATTATTACTTCCAGTTCTAACTTTAGAAAATGATGAAATTGAAATTAATGAATTATTAAAAGCTGGTTTTTCTGCGAAATCATGGGAATCTAAATGTTTACTCGGTAAAGCTGCACAAGAAAAAACTTCAAAAGATATTGATGAAATATTATCATATTATAATACTTATATTAAACCAGTTAGTAAACAGAAAATATATGAAATAAAGTTTCATAAAAACTAAAAGAGAATTAATTTTTAATTCTCTTTTATAAATCCATTTTTCTTCAAAAACTCTACTGTTGTTACTTTACTATTATAACCCTCTTGCTCACTTATATTATCTCCGTTTTCAAGTATTAATGTAAGTGGAGTACTAAATGATTCACGATTTTTAAAATAAGATAAAGAACCCATTAAATCATAAGTTTCTCTTTTTGTCCAATCTGTTAAATTTACAAAATAAATAGTTAAATTATATTCCTTTGCAATCTCATCAATAACTGGTTTAAAAGCTGTACAAGCACCACATCCAGTTTGGCCTAATACAATAATCGCTTTTTCTTTTGAATTATAAATTTCTTCATATTTGTCATAATCAATAAACGTTAAATGTTCAAATTCATCTGAAGTATTATCAGAACTACTGTTATTATTAGAATTACTTGCTGCTTCAGTACTTGAAACATAAACAGCCTTTTCTTCTATAATACCATTTTTTTGTAACGTTGAAAATAATCCAGATTCAGATAAATAACCTTTTACTTCTTCGTATTTTTCACCATTCTCCAAAAATGCCATGTAAGGGGTTCCGATATTATCCAAATTTTTTCCAACTTTTTCTAAGACACTTTCTAATTTATTTGTATCCATAGTTGCTGCATCAATATAATAATAAGTAAACCCATAAGCTTCACTTAGATATTTTATATATGGGGTAAATTCACTACATATTCCACAACTAGAACTTCCTATAAATAAAACTTTTTTCCCTTCTCCTTCAAAAGCTTTTTCATAATCTGTTGTATATTTTCCACTATAAGTTATAGTTCCAGAGCTTTCATTATTATAATCTTTTTGCTTATCAGAATTCTTTTGGACTAATCCTACTATAATTAATAACATTAACAAACCTATTATAACAGATATTGCAATTACAACTTTTTTATTCTCATTCATTTTTACACCTTCTCTATTTCATAATGATTATATACTCTCTTTCTTTCATCTGTCAATTAAATTCACAAAAATCTCAGTCAAGAAACAGTAAATTTATGATATACTATAAAAAAGGAGGTATTTTTCATATGCAGAAGTTTTGCGATAACTGTGGAGCCGAGCTAAAAGAGAACAGTGATGTTTGTTTAAAATGTGGAAAGTATGTTTCAAAAACAGGAAATAATGAAAACGTTGTTGAAAATAATAAACTTGCTCTCGCTGGTTTTATAGTATCTATAATCTCTTGTATTCTTCCTTTTGCGGGTATTATCGGTATGATTGGTGCTATTTTATCTGGAATTGGACTCTTTCAAATAACCAATGGAAATGAAAAAAGAAAAGGTTTAGCAATTGCGGGCCTTATTATTGGTATACTTAGAGTAATATACGGATTTTACATTATTATTAATTTGAACAATTCATTCAATGAATTAATGATATTCTTCTAAAAAAACTGATACAAATATCAGTTTTTTCTTTAAAAGCTATCTTCTTTTAAAATATCTATGATATTATCCTTCTTTAATTTTCTTGTTGCATAAAACATAGATATAAACACAATTCCCATTATTACAATAATCGCAATGATAATATAAGCTGTAGGAAAAATCATTTTTGAATCAGAATTATTTGGTATAATATGTTCAATTTTATAAAATATCCAAATAATAAATAAAGAAAATGAAATTCCATAAATTAAAGATTTTACTCCAAAAAATAAACTTTCAAAAAATATCATTTTATGAAATCCTTTTGGTGTTACTCCAATACTTCGCAGCATTGCAAATTCATTTTTTCTAAGTTGCATACTTGCATGGATGGTATTAAAAACACTAGTAATTGCTATTGTTAAAATAAATCCAATTATAAAATAAAGTAAAAATTGATATAAAAATATCTGTTGTCTAACCAAATACATTTCATAAGCTTCATTATGATAGCTAATATATAAATCTGGATACTTTGAAATTACTTTTTTCATATTCTTTTCTAATCTATAATAATCTTTCGTTTCTAACTGTATTAAATACGCAGGTAAATAATCTTTGAAATCATAATTCGCTTCTTTTAAATAAGCTTGATACATACTATTAGAAATAAAAATTTGTACATTAAAACGATACATATCATAATAATTTGGTAAAATATTTGTCTCATAAAAATCTGTTATATTCGTAAGATGAATCATTTGCTTATCATTACTTAAAAATTGATTTTTATAAATCGACAATTCAAAATTCATACTGTCTAAATTTTCAAATATTTTAGAAGACTTTTGTTCTAATATTTCAGAACTCGCAAAATCCTCACTATAAACATTCCATTCTGCATAATTAATAATCACAGGTTTATTTTTACTATATCCTAGCTTTTTTAAATAAGCATAGTAATCTTCATCTTGCAAAACAGTAATGATTGAACTCAAACCAAATTCTCCTGTTGTCGCATCATAAGTAGAAACAAATTGGGGCTCTACATCACTTTTATAAAGTCCTACAACTAATTGATGATATTGGCGTGATTCGATATTGCAATCTTCAATTATATCTTTATAAAATTCATCTACACGCTTTTCATCACCTAATACACTAATTTCAATATTGAAAATTCCTTCTAACTCTTTATTATGTGAAACGTTACCTAAATAAGTATTAAAAAAGCTCGAAAAAGTAATAAATAAGACAATACTAATAAATAAAGACAAAATAGTAATTCGATATTTTCTCTTATTTCGCTTACTATTTTTATAAGCAATTTGGGACTCAAAACCAAATATTCTTTTTATTAGACGACCACCTTTTAAAGACTTTTTATTATATTTTATATCGGTATTTAATCGAATGACCTCTATTGGAGTCATTTCAAAAACTCGCATTGCTGGAAAAAAAGCAGATAAATAAATTGTTATCAATATAAAAGTAAGTGGCATAATCAAAAAGAGTGGATATATAGAAAGTGTATAGTGATAAAAATTAATATCACGCATTACATAATTAATAAATACTAATAATAGTTGCATCATTCCAAGGCTCAAAAGAAAACTAATTGGAATTGCAATTAAAGCAATGATACTAGCTTCTATCATGACTGATAAAAATAGCTGCCATCTGGTTGCCCCTACACTTGATAAAATTCCTAATGTTTTTTTACGCTCTGTTACTGAAATCGCAAACGAATTATAAATAACAATAATGGATGCTATTCCTAATACTGTTAAAAGTAACATTAAACATAGTAACAAAATAGCAAGTTTTCCGTAACTTCTTACTGTACCATTTAACTCTAATAATGCTTCATTGATATTTTCATGTTCATGAATAAGTTGTCCTCTTTCGATATCTGATTTTAAACCGAGTTCATTTGACAAATCAAAAATTTTATCTAAAGATTCTCCTAAATTTTCAAATGTAACAAAAAAATTTACACTGTCATCTGCTTCAATAAAACCACTGTTAGTATAAACGATTTCCTGAGTTCCATAATAACGATAATAGTCTTCTCCATTTATAATTCCTACAATCTTATAACTTTGACCATCCAAAGTAATTTTTTCTCCAACATGCTTTCCAACCATTTGTGAGAAACTATTGCTAACTAAAAGTTCTGTCGCATTATTGGGATACTTTCCCTTTATAAGCTCAAAATACCCAAGTGTATATCCATTTCGGTCAATAATATCTATCGGAGTTGCTTCATATTGATTCTTTTCCAATACTGTACTTTTAACAGTCTTCTCATATTCTATAATATCTACATCTCGATTTTGTTTTATTGTTTCATAATTTTTGAATGCAAGCCCATCATATTTTACATGATAAGCTCCAGTCTCAACTAAAATATCATGCTTCATTGCTTCTCTTAAAGTAGAAGCGCCAATTCCTAATCCAAACATTAAAATACAAGTAAGCATCACTCCAATAATGGTTACAATTGTCCTATTTTTATTTTGAATTAAATTTTTTATTGTAAACCGATAAAGAGCTTTCATTATTGTACCTTCTCATCACTAATGATTTTTCCATCATCAATGGTAATAATTCTATTTGCATTTAACGCCAAATTATAATCATGTGTAATCATAATAATGGTTT
>CATBQD010000020.1 GCA_949505625.1 uncultured Bacilli bacterium
TAACAACTATAAATCGTTCTTTAACGAAGATTTAACAATAGAAATAAAAAGATATGAGAAGATATTAAAAGGCTTGAATACAAAGCTACAAAGGATTAAAAATGCCTATTTAAATAGTGATATTGAACAAGATGATTTTATAGACGAAGAAAAAAGTATAAAAATGCAAATTGAAGAAACAAAAATCAAACTAAATAACTTGAATAATGCTGATGAAAATCTGAATCATAAAGAAGATTTAAGACTTTATAACAATTTATTTCAACTAGAAAAAATGAAATATAAATCTTACTATGTTAGAAAGAATGGACTATGGAATAAACTCGCGAAAGAACAAAAAGTAGAACTAATAACTAAATATATTGATTCTATTGAAATTGAGAAAAAGAAAGATGAAATCATAATCAAGAAAATCAATATCAATAAAAAAGAAATTCAAAACATTGGTTATATGTTTAGAAATGATTGTTTTGATATGGCAGTTAATATCAATGATAGAGATGTCATTTTATCTAACGAAAGAACTAAAGAAGATATTACTAAATATATTGAATCATTAAGTAAATTTTATAAGATAGCTCCTATCACAATTGAAAAAGAAAAGTTGAATATTGATAGTTTATCTAATAACTCTCTTTTACAGATTATTCCTAACAAAAAGGAAAATAAATTTGAAAAGGATAGATACACCTTACTTCAAATGGGTGCTTAAATATGGTAGAATATTAGTGATTGGAGGGATAAAACATGAATAATTATGATTTACTTAATAATGATAAAGAATTAAATAATATTATTGATTCAATAAATGAAGTTAATAAAAATAACTTGTTAGCTTGTCATGGAAGATATCATATTACATTCGTAATAAACACTATTGAAAACTTATTAACAAGACTTGATTATGGAGAAGATATCATTGAACTAGGAAAAATTTCTGGTCTATTACATGATATAGGTACAATAGAAGGCAAAAAAGGACACGCACATAGAAGTAGTGAAATGTGCATACACTTTCTAGATAAAACAAAACTATCACAAGAAAGCAAAGATATAATAATTCATGCAATCGAAGACCATTCAAATGGTAATGAAATAAATAGTCCAGTTGGTGCAGCTCTTCTACTTGCAGATAAAATTGATATTTCAAAAAATAGAGTTTTAGAATTAGGAAAACAAGACCGATGGCATAGCAACTTGTTAAATATTGAAGAAACTATTTTAACAATTGAAGATAAAAATATAATAATAAATTATATTGTAAATGATGATTTTTCTAGAGAAATATTATCAGAAGAATGGAAAAAAGGAATAACAATTCCTATTAAAGCTAGCAACTATTTTGGTTGTAATTGTATTTTTCAACTTAATGGAAATATAGTTGATTTAACTTAAAAACTAATTGAGCAAGAAATTGCTCTTTTTTTGTTGTCTAAATTTAGAAAGGAGGCAAAAATATTAACTACTTTTTTCAAGTAGTCGTACCACAAATTCTTGATTATTTTAAGGAGAATAAAGAAGTAATTCCTAATTATCTAATGCTTGAAGTTTTAAGAAAAGATAAACAATATCAAGAACAAATTGAGAAGATTTTAGAATTATCAAAAGAAGAAAATAAAAAATAAGAAAGGAAATTTTTAAATGAGAAAATTAACAAATGAGGATATTCAAAAAAAGAGAGTTGATACAATTAATCAATACAAAGTCTTACAATATTTGAAGAAAAACTTAAATATTCATGAATTTAATATTTATTTATATGATGCTTCTACTATTAAAGTTATTGATAAAAAAGAGGACACCTTATTGTTTAAATTTGAAAATAATAAAGTGGAATACTTCGAGCTAGATTTAGAGATAGAACAAGAGTTAGAAATATAATAGAAAGGAAAATAAAAAATGAGCTATGCAATTTTTAGAGGTGAAGGTATTAAAACATTACAAGAATTATCACAAAAAGGTAGCCATAATGAGAGGACAAAAGAAAAATACAAATCTAATCCTAATATTAGAGTTGAAGATAGTAAAAATAACATTGAAATAATAAAATGCAATAAGTATGTAGACAAATTTTATGAAATGACAAGAGAGTATCAAAAAGAACATTATGATAGAATGAAGAATATGAGAGCAGATAGAAAAAAGTCTTTTTATGATATGGTTAATGATTCTAAAAGTGTTGTTGCTGATGAAATGATATTCACAAGTGATAAAGACTTTTTTAAAAATATGAGTAAAGAAGAATTAATGAACTGGGCTAATGAAACTATGAATTTTGTTTATGAAGATTTAGGTTATACTAAAGAACAAGTCTTACATGCCGTTATTCATATGGATGAAAAGGTACCTCATTTACATTGTGTTGTTGTACCAATTGTTAAAAAGTTTGATAAACGAACAGGTACTATAAAGTACACTATTTCTAAACGATCATATGTCAAAGATAAAGTTCATTTATGTGAATTACAAGATAGATATCATGAGAGATTAACCAAGAAAGGATTTAAATTAGAACGAGGAGAAAAACACACAGGAGTTAAACATTTATCAATGGGACAATTTAAAAATGTTGCTAGATATTATGATAGACAAGCATATAAAAGTAAGAAAAAGATTGAAGAACAATATTGGAAAATAAAAGGCACATTACAAAATTCTAAAAAGAAAGCCCTAACTGATAAAGTAATTATTGATGGAGAAATTTATCATATTTTATTAGACTTTTTAGATATGTACAATGAAGAAATTCAAAATATGGTAACAAGTAGAACCTTCTTTGAAAGCCTAAATGAATTTGCTTGTGATTATAGAAAATTAGAAAAACAATATAAAAATAGTCTTATTGATATTAATTATTTAGAAGATGAGAATGGTAAATTACATGAAGATAAAACTAATTTACTGAATTTTATTAATCATTTGTTGTTAATATTAAAAGAATTTTTTAGAGAAATTTTATTGTCTAATGATAAAAAGAAGAAAGAAAAAACGATAGATATTTTAAAAGAATGTTATGAAAATGACTTATACAATTCTTCAGATTTAAAAGAAATATCTAAAGATACAGATACTGAAATAGAAGTAAATGATTTTATAAATAAAGAATCATTAGAAAAAGACTACGACATTTTTAAATAGTCGGAGTCTTTGATACATACTAAATTTTAATAATTTAGAAACGCACTTGCAAATCGACATAGTCAATTTGCGTGCGTATTATACATATTTTAATAATTCGGTAAATTCTGTATAGCCACTTTCAGAATTGAGATGACCTCCACCAGAAATCATAATTTGATTTTCAGTTATGATGTCAGCAAATTCTTTTTCTGCTTCGTATTTAACATAAGGATCATTATCAGAATAGAAACAAACAATGTCATCACAATAATTTTTAACATCTGCTAAATTATCAAAATACATACTCTCATTAACTGCATCATAATCTTTATCAATTCCAAGATAATTATTGAATCCACAAACAAAGACTAATTTCTTAACTTTAATCTTATTCTCAACTAAGAATCTGCATATAAAAATGGGTGCTATTGAATGAGCAAATATAACAGTATTTTCATTAATGATATTTGCTTCTACATAATTTTTTAAAAGTTTAGACCAATTTTCATAATTTTGATACCCAACTCCTGTTGGAAAATCTGGAGTATATACTTCTAAATCTTTATTTTCAATTTCTTTCCTTAAATATGGAATCCAATTTGAAAATGGACTTCCAAAACTTCCATGTACTAATAAATAATTATTTTTCATATTCTTCTCCATTTAAACAATTTACAATGTTATTAGCTAATTCAAAATCCATTCTCTCAATAGCCTGTTTTGATACTCCTGCTGTATGTGGTGTGATAATCACATTATCTCTATATTGAGATAATAAATCTTTATGCTCATCTAAGTCAATATCTAATCCAACATAGAAAGTATTATATTTATCTGCTTTTTCTATTAATGATTTAGTATCAACAATATCAACTCTAGATGTATTTATAAATGTTGCTGTTGACTTCATCAATTCTATTTTATCTTTTGAAATAAGATATTTTGTTTCTTCAGTTAAAGGAATACTAACATTGATAATATCACTTTCCTTAAGAACTTCATCTAGTGATTTAAAGACTACACCATATTCCAATAAATCTTTATGATTATTCGGATTTCTAGTATAGCAAGACAATTGCATATTAAATACTTTTGCTATTTTAATAACTTCCTTAGTTATATTCCCAGCACCAATTAATCCCAATCTTTTATTTGATATATCTTCTGGTCTTTCGTGTAAATTTTTCTTATGTCCTTTTTGCTGTAATACTAAATTATTAGATTCATAAATCCTTTTATTAAGTCCTAGTATTAAAGAAAAAATATGTTCTGCTACTGAAATAGTATTTGCGTTCTTAATATTAATAACATTTACTAAATTAGATTCCTTTACTTCCTTATCAATATGATCTAATCCAATAGATAAAGTCGCTATAATTTTAGGAGAACTTATATGTTCTAAGATATCTTTTGGAACTATAGTTTTTACTCCAATAATTAAAATATCATACTCTTGTAATAAAACAACTAGTTCTTGTGTATTGGGTATGTTATCAGAATCATTTATTGTTAATTGAATATTACTATTTTCCAAAAAGATTATTGCTTCTTGACTTAAATTTGAAATTACAGAATAGGCTTTTTTCATTTATAAATCCTCCTTCAATATTTCAGCATATTTATCTGAACCTTCCCAAACTATAACTGAATATAGATTATTTATATCTTTTAATTCATTAATAATATAGATTGCTATGTTTTCTATTGTAGCTCTAGTTCCAATTACATCATCTATATAAGTTTTATCCAATTTGCTTATCACTGAATCAATTTTAGGATTTATTTCATGAAAATCTAAATTGCCTACCATATTGTTAATTAATTTGTCTACAAAATTAATTTCGATTTTAAATGTATGTCCATGAATATGTTTTCCATGAGCAGAATCAATATTTCTAATTACGCAAAGTTTTGCCATTCTTATTCTCCTCTTTCTTTTAATATTTTAATAGCTTCTTCTCTATGTAATTCTTTTACTATTTCTATCTTATTCTTAGAATATTTTGCTAATTCATCTATATTAGTAATCATTTCAGGGCAATAATTGTCATTACTATCTTTTAGCGTAGCAGAATAAACTAATTTATCAAATTCTTCATATAGAATTGCTCCCATACACATCATACAAGGTTCACAAGATACATACATTGTTGCTCCTTTTAAATCACCATATAAATTCTTATTTTTAGAAGCACTTTCTATTGCTTCTAACTCTGCATGAGAATACATACTGGTTTCCATTAAAGTTTTATCATCACTTCTACCAATTATTTCTCCATCTTTAACAACAATAGCTCCATATGGGTATTTAGCATTTTTGCTAATCTCTATTGCTATATCAATATATTGTTCATCAGTCATTAGATTTTCTCCTCCTTTGTTCTATTTTGTATGCGACAACTATAATTTGAATTATTGCTTTCACTTGAAACTTGTCTATTTTCAAAATATATGGTTAAAAATAATGCAAGCAAAGCAATTATTATGGATATTACAGTTAAAAAATACGAACTTTTCAAATTATTTATATTTAATCTAAAGTTATATTCATTACTTATATCTTCATATTGGTGATAATATTCTTTATACTTTTTATTTAAATTGTCATATCCCTTTTTTAAATAATTATCTTCTAAAGAATATCCCCAATATTTAAAATTATCAAACATCATTTTATAAATATTTATATTTTTATTCAAGAATTCATATTGTTTAAAATTTTTCCTTATTTTTTTGTAAGAGCAATCATATAATTTGTGTCTTTCTCTAGAAATATAATTTATCATTTCTTCCAACTGATAAAAAGCAATAGTTAATGATAAAACATTTACATATTCACTGCTAGAACTTATGATTTTCCATTTTTTATTTTCTACAAAGTAATAAATATTGTTAGATCTATCAATTTCATTATCCCCAACGCTTATAGAATACCATATATCTGTATCTATAATATCATCACCTTTTGTTTTTCCTCTAATACATACTTTACTTTTCTCACTTTCTAAAAAATGAAAGCTTTCAATAAAATTCAATGATCTTAAATAACTACTTTTATCATTTTTTAAATCATAATTTGTTTGATATATATTTAAACTTATCGGTGACTTTACTTTATAGTCTAATTCTAAAGGTAAAAACTTATTAAATAATTTATTAAATCTATCTTTTATTTCTAAGATAAAATCTTCATAATCATTATTTCTATAACTATTTAAAGCAGTGCAAGATACTCCATATGATTTTTTATTTTTATATTTGTACTCAGTATAAATTGTTTTAGCTTTTACTTTTTTAGTTAAAATTTTTTCGCTTTGTTTTTTGAATTCAGAGGTCATTGATAAATTAAAAGATATTCCTATTAAATCATTAGATATTTCGAAAATAGATATTTCAATGTAATCACAATACTTATATAACTCTTTATCATTTGGAGAGATACTACATAATCTTGTCCATCGATGCTGATTATAGGATTTTGAAAAGCTCAATATTGCACTTTTTAATTGCTCAGGATGAATTTCTCCACCTAAATATCCATTAAGTGGATTGGCTTTATATAAATTCAATATTCCATTAAATAAATCATTACAATTGTTTTTTAACACAATATTTTCTATAATCATATTAGAAAGGTAAATGTATTTGTCTTTTTCTTTTGTTTCCAGTCTATCAAAATGAGGATGTTCTTCTATAAATAAAAATTCTTCCATTTTTGTAAGTGGTTTAATTTTTCTCGTTAATAAGCGTATTTTCTTTATAAAGTTTAATCTATTATTTAACCTAATATTCTTCTTATCAATTTTTTGTTTGCTATATCTATTTTTTATTTTCATAATACACACCAACTAATAAAATTATACTATATTTTGGAGAATTTTCCTATACGACTATTGATTTTTCCTATAGTTTATCATATAATCTATTTAACGAGTGAGGGATATTTTTTTAGATTTTAGGTTTGAAACCCTATTATCATCTGCTCCATTGAGTATTTAGTTGCTAACCCTAGTGGTTAGCAATTTTTCATTTATAGAAAAGTTGATACTTCCTTTCAAAAACGAAAGGAGGTATTTTTTATGCTCAAAATTTTTACTCTTGCAATTTTGGATGATGATAGAAAATTCACTAAATTTTTGTTACTTAAAAATTTTATATATTTTATAGCAAATATGATATAATAAGTAATACAAAGGAAGGTTTGTTATGAAAATATTTAATATTGAAAATGGAGAGAGAAAAGTCTATATTCAAATGAGCGATATAATGATGTTAAATCGAACTGGTAGACCAATACTTGATTCAATATATGAAAAAATTTCTACAGGTATTATTGCTGCTGATGGTAGTGATAGGATGGATTTTGTTAAATTTTCACAGTCTAAGGAAATTGAATTTTTTGAGTCAATGGATTGGATTATTGATTATAAACGAATTAGAGATGTGTCAGAAGAAGAAATTAAAGCCAAGTGTCAAGAAATTTCAACTGAAATGAATCAAATAGCAAATAGGATTGAAGCTATGTCTGATGAGGAAAAAAGAGAACATCAACTTTTAGCATCAAGATATGATTTGTTAGATCATAAAATGAAATGTCTAGCAGAGATATTGCTGATTAAACAAGGTCATCAGCAAATGTCATTTCCTGTAGTTCCTGACTCAGATGGTTTCTCATTTGTTGGTGATAATAATTGTGACTATGAAATTAGAATTAGTCTTGATCCAAATAAATTATTGCTTTTTAGAAAAGATGGTAGGAAGTTAACAAATGATGAGATAATTCCACAAGGTTTTCTACAAGCAGGGTTATCTATTGCAATAATGGAAAGAGTTCAAAGTGATGAATTCTTTGGAGATTATGAAATGAGTAACTCTCTTTCTGAGGATGGTCGATATCTTGTTATGGAATTTAAAGTAAAATGTCACGAAAATGATGGAGAAGATAAAGCTGAAAAAAGTGGAATAAAAAAATTAATAAAAAAATTATTTAATAAGGTAAGAAAATAAAAAGGAAAGTCTTACTACAGAAGTTTTTTCGTTGAATATAAAAAAGGTGATATATAATTTTTTATTATCTTTTTACTAAAATGTATCAAAAAAAGTCAAACTAGTGTATAATTGAATTAGAAATGGAATGATTTGATTTTATGAATGAAAAAAATTATTTAAATCGGAATGTTTTTATAAACTCTGTAAATAGTAATAAAATATGGTCAAAATCAATGACTATGCCTGAAATACAGGAGTTATTGGAATATCTAAAAAATGAGATATCTAAATATGAGTTTGATACTGATAAGAATTTTATTATGAACTCAAGAAGAAAAGCATTAAAATCAAAGATCGAAGCCCAATTATCAAAAAATGATAAAGATATAAATGAACTCATTTTAGAATCATTATTTAATTTTTGGGAATTTGTAAGTGATGAATATTCTGGAGATTTTATTGTGGTTTCTGAAGATTTAGGATTATCTGTACAAGAATTAATCAGCATGGACGATACGTATAGAAAAAAAGGGATTATTTGCACCCAAGAAAAAGAAGTTATATTAGAAATGATACAAATAATTAAAAATTATATGAATGAAAGATGCATATGAAATGTATAAATCATAAAGAAAAAAGAAACTTGTTATCAGTTTCTTTTTTTGAATATCGAAAGATTATATATATTTTAATAATTCTATAAATTCAGTATAACCACTTTCAGAATTTAAATGTCCACCACCCAAAATCATAATCTGATTTTCAGTTATCATATTGGCGAATTCTTTTTCTGCTTCATATTTTACATAAGGATCATTATCTGAATAAAAACAAATAATATCATTACAATATTTTTTAATATCACACAAGTTATCAAAATACATACTTCCATTAACAGCATCATAATCTTCATTAATTCCTAAGTAATTATTAAAACCACAAATAAATACTAATCGTTTTACTTTAATTTGATTTTCTACTAAAAATTTGCAAATGAAAATAGGAGCAATTGAATGTGCAAATATAATTGTATTTTCACTTATAATATTTGCTTCAACATAAGTTTTTAAAAGTCTTGACCAGTTTTCATAATTTTGATAATCAACTCCAGTTGGAAAATCTGGAGTATATACATCAAAATTTCTATTTTCAATTTCTTTTCTTAAATATGGAATCCAATTTGAAAATGGACTTCCAAAACTTCCATGTATTAATAAATAATTATTTTTCATAATCTTCCTCCATTAATCCAAATATTTTCACCAGTAATAAAATTGGAATCATCTGATAATAAAAACAAACAAAGCTTAGCTGTATCTTCTGGAGTAGCAAATCTTCCCAAAGGAGTTTCTTTTAATTTCTGTTCTATTTCTTCTTGTTTCCATCCTCTTAAAGATAATGGAGTAGGGGTAAATGCTGGACAAATGGAATTAGCTCTAATTTTTTTATCAGAAAACTCAAGTGCAGTTGCTTTCGTGAAGTTAATAATACCAGCTGCTGCTGCACAATAAGCAGGAGATTCTGTACAAGGAACTATCCCTAAATGTGATGAAATGTTCACAATGCTCCCACCGTAATTCATAATAGGGTACACATGTTTTGTACAAATAACTTTTCCTAATAAATTTATATTTAAAACATTTTTAAAATCTTCAATATCGAAATCTTTAATTAGATTATCTATGAAAGTGCCAGCATTATTAATAAGGTAATCAAGACTACCAAATTTCTCTTTAATTATTTGCATCATATTGATAACTTGTTTTTCATCACTAACATCACATTTGAATATTAATAAGTTTTCACTATCCATTTCCTGTTTTAATTTTTGCGCATTTTCCTCATTATTACTATAACATGTAATTACTTTACAACCTTTAGAAAGTAATTCAATAACAATTTCTTTACCGATACCAGAAGTTCCACCAGTAACTAAAGCAATTTTATTATTCATTATTTGCACCTCTTTCTTTTATTATATGAACCGCTTTATCTCTATGTAATTCCTTAACTATTATCATTTTATTCTTAGCATATTTGACTAATTCATCTATATCAGTAATCATTTCAGGACAATAATTATCATTACTATCTTGTAGTGTGGCAGCATATACTAATTTATCAAATTCTTCATATAATATTGCTCCCATGCACATCATACAGGGTTCACATGATACATACATTGTTGCACCTTTTAAATCGCCATAAAGATTTTTATTTTTAGAAGCACTTTCTATTGCTTCTAACTCTGCATGAGAATACATGCTAGTTTCTATTAGTGTTTTATCATCACTTTTGCCAATAATTTTTCCATCTTTTACTACAATAGCACCATAAGGATATTTTGCATTTTTAGATATTTCGATTGCAATATCAATATATTGTTCGTCTGTCATAATTTCTCCCTTTCATTTTGATAGTTTAATCCATGTTTGCATTCCTTTTTTATGTACTGCAAATGGTTTTAATTTTATTACTTTATCAATAACGATTAATGTAGCAAAATTGCTATCTTTTTTTTGAATCCAAAATTCATCTGGAACACATAATTGCTTATTATATTTATTTTTTATCTGATTGATTGAGTATTCTTTTAAATTAAAAAATAATATTTCTTTAATTGTAAAGTAAGCAATAACATTTCCACCTGATTTTTTGACAATAACAATATCATCTTTTGATATTTGGTTGTATGGAATAATTTGATGCTTGCTAAATCTAGATTCAATCGTTTTTTTACCATTTAGCATATCACTTAAACATGGTTCTGTAAAAATACCTAAATGAATTGTTTTTGATTCTATTTGTTTTAATATATTTTCTTGTAATTGCACTTTTAAATCATCCATTATTTCTTTATATAAATCATTTTTCAAAAGGTATCACCATCTTTATTATAGCATGAGTTATATTACTTTGAGTAATAAAATGTATTATTATGAAAAGGAATGATTTACTATACATAATTTATTATTACTTTTTTATTTTCAAAATAGGTGAAATGTTTTAATAAGATTTATTAGTGAAGTAGTAAAAGAAAAATATCACAAATTGTGATATTTTGAATCAGTTTTGAGTAATGTGACAATTGTTCTTATAAATATAAATGTTATCAATCAAATTGTTTCCAATAGTTTTATAGAAAAGTGGATCAATGTATTGGTTACTTTCACTAAACAGTTTCTTTTTGCTTGATTTCTTTATCTATAATCCATTTGATATCTTCAATTGATTTATTGATATTAAATCTTCCATTTCCAATAGGATAATAAACTGAATAAAATTTATAAGCCGTTTTTCCTATTTTTTTTATAAATTCTTGTTTTCTTACTTGTGAAACGGAGATTTTCTGTTCAAGAACAATAGAACTTACTTGATTACCAAATAAAATAATAACTTTAGGATTGATGATTTCAATTTCTTTCTCTAATAAAGATAAGTATTCTAAATATACAGAGTCAGGTAATGGTCTAGCATCTATTTGTGTACATTTTCCAAGATTGGTAATAAAGAAGTTATGTTTTTTTACATCTTCATAAACTTCAAGTGCAAAGCCTTCTGTCCATTCACTGCCTTTTATTGATTTAATTTTTTGGTAGGTAGTGGGATTGATTAGGTTTAGGGCATCAAACAAATCCCATATATTTTTTGTTCCAATCCATGGTGATTTGATACCTTTCCAATTTTTAGAAGATGCAATATTTCTTCCTGTTGGGTTCATAAATACAAAGCAAATGTCTGGATTTTTTTCACAACCACCATTATAGATAGAATCCAATTCTTTTGCACCATATTTTTTTTGGAGTTTATCATATTTTGAATTTAAATCAGCGATTGTCATGCTTTTTCTCCTGAGACATTATATTAGAAACAAATTGCAATAACTCTTGCTGCTCTCTATTTAAAATAATTGCTTCTTCTTCCTTTGTAAGTTCAGATTTAAATTTTCCTAACGATTCTATAATTTGAATGGAATCAAGTGGATAACCTTCATCAATCACTTTACTTTGTTTGTTAGAAAATAATCTTTTTGATTGATATTGATGAGAATGAATGTTTCCATCACAAATCGCACAACCATATAAAAAATATCCAGGAAGTAGTCCATGATTTCCATATTGATTCACTAATCCCACATAATAATCAATCATTTCGTTATCAGAAAGACGTTTTCCGTTAATACGTCTTACATGAGTTCCTGGTTGAAGTTCCTTCTGTAACCCTTCAAAAAATAATCCTTCATCAAGTGCTAGAGTAGGGATATTTGTTTCTTTAAAATAAGCAGTTGCTTTTAGTATTGCATTCTGAATAGGATTATTTCCAGATTCATCAACTTCAATTTTTACATTGATGTCTTCTAATGAAAGTAGTTTTATTCCCTGGTTTTTTAATAATTCTCCATAATGTTTTTTTTTGGCTTTGTTTTTTGTTGCTAATAATAATTCCATAGTACACCTCTTTTTTAATTATAACATGTTATTACAATTTTCATTTAAAAATTGGATGAATCTTTTTGTTTGTGTTGTCATAATATTATTTTTTAATGACATGATTCCGTAAGAAATAGATTCTGTATTTGGTGTTATTTTAACTTCTTTTAAAATTTTATCTTTTAATTCTTTTTCAACATATAATTTAGTAACATATCCAATTCCATATCCCATTATAATGAAGTCGATTAGTAAGTTAGAACTAGCAATATTCATTTTCGGTTCTACATGAACATGATTTTCTTTTAGAAAACGTTCTATACTATCTCTCGAGTTGGAAGGGGCTTCTTGTAAAAGGAGTGGATACCTGTCTAATTCATTAATTGAAAGTTTTGTATCAAATTTATAATATTCTGGGTTATAAACAAAGATATATTTTGTTGTTCCTAATTTTTTATATTCTAAATCAAAATCTTTTGAATTAGGAAATTTTCCAATGATAAAGTCTATCATTCCATTTTTTAGTTTTTTGATTAATTCTTTTGTTGGATCTGTATAAATATCAATGATTATATTTGGATATTCTTTATGAAATAGTTCTAATATAGGAAGTAAATATCTTCTTGTTAGAGTAGTACTAATTCCAATTTTAATCGTTCCTTTATTAAAATTTTTATAAACTCCGATTTCTTTTTCTGCTTCTTCTAATAAAGTTAAAGCTTGTTTCACTTTTAAAAATATTGTTTTTCCATACTCATTTAAAACAACTCCTTTTTTTGTTCTAATAAATAAAGGGTTTCCTAAATAATCTTCTAAGTTCTTAATATGCTTGGTTACAGCAGGCTGAGAAATATTCAGCTTTTCACTTGCCTTTGTAATATTACCAGTTTCAGCAACTATTAAAAAAATTTTATATAATTCTAAATTCATCATCATAACCTCCTGTTATTGCGAAGATAATTTATTTGTATTTTAATTATATCAAAAAAAGTATTATAATGCAAATAAGAGGTGATAATATGAGTTTTATTTCAAGTGAAGAAATTAAAAGAATGATCATGAGAGGGAATCCAAATCTTTATTCTCATGTGTTGATTTGTTTAGACCACTTTGAGTATTCTTATTTTCCAAAGTATGTGGAAAGAAGTGAGCAAGTAAAAGATGTAATAAAATTAGTTACTGCTCGTGGTATGACATCTGTAAAAGAAGTGTATTCTTATGATTTAGGATTGGATTTTCAGTTATCTGAATTTAGAGCTTATCATTTAGATAGAGTAGAAGAAGCACTAAAATTTGCAACCAGAATGCATGAAGGACAATACCGTTCTAATGGGGAACCCTATATCAATCATCCAATCAGAGTAGCACAAAAGGTAGAAAAATATAAAGTTTCTAAAGATTTAGATATATTAAAAATGGCTGCTTATTTACATGATACATTAGAAGATACAAGTGCAACTTATGAAGATTTAGCTGCTGTATTTGGGTCTGCTGTTGCTAGCATTGTATTAGAGTTAACAACAGATAAAGATATGAAAACTGAAATGGGAAAAACCAAATATTTAGAAATAAAAATGAAAAATATGAGTAGCTGGGCATTGGTTATTAAGCTATGTGATAGGTTAGATAATATATCTGATTTATCAATCTGTTCAGAAGAATTTAGAAGACGTTATACAGATGAAACTATTGCAATTATTGAATATGTATTGCAAAATAGAAATTTAAGCAAAACCCATATGAATATTATAAAAGATATTGTTCATGGACTATGTGTGCAAAATGAACTTGCTAATGAATCTTTAGAAAAATTGAAAGTTTTTGAAAAGAAGTACCAATCTTTTTATGCATCTTATTTGCCTGCATAGAAAAATTAAAAAATGTAGTAAAAAACACTAGGAAATTCTAGTGTTTTTTTCAATTATACATGTATTTATAAAAGCAATCAATTTGTTATTAATTATGGGAGATTATGAAAATGATAAAAACTTTATTGACAAGAATTGGGCAAAAACATATAATGTTGTAAGTTGCCTAACAAAGGGAGGAAAAATATGAAATATTCAGTGTTATTTCAAATTAAATTATTACAAAATTTGATTACAAGGAATATTTGTAATGATATGAAGAAGTATCATATTGTATCAATTCCATCTCAAATTCAAGCATCTATTATTGGTTACTTAATTAGAAATGAAGGAAAAGATGTCTATCAAAAAGATTTAGAAAGTGTTTTTAAACTTAGAAGGTCAACCATTTCTGGTATTTTAAAAACGTTAGAAAAAAATAATTTTGTTAGACGGATTGATTCTAAAAAAGATGCCAGAGTAAAAAAAATTATTCTTACAGAAGAAGCAGTTCGATTATTTAAAGGTGCTGATCAATATTTAGAAGCTTTAGAAAAACAAATTCTTGCTAATGTAAAAGAAGATGATTTGCAAGTATTTTGTAATGTATTAGAACAGATGCAACAAAATATTGAAATTAAATAGAATGTTAGGGAACAGTAAGATAGAAATTGAATATAGAAGAAAGGAAAGAAACATGCTAAAATTAATTAAAAATATTACAAAAAGAGAATGGATAATTGCGTTTATTTCTTTTATTTTGATTTTCGCACAAGTTTGGTTAGAATTAAAAATGCCAGATTATATGTCTGAAATAACAGTGCTTGTTCAAACTGAAGGAAGTAAAATGAGCGATATTTTAATGAATGGTGGCTATATGCTTTTGTGCGCATTTGGAAGTCTTGTGGCTGCTATTATAGTTGGATATTTAATTGCCAATATTTCAGCATCTTTTTCAAGGAAAACAAGAAAAAAACTATTTGATAAAGTAGAAAGTTTGGCGACACATGAAGTAAAACAATTTTCTACAAGTAGTTTGATTACTAGAACCACAAATGATATTACACAAGTAGAAATGCTTGTCGGATTGGGAATGCAACTTATGATAAAGGCACCAATTACAGCAATTTGGGCAGTAACAAAAATTTTAAATAAAAGTTGGCAATGGAGTGCAATTACTGCAGTAGCTGTTGTTATTTTATTGGGTGTAATAGCCTGTTTAATTGCAATTGTAATGCCAAGATTTAAAATTGTTCAAAAACTTACAGATAAGTTAAATGGCGTAACAAGAGAAAATTTAACTGGTATTAGAGTGGTAAGAGCATTTAATGCTGAAAACTATCAAGAAGAAAAATTTAGTGAAGTAAATAAAAAACTTACCAATCAGCAATTGTTTAATCAAAAAGCATTTGCAATAATGAGTCCTATTATGTATATGGTGATGTATGGACTTACGCTTTCTATTTATTTTGTAGGTGCTTATTTAATTAAAGATAGTTTAATGGTAAATAAGCTCACTTTATTTGGAGATATGGTTGTATTTTCTTCTTATGCAATGCAAGTCATTATGTCGTTTTTAATGCTTGCTATGATATTTATGATGTTGCCACGAGCACAAGTTTCTGCAAAACGTATCAATGAAGTTTTAGATACTGATATTAGTATCAAAGATGGAAACTTTGATGGAGAAACAGAAGAACAAGGAACTGTTGAGTTTAAAAATGTATCATTTAAATATCCAGATGCTGAAGAGTATTTACTAAAGAATATATCTTTTAAAGCGGAAAAAGGAGATACGGTTGCATTTATTGGGTCAACAGGAAGTGGGAAATCAACACTAATTAATTTAGTTCCTAGATTTTATGATGCAACAGATGGGGAAGTTTTGGTAGATGGTGTTAATGTAAAAGATTATAAAGCGGAAGCATTACACAATAAGCTTGGTTATGTTCCTCAAAAAGCAGTAATGTTTAATGGAACTGTAAATTCTAATGTTTCTTATGGAGATAATGGAAAAGATAATATTACAGAAGAAAAAGTAAAAGAAGCCATTAAAGTAGCACAGGCAACAGAGTTTGTTGAAAAAATGGATCATGGATATGATACTCATATTGCGCAAGGCGGAACCAATGTCTCTGGAGGGCAAAAACAGAGATTGGCAATAGCTAGAGCGATAGCTAGGGACCCAGAAATTTATATTTTTGATGATTCTTTTTCTGCTCTTGATTATAAAACTGATGCAGTATTAAGACGTGAACTTAAAAAGTATACAAAAAACGCCACAAGTTTAATTGTTGCTCAAAGAATTGGGACTATTATGAATGCAGATAAAATTATTGTTTTAGATAATGGAGAATGTGTTGGAATGGGTACTCATAAAGAGCTACTAAAAACATGTGAAGTTTATAAGCAAATTGCTTCATCACAACTTGGAGAGGAGGAATTAGAAAATGGAAGCGCAAGAATCAAGAACGCCTAGGAAGAAACCTATGGGGCCAGGACCTGTGGCACCCGAAAAAGCGAAAAATTTTAAAAGTGCAATTAAGCGTTTATTAAAAGAATTAAAAGGATTTCAAATTCTAATTTTAATTTCTCTTATTTTAGCCGCATTAGGAGCCATACTTTCCATAATAGCGCCAGACCACCTTTCTAATTTGGTCAATAAAATATCAGATGGATTGGTAATTAATAAAGAGAATATGGAAGTAGTTACAGAAAAAGTAATGTCCAATTTAGAGGAAGAAAAACTAAATAGCATCATGCCTAAAATACTCATGATGGATATGAGCGAAGAAAATATTCAGAAAGTGATGATGTCTACTGAAATAACACCTTCTGAAAAACAAGAGTTTCAGGAATTATTATCAAATCTTTCTAATATAGAGTCTAAAGCGTTATTTGGAGAAATCTCTAAATTACCTAGTAGTATTTTAGAAATTATTTTACCAGATTCTACTTATAAAGAAACGAGTTTTGATACTAGAATTTTGATTACTTCAAAAGAAAAACAGCAGTTATTACAAATGATGTCAAAAATAGAAAAGAAAGAAGAATTCGAACTTCCTAATAGTATTGCATCGATTCTTTTTAAAGAATTTACAGTAGATGGAATCACAATTAGTATAGAAGACCAAGCAAAATTCTTAAGTTTGATGAGTACTTTGGATACTGAAAACATCGTTCCAGAAGAACTTTATCATAAAATAGATGAAATGCCTGAAAGTATTAAATCAGTTATAGAGCCAGTTATGGATATGGAAGCTATTAAGAAAATTGTTTATTTCTTGATTGGTTTATATGTTTTAAGTGCAGTCTTTACTTATTTTGAATCGATTGCAATGACCGATGTTGCTAATAAATTTGCCCGTAAATTAAGAGGAAAAATTTCAACGAAAATTAATAAATTGCCTCTTAAATATTTCGATTCTCATGCAACAGGAGATATTTTATCACGTGTTACAAATGATGTAGATACAATTGCGCAATCTATGAACCAATCATTATCTACTTTGGTAAGCGCAATTACATTATTTGTTGGAACTATTATTATGATGTTTGTTACCAATTGGGTAATGGCAATTACAGCAATTGTATCAAGCTTAGTAGGGTTTGTTTTTATGTTTGGAGTATTATCCAAATCACAAAAATACTTTGTTGCAAGGCAAGTGGAATTAGGTAATTTAAATGGTCATATTGAAGAAGTTTATTCAGGACTCAATGTTGTGAAAGCATATAATGGAAAAAAAGAATCTGATAAAAAGTTTGATTTATATAATAAAAATGTATATGAAGCAAATAGAAAAAGCCAATTCTTATCTGGATTAATGATGCCAATGATGGGCTTTGTTGGAAATTTCGGATATGTTGCTGTTTGTATTGTAGGAGCGCTTCTTACTATGAATGGACACATTAGTTTTGGTGTTATTGTCGCTTTCATTTCTTATGTTAGATTATTTACATCACCACTTTCTCAAATTGCTCAAGCGATGACTTCATTACAGTCAACTGCAGCAGCAAGCGAAAGAGTATTTGAATTTGTAGATGAGGAAGAAATGAGTGACCAAAGTCATATTGAAGAAATTCTTGATAAAAGCAAGGTAAAAGGAAAAATAGAATTTGACCATGTTGTATTTCAATATGATGGCAACGATACACCAACAATTAAAGATTTTAGTGCTGTAGCTTTACCAGGTCAAAAAGTAGCGATTGTAGGACCGACTGGAGCAGGAAAAACAACAATGGTAAATTTACTAATGAAGTTTTATGAAATTAATAGTGGGGACATTAGAATTGACGATGTTTCTATTAATGAATTATCAAGAGAAAATGTACATGAACTATTTACAATGGTATTACAAGATACCTGGGTATTTAGTGGTACAGTAAAAGAGAATATCGCATATAATCGTAAAAATATCAGTGATAAAAAGGTAGAAGAAGTTTGTAAAACAGTAGGATTAGACCATTTTATTAAAACTTTACCTGGAGGATATAATGCTGATTTATCAGAAAATGATAATGTATCAGCAGGGCAGAGACAATTACTTACGATTGCTCGTGGTATGGTAGAGGATGCTCCATTCTTAATTTTGGACGAAGCAACTAGTAATGTAGATACTAGAACAGAAGAATTAGTTCAAAAGGCGATGGATAAGTTAACCGAAGGAAAAACATCTTTTATCATAGCTCATAGATTGTCAACCATTAAGAATGCTGATTTAATTTTGGTTATGAAAGATGGAAATATTATAGAACAAGGAAATCATGATGAGTTAATGAAGCAAAATGGCTTTTATGCTGAATTATATAATTCACAGTTTGAATTATAAAAAAGAGGAGATTAGTTTTCCTCTTTTTTTAGGCTTAATTTTTTGATTTTTCCTTCTTCTTCGTGAGGCTTGAAAGCATTTCTGCATTTTTCAAAGCCTTGTAATACATCTAGTATAGAATGGTCTCCAAGTTCACGAAATAAAAACATCATCTCAGGTGGTAAAAGACTATTATCTAATTTTTGAAATACACGGTGTCCTCTTTTTTGAAGAGCTCGTTCTTTTCGCTGAAGTCGTTTTAAATCTTCCTCATCTTTTACATAAGCACCATTTTCTACATAAGTCCAATCTTCAGGTAAGATTTCCTGGTAACCAAATAGGTGACAATTGCGAAATCCCCAAGTTCCTTCAAAGAAATGTTTTCTTAATGCTGTAATCTCTGAAAGGGTAAGAATATCTGGAAAGTGAAAGAAAGTAAGTAGTGCTTCTAAATTGTATCCTTCTTGAATTAATATTTTAGAATTTAGACAATCTTCATTTGAGGAAAGATTTAAAGCTGGATAATTAGGGGATTGATAGAGTAAATCATCAGCTTGTTTATTTTCATTTAAAGAAAATAAAATACTTCGGTATGGGATAAACTGATAAATTTTAAGTTTCCCACTTTCCAATATAATTTGTTTTGCGGATGTAATTTTTCCTACTTTTCCAACAAAGACGTTTTCTCTTTTTACTTGATAATTTGGGCTAACCATAAAATCCCTTCTTTCTTAAAACGTTATTTTATCAAGAAAAAGTTTAAAAAACAATAATTTTTTGTTTTCTTACAAAATTGTCATGCCATATTTTATGGAAAAGAGTATAATACCATTTAGAAAAGAGGAAGTTTTATGGATTATCGATTTTGGATTATTCCAATTTTATTGATGCTTTTGATTGGGGGATATTATTTTGGAAAGAAATTAATTATATTATTTCCGTGGAAAGCAAAAGCTCAAAAAAGAATTTATTGGGGAATTTTATATCTTATTTTAACATTTCTTTTAATACATCGTTCTATATTTTTACTTTTCGTTGGTTATGTTATATTTTTTAATGTTCTTTTTGATTTATTTGGTTTTGTTCTAAAACAATGTTTGAAAGAATCTCTTTTTAAAAAGATTTATCAAAAGGGAATTCCGATATTGGTTATTAGTTTTTTTATTTTAGTTTATGGAGTTTATAATGCAAGAAATCCTATTATAAAGGAATATGAAGTTGTATTACCTGTTCAATCTAATTATCATATTGGAATGATTTCGGATTTGCACTTAGGAACGATAAAAGGGGAAAAAATATTAAAAGAAATTGTTCAGAATGCAAATCAGGAACAGTTTGATTTATTTCTTTTAGTAGGAGATATTTTTGATGAACAAACAAAGACCAAACTAAAAGAGAAAGCTTATCAAGAGCTTTCTAAGATTCAAACAACATATGGCATTTATTATGTAGAAGGGAATCATGATTTATTGACACAGGAAGTACATGATGGTTTTACAAAATATGGTATTCATGTCCTTTCAGATGATAAGAAACTTATCAACGAAGATTTTTATTTGGTAGGGAGAAAAGACCTTAGAAGAGAAGCTTTGGGGACACCGAGAAAAGATTTAAAGGCGTTGTTAGATGGGATTCGAAAGCCAATTATTTTAGTAGACCATCAACCAGTAGAACAAGAACAAGCATCTGATTTAGGAGTATCTTTACATTTATCAGGCCATACTCATGCTGGACAAATATTTCCTATGAATTTTTTATTGGAATATGGGAAAACTCAAAATGAACATTATACGAGTATTGTTTCTTCTGGATATGGTGCATGGGGATTTCCATTTAGGACAGCAGGAAAAAGTGAAATGGTTTCTATAAAAGTTATAAAAAAAGAGAATTAAATCTCTAATAAGAAGGTGTTTTTGTTAAATGATATGGAATCCATTTTAAAGATTTATCTTGTCCTTGTAACCAAATTAAATCGTTAATTTCGATTCCATCAATTCCTGTTAGTTGTTTTAGTTTTTTAATAACAACAATAACGCTTGCTCTAATTTCTGTTTCATAGATGCTGTTTTCCTCTAGTTCTTGTTTATTCATTAACATATCTTCTAATTCTTTGCTATAAGTTGTAAGACCATATTGATGAATGACTTGAGGAAGTTTATAGTCAGCACATCCAACCAAGTGAGAAACATCAACTTCGATATTTTCTTTTATAGCACGTAAGTGTAGAATATCAGAAGTCATTAGTTGAGCAAGTTTATAAAAATAAATTGTTTTATTTTCATAAGTTCTAATATCTTCTAGAAATGGAAATGTTAGAATTAGAAATTCTAATAAATCGGAATCTATAGTTTTATCTTTAATCACATCATAGAAAGATGTGATTTCTTTTTCTACTAATATTTTACCAATAGTAGTGATTCGTTTATATCGCTCTTCAAAAAGTGGAATTTCAACATTTCCTTTTAAAATTCTATGGAATTCTTCTTTGGTTAATTCCTTTAAATATTTAGGTGTTAAGAAATTTGGATTTTCTTTTGCTTCTTTTAATAGGGCATAGAGTAAAGCAAAAGCACCATCTAAATCTCCAATTTCTGTTTCAATAGTCCATTTTGGATTTCCCCAAAAGCAAAAGTCCATAGAACCATAGATAAGTAAAAATAAGGAAAGCTCTTCTTTTGAAAGCTCTAATAAGCCAAAGGGATTATTTGCAAGCCAATGACTTGTTTTTGTATTTTTGATTTTAAGTGCGAATTCTTTTAGTTTGTTTTCATCAATAGAAACATATTTTGCGTTTTTCATAACTTCTTCTGTTGAAAGCTGTATTTTTTCTAACATTTATATCACCATTTTCATTATAGCATAATGGTTGCTTTTTTAGATTGTTTATATTATAATTGTGGAAGAAATCAGGTGAAAAGTATGGATTCAAAAATGAAACGTGAAATTATTTTGCAGCATTATCAAAATCCTAAAAATAAAGGTCTTCCAGAAGATGGTGATTTTATTTATGTAAATATGAATAACGAATCTTGCATTGATGAAGTACATTTAAAGGTACGTATCGAAAATGGAAAAATAGTAGATGCTTATTTTGATGGAGAAGCGTGTGCAATCTGTACAAGTTCTACTTCTATTATGATTGATACATTATTAGGAAAAACAGTAGAAGAGGCAAAAAAAATTGTTGAAAACTTTGGAAATATGATAGATGAAAAAGACTATGATGATGAATTGTTAGAGCAAGCGATTGTATATGATGACATTGGAAAACAACCAAATCGTAAAAAATGTGCATTACTCGGTTGGTGGGGCATGGAAAAAGTATTAGAAGAGCATGAAAAGACTTTGTAGAAGTCTTTTTTTGTTATAAAAAAGAACGTTTATCGTTCTTTTAAGCAACTTGTTTGACATAAGTTTTTGGTTGTTCTGGAGAAATTTGAATTAATAGTTCTGCTTTGTTTGTATTTGGAAGCTTTAATTGTTCTATTAATTTTTTTTCTTCTTGATAACATGCAAAACAAATTAACGATTCTTTTAAGTTTGGTTCATTCCAAATTTGCTCTTGAAACATTTTTGGAAAATAACTAATTTTAGAAGATAGTATTTTCAAAAACTTTTCTTTATCTTGTGCTTGTAATCTTTCGTATTCTTTTACTTGACTTAAAATATAAGCTTTAGCAGTCTTAATGCTATTTTTTGCTTCATTAATTTTGTTTCTATGATAATTGCTTTGTTTTTTGATTCTTTTCATGAGTGATCTTATTTGGTGTTCATTCATGGTAGTTATATTTTGATTGGTAATTCCCAAAGCAGAGAGAGAATGACTATTTTCATAGCTATTTAAAACTGCTTCTAAATATTTTTGCTCTCTTTTTTTTCTAAATGGTAGAATTCGGTCAATTTTTCCTAAAATACCTTTTCTTGTTAGTCTTTTTGCAAGTTTTTTCATTTCTGGTGTTTGTTCTACTTTATCTTTATGTTTTAACATAAATTCTATAGATAAAGGTTTTGTTCTATCCATTTGGTAACTACGAAGTTCTTTTATAGTTTCTAAATTGTAATTTTGAGAAGCATCCGAAATAGCGTTTTCGATTTGTGTTTCATGACGTTGTAAATTTTTTTCATCATGTGTTAGTTGTAAATAAGAAATACTTCCATCTAATCCTACACCATATAAAGCTTGTTTTCTTGATTCGTATTCAAAGTTTCTACTTTGAAGTTCTAAAAGTGTAGTCATTGTATCAAAGTCATTTAAGAAAGCTTCTTTTATATATTCTAATGTGACATGTTTTGGTTGTCTAATGTATGTGTCTAATTTTTCTAATCCAAATAGTTGTAGTAAAAATGATTTCGCATTTCCATTCTTTTTTTCATATTTATTTTTAATTGTTTCTAATTCTTCACCTGACATACTATTGATAGCAATCAATAAAGGTAGGTCTGTTAATTTTTTTAAATAAGCAATTTTGCCTTGTATAAATTCTTTTTCCAGTTGAGAAAGCGTTTGAGTTTTTAGCTTCATTTCTAAAGTTTGAATACGATTTACTACAAAAGATAAGTAGTGTTCAGATATTTCCATATAAATCCCCCTTATGAATTTATTTGGTTATTATACATGTTTTTTTGAAAATTGCAAATTTATTTAGAAAAAAATTATCATTTTTTAAGTTTTATAGAATAGAATAAAAAATTTAAGTTATAAATTCTAAATTTTGGCATGTTTTAAAATGTAAATTTTAAGAATTAATTATTTTACATTTATATTAAAATGATCTATATTCTAAGACGTAGAATTATTTGTTGTAGTATTTGCCTCTAGAAAGAGGTGAAGATTATGAGAGAAAAAGATATGTTGATAACATGTTTGCTTTGTATCATAATTTTATTAATTATACT
>CATBQD010000021.1 GCA_949505625.1 uncultured Bacilli bacterium
AAAAACAGTAACAGAACCAAATCTTTTATCAAAAGAAAATTTTGAGTTTAAAGGTTGGAGTTATGCAGGAAATGTTTATGATTTTACACTACCAGTTAATAGCAATATGACAATAGAAGCTATTTGGACACCTGTATTAAAAGGAACAGAGAAGGTAGATTCTTCAAAACTATCTGATGCAGATGCAATACATAATCAAGATTCAATTGACATTGTAAAAGAGAATAATTTGATTACAGTTACTAAAAAAGCACCATTACATAGTTATTTAAATGATACCGAAACAGAAGAATGGATTTTATTAATCTTAGATTTTGAAATTGACCCAACTACATTAGCAAGTGATGACTATGAAATCAAAGATACTGATATCAATGATGCGAAAACTTTAGGAGCAACAACAGATACGGCTTTTGTAGTAAGAGTAAAAGCAGAAACAAAAGATTATACATTTAAAAAAGCTGATAATGATGAAGTAGTGGGAACTGTTTCTGTTGTGATGGATTTTGTAAAAGTAGAATTAAATTCTGTAAACAAATTAGATTCTGTAGAAAGTACAGATGTAGATTATAACAATCAATCTATTACAGTAAGTCAAAATGGAAACATTATTACAGTAAATGAAAATCGTTTCTTAAAAGGACCTGGAAATACAACTGAGGGAGAATATGGAATTGTATTAAACTTAGGAGTAAAACCAAATTATATAACAGCAAGTGCTGGAAGAATGGATATCGATGATGCAACAAGAGCAAAATATGGTTTAGATGAAAATGAATTTGTATTATGGCTAGAAAATGACGAGGCAGAAAAGGCAATTACATTTACAAATGCAATTGATAATACAAATACATTAGATGTTACAGTTAAGTTTGTAGCAGCAACAGGAATTTCATATCCTGCTAATGGAAAAACAATTGCCGTTTTAGCGCAATATGATTCTGTTGTAAAATATTATGAAGACCGTGATGCATTCGAATTAGTAGATGATACTGTGGAATCATTCAAATTTACTGAGGATGGTACAGAAGTAACTGCACAGAAATCTGAAACTGGATGGATATTCAATTAAAATCAAAGTGGAAAAAACTTTGATTTTTTTCTTTTCCACAATTTCCCATAATTCTATCAAAGTTTATCCACAATTTTTGTGTATACTGAGTACAGTGGAGGTGATAAGAAAGGAAAAAAATAAAAAACACTCAGTAATAAAAACATAAATACAAAAATATAACAAATACACTCCTAAAATAAAAAGAAAGGAGGAGATAGAAAAAAGAATATATTAGTGTTATACTATTAAACGAGGTGTAAAATATGTATCGGATTTGTTTAGTAGAAGATGAAGTCAATTTAAATAATTTAATCAAATCTTATCTAGAAAGGGAATCTTATGAAGTTATAAATTTTTATAACGGAGAAGAAGCATTTGATTATATAGGAAAAGAATCTATTCATTTATGGATTTTAGACATTATGTTAGGTGATAACATTAGTGGTTATGATTTAATAAAAAAAATAAGAGAAACTAATTCAGATGTTCCAGTTATATTTACTTCTGCAAGAGACCAAGATTTAGATAAAATTATTGGCTTAGAACTTGGAAGTGATGATTATATTACAAAGCCTTATTCTCCAAAAGAATTGGTATTAAGAGTAAATAATTTTATCAAAAGAATTTATTCAAAAAGTAATGAAAAGATTTCTTATGATGGATATGAAATTGATTTAAATAAGAGACTTGTATTTAAGCAGGAAAAAGAAATTGTATTAACAACTTTAGAATTTGATTTATTAATTATGTTTTTAGAAAATAAAAATAAATCTTTTAGTCGAGATGATATTCTAAAAAATGTATGGGGTGAAGATTACTTTGGTAGTGACCGAGTTGTAGATGATTTGGTTAGAAGATTACGAAAGAAAATGCCTAATATACACATCAATACATTATATGGATTTGGGTATCGTTTAACATGAGACCAATCAAATATAGCCTATTTAGGCAGTTGTTATCAATGGGAATTTTGATTGTAGGAATTATATTCTTTAGTTTAGGAATACTACTTCCAAAGGTATTACTCCCTGTTTATGAAAGAAATATTTATACATATTTAAAACAGCCACTTGAATTAATAAAATCAGAAATAGAAGATGACATTATCAATACTGATGTTGCTTATCTTTATATTACTGCCGAAAATAAAATAGTAACATCTGAAAATTTAGAAGATGTTATTAAAGCAACACCTAAACAAATCTTAAAAAATATAACAGAAAATTATGGTAAGTTTAATTACTTAGGAAAAACTTATTATTATAATACCTCTAATAATAATTATGTAACTAAAGTAGCACTTACAAATAACAATTATATTAATGAAATCCGTGAGGATATTCTTTATACAATATTTCCTATTTTACTAATTACTTTATTATTGATTACTGCTCTTATAATCCTTTGGAGTAGAAGATTAATATTAAAGATAGAACATTTAAAAGAAAAAGTAGATAACTTAGATAATGATAATTATGTAGACCATTATGAGTATAATACTGAAGATGAATTACAAGCATTGTCAAAAGCAATTGATACAATGCGTGTGACATTAAAAGAACAAGACGAATATAAAAATCAGATGTATCAAAATATTTCTCATGATTTTAAAACTCCTCTCACTGTAATAAAATCATACATAGAAGCCATTGAAGATGGTGTAGAAGATAGAGAAAAAGGTAGTCAGGTAATTAAAGAACAAGTCGAAAAGTTAGAAATTAAAGTACACTCCTTACTATATTTAAATAAGTTAAACTATATGAAAGACTTAAAATATTACCATGACCAAACAATTGATATTTCTAATATTTTAAAAAAATCTATTGAAAAGTTTAAAGTGCAAAGACCAGATGTTAGCTTTGAAATCTATATTGGAGATAAAACTACCATATTTAGAGGAACAGAGGACATGTGGGAAGCAATTATTGACAACATGTTAAATAATTTTATTCGGTATGCAGAGAAACAAGTGAAAGTAACGATTAAAAATCATCGCATTACATTTTATAATGATGGACCAAATATAGACCCTAATATACTAAATGATATCTTTACTCCTTACAAGAAAGGTATAAAAGGGCAATTCGGATTAGGTTTATCAATTATAAAAAAGACACTTGCTTTATTTCAATATGAAATTGTTGTCAAAAATGAAAAGAAAGGAGTTAGTTTTATGATTAAATAAAGACATTTGGGTATTACGATATCCAGTGTCTTTTTTCATTTATAAACAATTAGGAATTTACTTTTGATAAAAAATATGTTAGTCTTATAAAAAAGATAGGTAGGATATAAGATGAGATTAGAAAAAAATTTAGAAAATGTAATAGAACATGATCATGTAGCATTAGAAGCAGATTTAATCTGTGATTGTAAAAATAACCAATTTATGATTTCGCACTCAGGAATATTAAAAAAGAAATTATTTGGTGGATTAACTTTAAATAAAAAAGAGAAGCAGATTGTTATTAAAGCAAAGTGTCTAGATTGTTCAAAAACATATATTTTATATGATAGTACCAAAGATGGATGTGTTCCAAAAGGAACAGCTCTTTCTGACTTTGAGCAGCTTACATTAAAAGATGGAACTTGTAAATTTCAAATAAATATGAAGTATAATTATAATCCAGAAGACTTTAAAACAGATAAATTTCAAATGATTTTTATTGATGTAAAAAAGAAAGATGGTAAAGAAATAAGACTTTATGAGGAATAAATAAAAAGTATTAGAGGATATTATATGCATTTTTTTGACAAATTATTCTCTTTAAAATTATGGGAAACTTGTTTCCTTTTTTTCATATTTATGATAAAATGATTTATATAATGCAAAAGTAACAAAAATAAGGAGGATGACATAATGGCATTCAGTTTAAAAAAATGGTTTAATGATGAAGAACCAGATATTTTCGGAAATTCAGAGAATAGTGACCAATATTATGAGGTGACAACAGAAGCAGCATTAGCCGAAAACAATGGTGGAGCTAAAATGATTTTGTTAGAGCCAAGAGCTTATTCTGAATCACAACAAATAGCGGACCATTTAAAATCAAGAAATACGGTTGTTGTGAATTTAAAAAGAGTGACTTCTGATCAAGCAAAAAGAATTGTTGATTTCTTAAGTGGAACAATTTATGCAATTGGAGGAGACATTCAAAAAATTGGCGGAGGCATCTTTTTATGCACACCAAATAATATTAATATCCAAGGAAAAATCACAGATGATACGGAAGGAAAAGACATTCACGATAACCATGATATCAATTTAGAGTGGTAAAAAAATATTGAAAACAGAAAAAAAGTGTGCTACAATATCACGTAGTGCCAAGGGGTGAAGTTATGGAAAAATTTAATCGAACACTTCGCGGCTATGACCCAATAGAGGTAAATGCCTTTTTGGACCAAGTAATTAACCAAGTAGAAAAAATGGTTGCAGAGCTTAAATTAAAAGACCAAAGAATAGCAGCCTTACAAAACTTGGAACAAGAAAATGCTTCTTTAAAAGCGAGGCTAGAACAATATGAAAATATGGAAGGTACTTTAAATAGGGCAATTATGATGGCGCAAAAGACATCAGACCAGATGAAAGTAGCAGCCCATAGAGAAAGTGATGTTATTCTAGAGGATGCCAAAAGAAACGCTAGTCGCATAGTAAATGAAGCATTGTTAAGAGCAGAAAAAACAGAACAAGAAGCAAGTCAATTAAGACGAAATATGACTGTTTTCAAAAGAAGATTACGTGATGTAGTAGAAACGCAATTAGAAATGGTAAATGATATAGATAAAATAGAATTTTAAAAACACTTGATAGAGACGGTATATAAGAAATAGTAAAGAAAGTTCGTGGTTGATGAAAACGAAACTAGGAATTATATATAAATCACTCTAGATGTTTTCTATGAAGATAGAAACGGTAACGCGTTATAGTTTTGAGTATTAATTAAGGTGGTACCACGGGTAAAAAGCTCGTCCTTAGAGAGGATGAGTTTTTTTATATAAAAGAAAGAAGGTAAAATATGTTATTACAAATATTGATTTTGATTGTAGGATTTCTATTATTAATAAAAGGAGCAGATGTTTTTGTAGATGGAGCATCTTCTACTGCCAGAAATTTGAATATTTCAAGATTGGTAATAGGACTTACAATTGTAGCATTTGGAACAAGTGCTCCTGAATTAGCGGTTTCTATGAAAGCACTAATGTCTAATAGTGGAGATATGGTTTTAGGAAATGTCATTGGAAGTAATATTATCAACATATTATTAATATTAGGAGTATCTAGTTTATTTTGTACATTGCGTGTAAAAAGTAATACAATTAGAAAAGAATTACCAATTACCATTATGTTATCATTACTATTGGTTACTTTATTTGTTGATAATTTGTTTGACCAGTCTCAAGTAAATATGATTAGTCATTCAGATGGATTTGTTATTTTGTTATTTTTTATGGTATTTATTTATTATCTATTTTCAATTATTCGAAAGAAAACAGAAGCAGATGACCCAAATACATTAGAGGATAATCCAAAATATCCAATGTACAAATCTATTATTTTCACACTTTTAGGGTTAATTGGTGTTATGGCTGGAAGTCATTTTGTAGTAGAGAGTGCAAGTAGTATTGCAGAATATCTTGGAGTGAGTGAAAGAATGATTGCTTTAACAGTAATCGCACTCGGAACATCACTTCCTGAACTTGTAACATCAGTAGTAGCAGCTAGAAAAGGAGAACAAGACTTATTAATTGGAAATATTATAGGAAGTAATATCTTTAATATTGGTATTGTACTAGGATTACCAGTTGCACTATTTGGTGGAATTTCAGGAGTCGGATTCTCTTATGTTGATTTGGTTTTATTCTTAGTTTCAGCGCTTATGCTTTTTGTAGCTGCAAGCAATGATAAAGTTATCAGTAAAAAAGAAGGAATCATTATGATATTTACATTTATTACTTATTATGCATATGTAATATTTGGTTAGGAGGGTTTTTATGGAAAAATTTAAAGAATTAGAAAAAGGAAAGAATAGTGAATTAGAATCTGTAACTTCCAACTATTGGGAAGAAAAAGATATCTTAAATAAAAGTATTCAAAATAGAAAAGAAGATTTTGTTTTCTATGACGGTCCAGCGACTGCTAACGGAATGCCTGGAATCCATCATATGATGGCGAAGCTTTTGAAAGATACTGTTTGTAAATATAAAACAATGAAAGGGTATCGTGTACTTAGAAAAGTAGGTTGGGATACTCATGGTTTACCAGTAGAAGTTCAAGTAGAAAAAGAACTTGGATTTGAAGGAAAAAATGATATTGAAAAATATGGAATTAAAGAATTTAATGAAAAATGTAGAGAAAGTGTGTGGAAAAACGAAAAAGCTTTCAAAGATTTTACAACAGAAATGGGGCAATTTATCGATTTAAAAAATCCATATATTACTTATGATAATAATTACATAGAAACAGAATGGTGGATTTTAAAGAAGATGTTTGATGAGGGCTACATTTATGATGGTCTAAAAATCTTGCCATATTGTCCAAGATGTGGAACTGGGCTTGCAAGTCATGAAGTCGCACAAGGCTATAAAGAAGTGAGTGTTAATACGGTAACAGTACCATTAAAAGTAACTAGTGAAGATAATACTTATTTACTAGTTTGGACAACAACTCCTTGGACTTTGATAGCAAACGTTGCTGCCTGTGTAAATCCGAATGAAGAATATGTAAAATGTTTATCAAAAGGATACAACTTTATTGTTGCGAAAAAGCTAGCAGATAAAGTCTTAGGAGAAGGTTATGAAGTTGTTAAAACATACAAAGGAAAAGATTTAGAACACCTTGAATATGAGCAACTACTACCATTTATTAATGTAAATAAAAAAGCTTTCTTTGTAACATGCGCTGATTATGTAACGATGGAAGATGGAACAGGTATTGTTCATATCGCTCCAGCTTTTGGTGCAGATGACTATGAGGTTGGATTAAAATATGATTTACCAATGATAAATCCAGTTGATGAAAATGGATGTTATACAGAAGGACCTTGGAAAGGTAGACTTGTTGTTGATTCAGAATTAGAAGTTGAAATCATTAAATATTTAGCAAGTGAAGATAAACTATTTAAAAAGCAAAAAATGGTACATAATTATCCTCATTGCTGGAGATGTAAAACTCCACTAGTTTACTATTCAAAACCAAGTTTATATATTAAAACAACTGCAATTAAAGATAAAATTATAGAACAAAATAATACAGTGAATTGGTATCCAAGTTATGTTGGAGAAAAACGTTTTGGAAATTGGCTAGAAAATATGAATGACTGGGCAATTTCTAGAAATCGTTATTGGGGAACACCGATTCCGTTATGGAAATGTTCTTGTGGGCATCAAGAAATGATTGGCTCAAGAGAAGAATTAGTAGAAAAAGCAATAGAAAAGATAGATATGAATATTGAATTACATAGACCTTATGTAGATGACATTCATATTACATGTAAAAAATGTGGAAAAGAAATGTCAAGAATTAAAGATGTTATTGATTGTTGGTTTGATTCTGGTTCCATGCCATTTGCTCAATATCATTATCCATTTGAAAATAAAGAATTATTTGAAAGCCAATTCCCAGCTGACTTTATATCTGAAGGAATTGACCAAACAAGAGGATGGTTCTATTCATTACTTGTTATTTCAACATTTGTTACAGGAAAAACACCATATAAAAATGTTTTAGTAAATGATTTATTATTAGATAAATTTGGTCACAAAATGCATAAGAGTAGAGGAAATGCAATTAACCCATTTGAATTAATGGAAAAATATGGAGCAGACCCAATTAGATTCTATATGCTTTATGCTTCTCCTGTATGGACTCCTTTAAAGTTTGATGAAGATGGAGTAAAAGAAGTACAATCTAAATTCTTTAATACATTAAAAAATACTTATACATTCTTTCAGATGTATGCGAATACTGATGAAGTAGACCCAAGAAGCTATCATGTTGATTATGAGGATTTAGAAGAAATTGACAAATGGTTATTATCTAAATATCATAAATTAATAAAATTCGTAACGGAATCTATGGATGAATATGATTTGAATAAAGCAGTACGCGCAATTAACAATTTTGTAAATGAGGATTTATCAAATTGGTACATTAGAAGAAATCGTAGAAGGTTCTGGGAAAGTGAACTTACTGTTAGTAAAAAAGCTGTTTATGGAACAACCTATGAAGTATTATTAGGAATTTGTAAATTAGCAGCTCCGTTTATTCCGTTTGTAACCGAAGAACTTTATAGAGCGTTAACAAATAAAGAATCTGTTCATTTAGAGGATTATCCAGTTTGTGAAGAATCTATGATTGATGAAAAGATTGAAAAACGTATGGATTTGGTTCGTGATTTAATTTCTTTAGGACGTTATGTTAGAGAAGAAGCTAAAATTAAAGTTCGTCAACCAATCAGTGAAGCATTAATCGATGGAAAAAATAAAGATTTAATTAATGATTTAACACAACTAATAAAAGAAGAATTAAATGTAAAAGAAGTAATCTTTACAAATGATTTAAATCTTTATATGAATTATATTGTAAAACCAAATTTCAAAGTAGTTGGAAAAATATTAGGACCTAAAGTAGGAGAATTTGGAAATGTTTTATCTTCTTTATCTGTAGAAGAAGTTAATAAGCTTCAAAATAATGAAACCATTTCAGTGACTCTTTCTGGAGAAACTTTTGAAGTAACTAGTGAAATGGTAGATATTAGAATTGAGTCAAAAGAAGGATTCAATGTAGGAATGTTAAATAATAATTTCATTATTTTAAATACAGAACTAAGTGAAGCATTAATTGAAGAAGGATTTGCTAGAGAACTAGTTTCTAAAATTCAGCAACTTCGTAAGTCAAATGATTTTGAAATTACAGACCGTATTGATGTTTATTATCATGCCGATGAAGAAGTAGAAAAAGCAATTATGAATAATTTAGAATATATGAAAGAAGAAACATTAGCACTTTCTATTACTAGTAAAGATAGTTTGAAAGAAAACTTTGATATTAATGGACATGATGTTTATTTAGAAGTTAAAAAAAATAGTTAGACAATTTGTCTAACTACTTGCAAGAGTGGTGGAATGGTAGACACGCAAGCTTGAGGTGCTTGTGGAAGTAATTCTGTGAGGGTTCAAGTCCCTTCTCTTGCACCATTGAGGTTAAAAGTCGCATTATTTGCGATTACTATATAGAAAAGTTCATAATATTTGATATTATGGGCTTTTTTCATATCCTGTTGTCACTTTTTTATATGTGCTTATACCAAAAACTTATTGATTTTATATAAAGTAAATAAGCTTATATGGATGTAATGATTAATTAACTAAAAGATGGTATAATTGATTATAGCAAAATGATGCAGAAATAGTAATGTGTGGAAAAGAACGGAGAAACTGATTTATGGATTATAAGAAAAAAATAATAATAGGAGTTTTGATTTTAATTTTATTAGCATTTATTGGAGGTATAATTTACTATACTATTTATAAAGATGTCACTGGTAGAGAAAGTTTTAATGGAAAAACTGTAAATCTTGGGAATACTCCTGTAGATACAAAAACAAATGATATTGATGAATGCTGTGAAGGATGTATTTGTGGAGACACTATAGAATTATTAAAGAATACTGAAACAGCATGGATATTAACGAAAATAAATAGTAAAGGGGAATATGAGCATATTAAAGATGCTTTCATTAATTTTCATGGTACAGGGAAAAATAAGTTTGCTTTTTTTAAAAATGATAATGAATTAAATGGAGAATTTACAATTAATAAAAATAATGAAATTGTACTAATACCAAGTGATGATAAAAATAATCAAATAATTTGTAAACTAGGTGAAGAAAAGGATTTAATTGCAATAATGCATTGTGATAATAATCTTGGTACATTTACATTGCAAAAACAAGGAACTCTTGAATTACCAAATATAATAAAAGATACTATATCAAAAACAAAAAATATAAAAGTTAATGGGTATCAATCAATTACAGAGGAAAAGGAAATAACTGAATTTTTGACAGTAATAAATAATTCAAAAGTATGGACTGGAGCAGTAACACTCCCATCGCCTAAATATGAATTGGAACTGTTTGATGTTAATAATAATAGCATTGCTAAAATTCTATATAATCCTGGTCATTATTTTGAGATTGAAATAAATGAAAAAAAATATGAATTAACAAATATTGATAAAGATTTATTGAATACAATATTAGAAAAATAAATGACAATTTAGGAGTGTGAAACTATGAATTATGATAAATTGGTAATTGAAACAGTTTTTAAAGATGGAGATATGATTCCAATAGAATATACAGGGTACGGTAAAAATGTATCTCCAGAATTTAAAATTAAAAATTTATCAACTGAAGCCAAAAGCCTAGTAGTAATATTAGAAGATTTAAGTCATCCTATAAAGAATTATACACATTGGATTGCTTGGAATATAAAAGCAGGACCTATTATTCCTGAAAACGTTGGGAATATGGAAAATGTTAAACAAGGAATTGCTTATGGATTTCACAAATACGCAGGACCAAAACCACCTAAATTTCAAAAGCATAATTATAAATTTACTATATATTCGTTAGATAATGTATTAAGTTTATCTTCTAATATTATGAAAAGGAAACTATTAAAATCAATAGAAGGACACATATTACAAAAAGGAACTATTGTAGGTAGTTTTAAAAGATAAATTACAATTTCTACACTAGATTGATAAATTTTTAAAAGGACAATTGCAATGAAAATTATAACTCGGTAAAATAGTAATGGACTTGATATTTATAAGTCTACTTTTGTATAAGAGTTCAAAATAGATTTTCAATCGCACTAAAGTGAATGATAACTCGAACCTTTTCTGATTCGAGTTTTAATATACTAGAATTATGATAAAATTTTCATCTGTTTTTAGGGAATAGTTTAAATTCATAGTATAATATAGTTGGAAGGGGGGAATTAACTTGAATAAAATAGAAATCGTGAAAGGTGAAAACATCACTACTTTTGAAAATATAAAACATATTAATGAATATGGTAATGAATATTGGATTGCTAGAGAATTACAAGTTGTTTTAAATTATAAAGAATGGAGAAAATTTGAAGGAGTTATTAATAAAGCAAAAAATGCTTGTATTAATAGTAATATTAATGTTTCAGAACATTTTGTCGACATCGACAAAACGATAAAAATGCCTAAAGGTGCAACAAAAGTAATTGGTGATTATGAGCTATCAAGATATGCGTGTTATCTAATTGCTCAAAATGGAGATTCCAGAAAAGAAAGCATAGCACTTGCACAAACTTATTTTGCTATACAAACAAGAAAACAAGAAATTTTAGAAGAAGAATATGATAAATTATCAGAGGATGAAAAAAGGTTTTATCAAAGAAATTTAACTAAAAAAGGAAATTATTCCTTAAATCAAACAGCTAAAAATGCAGGAGTTAAAAATTTTGATAGGTTTCACAATTATGGTTATAAAGGATTATATAATGGAGAAACTGCAGATGATATTGCAAAGAGAAAAGGTCTTCGTTATCGTGAAGATATTTTGGATAATATGGATGAAGATGAATTAATTGCAAACTTATTTAGAATAAATCAAACAAAACAAAAACTTTTAAAAGATAACGTAAAAACAGAAATAAATGCAAATAAAACACATTATGAGGTAGGAAAAGAAGTAAGAAACACAATAGAAAAACTTGGCGGTGTATTGCCTGAAAATTGTCCTACCCCTAAGAAAAGTTTAAAAGAATTATCAAAGGAAAGAAAAAAATTGCAAATTGAAAGTGAAAAGAAAAATAAAATTGATACTAAATAAAATTCAAGGGAGATAAAACTATGAAATGTAATATAGAATATATTGGAAAATCAAGACAAGGAATAACTAAATATTATTGTACTGTTCATAAATCTTTTGCTTATGATAAGCTAGGAAACAAACTTGATGAATGTCTTTGGGATAATAAAGAAATATACAATAATAAATTAAGTATTCAGCAAAATGAAATTCAAAATATAAAAGTTAGATATGAAAATATTTTAGAAAGTGTTATACCAACAATTATAATAAATAATGATGAATTTAATGGAGTTTTAGAATATGATAATTCTATATTAACTTATAAAGATTTCGGTGGGATAATGTTGAGTAAATTAAATAATGTGCCTTTAGAAATAGTAAAATGTAGTCATTGTGGCCGATATCATTCTGATAATGGACAGTTTGCCTATACACCACATAGAACTCACTTATGTTTATATTGTGGCCATCTATTCAGAGTAAAAGAAAAAAATATAGGAAGTGAGCTTGCAATGATTTATAATATACCTGAAATAAAACTAAATGATAAATTACTTAAGATAGATGATTATTGTTGCGTAGAATATGATATGTTAAAAGGGACTATGCTTATAAATAGTCAAAATGTTGATAGAATTTTGTTTGAAGGTAAAGAAATAACTATTGTTGATTTTTTAAATCATTTTTTAGAAAAAGAATTTTAATAATATATTAAATGATTATTACCATAAAAGTTATAATTCGTTAAAATATAAACAGATTTGATGTTTATAAGTCTACTTTTGTATAAGAGTTCAAAATAAGTTTTTTAATCGCGTTAAATTGAATGACAAACTTGAATTTTATGATTCAAGTTTTATAATATAAAAAAATGTGTTATAATCAAACTATAAATAGTAAACTTACTAAGGAGAAAAATATGAGTATAAATATAAATAATTGTGATTTAAATAATGATTATTTTCATTTTACCAATAAAGAAAATATATATAGTATATTAAATAATGGATTACTTCCTTCTGTTGGAGTAGCAAGCCAATTAGTAGGTGATGAGCCAAATGTTTCTGTGTCAAAAGGTGGAAAAGGTATTATGGGAATCATTAATTCATTTATCCATATGTTTTGTACAAAAATGAAAATATCTGCCATTCCCGAAGAATATAAAAAATATTTTCTTGAAGTTCCAGATTTTAGATTAAACAGTTTAATTCCAAAAGATATAGCATGTAAAGCAATGGTTAGAAAATTACAAGATGAGATATATTTACGAGTAGAACTTGATAAAGAACAACTTGAAAAAGCAAAAATTGGTGGTTTAACTGGCTATGATATGAAACTTCCAATGGAAATAGACAAATCAAGATTAAATGTAATTACAGATACTAACAATAATATTTTAAGTGCTTATGATGTCGCATTATATATTTATCAAAAAGCAAAAGATATAGATATTTTTAGATTTATGCATGAAGATTTCTTTTTTATGTTTGAGTCTATGAAACCATTAGCAATTACAGATTGTGATAATGAGGTTGTTGGAAAAAAACGATAGATTATTTTTCATTATATTTAGAAGAAAAAAGTATTGTATCATTCAAACATAAAATAGAAGCCAAATGTCTCAATGATGCTAGATTTATGTAGTATATTTAATTGAAATAAAAAATTTAAATTTATAATTTAGGAGTATGATAATGTGACAGAATTAACATTTATGAAAAATATAGGAAAAGAATTAGAAAGAAAATTAAAAATAATAGGTATTCATTCGGCAGAAGAGCTAAAAAGCGTTGGTAGTAAAGAAGCTTTCTTTCAACTAAAAATGAGATTTCCAGAAGTATGTCTAGTTCATTTATACACTCTTGAGGGAGCAATAACTGATACAGATTTTAATAAATTATCAGAAGAAACAAAAAAGGAGTTAAAAGGATTTTCTGATGAGTGGAAATAATAAATTATAATTTATGAATAGAGTATCTATGAAAGATATTCTTTTTATAATATAATGACATTTGAATAGTATGAATTATATTTTAAAAAGGAGGAAAATATGAATTTAAAATTATTGCCATTAGAAAAAGAAGATTTAAAAATATTTAAACATGATATGAAGGAATCCTTTCAATTAGGAGCAGAAGACAAATCGAATGAATACACTTCTAATGATGAAATATTGTCAGAAAAAGATATAGATAGTTCTTTAAATGAAGCTAATGCGAAAGCATATAAAGCTGTATTAAATGATGAAATAGTAGGAGGAGCTATTGTAAATATAAACGATGAAACAAATATTAATCATTTAGATTTTTTGTATGTGAAATATGGAATACAGAGTAAAGGAATTGGAAAGTTTATTTGGGATGAGATTGAAGCATTATATCCAAATACAAAAGTCTGGGAGACAGTTACTCCATATTTTGAAAAAAGAAATATTCATTTTTATGTAAATAGATGTGGCTTTCATATCGTAGAATTTTATAATATGAAACATAAAGACCCTAATTCTGATACAAATGATGAAATGTTCCGATTTCAGAAAGTAATAAAATAGATAAATTGTAAAATAATATAAATATCTATTTTATAAATGAAAAGTAGATTATGAAAATTAATTTACTTTTTTTGAAACTTTTTCTTAAAAATTAAGGATTATTATATTGTAGGTGATGAATATGGCTAGCGAATCTAACCTATATAAGTTTAACGATATATATGATAGAACTTACTCTGATATATTTAAGTATATTATTATAAAATGTCATAACATAAATGATGCAAATGACATTTTGCAGGAAACATACTTAGAATTTTGGAAGATTTTAAATAAAAAAGAATTATCAGAAAGTAATATCAAAAGTTACCTTATAGGGATTGCAATTAATAAAATAAAAAAGCATTATACATTATTAGAGAAGATAAAAACAATATCTTTGTTTGATAAAAATGATAAAGATATAGAACTTATTGATACCATAGAAGATGATATTAATTTAGAGGACCTTCTTATAAAAAATGATGATTGGGATACTATTTGGAAATATATGAAGAAGAAAAAAAATCAAGATATTCCCAAAGTATTTTATTTATATTATGTATTAGATTTATCTATTAAGGAGATATCAAACAATTTAAAAGTAAGTGAATCATATATAAAAAATTTAATTTATAGGACATTAAAAGAATTATACGTAACTTTTAGAAAGGATGTGTAACAAAATGACCAATAAAGAAAAATTAAAAAAAATAGTAAGTAATGATTTTAATAAAAGAGATAATTACAATAAAATAATGAAAAAGGTAGAAGGAGAAAGTATGAAAAATAATGTATGGAAATTATCAGTTGTTCCAATGTGTTTGATAGCTATTATTATGGGCGTGCTATTTATGAAGCAAACAAATAGTAGTAGCCAAATATTAAGCCCAGGAACTACTTATAATGACAAAGAAAAAAATATAGAACTTCATATTAATCATCTAAATAGAGTAGGTGCAACAAGGATAGATGCAAAGGTAAAAGAGATTGCCTTTGATGAATTAAATATTTCAGTTATAGAAATATTTAATGATATTGAAATTCCAAAAGAGTTAAACAAGTTTCAACGATACGGTATTTATACTAGAAAAGACCAAAATAGTGAATATAATGTTTTAAATTCTTATGTTTATGCTTATTTTAATGAAGAATATAAAAAAGATATTCGCATCGCATTCTCAGAAACCAATAAACCACTTAGGGATTATCGTTTTAGTGAAGAAGATAGTAAAGAAACGATTATTAATAATATTAAATTTAAAATATTTCAATATGAAGAGATTTATTTTACCGAATTCACATATAAAGGCTATAACTTTGATATTGAGACCACAAATATTACTCAAGATGAATTAGTGAATTTGCTAAAATCGATAATATAATTTAGTTTGTATATCGTATTTATAAAGTTTAAATAACTACGAGAAGAAGTTAAGAGTTAGAGCATCTATAAAAGATGTTCTTTTTCTTATCATGTATATATAAATCATTTTAAAAATGCTATAATGATAGTATTAAAAATAGTAATGAGTAAACATTATGAAATTAATTACAAAAAGTTGTAGTAAAGCAAAACTTAAAAGCTAATGAATCATTACTAAAATGAGTAGAGAGGTAAACACACAAATTACATTTTGAAAGTGAGCTGATATAATGGATTTAAAGGATTTAACTTTAGAAGAATTATGGACTTTATTTCCAATCATTTTTGTTGATTATGATATAAAATTTGAAAAGCAATATTTAAACGAAAAAAATCATTTAGAAATGTTATTAAAAAATCATATGAAAAGAATTAGTCATATTGGTAGTACATCTATAAAAAATATAAAAACAAAGCCAATCGTTGATATTTTAATAGAAGTAGAGCAAAAAGATTTTCAGATTATTAAAGATATTCTATTAAAAAATGATTATATCATGATGAGTGAAAAATCTAGCAAAATATCTTTTAACAAGGGTTATACAATGAATGGTTACGAGAAAGAAATATTTCATATTCATATAAAGAAATATGGTGATTGTGATGAATTATATTTTAGAGATTATCTAAATGACAATTATGAAATAGCAAAACAATATGAAAGATTAAAAGAAGAACTATATCATAAATATAAACCAAATAGGGATTTATATACATTAGGAAAAAGTGAATTTACAAAGAAAATAATAGAGTTAGCAAAAATAGAATATAAAAATAGATATTAAATAGAAGTGTGAAATTTGTATAAAAATAGTAAAAAAGCAATAAGGGAAAATAGAAAGTCTATAAAATAGATATTTTTATTAGAACAGAATTAACAAAAAAGTAATAATTTGTAATATTTTTACTAACATATTAAATGATATTTTATAATTATCAATGTTAATATGCATTGCTTGTAGCAACGATTTATCCGTTATACAATTATTTTGAAGAAGGGAAGGTGTGAAGATGTTAAAAGAAAATATTAAAACCATCAGAAAATCAAAAGGACTTTCACAAGAAGAACTCGCTATCAAGTTACATGTTGTAAGGCAAACAATTTCAAAATGGGAACAAGGCTTGTCAGTCCCAGATTCTGAAATGCTGATTTCTATATCAGATATACTTGAAACTCCCGTAAGCACTTTACTTGGAGAAAATATTTCTGAATCTAAAGTTGATGATATAAAAGTAATTTCTGAAAAATTAGAAATCATAAATTTACAACTTTCAGAAAGAAGGAATTCAAGAAGAAAAATAATACACTGGTTATTGATTTTGTTATGTGTGATTATCATTATAACTTTTATGAGTCTTATATTATTAGATAGTCCATATTTAGGATGGGATTATAGTAATCCTGAAAATGCAGTTTTAGGAGTTACTTTTCATTCTGTTGAATGGTTATTTATTAGGATAGCGCCAATTATTTTTATTATAGCAATTATTGGAATTGTTCTAACAAGAAAAAAAGTATAAAATTTTGTTATTGTGAATTATAAATTATATTTTGTAAATAAAAAAGGAAGAAACTATAAAGAATTTTCCTTTTTATTTTTCTTGATAGTAAAGTCATTTATATCAATTATGTTTATGATAAGAACAAAGAATAATGAATTATTTTGACAACTGTTCTTGATACTATATCTATTCTTTATTTTTTAGAACTGATTTAAACTATGGTGTTGCTTTTTAAATATGATTACATTATAATACTTTTGTAAATGATATAATAGTTATTTTTGATAGAATGATTGAATTAAAAAAGTAATTCATATGATATTTTTTTACAGTAAAGGGATAAATCAAGGATATCATAGCAAGGAAGAAAGATAATAGGAGGAAAGAAATTTGAATACTTTAATTATTTATGCTAGTAAAACTGGTACAACAGAAAAGTGTGCTAGTCAAATAAATAGGCAATTAGAGAATTCTAAAATGGTAAATATATTAAATCAACATGAAGATATTGATAAATATGATTTAATTATTATAGGTACGCCAATTAGAATGGGAATGATAGATAAAAAAATAAAGAAATTTTTGATTAGTAATATTGAAACCTTGAAATCGAAAAAAGTAGCATACTTTATTTGTTGTGGTTTTAGTGAAAATTGGAAAAATTATTATAAACAAAATATTCCAAAGGATTTGTTAGATAATGCAATTATTTATGATACTTTTGGAGGCGAGATAGATATGAAAAATCAAAAAGGTCTCGATAAGTTTATTGTAAAAATGGTAAGTAAAAATATAGATAAAAATAAAGAAATAAAAATATTAAAAGAAAATATAGAACGGTTTGCAAAACGTTTGAATGAGCAATAAATGATATTTTATGGAGGTGTGTGATATGGCAATGTGGAATCCGTGGCGAGGTTGTAAAAAATGTAGTGATGGTTGTTTGTATTGCTATATTCATAAAGGAGATTTTAAAAGAAATATAGATACAAACGAAATTATAAAAACAAAAGATTTCAATAAACCACTAGAAAAGTTAAAGAATGGAAATTATAAAATGAAATCTGGGATTGTTTATTTATGTTTTTCAACAGATTTTCTAATTGAAGAAGCAGATGAGTGGAGAAAAGAATGCTGGAAAATGATAAAAGAAAGAAATGATTGTACTTTTTTATTCTTGACAAAAAGAATTGATAGATTTATGAGTTGTATTCCTGATGATTGGAAAGATGGCTATGATAATGTAGTTGTATGTTGCACTATTGAAAATCAAAAAAATGCTGATTATAAATTATCAATATTTAAAGATTTGCCGATAAAGCACAAATGTATTACTGCTCAACCTTTGCTTGAAAAAATAAATATAGAGAAATATCTTGATAATATAGAATTAGTTGTTGTTGGCGGAGAATCAGATTATAAAGCAAGACCATTAGATTATAATTGGGTGTTAGATATTAGAGAACAATGTATTAGAAAAAATGTAGATTTTGAATTTAGACAATGTGGTACTTATTTTATAAAAGATGGTCAAAAAAATATAATAAAAACGAGTGATTTGTGTAAACAAGCAAAATTATTAAACATTGATTATAAATCACAAAGATAAATTAAAATTTATTTAGTAGAGCATCTATAAATGGTGTTCTTTTTTTGATATAATCAATTTAACAGGAAAATAGTTATTTGAAAATGAGCTAAAATATTAATACTCTACGATAAAGTGGTGTTATTTTAAATATTAAAATGTTATTCTTTTTTTAGGAGGAAAGAAAATGAATCAAGAAAAAATCGGAAAATTTATAGCAGAACTTCGTAGAAGTAAAAATATGACACAAGAAGAACTAGGAGAAAAATTAGGAGTTAATTTTAAAACAATTTCCAAATGGGAAAATGGTAGAGGAACACCAGACATGTCAAATATGCTTGAATTATGTAAAGAACTTGAAATTAGTGTGAATGAGTTATTAAGCGGTATGAAGTTAGATGAATGTAAGTATAAAGAAAATGCAGAACAAAACCTAATTGAATTACGAAAAAAACAAGAAAATGTAAAAAAAGCGTATCGTCAAATAGAAATAATATGGTTAATAATTGCAGTTCTTTTAGTTCCTATTCATTTTGTAATTAATTATTTCTATCCAGAAAATAATGGTACAGGTATAGGGCAATTAATTTGGATTATAGGCTTAATTTTATTTTGTTTTCATTTTATTTATTATTATAAAATTGAAATAAAATTAAAATAGTAAATTGGAATATGAAATGGAGATTAATCGTTATGAATATAAAAAAAGAGCAAGTTAAAATTAAGATATTTTTGATACTATATATTGTTTTTGCAATATTCGCAATTACTGGAGCATTTATGGTAATAACGAAAAGATTAAATAATGTTGGATATATAGTGATACCCATGTTATTTGCAATTGTTTCTAGTATGTTTTATAGAAATAGTAAAAGAGCAATAGAAGAAAATAAGCATTAATATAAATTACGTTTTGAAAGTGAGGTTTATTATGATGGAAAGACCCATATTAGATAAAAATTTAGATAGTGATACTTTTAAAAATTATTATTATTTAAAAGAGGAGTTGATAAATTTTTGTAAAAACAATAATTTACAGAGTATTGGTAATAAAGAAGAACTAACAGATAGAATCATAGAGTATTTAGAAACTGGGAACAAGACATTTAAAACTCATAAAAAAGAAAAAACAAACATGCCAGATATTATTACTCTTGATACTAAAATAGAAAATAATTTTGTTTGTTCTGAACGTCATAGAAAGTTTTATAAAGAACAAATTGGAAAAAGTTTTTCCTTTAATGTATTATTTCAAAAATGGTTAAAGAATAATACAGGAAAGACTTATCAAGAGTCAATAGAGGCATATTATAAAATATTAGAAGATAAGAAAAATAGTAAAACAACTATTGATAAACAATTTGAATACAACACCTATATTAGAGATTTCTTTCATGACAATAAAAATAAAAATTTAAATGATGCAATTAAGTGCTGGAAATATAAGAAAAGCTTAAAAGACCATAATAGATATGAGAAAAAGGATTTAATTATTTTATCAAAATAATAAAATACAATTTTATATATATGAAAGATATTTTATTTCTTGATATAGTTTAAGAAAAATTAGTGACGGTTGATATTGTCTGTCATGGAGTCCCCTCAAATTCTTTAT
>CATBQD010000022.1 GCA_949505625.1 uncultured Bacilli bacterium
ATAATTTGATGACAGGAGTAACAGTAAGTGATAATCATAGTACACCAACAGTGACTACAAGTGGGACATTAAGTGCAGTACCAGGAACATATACGATTACATATACCGCAAAAGATGAAGCTGGAAATATAGAAACAAAGACAAGAACAATTACAGTAGAATCTTATGTTGGTTGGGTACGTGCGGATATAAATGATCATGGTAGTGTAGGAAATGTACCAACTTTATCTAATGGATTAATAGCAGTAAAATATAAATCTGAAAATGATATTACTAATAAATGGTATGACTATGATATTCAAATGTGGGCAAATGCAGTAAGTGTAAATAGTGAATATAGAAATGTGGAGATTGGTACTCCAATTCCAGAAGAAGCAATAAATGCATATTTTGTATGGATACCAAGATATGAGTATCAATATACCAATTTAGGTGATAATTATGCAGGTGGAACTAAGGAGCAGCCAGGACCAATAGGTATTCGTTTTATTGCTCAAGATAAAACGACTGCAAGTATAAATTATAAAGTTCACCCAGCTTTTAAATTTGGTCAAACAGAATTATCAGGAATATGGGTTGGAAAATTTGAGACGACTGGAACAGAAGAAATGCCAACTATTAAGCCTAATTCGACTGGTCAAAGTGGGATAGTTAGTACAGCATTTAATGTTTCACGTTTATTTAGCCAAAGTAATAACTTATATGGGATTTTGGTAAGCGCAGATTCACACGCTATGAGAAATAGTGAATGGGGAGCTGTAGCATATTTATCACAAAGTAAATATGGAAAATATGGAAATGCTTCTTATAGTGGGAAAAATAAAGAAATATATATTAATAATAATGGATCGTCAATGACAGGTTGTAGTTCTGGACTACCAACGATACCTTCGCTTTCGCCAGTGACTACTTGTACTTATACCTATGATCAGGAAGGAATAGGAACAGGAGCTAGTACAACTGGAACGATATATGGAATTTATGATATGAGTGGTGGTGGATGGGAACATGTAATGGCATATAATATAGGGGGTTATGACAAAGATACTCTGATGTCAGCAGCCGGATTTACAATATATCCAGCCGATAAGTATTTTGATATTCTGAATGGAGATAGTCATGGAAATTTCTGTGGTAGTGAGGTTTGCTATGGACATGCGTTTGAGGAAACCGGTAAATGGTATCAAGATAGAAATGTATATAGCTATACTTGGCTTATGCGTGGTGGTCATGCTAATGCATATGAAAATGAACAAGGAATATTTGCTTACAATAGTGAAAATGGATCAGATAAACGATCATTTCGAGTAGTATTGCTCGATGAATAAATAATGTCTAACCACAAGAGAAGAAAAGATATGTTCAAAAAATCATCTTGTGTTTAGGATAGCCCTCAATATTTCACTTCATTTCTATTTCTATTCTAATATTGGGGGCTACTTATATAGATTTATAAAGGCTATTAAGCCTTTTTCTTTTTCTTGTAAAATATATTAATTTGTTATAAAATAGTAATAAGGTAAAGATAGGTGATTAAAATGAAAAGTAAAAAGGGATTTACACTTGTAGAATTATTGGGGATTATAGCAATTATAGCAACAATATTAGCTTTCGTAGTTCCATCGGTAATTGGAATGTTAAAAAGAGATGATGAAAAGGAATATCAGAGATTTTTAACTGATATTGAATTAGCAACAGAATCTTATGTACAATTAAATATTGATAACTATCCTAACTTAGCAATTACAAATGGAAGTTATACAATTACAATGCAAGAGCTAATAGAAAATGGATATATAAAATCAAATATGGTAAATCCAAAAACAGATACTAAAGTAAGTTCATCTGATACAATTAAAATAACTAGAAAAGCAGATGGAAGTTATGATTATTCTTATACAGCTCATTAATAGAAAGGTGATATTATGAAAAAAACAATTCGTGATTATGATTTGAAAGGCAAAAAAGTAATTATTAGAGTTGATTTTAATGTTCCGATGAAAGATTCGATGATTACTGATGATAATCGTATTAAAGAGAGTTTAGAAACTATTAAATATGCAGTTCTTCATGAAGCTAAAGTAATATTACTTTCACATTTGGGAAGAATAAAAACAGAAGAGGATAAAAATGGAAAATCTCTTAGACCAGTTGCAGTTAGACTTAGTGAACTGCTTGAAAAACCAATTTTATTTGTTTATGAAACAAGAGGAAAAAGAGTAGAAGAAGCAGTAGCCAATATGAAAAATGGGGACATTGTGCTTTTAGAGAATACGAGATTTGAAGATGTTGATGGAAAAAAAGAAAGCCATAGTGATGCAGAACTTGGAAAATACTGGGCAGAATTAGGAGATATTTACATTAATGATGCTTTTGGAACTAGTCATAGGGAGCATGCTTCTAATGTTGGAGTTGCTTCAAGATTACCAAATGGAATTGGTTTTTTAATTGAAAAAGAATTAAAATATCTAGAACCAGCTATCAATGATCCAGAACAACCATTTACTGTTATTTTAGGTGGATCAAAAGTAAATGATAAAATAGGTGTTATTGAAAATTTAGTTCATAAAGCTGATTTTATTTTGATTGGTGGTGGAATGGCTTACACATTCTTAAAAGCTCAAGGAAAAGAAATAGGATCCTCTTTATGTGATGATGAAAACTTACAATTTTGTAAGGAAATTTTATCTTCATATTGTGATAAAATAATATTGCCAGTAGATTCTTTGTGCACCAAATCATTAGATAGTAAAGATGGAATAATTAAAACAGACTTTGATTCTGATGATATTGGCGTTGATATTGGTCCTAAAACAGTAGAATTATTTAAAAAGTATTTAGATATTAGTAAAACAATTATTTGGAATGGTCCTGTTGGTATATTTGAAGAACCTGCTTTTAGTGAAGGAACAAAAAGGATTTGTGAAATATTAAAGCAGAATCATGGAATTACAATTTTAGGTGGAGGAGATACTGCATCTGCAGCTATTAACTTTGGGTATAAAGAATTTATGACTCACATTTCAACAGGAGGAGGAGCTTCTTTAGAAATGCTTGAAGGAAAGGATTTACCTGGCATTAGCATTATTACAGAACGATAAAAAAGGATTGATGTTATGAAGGGGAAGCTTAAAAGCAAACTTAGTATTTTATTATTAATTTTAGTGACAATTGTTGTACTATATTTTGCATTAAAGGATGATTTTAATGATATTGTACATAATATATTAACCATCAACATTTGGTGGCTTTTGGTTTCTATATTTTTAATATTTGGGTATTGGTTTATGAAGTCTTTGGTACTTTATCAAACTGCTAGACATTTTAAAGAGGATTATAAAATGAGTCAGGCATTTAGAAATATTTTACTTACTCAATTTTTTAATGGCATTACACCATTTGCAAGTGGAGGACAACCTTTTCAAATATATTCCTTAAAAAAAGAAGGTATTAAAATAACAGATGGAACAAATATTATTATTCAAGATTTTATTGTTTATCAAATTGCCTTAGTTATTTTAGGCGTGTTTGCAATTATAACAAATTATTTTTGTCATTTTTATCCAGAAGTAGGCTTTTTAAAGCAGTTAGTAACACTTGGTTTTATTATTAATACACTAGTCATCATTGTTCTTTTTATTGTAGCGTTTGCTAAAAAGATAAATTACTTTATAGCAGAGAAAATGATTCACTTTTTAGGAAAAATCAAACTTTTAAGAAACCCAGAAAAAACTAGTGAAAATTGGAAAAATTATATTACGAGATTTCATAGCGGTGCAAAAATACTAATGAAAGATAAAAAACATTTTGTTTCACTTATTTTTTTTAATTTAGTTGCTTTAATGAGCCTTTATTTAATACCTCTTACGATTCTCTATGGATTGGGAGATTATCAAAGCTTATCAGGGGGACTAACAATTATTACTTCAGCATATGTTATGTTGATTGGTTCATTTGTTCCAATACCAGGAGGAACAGGAGGACTTGAATATAGCTTTTTAACTTTTTATGGAAATTTTTTAAGTGGAAGTGTATTAAAGTCAGTGATGTTAGTTTGGCGGTTTATTACTTATTATTTTGGAATTATAGTAGGTGCCATTGCTTTAAATACAAAGGAGAAATAGTTATGAGAATTGGAATTTTTACAGATACATATCCTCCATATATTAATGGAGTATCTACTAGTATTGTAATGCTTAAAGGTGCTTTAGAAAAATTAGGGCATGAAGTATTTATTGTGACAGTTAATAATGAAAATTTATCTTATAAATATGAAGATGACAATAAAATTATTAGACTTCCAGGGATTCCAATTGGCATTTATGATTATCGATTAACAGGTATTTATCCTGTAAGAGTTATTAATAAGATTAAAAATTGGAATTTGGATGTTATCCATTCTCAAACGGAATTTGGAGTAGGGACTTTTGCAAGATTGATTGCAAAACAAATGAATATTCCAATTGTACATACTTATCATACGATGTATGAAGATTATGTACACTATATTACCAAAGGATATTTTAATGGTACTAGTAAAAAAATCGTGGAATATTTAACAAAATTTTATTGTGATAAAACAGCAACTGAATTAATTGTTCCAACAAAAAAAGCTTATGATTTATTTAAAGATAAATATAAAGTAGATCGGAATGTTCATATTATTCCAACTGGAATTGAAATTGACAGATTTTACAGAGAAAACTTTAAAATTAGTCAAATTTTAGAATTAAGACGGAAATTGTCTATTCAAGAAGACGATTTTGTGATATTATTTGTAGGAAGACTAGGGAAAGAAAAGAGTGTAGATGTTTTAATTGAAGGTGAAAAAGAAATCATTAAAAAGCATCCCAATGTGAAATTATTGATTGTTGGGGACGGTCCAGATATGGGACACTTTAAAAAGATGGTAAAAGAATATCATTTAGAAAAAAATGTTATTTTTACAGGAAAAGTTCCATATGATGATATTCCGCTTTATTATGAAGCGGCAGATCTTTTCGCAACTGCTTCTAAAACAGAAACGCAAGGTCTTACTGTAATAGAAGCAATGGCTGCTTCCTTACCAGTATTAGCAATTAATGACGATAGTTTTAGAATTGTTGTGGTTGATGAATTAAATGGATACTTATTTGAAGATTTAAAAGATTATCTTAAGAAGGTGGACTACTTAGTAAATAATCAGAAAGTACTCTCTAAGATGAGTAAGCAAGCTAGAGTAAGTGCCGAAACACACTCCTCAAAGTATTTTGCAGAAAGAGTACTCGATGTTTATAAAACTGCAATTACCAATCATGGAGAGACGTCGAATTCTTTAGTCGGAACTATTGAAGGAGTAATAAAGAGGGGATTCTATGGAAAGTAAAAAAATTGTTGTTGGTAACATGAAGATGAATTTACTTGCAGGAGATATTAGTGAATATTTAAGGAAGATTAATTCTAGTGATTTGGGAGAACAAGTAATTATTTGTCCTAGTAACATATATATTCCATACTTTTTAAAACAGTCTTATAAAGTAGGGGTACAAAATTTGTTTTTTAGAGATAGTGGTGCATATACAGGAGAAATCTCGGCAGCTCAAATTGCATCATTGGGAGTTAAATATGCAATATTAGGACATAGTGAACGTAGAGGATATTTTAGAGAATCAGATCAAGATATTAATAAAAAAGTTGTAGTTACGTTGAAATATGGATTGGAAGTTATTTTATGTATCGGAGAGACTGCAGAAGAGAAAAATCTGCTTAAAACAGCTAGAGTATTGAAACGTCAGATTCTAAATGCACTTCGTAATTTAGAAGAGGTAGATTTTGATCATATTGTCATTGCTTATGAACCAGTTTGGGCAATTGGAACTAATGTAACTCCAACAAATAGAGATATTACAGATACAATTTCATATATTAAAGGTATTGTATCTGAATATTTTCATTATGAAGACATTCCAGTCATTTATGGCGGAAGTGTTAATGAACAAAATATTAAAGAGCTAAATATGATTCCAAATGTATCTGGATTTTTAGTTGGTGGAGCATCGACAGATGCTAAGAAGTTTTTGAAAATTGTAGAAGTTGCTGTAAAAAAGTAACTTCTTCTTCTTTTCGACAAAACTAGAACTTTTTCGCTCTTGTAGTAAAATGGACGTAAGATGTATAATAAAAATACAATAAAGGCAGTACTAGAGAGGGAGATTAATGATGGACAAAATAAAAGTTTTAATGGTAGATGATAATTTAAATTTAGTAGAAATGGTTAAAGAATATTTTAAAAATCACGAAACAATTAGTATTGATTTTGAAGCCTATGATGGAGAACAAGGAATTGAACTAATTGATAAAGAAAAAGATCATTATGACTTAATTATATTAGATTTAATTATGCCAAAAAAAGATGGTATTTATGTATTAGAAGAAATGAAAAAAAGAGGTATTTCTAAAAAGGTAATTGTAGCCACTAGTTATAATGCTAGTGAAGTTATTCGTGAAGTGTCAGAATATGGAGTTAGTTATTTTATATTAAAACCTTTCGAATTATCAGACTTAGAAAAAAGAATTCTAGAATCCAATAGAAAAAAAGAAGAAACGAAAAATATTGATTTCTATTATAATAATTTACAGATTTCAATTACGAAAATGTTGCATGAACTAGGAATTCCTTCACATATTAAAGGATATCAATATATTAGAGAAGGAATTGGTATTATTTTTGAGCGACCTGAGACAATTGGTGGAATAACAAAAGAACTTTATCCTGAATTGGCGGATAAATTTGATACAACTGTATCAAGAGTAGAAAGGGCGATTCGTCATGCGATAGAAGTTAGTTGGAATAGAGGTAATTGGTCTTTAATGGAAGAAATTTTTGGTCATAGTGTAGACATAGATAAGGCGAAACCTACAAATTCAGAGTTTATTGTTACAATAGCAGATAAATTACGTTTAGATTTTCATAAAGTTGGATGTTAAATTCTATACATATTCTTGTTACTTTGGTATAATCTAAAGTAGAGGGAAGTGGATAGTATGGAAGAATCACATTTTGAACATCAACATGAAACAGAGCAAAATGCATATCAAATGGTACGAGAAGAGCCTTTGAAACGAGTAGAGACTTTCGATAATAAAAGTATTACAAAATTGGGAAAAGCAAGCAAAAAAAAGAAATGGATTCCTATAACAATAGGTATTGTTATTAGTGTTTTCTTTTTGGTGCTTGTTTTTTGCTTTTTGAAATTTTATCCAAAATATGCCTTGATAAAATCGTTAGATATGTGGACAAATAGTCTTGAGATTATGGAAAAACCATCATATAGTTCTCAATATAATTGGGATGAAATGACAACCAAAGGAACGGCAACAATGAAATTTGGAGATTTTTTACTTTCTAATTTAGATGAAACGGATGCAGAAACTTCAGCAATTTTAAAACAATTAAATACATTATCGTTTCAAATAGAAACTCGTATAAGTAAAAAAGATCATAAATCTTTTGTAGATTTGAATGGCCAGATAGAAAATGAAAAATTTCTAAATTTGAGCTATATTAACTATGATCAAAAGCAATATATTTTATTGAAAGAAGTATTAGAAACTTATTTGCAGTTAGAAGAAAATGATGAAGTTATTAGTACTCAAACTGATACAGAAACTTTTTATGAGGATATAAAATATGTATGGGTAGTTTTAAAAAAAAGTCTTAAAAAAAATATTAAATCTTCATATATAAAAAAAGAGCCTGAAAAGATTACAATAAATGGTAAAATTGTTCGCACTACTAAAATTAGTTTAGTTATTGATGAAAAAGCTAATTATGAGTTATCTAAAAATATTATAGAGGACTTAAAAGCAGATAAAAAGGCATATGATATTCTTGTAAATTTATATCCAAAATTTGCAAATTATGAAGAAATTAAGTTTGAAAGTTCTTCTCAAGTTAGTTATTCTGTAAATGTGGTGAAAGGAATCCCTAAAATTATAAAAGCTTCTTTGAAAGTAAATGAAGAAGAAGTTTTAAGTCTTATAAAAAGTGATGATTATGTACTTGAGTTTGAAGAAAATGGAGAACCTTTATTTAGAATTATTTTAAAAGAAGAATCAAATGGATTTAAAATGAAATTTCAGTTTGTGGAAAATAATTTGGAAATGATTTTAATTGGAAAGAGAGAAAAAAATTCTACAATTTATAATTTCAGTATAGAAATGGATGGGTCTATATTAGAAGTTGTTTCAACTCGTACTTTAAAGGAAATGAATAATGATACTATAAAAGAAAATCTTGAATTAGAATTTAAAGTAGCAGCAGGAGGATTTTCATTAGATGTCATGAATATGAATTTAGATTTAGAAACTACAAAAGGAGCTATATTTGAGGAAATAAAAAATAGTAAGTTTATTACTGATCTAACAGAAGAAGAAAAACAAAAAATTCAGACTTATTTTGAAAACTTTGGAGAATTATTAAATGTATCAGAACAATTTTAAAAGAATTGTTCTTTTCATATTTTGACTTAATTTTTTCTTTGATATATGTTAAAATAATAGAGAAAGATATTATTTTACAAAAGAAAGGAATGTGGTTACTATGAAACCAGTTGTACTTTGTATATTGGATGGAGTTGGTATACGAAAAGAGACTCATGGAAATGCCTTTTTAAAAGCGAATACTCCAACTTTTGATACTTTGTGGAATAATTACCCGCATTCTTTATTAGAGGCAAGTGGTAAACTTGTAGGGCTTCCAGTAGGACAAATGGGTAACAGTGAAGTAGGTCATATGAATATTGGTGCCGGCAGAATTGTTTATCAGCCTTTAGAATTAATTAATAAACATATAGAAGAAAAAAGTATTTATCAAAATAAGGTATTATTAGATGTAATAAAACATGTGAAAGAAAATCATTCTGCACTTCATTTATTTGGACTATTAAGTGATGGTGGAATTCATTCACATATTGATCATTTAATGGCCCTTCTAGATATGATAAAAGAGGAAAAAATAGAAAAACTCTACATTCATATTTTTACAGATGGTAGAGATACATTACCCAATGTAGCTTCTATTTATATAGAAAAATTAGAACAAAAGTTAAAAGAAATTGGAAATGGAACAATTGCTACTATATCAGGAAGATATTATGCAATGGATCGTGATAACAGATGGGATCGTGTAGAAAAAGCATATCAAGCAATAGTAAATGGAATCGGAGAAAATTATAAAACTGCAAAAGAAGCAATAGAGGCAAACTATCAAAAAGAGATTAACGATGAATTTATTGTTCCTGCTGTTATTGATAAAAACGGAATGGTAAAAGAAGATGATGGATGTATTGTATTTAATTATCGTCCAGATCGTTTGAGAGAATTGTTTGGAGCATTAACAAATCCTGATTTAGAAGGATTTAGAAGAAATTTAATTCCTAATTTGAAATTAGCAACCTTGATGCCAGTCAGCAAAGAAGTAATTGGAACTCATGCATTTGAACTTGAAAAGTTAACAAATACATTTGGTGAGTATATTAGTCATTCGGGTTTAAAACAATTAAGAATTGCAGAAACCGAAAAATATGCTCATGTTACTTATTTTTTTGATGGCGGTGTAGAAAAAGATTTGAAGGGATGTACTCGGATATTAATACCATCTCCTAAAGTAGCAACCTATGACTTAAAACCAGAAATGAGTGCAGCAGAAATAACTGATAGGTTGATTCTAGAATTAGAAAAAAATAATTATGATGTTGTTATTTTAAATTATGCAAATGGGGATATGGTAGGTCATACAGGGGATTTTGATGCTACTGTAATAGCAGTTGAGACATTAGATAATTGTTTAGAAAAACTAAAAAAAACAGTTGAAAGATTGGATGGTATATTAGTTGTAACAGCAGATCATGGAAATTGTGATACAATGTTAGATGAGAAAAATAGAATTGTGACAAGTCATTCAACAGCACTTGTACCATTTATTGTGACAAAATCAAATATTACATTAGAAAATGGAAAATTAGGGGATATTGCGCCAACATTATTGGAATTATTGAATGTCGAAATCCCGAAAGAAATGACGGGTAAAAGTTTAATAAGAAAATAATATTTAAACATATAATGAAAATATAAAAGAATTGAGGTAGGTTATGAATAAAAGATTAATAGCCAAAATATTTATTGTTGTAAGTATCTTATTTATTGCAACGTTATGTGGAATTTATGGATATCGATTAGTACATTATTATCGATTGGAACATCCTAAAACGGCAAAGGAAAGATTACTTTGGACAACAATTACTGATTTAAATCATGTTGTTTCATCTGGAAATGGGTTATATAAAGAAAGTAAAGAATATTATTACAAAGGAACAGTGGAAGATAATTATGTACTTTATTCTGGGATATTATGGAGAATTGTCAAAGTAGATGAAAATAATAATGTTGTTTTGATAAGTGAAGATCCTTTAACTTCTATGGTTTTAGGATATGAATCAAATGCTTTTAAAGGAACTTATGGTGAAGAATGGCTTAATAATACATTTTATAATCAGTTATTAAATCCAGAGTTTTTAGTAGAACATAATTATTGTGCAGATGCAATTTTAGAAGCTAATAATGTGAAATGTACAAAATTAGAAACGAAAAAAGTATCAATGATTAGTGTATATGATTATTTAAAAGCTTCAGGAAGTAAAAGTTATTTAAATAATGGAAAAACTTTTTGGACAGTTAGCCCTAATGAAGATTATAAAACTTGGTTCATAAATCAGAATGGTTTGGTAAGTAATGAATCTGTATCAGGAGAAAGTTACCATAGTTATGGAATAAGACCTGTTATTGCAATAAAAGGAGATACAAAAATTATTGCAGGATCTGGAACAAAAGAAAGTCCTTACCAAATTAGTATGGTAAAAAGTTCAGCTTTAAAAGAACAGTCTATTGGAAGTTATATTTCTTATAGCAACCAAATTTGGCGTATTATAGAAATTAATGATTTAGGAGTTAAAATTGCGCTTAATGGTTATTTAAAAATAGGAGAAGAAGAAATTAATAGATCATTTTCAAAAAGTTCAAATCTTTATAGTGTAAAATCAACCGACAATATTGGTTATTATTTAAATTCAACTTATTACAATTCACTTGAAAATAAAGAATATTTAGTAGAATATCCATGGAGAAATTATTATTATAATAGTATAGAACAGTATGACTATAAAGGAAAATCGGCTGATATTGTTCAAACAGAAGTAGGCTTGTTGCAAGTATCTGATTTATTTATTAATGATTTCTCAGATTATGCTTTGATGAATCCTGCAAATGAAGATGATGGAACTGTATTTACTGTCTTAAAAGATGGTAGGTTGTTTGCTAATGCAGTAACAGAAAATTTAAAAGTAAGACCTGTTGTAGTTTTGAAGATAAATTTAGCTATTTCTGGTGGTAGTGGAACAGAGACAGATCCATTTGAAATAGGAGTTTAAATGAAACAAGAAGTAAAACAAACGGTATTGGAAAGTGAATCATTTGAAATTTCTAAAGGAAAGATACAGTCGAAAAGAAAAAAAAAGAAAGGTTTGCTAATAGGAGTCATTATTTGTATTTTGCTTGATTTAGGTGCATTTCTTTGTATTTTTCTTGCATATGGACCAATTTCTTATTTTAGAGATCTATTAATTACCACAGCAATGACAACAAAAAGCCATAAATATTTAGCTCGTACAATTTATAGTGAAAAAACAATAGAAAAAGTAATTCATTCTAATTATGTAGTAGATATCAAAGAAAATACAAACGTGGATGATATTCAGATAGGAAGCTCAAATGAAATTACAGAATATGAATCTATTTATGATGAACAAATATTAAAAAGAAATCCTGATGATTTGTATAAAATGATTCCTTTAGAAGGAGATGGTTATAAAGGTTATTTAGTAGCTATTTATGATCCTTCAAGAATTTCACTTGTCTCTTCTAGGTATTATGGAAATTGGGGACAATATCTAGAGGATATGGCAAAGCAGCACAAAGCTAAAGTCGGAATTAATGCGAGCGGCTTTGATGATACAAATGAGGTTGGCAATGGAGCAAAAGCTTCAGGAATCTTTATTAAAGGTGGAAAAGTGATTGAAGGAAATCCAAATGCTAGAGCCAAATTGATTGGATTTAATCAGGAACATGTATTAATGCTTATGAATGCTACTGCAAATGAAGCAATTCATCAAGGAATGATAGACGCAGTTGAATTTGGCCCATTTTTAATTGTGAATGGAAAACCAGCAGAAATTAAAGGCAATGGTGGATGGGGGATTTCATCTCGTACTGCTATTGCTCAAAGAAAAGATGGAATCGTATTATTTTTAGTAATAGACGGGAGACAACCAGGTTATAGTATGGGGACAAATATTAGAGAGGTTACAAAGATTCTTTTAAGGTATAAAGCTTATAATGCTGCCAATTTAGATGGAGGCGCTTCTAGTAGTTTAAACATAGAAGGAAAGCTTGTTAGCAAGCCATGTGCAGTTAGTCCAACAGGGGAACGACCGATTCCAAATGCTTGGCTTGTCAAATAATTGTTAAGGAATCATCAATGGTGATTCTTTTTTTGTTACGTAAAGTATTTTAATGACATATTTATTATAAAAATATTTTGCTTGGCGGTTTGATAAAAATAGCCATTTATATTATAATAAAAGAAGAAAAAGAGGTGAGCAATCGTGTTTCAAATTGGAGATATTAAACTAAAAAACAAAATTGTTTTAGCGCCTATGGCCGGAGTTTCTAATAGTGCTTATAGAACAATTATTAAGGATATGGGATGTGGACTCATTTATGCAGAGATGGTTAGTGATAAAGCTATTTATTATGGAAATAAGAAGACAATTGATTTACTTTATATGACAGATTATGAAAGACCAATTGCTCAACAAATATTTGGAAGTGATAAAGAATCTTTTGTAGTAGCAGCAAAATACATTTATGACACGATGAAGCCAGACATTATAGATATTAATATGGGTTGCCCTGTTCCTAAAGTGGCATTACGGGCACAAGCGGGAAGTGCTTTGTTAAAAGATCCAGATAAAGTAGAAGAAATTGTAACAGCAGTAGTAAACGCAGTTCCGATTCCTGTAACTGTTAAAATTCGAAGTGGTTGGGACCATAATCATATTAATGCTGTTGAAATCGCTAAAAGAGTGGAACGTGCAGGAGCAAAAGCAATAGCAATTCATGCTAGAACTAGAGCTCAAGGATATAGCGGTATATCTGATTGGAATATTATTAAGCAGGTAAAAGAAGCTGTAAAAATTCCTGTAATTGGGAATGGAGATATTAAAAGTGCCAAGGACGCTAAAAGAATGCTTGATGAAACTGGTTGTGATGCTGTTATGATAGGAAGAGGTGTTCTTGGAAATCCTTGGTTGATTAGAGAATGTATTACTTATTTGGAAACAGGGGAAGAACTTTTACCTCCAACAGAAGAAGAAAAATTATCGATGTTAAAACATCATTTTGAACTTTTATTACAAACCAAAAATGAAAAATTAGCTGTCTTAGAAATAAGAACTCATGCAGCTTGGTATTTAAAAGGACTTCCAAATACTTTAGAACTAAAAAATGGAATTTTCAAAGTGAAAACAAAAGAAGAATTTTATGCTTTGATAAAAGAATATGAGGTGAGAAAAAATGAGAGTAAAGACAACTAAAAGAGTGCTTGCCTATTTTATAGATATTATGATTATTTTTTTTGCAATAGGAGTCATTGTAAATGTGAAAGAGAAAGATAAAACAGTTATGCAACTTAGAAGTGATATAGAAATTGTGAATGAACTTTATGCAAATGGAGAAATAAAGTTTCATGAATATTTTGATAGATGGACAGTTATAAATCAACAAATAGATCAAGAATGTGTCATTTATTTGATTTTTAATATTTTGTTAATTTTAATTTATTTTGTATTACTTCCAAAAGTTTGGAATGGGCAAACAATAGGGAAAAAAATACTGAAGTTGAAAGTTGTTTCAAATACTGGTGAAAAGGTTACCATTGTACAATATTTAATTCGTAATATGTTATTAAATGGACTGGCACAAATGATACTCTTAGTATTATTCCTATATTTGTTGCCAAACTCTATGTATTTTATCTTTTCATCAATTTTGACTTTTATCCAATTAATACTAGTAATTATAAGCTCATTTATGGTATTATATAGGAAAGACAAGAGAGGTCTTCATGACATATTTAGCGGAACTAATGTTTGTATAGTGTCATAAAAATTTAGAGGTGAGAAAAGTGAGAGAATTTACAGAACAAGAACAAATTCGTAGAGAAAAAGCAGAGGAATTAAGAAACAAAGGAATAGACCCATTTGGTCATCGTTTCGAAGTAACGACTGATTCAAAGCAATTAAAAGAAAAATACTTTGAGAAAACAAAAGAAGAATTGATAGAAATGGATATTCCAGTTGTAGTAGCAGGTAGAATAATGACTAAGCGTGGTAAAGGGAAAGTTGGATTCATGCATATTCAAGATAAATTTGGACAAATCCAAATTTATGTTAGACAAGATGCTATTGGCGAAGAGAATTATGAAATTTTTAAAAAAGCGGATCTTGGGGACATTGTAGGAATAGAGGGAACTGTTTTCAGAACTGATACTGGAGAACTTAGTATTAAAGCTAGTAAATATATTCACTTAGTGAAAGCACTAAGACCTCTTCCAGAAAAATTTCATGGGTTATCAGATGTGGAAGAAAGATATCGTAGGCGCTATGTTGATTTGATTATGAATGAAGAAGCAAGAAAAGTAGCGTTTACTCGTCCTGCAATTATTCGTTCCATCAGAAATTATTTAGATAATCTAGGTTATTCAGAAGTAGAAACGCCTGTACTAAATCCAATTTTGGGAGGCGCAGCGGCTCGTCCATTTGTGACGCATCATAATGCCTTAGATATGAATTTCTATCTTCGTATTGCAACAGAATTACCATTAAAACGATTACTTGTTGGTGGGATGGATGCAGTTTATGAAATCGGTCGGATATTTAGAAATGAAGGAATGGATCGTAACCATAACCCTGAATTTACAACAATTGAACTTTATAAAGCTTATAGTGATTTAGAGGGTATGATGGATATTACAGAAGGTATTATTGGGAATGCAGCTCAAGCAGTATTAGGAACTTATGAGGTAGATTATAAAGGACATCATTTATCACTTGCTCCAAAATTCAAAAGAATTCATATGGTAGATGCAATTAAAGAAAAAACAGGTATTGATTTTTTTCAAAATATGTCATTGGAGGAAGCACAAAAATTAGCTGTAGAACATGGTATTGAATTAGAACCTCATTTCTTGTATGGTCATATAGTTAATGCATTCTTTGAAAAATATGTAGAAGACACAATTGTGGAGCCAACATTTGTATTTGGACATCCAATTGAGGTAAGTCCTCTTGCTAAAAAAAGTGACGATCCAAGATTTACAGAACGTTTTGAATTATTTATTTGTGGATGTGAATATGCCAATGCATTTACGGAACTAAATGATCCAATTGATCAATATGAAAGATTTGAAAATCAATTAAAAGAAAAAGAACTTGGAAATGATGAAGCCAATGAAATGGATTTAGACTTTGTAGAAGCCTTAGAATATGGAATGCCACCAGCAGGTGGAATGGGAATGGGAATTGATCGTTTGACAATGTTATTAACAAATTCCGAAACAATTCGTGAAGTTATTTTATTCCCACATATGAAAAATAAAAATTAATGGATTTATATATAGTAAGGCATGGGGAGACTGGTTATAATAGAATGGATTTACTACAAGGTAGAATCGATATTCCATTAAATCAAAATGGAATTGAACAGGCAAAACAAACAAAGAAAAAATTAGAGAATGTAACTTTTGAGGTTGTGATTTCATCTCCATTATCTAGAGCAATAGAAACTGCAAAGATTATTGCTCCAGATAAAGAGGTCTTGATTGATAATCGATTGATAGAAAGAAATCTTGGTGAATATGAAGGAAAACCTAGAAGGATATGTAATTTTGAGTTATATGATGATTTATTAGGAAATCATACCGAAAAGGGAATAGAAACAATTTTAGATTTAATTGTTCGAGTAAGAAAATTGATTTTGGAATTAAAGGAAAAATATTCAGATTCAACAGTTTTATTAGTGACACACGGAGGACTTATTAATGCAATTTCTTACTGCTTTAATTCAAACTCTGATGATGAAAATCTGAAACAAGTTGATCTTGAAAACGGAGAATTTGTAAAATATCATTTATAGGAGGAAAATGTTATGAAAATATTATCAGTAAATGCGGGAAGTTCATCTTTGAAGTTCCAAATGTATGAAATGCCAGAAGAGACAGTTTTAATTTCAGGAGTGTTTGAAAGAATTGGAATTGAAAATAGCTTTTATACAATTAAAGTGAATGGAGAAAAAATTAAAAAAGAAGTAGAATTACCAAATCATGAGATAGCAGTTGAATATTTAACAAAAGAATTGTTAGAAAACCATATTGTAGATGATTTATCAGAAATTAAGGGAATTGGACATCGTTTGGTACATGGTGGAGATAAATATGCGGATTCTGTTATTTTGACAGAAGATGTTATGAATACAGTAGAAGAATTAACACCATTAGCTCCACTTCATAACCCTGCTAATTTAGTTGGAGTTAGAGCTTTTAAAAAGGCGATTCCAGATGCAGTAGCAGTAGCAGTTTTTGATACCGCTTTTCATCAAACTATGGATGAGGTTTCTTATCTTTATGGAACGCCATATGAATGGTATCAAAATTATGGAGTGCGTAAATATGGATTTCATGGAACAAGCCACAAATATATAGCTGGTAGAGTAAATGAAATTTTAGGACATGAAAATACAAGAGTAATTACTTGTCATATTGGAAATGGTGGAAGTATTAGTGCAGTGAAAGATGGGAAATGTATTGATACCTCTATGGGATTTACTCCAAATGCTGGTCTTGTTATGGGAAGCCGTAGTGGGGATATAGATGCTACAGTAATTCCATATATTATGGATAAAACTGGAATGTCTATCAAAGAAATAGATACAGTATTAAATAAACAAAGTGGACTTTTAGGAATCAGTGGAGTTAGTAGTGACTCAAGAGATATTGAAGCAGGAATAGAAGCTGGTAATGAACGTTGTATTCTAGCTCAAAAAATGTATATTAGAAGAATTATTAATTATATTGCGCAATATTATGTAGAACTTGGTGGATGTGATGCAATTGTATTTACAGCAGGAGTAGGAGAAAATTCTATTAATGTAAGAAAACAAATTATTGAAGGATTACAAGCTCTTGGAGTAAAACTTGATGAAGAGGCAAATAATGTTCGTGGAAAAGAAACTTTAATTACAAGTTCTGATTCTAGTATCCCTTGCTATGTAATTCCAACAGATGAAGAAGTTATGATTGCTAGAGATGCTTATCACTTCTCTAAATAGAAAGAGTGTAATTTATGTATAATAGAATGTATTCGAATATTTATAAGAAAATAAAGAAATATGATACAATTGTAATTGCTAGACATGTAGGGGCGGATCCTGATGCGTTAGCAAGCTCATTGGGATTAAAAGAAATCATTTTACATACATTTCCTAATAAAAAGGTATATGTTATTGGTCATCCAGCTTCTAAATTTAAGTATTTAGGGGTTCTTGATAAAATATCTGAAGAACTATATCAAAATTCTTTATTAATTGTAACAGATACTCCAGATAAAAGAAGAGTAGATGGAGTAGATGCTAGTAAATTTGAATATTCTATTAAAATAGATCATCATCCCTTTATTGAAAAATATTGTGATATTGAATGGATTGATGATACAAAAACGAGCGCTTCAGAAATGATTTTAGAATTCGTACAGAATACAAGATCGGAAGAGCACACGTCAGAACTCCAGTCACGTCGTAATCTCG
>CATBQD010000023.1 GCA_949505625.1 uncultured Bacilli bacterium
ATCTATAAGCAAGTAATAATCTAACATATCATTTAAGAATAACATTAAAGGTTGTTCAATTTTCTTTTCGTTGATTCTTGTATTACAACAATTACACTTGTAATAGATTTGAGTAGGTTTATTCTTGGATGTAGTGGAAGAACCACCCATAATTTTATTACATCTAGAACATACAATTTTCTGCATATAAACATAGGTGTGTTTCCGAGTATAATTCTTTAAATTCTTTTCTTTTTGCTTTTGAACCAACTCAAAATCATGCTTATCAATGATAGCAGGGCATACATCTTCAAGTAGAATAGTTTCTTCGTTTTGTATTCTTTTACGATGTTGATAATTGCCAGCATAGATGTAATTAGATAACATTCTATCAATAGTAGTTGTCCTCCAATTACGATTTAAAGCATTCTTTTCATTAAGTCTTTTCGTTATAGTACAAACTGATAAACCACTTAAATAAGATTTAAAAATATCTTTTACAACTTCACTTTCAACCTCATCAATAACAAGTTCTTTATTGATTTTACGATAACCAATAGGAGCCTTTCCAGAAAAATGTCCTTTTTTGGCTGCTCCCATTAAGCCGAATTTTGTTCTCTCTGAAGTCCTTTCAATTTCTAATTGAGCAAGTATAGTAGTCATTCTCATAAAGAATACACCAGTAGGAGTAGAAGTGTTGATTTCTTCACACTCGCTTTCTAAATCACATTTGTATTCTTCTAATAATTTACAAATGGTTTCTAAGTCTTGAATAGAACGAGTTAATCTATCTAACTTATAAACAAGTATCTTGTTTATCTTACCATCTTTCATATCTTGTATCATTTCTTGAAACTTTGGTCGATTCATACTTTTAGCAGAAACTCCTTCCTCACGGTAGACTTTATAAATTTTATATCCTTTCCATTCACACAATCTTTTAAGACTTTCTTCTTGCTCATCTAAACTAAAACCAAACCTAGACTGATCCTCTGTACTGACACGAGGATAAATCCCTACAACAAAGTTCTTCTTTTCTCCGTTCATATTTTTCTTCTCCTTTCTTTGAACGATAAAAAAACACAAGAGAATTTCCTTGCGTTAAGAACTACAAAAATACATAAAATATACGATTACTTATAATTTTCGTATATTACCATAATACCACATTTTAACCGGAAAGTAAACGGACATCGAAAAATAATTTTCGCTCGCAAACCCTTATAAATAAAGGGAAAAATAAAATTTAAAAAAATTTATTTTTTACAACATTTTTAAAATCAAAAATTTTATAGATTCAAGAGTAATAATTTCTAAACTATCTTTCAAATATAAATTATTATCATTTGGATAAGATAATAAGATTATACAAGATGAATCATTACTAATAATAACTTTGTGCGGTTCATTGATTGAAAGGTTGGTTTTATCAAAATGAATGTTCTTCCCATTTACAAATTCAATATGTAGTTTTGATATTTTAGGTATCTTCATAAGTTTTTCTTTAACACATAAAGGAAATTCTAAAGGTTCTATGGTTATTTTCATTTGAGAAACCTCCCTTCAAACATGAAAAAATCCCATATCAACGAGTGATATAGGATTTTTTTATAATATAAAACTCACACGAGGGTGTGAGTAATTCTCTCAATGGAGCAGGTGATGGGAATCGGACCCACGTAGCTAGCTTGGAAGGCTAGGGTTCTACCATTGAACTACACCTGCAATTTAAGTAGGCACTTTTAATTATACTCGTTTCAAAATGAAAGTCAATACTTTTTTACAAATTCCCCTACTTTTTTAAAAATCCATTTCTTTAGACATTTCATCTAAAGTTGTAATTTCTTTCTTTTGGTCAATAATGCGAAACTCATATCCACAAATATCTGCAATCTTCACAATTGTATCAAAATCAGGTTGACTATTCTCTCTTTCATAACTAGAAATTGTTGTGTCAGCCAAATTTAATTTTTTCCCTAAATCTTTTTGAGATAACCCTGCACTTAATCTCATATTTTTTAATATACTACCTATCATGTGGTCTCACCAATAGTATTATGCCAAATTGAAGAATTTTTATCATAAAATTGCAAGAACCTTGCAATAATATATCTGTCATGATATAATTTCTTAGACGAAAGAAGGCTTATTATGAATAATAATTCTATGATTAAACTTTATATAAAATATATTATTACTCCTTTAGAAGCAATCATAAAATATCCCAACTTTCTTATAAATTGTCCAAAAGAAAAACAGCAAACAATAAATCAATTACTGTTGACTTATTATCAGGAAATAGAAGCTCTTATGAAAGATAAAAATTAATATTCTAAAAAACAATCTTTCTACATATAGTTTACTGTAGAAAGAGAGGAATCAATTTATATGGAAACATTAAAAGTTTCATCGAAATCAAATCCAAATAGTGTAGCAGGAGCACTCGCAAATGTATTTAGAGAAAAAGGTAGTGTAGAGATTCAGGCTATTGGAGCTGGTGCTTTAAATCAAGCAATTAAAGCAATTGCAATTGCTAGAGGATTCGTGGCCCCTAGTGGAAAAAATTTAATTTGCATTCCAGCCTTTACAGACATTGTAATTGATGGAGATGAAAGAACTGCAATTAAACTAATTGTAGAAGCAAAATAAAAGAAGGAAACTTCTTTTTTTAATGATAAAGTTCTATTTTTTTATACTTATTTAACAGCCATAATAATCCGTACAAAATAATGATATAAATAACATTGCTAATAATTGAATAAAATATAGAATTTAAAAAAAGTGATATAGAAAAAATCATTTTACCAGATAGCAGAAATAATATAAAATTAAAAATTTGGTAACTAATCATTACTATACAATTCATAAGTAATAAAGTCCAAAAGTTTTTATCAAAAAAATGATATAATAGAGAGATTATATATCCTAATAAACAAAATAGAAAAGCATGCACAAAAATTGTGTTTGTATAAGCAATATCATATAAAAATCCAATTAAAAAACAAGTTTTAAAGAAAGTATTACCATATTTTCTAAAATAGGGATAAATAAGTGTTAAAGTTACCAAAGGAAAAAGGGGAAGAAAAAAATTGATTCTAAATAGCATAGAACATAAACCTTCTAAATAAAAAGAAATAATCAGTAAAATATATATCATGATTCTAAATCCTCTCGCTTTAAAATAGTAACATAACTTAATGCATCAAAATTTACTTTTGATTCCACTTCTACTACCCTAGCCAAATCAAAATTATCACTTGTTACTCTTTTTACATATCCAATAACAATTCCTGCTGGTATATTTTCTCCTAAACCTGAAGTTGTAACTAAAGAACCTTCTGGTATTCCTGTATTCTCTGCTATTCCTTCTACTTTTAATGTCTTATTATCATAATTATATCCAGACAATAATCCATATATATAATGTTCTCCTACTTCTATTTTCACAGATATTTGTTTTGGTAATTCTTCCATTGTAAGTAATCTTACAGAACTGCTAAAGTTACTCACACTACTAGTTAGACCTACTAATCCTTCATTTACAACAACTGGAAGATCATTCTCTATTCCACTTTTTTTCCCTTTATCAATTGTAATCATTTTATACCAATAACTAACATTTCGATTAATAACAGATGCATTCAAATAATTCTGATCTGATAGAATAGTATTCAAATCTAATGTTTTTTTTAATTCTTTTAATTGATACTCTAACTCTTTATTTTTAGCTTCTAATGTATTATACGAAGATGCCTTTTCTTTTAATTCTTTTAAACTCTGATCAGTCATTTTATCTTCTACCAAATGAAGTGGCTTTAATATAATTTTTTGAACAAATAAAACACTATCTTTTAGCCACTTTTCAATAGGAGTCAATTTACTACTTCTATTTAATACAAAAATACTTCCTACAAAAGAAATTACTACAAGCAAAATAATAATACCTATTCTTTTATATTTTTTCTGTTTCCTTTTTCTATACATATGTTTCCCTTTCTATAATCTATCGTCTTCAAAAAAACTATAATAATTATCATGTCCAATAATCACATGATCTAAAATAGGAATACCTAATAGCAATCCAATTTCTTTTAAACGATTTGTTAAGTGAATATCCTCTCTGCTTGGTGTCACTACTCCTGATGGATGGTTGTGAATACAAATAATTCCAGAAGCTTCTACCAAATAAGCTTCCTTAAAGATCTCTCTTGGATGAACCAAACTTTGATTTAATGTTCCCACAAATAATAAACTTTCCTTAATAAAACGTTTTTGACTGTCTACATAAATACAATAGAAATGTTCTTGACTTGTCTTAGAAAAATAACTTTTATAATATTCAAAAACTATTTCAGCTTGATTTATACGTTTTTTTTCTAATATAACAGATTGATGCAATCGTTCCCCCAATTCAATAGCTGCTAAAATAGAGCAAGCTTTACTATCCCCTATTCCATCCTTACGAACTAATTGTTCATAACTAATCGTCCTGATATCTTGTACATTATCATAAGCTTTTAACAATTCCTGTGCAACATCTTTTGCTGATTTTTTCCTAGATCCACTTTTAATAATTAAAGCTAACAATTCTTCATTACTTAATACACTTGTACCATATTTTAATAGTCTTTCTCTTGGTCGTTCCTCTTTAGGCAGTTCCTTGATCATCACGCTCACTATTTACCAACTCCTCATATTTTGCTAATATTTGTCCACATATAGCACTATAACTATTTTCATCAGGTGCTTGGTCTAACATTGTATCATATTGTTCTAGAACAGTTAAAAATGCAACATTAGAAATACCAAACTTCTTGACATAAATATTATATCCAGTTGCAATAAAGAAATCCTTTAGTTTAGTTGCATTTTCCTCTTTCAAAGTCATTCCAACATAAACATAGTATTTTTCTCCATCAATCTGATAAATATAATATGGGATTTTGGCAACATTCTCTTCCATACTTTCTTTACTAGAATATACTCCTATTTGCAGAAAATACACTTCCTTTATAACATCTTTTGTTTTTCCAACAATCTGTAAATCTTCTTTATGATATTGCTTAATTAAAAAAGTTCCTAATAAAAAACCTGTTACAAGTGCTAATAAAGTTGGAATGATTATTTTTTTTATCATATCAATCACCATTATTACTTTACCAGCTTTTTCGCAAATTTTCTGTCGAAAAAAAAGAGCATTTCTACTCTTTTATCATTTCTTTTACCTTAGAAACAATTTCAGAAATTACAATATCAGTAGATTCATTTTCTGTACGAAGTTTCCATTCTACAATATCATTATCTACTTTTTTTCCTACTGTAATGCGAATTGGAATTCCAATCAAATCCATATCTTTAAACTTAACACCTGGACGTTCATCACGATCATCTAATAAAACATCAATGCCCTCTTTTGAAAGTGTTTCATATAATGTATTTGCTACTTTAGCTTGTTTTTCATCTTTATCATTAATTAATACAATCGCTACTTGAAAAGGTGCTATAGACATTGGCCATATGATTCCATTTTCGTCATTATTTTGTTCTATCGTTGCTGCGAATATTCTACCAAGTCCAATCCCATAACACCCCATTACAACTGGATGCAATTCATTATTGCTATCTAGATATTCAAGATTTAGACTTTCAGAATATTTTGTTCCGAGTTTAAATGTATTCCCAATTTCGATTCCCTTTTTAAAAATTAATGGTGCTCCACATTTTGGACAAGCATCTCCCTCTTTTACATTTTTAATATCTGCTACCATATTATAAGAGAAATCACTTATATTTACATTAATATAATGATAATCTGTTTTATTGGCTCCTACTAAGAAATTGTGCATATATAAAATATCATGGTCTATAATGATAGGAATGTCTAGTCCAATTGGTCCCGCAAAACCAATATCTGCTCCTGTAATTCTTTTTACATCTTCAAAATCAGCAAGCACTACTTCTGGAACATTTAATAATTTAGAAAGTTTTAGCTCATTAATTTCCCTATCTCCTGCTACCATGCAAGCATAAAATTTATTTCCTGCTTTATAAATCAAGGTTTTCACTATTTTATCAGCAGTAGTATCTAAAAAGTTCACAAGTTGTTCTACTGTCCCATGTCCTTTTGTTTCAATTAATTCTTTTGGAAGTAATGCTTCTTTAGTTTCTTTTTTATTTTCAATACATTCACTAACTTCAATATTAGAAGCATAATCACATTTTGGACACAATACTAAAATATCTTCTCCAATATCTGTAACAGCTTGGAACTCTTCTGAAAGTAGTCCCCCCATTGCTCCTGTATCTGCTCTTACAATCTTATACTCAATTCCAATTTCATCAAAAATCCGTTTATAAGCTTCAAACATCTTTTGATATGAAACATCTAAGGATTCTAAGTCGGTATCAAAACTATAAGCATCTTTCATAAAAAACTCACGAACCCGAATTAAACCATATCTCGGTCTTGTTTCATCACGATATTTATTTCCTATTTGATAAATATTAAAAGGCATATCTTTATAAGATTTAATTTTCATTTTAGCTGCCTCTACAAAAAGTTCTTCATGTGTTGGTCCCAAAGAATAAGCACGATTATAGCGATCCTTTAATGTAAACATATTACTACCAAAATTCTCTCTTCTTCCACTTGCAATATAAATTTCCTCTGGTAACAAACATGGCATTAATAATTCCGAAGCTCCTGCTTCATTCATATGTTTCCGAATTACCTTCTTTATCTTTTCTAATGTTTTAAATCCAAGTGGCATATACATATAAATTCCATTGCTGGTCTTTTTTATCATTCCACTTCGAACAAGCAATTTTCCACTTATTGATTCTTCATCTTTAATATCTTCTCTAATTGTATAGAAAAAGTCTTCTTTTAATTTCATTTTATCACCTATCTTCATCTTTTTTTATAAATTGTTCTGGATTTTCTTTCCACTTTTTACTTAATTCATTACTAAATCCAAACGTAGCATTTGGAAATTCCTTTTTTAATATTTCTCCTAATTCTTTATGCTTCTTACCAAAGTTTCCTAAATTGAATGGAGCTTTTCTATCCAAAGAATATACAATCCAACTTTTTCCTGTTGTAATGCCTTTTTGCTTTATGATATGCTCATAAATCCAAGCTACATTTTTCTTCTCTGCTACTGCCATTCCACCTGCTTTATAAATCAAATAATGCTTTGTAATATAAGTATTCTTGTCATGATAAGAATATTCTTTTGAATCTAACTCTGTCATTATTTTTTCTACATTCTTTTCATCACAAAGTGTAATATTTTTGTTCAACTGATATTTTTCTGGATGAAAAATATATTTAGCTTGCTTAAAAATAAGTACAAGAAATAAAATAATAAATCCAGTTCCTAAAACAGCAAAGAAATAAAGATTCATTTTTGTACCACTATATTCATTAAACTGAACAAGTGTAAAATTATTCATTACTTCCTCTCTTGTCATTGTATCGCTGAAAGAATTTACATAAAGTTCTTTGATTGCACTATATCCTTTTAATTTTGCCCCTGTATCAAATTTCTCTAATTTTCCTTTTATAACAATATTTCCAGAATTATCTGCTATCAATGCTTCTGCTTTAGAAGATGCCATTAAACTTATCATAAAATAATCATTTAAATCGATATCTACAAATCTTGCTACTATCTTTTTATTATGAATATAATCATAGTTTGTATCATAAACTTTTCCTGTATGAATCTCTACATAAGGATTTTCTTTAAAACAACGATTTAAATCATCCTCATTATGAACCTGACAATAGGAAGTCAAACTTTTGGGGGTAATATTTCCTACAAACATTAACGCGATTACTATCATAATAAAAAATATCCAAATAACAGTAATCTTTATACTATGTATCTTAATTATCTTTTTTAGATTTTCCATATGAAACACTCCTCTTAAATCTATTTTATTATATCATGAATATGTATATTTTTTAATATTAAAAGCAATAAAATCTTATCAATATTTTATACTAAAAATTATATTCTTATAAAAAAAATACTATGACATTACATAGTATTCCTCTTATTATGTAGCAAACAGATTCTTTACTCTTGCTTATAAATATAAATCAACAATGTTTGCCCTGAAAATAAATAAAAGAAGTATAAAGATCATCAATATCATAAAAGATTTAGGACTATAATTATCTTCATGAGTTTGTCCATTAATCATTATAAAACCAATTTCATCTAAAAAAATCCCTATACTTATCGATAACAAATATATATTTGTATAAAAACTGGATATACAAAAAAGTATTATTGTAAATGCTAATCCAAACATCCAATGATGAGTTCTAAAATTTTTTATTGTTGGACTAGGCTTATTAATTAAATACACAAAAATTCGTGTTATTATAATAGTTATAAAATTACATAAAAAAAATTTATCATATAAAGTCATATTATTCACCCAAAAAATTTTACCATATTTTCATATTAATTTAAAGCATTCTAAAAGAATATATAAAATAGATTTAAATCGTTTATATAATCTAAAATAAAACTTAATAATGAAAAAAAGAATTTCTAGTCTTTGAAATCCCACCATTTTAAATTTGAATCTCTAGTTTTCGCAAATTCAACTGCACAACGATAAACATATAAAACACATCTATCTAATTTTCCGCCAAGTCTATTCTTATCATCTTCATACATTTGCTCTGGATTTTTATCAATCAGAGCTTCTACATTTGTAATACCAAGTGCAATAAAATGTTGTTTTAAATCTTTTCCAACACCTGGTATTTTAATTAAATCTGTTTTCATATAGAAAAAATAGTACTATGTACTATTTTACAAACTCATAATAATACAAATGATAAAGAATGCTGCCCCTAATCCAGCAGTTAATCTTGTGATAAATAATTCTCCACCACGTTCTTTTCTATTTGCGAATAAACTATCATTTCCACCACTAATTACATTAGAAGCACTTTCTGCTTTTCCACTTTGCAAAAGTCCAATTGCAATTAATAAAATTGATACAATAATTAATAAAATCTTCATGAGTTTTCCTCCTTTTGATATACTATTACTCTATCATAAAGTAAATTTTTTTTCAACCCTATTTACCTTTTTTCGGTACGATTACATAAGTTGAGCGATTGTTTAAATTAATATTAGGAATTAATTTTTGATATTCCTTTATATTAAGTTCTTTAATTTCTTCATAATCATCACAATTTACTTTTCCATATTTAATAATATTATTCATAGCTTTTTCATTTAAACTATAAATGTTATCACTCATAAATAGAAATGAACTAATTAATGTTTTGCGTTTACGATTCAAATCAGTTTCTGCTAGTTCCAAATTACTAAGTTCTTGATTAATTAAATCAATTACCTTTTCTGGATTTTCCGTTTCGGCAATTAACATAATTACAAAATAGTCTTCTGTATCAATATAATCAAAAGCAAAATCAGTAGTCATTAACCCTTCTTGTTTTAATTGTTCTTGAAACAAACTAACTGGTCCTAATTTAATATCAAAAAGCATCATCAAATAATGAAGTATTTTTCTTCTAGAAATATTTTTAAAAGGTGCAAGAGGAATTTTATAACCTATTGATAATTTTGGGATAGTAACTGCCATTTTCTTTTTTTCGTATTCTTTTTCAACTTCTGTTGGCTCTTTTATTTTCTTCTTTTCTACTGGTTTTACTTCTTCTAATGTTCTTTTACTCTCAACTTCTCTAATTATTTTAATTATCTCATATGGGTCTACTTTGCCAGTAATTACAACAAACATATTACTAGGATGGTAAAAAGTTTGGTAACATTCATATAAATCTTGTTTTGTAATAGAACGTACACTTTCCACAGTTCCAATAATTGGATACTTAATTGCATCTTCTATAAAAATATTATAAAGCAATCCTTCATATGCCTTATTATAAGGATTATCCTCATACATCATAATTTCCTGCTCAATAATGCCTTTTTCCTTTTCTACATTTTCATCTGTAAAAAAAGGAGCTTCCACATATCCAAGTAAATATTTTAAGTTTTCTTCTAAAAATTGAGTTCCAGAAAAAAGATAAGTCGTTTTGGTATAGTTAGTATTCGCATTGGCATCCGCTCCACGTTCACTAAAAAACGCAAATGGATCTGTTCCATCTTCTTGTTCAAACATCTTATGTTCTAAAAAGTGAGCTACTCCCAGAGGAACCTTTTTCATTTTCTTATTTCCAAGAGGAACAAATTCATAATCTCTAGAACCATATTTTGTACTATATGTTACATATGTATTATTGCAATTTTTCTTTGGGATTATATAAACTTCTAACCCATTTTCTAATCTTTCATAAAACAAATCCAAATCGAGATTACTCATCTTCATTTGCTTCATTTTTTTCTCCTCCTTCCAATAAATAAACCGTATCGGCATGAACTTTTTTAGCGACTGCTATAATCATATCTTTTGTAACTTCATGAATTTTCTTTTTTCTTTCCTCTAACATGTCATATCCTAAATACTCATGCGAAATATAGGTTGAAATAATAGAACTAGGAGAATCTTCTAATTCATCAAAAGCACTTAAATAAGTAATTTTTGCTTTTTCAATATCAGATTGTTCAAAATTTCCCTTTTCCATATTAATAAGCTCTTTTTTTATTAAAGAAACTGCTTTTTTATAAGAAGAAGCATCTATTCCAGCTTTGATAATGAGCAAATTACTAGTTGGCTGATACGTAGAATGAATAGAATAACAAAGGGAATTTAATTCTCGTACATTATGAAATAGCTTAGAATCTGTTCCACCGCCCAAAATAAAATTATAAATATTCATAACATATTTTTTTTCAAAATCTGATAGTGCATCTATTTTACACCCAATCAACAAATGACTTTGATTAATGTCTTTTTTTTCTTTTGCAGTTTTCATAATTCTTCTAGCCTTTAATGGTTCTAAGTAATGACTGATAGCAGGTTTTTTCAATGTATTAATTGGAAATTTATCTAAAAATAATTGTTGAATCTTTAGAGAATCAATATTTCCTATTACAAAAATATCCACCAAATCACTACTTAAAACACTCTCATAATAAGCATATAAATTAGTTTCATCAATTTCTTTTAAGTCTTCTAAATATCCAATTGGTCTAAAAGAAAAAGGGGAATCTTTATCCATTTCTTCTAATAGTCGATACATAGCATATCTTCCATAATTGTCTTCTAAAGAATTTAATTGTTCTTCTAATGCCTTTTTTGCAATTTTAAAATTTGTTGTTTCAAATCTTTTTTTTACTACGTTTGGATGAAATAGGAATTCCATTAAGAAATCTAAAGATTCTTTTAACATTCCAGTTTCAGTATAAGCTTCATTTAAGAAAATACAATCAAAGCTCATAATCATATAGTTTCCAGATAAATAAGTATTCGACTTTACAAATAAATTATATAAATCTTCTGTTTTGATTTCAATATCTCTTCTACTAGGATATTTTAAAGAAGATTCTAATAAAACATCTGCTAATAAATTTCTATAAGTAATGTCTTTTTTTTCTAGTTTTCTTTTAAAATTAACTTTTACTGTTACTGTCTTAAATTTATCTGTTTTTATTGTGTGTAAATGATATGCAATATTCTCGTATTTATGGTATTCCATTTAATCCACCTCTTTCATAGTATACGTAAAAATGCTTTTTTTATAAGTTTAAAGTCGTTTCTAAAGCAAGTTCTATCATTGTGAAAAATGCCTTTTGTCGTTCTTCAGATGTTGTCTCTTCATTTGTTTCAAAATTATTAGATACAGTTAATAAACAAGCTGCTTTTTTATTTAAATGATTCGCATTATGGAATAACGCAAAACTTTCCATTTCTACACCAATACAATGATAATTCTGATACATTTTTTTATAATCTACCGTATCAGAATAAAAGACATCACTACAATATATCATTCCAGAAGTAACTGGTATTCCTTTTTCTTTCGCTGTATCTTTTATTTTTCTATTCAGTTCCTCATTAGGATATAAAATATTTTCAACAGTTCCATCTTGTACTTTGGCAAATGTAGAATCAGAATAAGTACTTTCTGTAAGTACTACATCATATAAATTTAATTCATTTGTATAAGCTCCTACTGAACCAATTCTGATAATTATATCAACATCATAATCATGATACAATTCATAAGAGTAAATTCCAATACTTGCACATCCCATTCCTGATGCCATTACAGTAATCTCTTTTCCCTTATAAGTTCCTGTAAAACCTAAAATTCCTCTCACACCTGTCACTAATCTTGCTTCCTCTAAATAGGTTTCTGCTATCATCTTTGCTCGTAATGGGTCTCCAGGCATAATGACAATTTTCGCAATTTCGTTATTTTTAGCTTCTATATGTGGCGTCATAATATTCCTCCTCTATCTGTTTTTTTAACTTTTCTTTTTCTTTTTCATTTAAAAATGAATGTTCAATTGCATTTAAATTACATTCCTTAATATCATTTAGTGTAAAATCAAAAAGTTCTATTAAATCTTCATATTCTTCTGTTAATGTTATATTTGAAACAGTTCGATTATCTGTATTAATTGATATCAAAAGATTAGAAAATAATCGCTTTACTGGATGATTCTTTTTCTCAGTCACAATATTAGTATCTACATTGCTCCCCGGACAAACTTCTAGTAATATTTCATTTTTCCTTAATCTATTCATAAGCTCCTCATTTTCTATCGTAGCGATTCCATGTCCAATTCTTGATGCGCCTAAATGAAGAGCTTCTAAAATACTATGGTAATCACTCGCTTCTCCAGCATGAATTGTATAAGGAATTCCTAACTTCCAAGCTTGTTCAAATAGATTTTGAAACTGTTTTGTCGGATATTTAGATTCATCTCCCGCTAAATCCAAAGCAACAACTCCATGTCCTAAAAATTCTTTCGCAACTTTCACTGTCTCAAAATTTTGTTCATTTTCTAAATTATCTCTTGTACAACATAAAATTAAATTACAGATAACATCAGGTATTTCTTTTATACCTTCTATTACTGCTTCTACTACCTCTTTCTGAGTCAGTCCTTCTTTTGTATGAAGAAGGGGCGCAAAACGAAGTTCTACATAAATAACATGTTCTTCTTTTAAATCTTCTAACAATTCTTTTGTTACTCGCTTTAAATTTTCTTTTGTTTGCATTATTCTTACTGGAAGTTCAAATTTTGTCAAATAATCAGTCAAAGAATGCGTATTTTTATCACATACCATTTTTGAGTATGCATCTTCATAATCCATATTTAAGATTTCAGCTACTGTAGAAACTCTTACACTTCCATCTAAATGTAAATGAAGTTCTACTTTTGGTAACTCTTTTATTATTTTTTTCATATTTCACCTTCTTATTCATTGTAACATAATGTAATCAAAAAAAGAAGCAAACAGATACTGCTTCTTTATATATTCCATTTTATTTTAATATAATTTCCTTCATTGATATCATATCATTATATTTTCTAAATTGCAAGTAATATGCGACTTTTTTACATTAGATTTACTATGCTTTCATATAACTTAATACTGTCTCAACTAACTTTCCATAATCTTCTTTCATTGTATTTTTTTGAAATAGGAAGGCAATTCCATCTTTTTTAGGTTCTATAAAAATATAATTTCTTCTTACTTTTACTTTTTTTATATCTTTCCATAATACTTCTTTTTTGAAGTTTTCTTTACTCTGTGTTATTCCCCTTTTTGTTACACTAAAGTGATAAGTTGCATAATCTTCAGTTCTTCCCTTTTGTCTTATTTTTAATTCAATAATTGTAAAAAGATGATTACAAAACCATAAGACAATTGCTAATAACGCGATAAAAAAGATGCAAATAGTGAAAAACAACCAAAAATCTTTCATCATCATTGGAATATTAATCACAATATAAAAAACAGAAAACAATAGAAAATAAACAATATTTGTTTTTCTATGACGTTCCTTCAAAAAACACTTTTCATCGGATTTTTGTAATTGATAATCAAAATTCATATACTCACATTCTTTCTATTTTTATTATATCATTATTCATTTCTAAATCGATTTTAAAATTCAAAGTTTTATTTTGCACTTTAATCTCCTACTTTAATGATAAAACCTCTATAACTTTACTTGGTTTCACATTCATATTTTTTCTACTATAATCCTTACTTAAAATTTCAAAATAACTTTTTATATAACAAATCTGGAACTTTGTACTTTCTAAATAGGACCTAATAGACTCTTCAGTATGTAATCTTCTATAACAATATTTCTTATTTTTAAGCTCATCCCAAATAGGATATTTTGTCATTCCAGTTTTTAAATCAAAACTTACATCCTCACCTGAAGTTTCCCAATCATAGCCACGAACCACTACATAAAGTTTTCCATGAGTTTTTAAAACCCTATAAATTTCTTTCAAAGCTTTTTCAAGCTTGTCATTTTCCAAATAGTGCAATACCAATCTAGCATATATATAATCAAAAGTTTCATCATCATATGGTAAATCTTCTGATATATCTTCAATTTTTAATTCTATTCTTTCAGATAATTTCTTTTCTTCTATTACTTTTCTTGTATATTTCATCCCTTGTTCATCTATAGTCGTTGCAATTACACGTGTTTTTGGATTCTTCTTTAACATTTCTATTTCAGCTTCTCCTGCTGTACTAATGCCAATAGAATATATATTTAAATCATTGTAAGTAACTAATTCAATACCATGCTTTTCACTAATGCTATTCATCCATTTTCTCCCTTTAATCAATATAATCTATTTCTATTATACCATACATGATAGAAATCCATAAAATTTACTAAAAAGTTAGACTCTAATTTTCGTCACTATAAAACTCATTTCTTTCTTATATTCAATAAACCTATAAAATTCCTAACACTATCGAAACATCATTAGTCTAATAATTGTCCTATTTTATCAAGTAATGTTTCTAATATAAAATTATCGTTAATTAAGGTTATTGAAAATGTTTTGTATCCTATTTTATTGATACTTGCTCCACAGTGATATATATTTTCATCGTCCAATATAAAATATCTATCATGAAAAGTATTATTATAAATGACTTTTAAATTATGATATTGTTTATTATATTTAAGTACATCTTGATTTGTTAACAAGTTATTTGATTTCGTTATTACAATTATATTTACTTTTAATCTTTTTACAATGTCTAATATAGTATTATCAGCATAACTATCTATTATTATCAAATTATTCTTTGCTTTGTTAAAGATTTCATATATTTTAGAATATGCATCATATATTTGACCATCAAAATAGATATCACTAACTTGTTTCTTTTCTTCAAATTTAGAAAATGTCTCTTGAAGCAATCTTATATCTTCAGTATTTTTCATAACTTGATTATTAATATATTTTTGTTCTAGTAAATTGTTACTAATATAGCATCGCATTGATACAAAAGCATCCATTATTGCGATGCTTACATTAACTGCAACTTTTGATTTTAATATAGTTGCAAGCATTGCAACCCCTTGTTCTGTAAAAACTCGATAACTATATCTTCGGCCTCCATGTCCACTTAATTTTGAGGTCGAAATTTTCGACTTCAAATATAATGAATTATCTTCTTTTGTTAAAATCCACGAAAATCTTTCAGGAAATTTATCAGGATTATTCTTTACCGCTTCATTGATTCTTTTCGTTTCAACTCCATATAATCTTGCCAAGTCACTATCAAGCATCACCTGTTTTCCTCTAATTTCATATATCATAGCTTCAATATTCATTTGTTCTTCTAATGCATTCATGTAATACCACCTATTTATATATACCTCATACATAGATTAAAATCCTAAGAAAATTACAGAATTGTTTGAATAAATTTATATATGAAATAAAAAACACTGTAGATTTTCAACTTTGTTCAAAATCACAAACTGTGACCTCGAACACATTTAAATTATTTCTTCTTTTGAGATCGGAAGAGCGTCGTGTAGGGAAAGAGTGTAGATCTCGG
>CATBQD010000024.1 GCA_949505625.1 uncultured Bacilli bacterium
AGAAGCCAAAAGAAAAGGATTGATGGAAGGAAGAAAGGAAGGCAGAAAAGAGGGAATAAAAGAGGGAATAAAAGAAGGGAGAAAAGAAGCAAAATTAGAAACAGCTATTTCGATGTTAAAAGAGGGCTTGGAAATGTCATTTGTACAAAAGATAACTGGATTAAAAGAACAACAAATTGTAGAATATGGATGGAAAATAAAGATATAAATCATTTGGAATCGTTTCCTATTTATATTAAGGTAAGAGACTGGTAATAGTCTCTTTTCTATTTACATTTCCTTTTCAAAGTTATAAAGCGGGTCTAGAAAAAATATATATATTATGATATGATAAATAAAAAATAAATGAGGTGGAAAACTATGTTTCGATTCGACAAAAAAAAGATAAAACAAAATAGTTTTTTAATTATGATTTTATTTATTGTTGTAGTCGTATTGATAGGGCTTAGTTTTTTTCTTGGAAAAATAGAAAAGAGAAATTTAAAAGAGACAGATTTAGATGAAACTGGAGATAGTAAAATAAATTCTTTGGTCATTAATGAGATTATGTCATCAAATGGCGGAGCAGCATCTGCACCTAATGGTGGAATTTATGATTGGATAGAATTATATAATGGAAATAATTACGATATTCAACTATTAAATTATGGATTATCAGATGTAGCTGATAAAACGAAATGGGTTTTTCCAGATGTGACAATCAAGGCCAAATCTTATTTGGTAATATATTTATCTGGGACAAAACAAGAAGGACTTTATGCTAATTTTAAATTAAGTAGTAGTGGCAAAGAAACAATTTCATTAAGAAATAAAAACGGAAAAGTGATTGATGCAGTAGAGACAGTTTCTTTAAATAAAAATCAGGTGATGGCCAGAAATAATGAGGGAGGCTGGATTGTAACGAGTTCTTCAACGCCTGGGTTTGTCAATACAGAAGAAGGTAGAACTGCTTATATAGAATCTTTAAAAACAGAAACAAGCGAGTTAGAAATCACAGAAATATTACCAAACAATGCAGGACATTTTGTGGATAGTTATGGAAATTATAGTGGTTATATCGAAATAAGAAATAAGACCGATAAAACGATTTCTTTAAAAGAATATGGTTTAGGTGGAGATTTATTAGCGCCTTTTAAATGGCAATTTCCAAATACTCAAATTGGACCAAATGAAACAAAAGTAATTTATACATCTGGAAAAAATGAAACAGAAAAAGAATTACATGCGAATTTTAAACTAACATCTAAAAATGGTGTTGCTATTTTAACGAAATCAGGAAAAATCGTGGATCAAAAAACTTATACAAATTTAGAAAATGGAATGGCACTTATTAAAGAAAACAAATGGATTATGAGTGGGAAAATAAGTCCGGGGTATCCAAATACTAAAGAAGGGGTTGAAAACTTTTCTAAAAAGTATTTAAAAAACAAGGAAGGATTAATTATTAATGAAATTATGAATCATAATACTTCTTATCTTGCTCAAAATGGAAATGAATATTATGATTGGATTGAATTAAAGAATAATTCTAAGAAAGATATCAATTTAAAAGACTATTATTTATCTACGAATGATAGTAGACTTACTGAATGGAAATTCCCTGATATAATATTAAAGCCAGGAGAGCTTTATATAGTGATGGCATCTGGAGATATAAATTTATCAAATAAAACTTATCATCATACAAATTTTAAATTATCAGAAATAGAATCGCTTTATATTACAGATGGTAAAAATATTATAGATTCAATGTTTATTTCAGAAGTTCCTTTAGAATATAGTATGGGCCGAGGAGAAGATTATGGATTTTTCTATTTTAGCAAGCCTACTCCAAAAGAAAAGAATGGATCAGGAATTCTTCAAGTCGCGACAAAAACCGAAGTTAGTAAAGCATCTGGTATTTATAATAATATTGATGGTATAGATTTAGAAATAGAAGCAAATGGGACAATATATTATACATTAGATGGAAGTGTTCCAAGCACGAAATCGAGTAAATATACTGGTCCTATTTTTCTTAAAAACACAACTGTTATAAAAACTATCAATGTAGAAGATGGAAAAATTATTAGCCCTATTACTACAAATAGTTATATTATAAATGAAGATCATACTCTTCCAGTAATGTCAGTCTCTATGAATCCAAATGATTTTAAAAGAGTAAGTTCTAATAATTGGAGTGATTTAGAAGTTGCCAGTTATGCAGAATTTTATGAAGATGGAAAGAGCTTTTCTATTCCATGTGGGTTTCGGCTATTTGGAGGTTCTACAAGAGGAATGGCCAAAAAAAGTTTTTCTTTAAAGTTTAAAAAGAAATATGGAGAAGCTAGTTTGCATTATTCAGTATTTGATAATCGAGATTTTTCTATTTTTAATACATTAGTACTAAGAAGTGGATCACAAGATAGTGAGAATGCATTCTTAAGAGATATTTTAACAACTTCTTTAATGGAAGATAGTGAAGCCGAAGTACAGAGTTACAAATCAATTATTTTATATATCAATGGAGAATATTGGGGCGTATACAATATTAGAGAAAAAGTAGATGATGAATTTTTAAGCAATCATTATAATGTAGATGGTAGCAAAGGAAATATAACTAGAACAGATTATCTAGTGAGCCTTGGGACAAGTAAAGATTATCAGAGTATTGTTAATTATGTGAGTACTCATGATATGACGAAGAGTTCTAATTATGAGTATGTTAAAAAAAAGGTAAATATCAATAGTTTAATTGATTTTTGGGTAGGAGAAATTTATACAACCAATAATGATATTATTAATAGTAGAGTTTTCTCTCATCCTGATATTGATAATGGGAAAATGCATTTTATTTTTTATGATTTAGATTACTCTATGTATTTTCCGCAAAATAATTATTATACTTTTATGACAAATCCAGAAGGAATGAGCGATTTTAAAGTTCCAACAACCTTTATGATTAATATGTTTAAAAGCAAAGAATTTAAGAATGACTTTGTAGAAAGACTTAGTTGGAATTTGAAAAATATATGGGGAAAAGACCATGTGTTAGAGCGTTTAGATGAAATTTATAATAAATTAAAACCAGAAATGGAAAGAAATCAAAAGCGTTGGGGAATGACGATGAAAGATTGGGAAGACAGTATAAAAGTAGTAAGAGAATATATTGAAAAAAGGGAAGGATACTTACTTAAGCAAACAAAAAATTTCTTTCATTTAAGTAATGCTGATATGGATAAGTATTTTGGTGACATATGAGAAAATATAGACATGAATTAAAATATATTATTAGCCCTAATATGGCTTTATTATTACAATCACAATTGAAAGCAATTATGGATATAGATGAAAATTCAATTTATCAAGATCACACTTATAAAATTAGAAGTTTGTATTTCGATAATGATAGTTCAGATGCTTATTATGAAAAACTAAATGGCGTATTATACCGAGAAAAATATCGTATTCGATATTATAATGATGATGACAATTTTATACGTTTAGAACGTAAACTGAAGCATAATAATATGACTTCTAAAGATCAAATTGCAATAACTAGAGAAATTTGTGATAAAATAATAAATGGAGAAGTAGAAGAAATAGAGGGTGTTGGTCTTCTAAATGAATTTTTAAATGATATCAAAAGAAAACATTTAAAACCATCTGTAATTGTAGATTATACAAGACTTGCGTATACTTATCCTGTTTCAGAAGTTCGGATTACATTTGACTCTAAAATAAAATCTGGAAGATACAATTATGAGTTATTTGATTATGAACTTCCTACAGTGCCAGTGATAGAAGATAAAGATGTGGTATTAGAAGTAAAGTTTAACGAAATATTGCCAGAAGCAATCTCTATCATTTTGTCTACAATTCCAATGTATCGCCAAGCTGTATCAAAATTTGCTCTTTGTAGGAGTGTTAAATAGGAGGAATTTTTATGAATTTTGTGGATATGATAAAAAAAAGTGTGGTAGAAGAATTTACAGGAACGATTTCTGTAGATAAAATGGTTCTATCTTTACTAGTTGCATTTTTAATTGGACTATTTATTGTTTACATCTATAGAAAAACATATACAGGAGTAGTATATTCAAAATCATTCTCTCTTTGTATTATTTTACTTTCTATGGTAACAGCAATGATTATTAGAACAATTAGTTCTAATTTAGCGCTTTCCCTAGGTATGGTAGGAGCTTTATCCATTGTACGTTTTAGAACTGCTGTCAAAGAACCAGTTGATACAGGCTTTATGTTTTGGGGAATTACAGCTGGAATTATGTCAGGTGCAGGATTATATTTAATTTCTATATTAGGATCAGTTTTATTAGGATTATTATATGTCATTAGTTATAGTATGGGATTTAGAGTAAGTTCCAATTACTTATTAATTATTAAATATGAGGCAAAAGCACATAGTGATGTAAATAAAATTATGAAAAAAATAAATAAGAAGAAATTAAAAAGTAAAACACTTTCAAAAAATATAATAGAACTTACTTTTGAAATAGAAATAAAAGATGTGAAAGAAGATTTTATTAATCAATTTGAAGGAATTGAAGGAGTAAAAACAGCAAGTTTAATTAGTTATCAAAATGATTTTGGTGCATAGAATAGGAGGCTTTTATGGAAAGAGAAGAAAAAAATGAATCAAAAAAAGAATTAGAAGAGTCAGTGTATTCCTCTCTTAATATTGGAAGCTTTCTAGAATTAAAGAGAAGAGAAAGGGATTTAAATAAACAAAAAGAAAGTTCAAGTGAACCTAAAAAAGAAGTATTAAAAGTAACACCTCTTGTAAAAGAAGAACCAAAAAAAGAGGTCATTACAAAAAAGGTAGTAGCAGCAATAGAAGAAAAAAAAGTAGAGCCAAAGAAAGATCCAGTTGCCAAAAAAGAACCAGAAAAGGAAACCTTAAAGGAAGCGAAAAAGGAAACTAAAACAACGACTATTGCTCCTAGAAAAAGCGTTGAAGAAACGAAACAAGATCTTCATGAACTTTTGAAAAAAAGAAAAGAAGAAGAACAAAAAAGAAAAATAATAAAAACTGAACAAAAGAAAATTGATAAAAAAGAAGAATCAGAAAAAGAAATTGCTAAGTCAGTTCAAAAGAATGAAAAAGAGGCGAAAAAGGAAACAATATCATTGAATCAAGAAAATGATGTAAAAAATGAAAATGTGAAAGAGAAATCTTCTAAAAAAGAAGAAAAAAAACAGAAAAAAAATGAAAAGAAAGAAAAAACAAAAAATGAAAAACCTACCAAATTAGGAAAAGGATTAATTATTGGAATTGTTGTTTGTATTATTATGGATTTGTTTGCTTGTACAGGGCTTTTCTTAACCTATGGACCTGTTTCCTATTTTAGAAACTTACTTGTAACTTCAGCTATGACAACAATGAGTCATAAGTATTTAGCGCGAACTTTTTATAGTGAGAAAACAATAGAGAAAATTTTAAATAATAATACATTAACAGAAATAGATGAAAACACTAATAGTAATGATATTAATTTTGAAGATGGAAAAGACACAGGAGAATATGCTTCCATTTATGAAGAACAAATCTTAAAGCGCGATAAAGATCAACTATATAAAGTAATAGATATAGAAGAAGGAAATTATAGAGGTTATTTAGTAGCTATTTATGATGCATCTAGAGTGAAACTTGTAGGAGCAACAAATGCGAACTATGGTGGAGCTTTCTTAACAGATATTTCCAAAAGAAACAATGCCAAAGTTGCGATTAATGCAAGTGGATTTTTTGATGGAGGAAATAAAGGAAGTACTGCTGTGGGAACCGTGATTATGAATGGAAAAGTTGTAACAAGTAGCGGGTCTTCTGGATATGGAGGAGGATTATCAGGATTTAATAAGGATCATGTTTTGGTTTTAACTAGAGAAGACCCAGCCACCGCTATCAAAAATGGAATGGTAGATGCAGTTGAATTTGGTCCTTTTCTAATTGTAAATGGAAAAGCAGCTGAAATAAAAGGCGATGGTGGATGGGGATTAGCTTCTCGTACTGTTTTAGCGCAAAGAAAAGATGGAATTGTATTATTTTTGGTAATAGATGGAAGACAAGTTGGATATAGCCTTGGCGCAGATATGGGGGATCTTATCAAAATCTTACAACGTTATAATGCTCATAATGCCGTTAATTTAGATGGGGGTGGATCCACAACATTAGTAGTTGAAGGAAAACTAGCCAATCGTCCTTGTTGTTCTGTAGATCCTACAAGTAAGCAACGCTATGTTCCAAATGCTTGGATTGTGAAATAAGGTTTGATACCTTATTTTTCTATGGAATAAAATAGAAATGCTTTATTTGTAAGACTAGAATTGTTTTATAAAGTATGATATAATGAATAACGTTAAAGATTATAAAATATGGATGTGATAGGAATGTACTTAAAAAATATAAAGGCACATGGCTTTAAATCATTTGCTGAACATATTGATATAGAACTAAATAATGGGATTACAGGAGTTGTAGGGCCAAATGGGAGCGGAAAAAGTAATGTGGTAGATGCCATTCGATGGGTTCTTGGAGAACAGTCTGTTAAGTCTCTTCGTGGAGATGGGAATATGGCAGATGTTATATTTTCAGGAAGTAAATCTAGAAATGGAATGAATGTAGCGAGTGTCACATTGGTATTTGATAATAAAGATCATTATTTGCCTGTTAATTATGATGAAGTATCTATCAAAAGACGTGTTTATAGGGATGGAACAAATGAATATTCCTTAAATGGAGAAAAATGTAGATTAAAAGATATTACAGAGATATTGATGGATAGCGGAGTTGCAAAAGAAAGCTTTAACATTATTTCACAAGGAAAAATAGAAGAAATCATCAGTAGTAAACCAACAGATAGAAGAATTATTTTTGAAGAAGCAGCAGGTGTTTTAAAATATAAAAGAAGAAAAGAAGAAGCATTAAGAAAATTAGACCGAACGCATGATAATATGACTCGTGTCAATGATATTATGAAAGAGTTAGAAGTTCAAGTAACACCATTAAAAGAGCAAAAGGAACAAGCTGAAAAATACTTACAAACAAAAAATGAATTAGAACAAATTGAAATTGCACTAATTGCTTCGGATATTGAACGAGTAAATGAAGAATACCAAAATAAAAAGGACCGAATTGAGGTTTTAAATAAAGAATTATTGAGTGCGAATTCTGAAAAGACTTCAGGAGATGCAAAGATAGAAGAATATAAAGTAAAGACAACAAAATTAGAAACGGAAATTAGTGAATTACAAAGTTCTTTATTGGAATATACAAAATTGGTAGAACAATTAAATAGTAGAAAAACAGTCTTATTAGAAAGAAGAAAGTATGAAGTAGAAGACCGAAAGATTCATCAAGAAATGGTTACATTAAAAGAAGAAGAATTAAAACTAAAAAATCAAATAGAGTTACTTCATCAAGAAATAAATTCTTTAAAAGAAACTCTCCAAAAAGAGAAAGCTAAAGTAGATAATTATCAAGTAGAATTAGAAAAACAAAAACTTTCAAAGCGAAGATTAGAAGAAAATTTAACAAAACAAGTAAGACAAGAACAGAGTTTATCTATAAAAATTGAACAACTACAAGATAGTATTGAACATAATGGAACACTTCCTTATGCAGTAAAAGCAGTTTTAGACCATCCAAAATTAAGAGGAATTCATAATGTAATTGGAAATGTAATTGAAGTAGAAGAACAATATACCAAAGCAATTATGACAAGTTTAGGATATGCGACTAGTTACATTATTGTAGAAGATTCTGAAAGTGCGAAAGAAGCAATTCAGTATTTGAAACAAAACAAACTAGGAAGAGCAACATTTTTTCCTATGAATGTTATCAAACCTAAATATGTAGATACAGAAACAATAAAACAAATATCTGAATTAGGTATATTTATTGATATCGCATCCAATCTAGTTCAATATGATAGAAAATATGATAACATTATTAAAAATCAATTAGGAAATGTTTTAGTAACAGATACGATAGATAATGCGAATAAAATTGCGAAAAAAATAAATTATCGATATCGTATTGTTACATTAGATGGAGAGTTACTTCATATTGGAGGTTCTTTAACGGGAGGAGAAGCATCTAAAAATAGAAATATCCTTACTGAACGAAAAGAGTTAGAAACAAGATTAAAAGAACATGATATTACGATTAAATCTATTAAAGAGTTAGAAAATCAAATTAATGAAATGGATGCATTAACAAAAGGAATAGAAGATAGTGAATATTTGGCCAATAAATCTTTGATAGAGATGGAAGAAATCATAAAAAATAAACAGATTTTAGTAGAGGAAAGAGTAGAAGAATTAAATCATATAACAGATGAAATAACAAGTATGAATCATTTAATGAATCAGACATTGGATGAAGAAGAACAAGAAATCTTAAATGACTTTTATCAGAAAGAACAACAAAAGAAAAGTATCGAATTAGAGCTTTCTAATAAATTGAAAGAAAAGCACGAATTAACAGAAGAATTACAGGAATTTGAATTTGAACAACGAAGAGAAAATAGTGCTTTAAATGCGAAAAATAAAGAATTAAAGGATTTAGAAATAGACGTTAATAGAATGGATGTTAAATTAGACCATTACTTATCTACGTTAAGTGAAACCTATAATATAACTTTTGAAAAAGCGAGAGCAGATTATGCTCTTGGAATGGAAGAAGAAATTGCTAGAACGAAAGTCATGAATTTAAAAAGAGACATAAAAGAATTAGGAATGGTAAATTTAGGAGCCATTGAGGAATATGCGAGAGTTAGTGAACGTTACGAGTTTTTGATTCATCAGTCAGAAGACTTAATGGGAGCAGAAAATACATTGTTAGAAATTATTTCAGAAATGGATACTGTAATGGAAAAAGAGTTCATGGATACGTTTGAGACCATTAGCAATCATTTTGAAGAAACATTTAAAGAATTATTTCATGGAGGAAATGCAGCATTAAAGTTAACTGACCCAACTAATATTTTAGAAACAGGAATTGAAATTGTCGCTTCACCTCCTGGAAAGAAACTAACTAGTATTTCATTACTATCAGGTGGTGAGAAAACATTTACAGCCATTAGTTTATTATTTGCAATTTTAAAGTCTCGTCCTGTTCCATTTTGTGTATTAGATGAAGTGGAGGCAGCATTAGATGAAGTGAATGTAGATAGTTTTGGAAAATATTTATTAAAATTAAAAGAGAAAACACAATTCATCTTAATTACTCATAAGAAAAAAACAATGGAATATGCTGATGTATTATATGGAATTACAATGCAAGAATCTGGTGTTAGTAAATTAGTGAGTGTAAAATTAGAAGAATTATAAAATCAAAGAAAAAATATAAAATAGGAAGTCTAAGTAGAAAACTAATGTAGTATATATCATATTAGGAAAGTTATATTAATAAAAAAACTTCAGAAAATTTTCTGAAGTTTTTATGAGCCAACAATATCTCCACCATTCGGATGTAATACCTGACCTGACATATAGGAAGAATCGTCACTTGCCAAAAATAAGTAGCAAGGAGCAATTTCAAAAGGCTCTCCAGCTCGTTCCATAGGAACTTTACTTGTATAGGAACCAAATGTAGTTACTTCTTCAGCACTAAAGGAAGAAGGAATTAAAGGTGTCCAAATTGGTCCAGGAGCGACAGCATTTACTCTAATTTTTTGTTTTACTAAATTAAGTGCAAGAGACCGTGTAAAAGATACAATAGCTCCTTTTGTAGCACTATAATCTAATAACTGCTTGTTTCCTTTATAAGCTGTAATAGATGCAGTATTAATAATAGAGCTACCTTGAGATAGATAAGGAAGAACCGCTTTTGTTACATAAAAGTAGGAAAATACATTTGTTTCAAATGTCGTTTTTAATTGCATATCACTAATATCTAAAATGCTATCTTGTAAAAATTGAACACCACAATTATTTACTAAAATATCAATATGACCAAATGTTTGAATTATCTGTTGAACAACTTTGATTGCATTTTCTTCCTTTGTTAAATCTGTCATAAATGAAATTGATTTTCTACCGAGTGATTGAATATGTCTTTCTGTTTCCATTGCATCTTCTTGTTCAGAAAGATAGGCAAAAGCAATATCTGCACCTTCTTTTGCAAACAGATATGCGACAGCTCTTCCTATTCCACTATCTCCCCCTGTGATAAAAGCAACTTTCCCAGCAAGCTTTCCACAATGATAAGTATTAGGATTCTCACTAATAGGTCGAGGAATCATTTTATTTTCAATTCCAGGTTGAAAGTCTTGATGTTGATATGGAAAGGTAATTGGAACCTCCTCACATATCGTTTTTTTACCCAAATATTGATGATAAGGATACATAAATATCAACTCCCATAATAATTATATTTTTATTCAGTCTATTAAATACAAAAAAAGAGTGGCCCCCTGAAGACCACTCCTATAAAAGAATAAAAAGGGGTTGGCTAGTGTGATACTAGCGCCAATTCGTCTAATTCGAATTGGTACTGTATATACTAATCGAAAAAAGGTCATTTGTCAACCTTTTTTGTTACTTTTTGTAGAAAAAATTTATTTTCTCTTGATTTGCGAAAAAATGTTCGGTATAATGTTTTTGGTGATAATATGAAACAATTAGAGGAAATTAAAGGGCTTGGACCTAAAACAAAAACTACATTACAAAAATTAGGAATTATAACATCAGAAGATTTACTTTATTATTATCCATTTCGTTATGAAGTATTAAAAAAAAGTAATATCGAAGAATTAAAGCAAGATGATAAGATTGTTATTGATGGTGTTATAGAAAATGTTCCATCAGTGTTTCATATTAATCGACGTTTAGATAAAATGACATTTCGTTTTATGTCAGAAGGAAAACTATTGCAAGTAGTTATATTCAATCGTTCTTTTTTGAAAAATAAACTTTTAGTAGGTGAAACCATTACAGTTATTGGAAAATATGATTATAAACATAATACAATTATTGCAAACGATATTCACTTAGGACCACTTCCTAAAGCTCCTAGAATTGACCCTATATATCATTCTTATGGTGGAATAGGCGGAAAACAAATACGTTCTTACTTACTGCAATTATTTTCAGAACCAATTGATGTTGTAGATTATATTCCAGAGGGATTATCTTTGAAATATCAATTTATGGATAAAGAAAGAAGTTTAAAACAACTTCATTTTCCAACGAATCAAAATTCTTTAAAAGTAGCTTTATTGCGCGCAAAATATGAAGAACTCTTTTTATTTATGTTAAAAATGAACTATTTAAAAAAAGAAAAGCAACATACAAATGGACTAAAGAGAGATATCTCATTTTCTGATGTAGAAGAGTTTATAAAAGGTTTACCATTTTCACTTACAGAAGACCAAATGACTTGTGTAAAGGCAATCTTTCATGATTTAAATGATATGAGAAGAATGAATCGATTGGTACAAGGAGATGTTGGAAGTGGGAAAACAATTGTTAGCTTTGTTGCAATGTATATGAATCATTTAAGTGGTTATCAAAGTGCACTCATGGCTCCAACTGAGATTTTGGCACGTCAGCATTATAAAAAGTTATTAGAAATTTTTGAACCTTATGGAATTGAAGTAGCAGTTCTAACAGGAAAGACAAAAGCAAAAGAAAAAAAGGAAATTTATGATGGGTTAAAAAATGGAACTGTTTCTATTGTAGTCGGAACTCATGCTTTAATTAGTGAAGCAGTAGAATATCAGAATTTAGGGTTGGTAATTACAGATGAACAACATCGTTTTGGTGTGAATCAAAGAAGCAATTTAAAAAACAAAGGAGTGACTCCTGATATTTTATATATGAGTGCGACACCAATTCCTAGGACTTATGCTTTAACAATTTATGGAGATATGGATGTTTCTAATATTCATACAATGCCAAATGGTAGACTTCCTGTTATAACAACCCTTAAAAAAAATGAAGAAATAAGAGAAGTATTAGAAAGTATGTACCAGGAACTAAAAAGTGGACATCAAGTGTATGTAATTGCTCCTTTAATAGAAGAAAGCGAAAAAATAGATTTAGAGAATGTGAATTTATTAGAAGAAAAAATGCAGAAAGCATTTGGAAAACTATATAAAATTGGGGTATTGCATGGAAAAATGCCTTCTAAAGAAAAAGAGGAAGTTATGTTAAAATTTGAACAAAATGAAATTCAAATTTTGATTAGTACTACTGTTGTAGAAGTGGGCGTAGATGTTGCTAATGCAACTATGATGGTTATTTTTGATAGTGAGCGATTTGGTTTATCTGCGCTTCATCAATTAAGAGGGAGAGTAGGAAGAAGTAATTTACAATCTTATTGTATTTTAATTAGTGATTTCGAAAAAGAAAGACTTTCTATTTTGACAAAAACAACAGATGGATTTGAAATTAGTGAAGAAGATTTTAAGTTACGTGGAAGCGGGGATTTATTTGGTGTTCGTCAAAGTGGAGAAATGCAGTTTAAAATAGCCGATTTAAAAAAAGATTTTTCAATTTTATTAAGGGCAAAAGAGGATAGCGAAGCTTATATTTTAAGTAGAAAATTAGAGGAAAATAGTGCTTTAAAAAAGTATATAGAACAGGCAAAAGTACTTTCTTAAAGGTGATAACGTTAACTTGACAAAATATATTTTTTACTGTATAGTTATAATAGCGTGATGGATGTCACGCAAGATAACTATTTACGGAAATAAAAAGTGAATAGTTGTCAACCAAAACCCCCTGAAGGAGCACAATTGTGCTCCACTTTTTTTAACTAAGGGTTTATTGAAATATGAAAACTAAAAATAGTCTTTAGATAGTATTTTATAGTTTTTATTAAATTAAGGAGATAATCATGAAATATTTTTATAAATATGTAATAGATTTTGTAGCATTAGGTATATTATATATCTTTATATTTTATAAAAGATGGAAATCAAAAGGAAAAGATACGTTGTTTATAAATACAACTATGTATATATATTTATCTTTCGTATTATATTTTACTTTAATGCCTATAATAACCTCTCTTCCATTTATATTGAATCATCCATATGACCCAATGAATTTAGTGCCATTTATAGATGTATTATCTGGTAGAGGAGATTTTATTAGACAAGTAGGATTAAATGTTATAATGACAATTCCTTTTGGCTTTTTATTTCCTCTTACAAAAAAAGAAAATTCTAAATTTTTAAAGACTGTTTTATATTGTTTTTTATTAAGTTTAAGTATTGAATTATTACAGCCTTTAATAAATGGTTTTAGGTCTGCAGATATAACTGATTTAATAACAAATGTAACAGGAGGAATTATTGGCTATATAGTTTATTTCATATTTAGACCATTAACGAATAAAGTATTAGAATTTATGAAAGATAAATAAACGATAAATTATAATTGGTAAAATTAAACCTCTAGTATGTGCTAAAAATATAAAGTAAGATATATAATGCAGAGATTGAAGGAGCCTTATGGTTCCATTTTGTTTTTAATTATAAAAATTTGTCCATTTTAATTTTAATTCGTACTATATTAGTGTTAAGGCTTAACAAGAAAGGTTTGAACTATGGAAGATAAAGATATTATTAGATTATATTTCAATAGGTCTGAGGATGCTATTATTGAAACAAACAAAAAATATAATTCATATTTGAAATTTATTTCTTATAATATTCTTCATAATAACGAAGATGTTGATGAAATATTAAATGATGCTTATGAAATAATATGGAATAAGGTACCTCCATTAAGTCCAACTTCATTAAAATATTATTTATCAAAAATAGTAAGAAATTTATCACTGAAACGACTAGAATATCAAAAAGCATCAAAACGAGATAAGAATA
>CATBQD010000025.1 GCA_949505625.1 uncultured Bacilli bacterium
TTTTGCAGCAGAAAACTATATATTGGTTTAATATCAGATAGTAATCGATTTTTATTCTATTATACAACACCAAAAACATTTGAATTGGTTTCTTGGTTAATTAAAAAAACAAAGATTGATATTACAAAATTATATACCTTATTATATTTAAGACCTCTTAAGGAATTAAAGTTTCAAGGATATGTAGAGTCTCATTTGGAAGTAACAGAACATGGGGTTGCATATATTCATATAACAGATGATATTTTGCACCAATACAGTGTTGATCCAGCAGCAGCAGGTAATATGATTAATAATTTTAATTATATAGAAGAAGCATTAGTTTGGGTTGTTTTTTCAGAGGATAGAAATAATAATACTATTCGTGGCTCTATACGATCTAGGGGGCCTATTGTTAACGAAGTTGCTACTACTTTTGGTGGTGGTGGACATATTCATGCTAGTGGAGTGCGGTTAAAAACATTTGAAGATGCCGATGCTTTAGTTTTAGCTTTGGATAAAGCTTGTGAAGATTATAAAGAGTAATCTTCTTTTTTTCTTTAAAATCTATCTTTAATGTGATATGATGAAAAAAAGGAATGGTGTTATGGCAAAATATGATTTTCATCAGAAATTAAATCCATATGAATTTCAAAATTTAGCTCGTGATATACTACAAGCAAAAGAGAAAATTTTTTTAGAAAGTTTTAAAGAAGGTCCAGATGAAGGAATCGATGCTAGAAGAAAAGAGAATGACAATGAATTAATTGTACAAGTGAAACGTTATAAGAATGATTTTGATGCTTTATATAAAAGTTTGAAAAAATATGAATTACCAAAAGTAAAAAAATTAAAGCCAACTCGTTATATTATTGTAACAAGTGTAGAATTATCGGAACCTAATAAGACAAAATTAGTTGAATTATTTGAAGGCTTTGTATGTAATACAAATGATATTTTAGGGAATGAAGATTTAAACAATTTATTATTACAATATCCTAATATTGAAATGAATTATCCAAATCTCTGGTATTCCAGCGGAGCTGTATTTTTAAATCAAATAGATCAAATAGTTCATTCTGGAATTTATGAGCAAACAAGAGTAGAATTAGAACAAATAGAGGCATTATCACTTTATTATGCATCAGGAAATATTTTTAAGGAAGCATTTGAAAGATTAAAGAAAAATCGCTTTTTATTAATTTCTGGTAGTGCTGGTATTGGAAAAACAAGTTTAGCTAGGATGTTAGCTTCTTATATAAAAATAAAGGAAAATTATCAATTTATTTATATTCAAAATGTAGAAGAAATTGATCAAGTTTATAAGAGTGAACAACCTCAGATATTTTTCTTTGATGATTTCTGGGGCTCTTGTTTTAAAGAGTATGAGCATGATTTTAGAGAAGAAAAAAGAATGTTAGAAATTATTAGAAAAGTAAATAATTCAAATAATAAATATTTGATTTTAACTTCTAGAGAATATGTTTTAAAACAAGGATTATTAACTCATTCTAATTTAGAACAACCATTTTTAGAAAATTGTCAATACTTAACTTTAAAACGTTTTGACTTAGAATTAAAAAAAAATATCTATTTTCATTTACTTTATCGTTCTGATTTGAAGCAGGATTATATTGAAAAGTTGGTTTATAGAACAAATCAGGTTATTACTCATTCTAACTTTAATCCAAGAATTCTAAAAGATTATTTAATAGAAGAAGTAGTAAATGAATTTAATAATTCATCTTGGGATTATGCAAATGATATTATTTATGCATTAGATCAACCATATGAATTTTATAACAAATTATTTTTAAAACAAACTGAAGCAAGTCAACTTATTTTATATTTATTATTAACCTGTGGAGGAGTAATTTCTTATCAAGAATTAAAAAACGCTTATGATAAAGTAGTGATAAATTCTGTAAAAGAAGGAATTTTGATCAAAAAAGGCGATTTTGGAGAGTCAATCAAGCAATTAGATTCCTTATTTTTAAATACTCGCAGTCATTCTAATGTAATTGTGATAAAATTTAAGAATTATTCAATTGCAGACTTTTTATATGAATATTCTTTTAAGTATATGGAAAAATATGGAGATATTTTAATTCATAGTATCATTTATATAAATCAAGTTTCTACTTTCTATCAAAGACAGTATGAAAAAAAATTAAATGTATCTTCTTTTCAATTACAACAATTAAAAGATTATATAATATTAAATTTTGATTATTTGCGTGTCAGTAGACAAGAATATAATGACAAAGGTGCTCTTAAATTTGAACAATATTCTTCTTATGACTTAAGTGCTTATAAATTATACTATTTATCAAGTATTGAAGATTATTATGATTTCTCAAAGATAAGGTTAGAAAATTTGTTAGATGAAATAGTACATGGAAAAATAATTCCTGAATTAGAGTTTCTATCTTATTTTGTCTTTCTTTCAAAAAAATATGGATTAATTTATTTTTCGAGTGAAATGGATTTATTGAACTTTTATAGAAGTTATTGTCATAACTATATTGATTATATTCGTTTTACAGATTTTCGAGAAATATTTAATGAGTCTTATATTATATATATGAATCGAAATGAAAGTTCTTTCTTAAATGATTTTTATCAAAGTGTGGAGCGAGAATTAGAATTATATTTTTCATCAAAAGATTTCTATGAAGTAGCATGTTTAATTTGTAATGTTTTTGAGTTTGTACGAGAATATCATTATCAAATACCTACTCAATTAAAGAAAAAGTTAGAATATTATGATCAGATTTTAGATGAAGAAGACATTTTATATGATGAGTTAGATGAAGAAGAAAACTATGAGGAACCGGATTTTTCTTATATTGAAGAAGGATTAAATTTTTTGGGATTAGAAGAAGATTATCAAATCGAAGAAGAAATTATAGAATATATTAAAAAAAGAAAAAAAGAAGATTTATTAATTTTATTACAAGAAGACTTTCCATTTTATTTATCTGGATTTTTTAAAGAAAAATCACAAATTGATATTTTAATACAATTTTGGGATTATTATCATTCTATACCAAAAGATAAAGTGAAATTTGAAGTACTTTGGATTAGCTATTTATTAAAAGATTGTGATGAAAATTTAAGAGAAAATATTATTGTAGCAGCTTGTGATTTGGCGTATTTCACATTTATAAATAATCAGACTTTATTTACGAAAGATAATTTATTACATGAAAATATTCTTACAGATGATCAACTAGGTTTATTGATCCAATATCAAATTTTATATCAAAAACAAAAATGGTATTCTTTTTCTCATTCCTTTTTACAAATATATTTTATATTTTTATGCCTTTCTTTTTTGGATGATAATGAGAAAAAGGATTGTTATCAATTAGGTATAGGTGATTGTCCGTATGGAAAATGCATTGATCGTTTTGAACTTTTGGATATATTTGAAGCAAGTTCTAAGATGGATTCTCATGCATTTCAAAATTATTATGTAAAAGCGGAACTTTCCCATTTTCTTAGTCAGATTGATGAAACAAGTGAACAAACAATAATAGGTTCCATATATCAATATTTTGTTTTTGATATAGGAAACGATATACTTCAATATAAAAAGCGGGAAATTAATTCTATTTCTTATATAAATCCTTCTTTAAAAGAATTTTTTGATTATTTATTTGATGGATTTTTAGAAATAGATTTTGAATTGATCGATTTGAAAACATTTAATCGATTGAAACCATTTTGGATTTATGAAAAAAATGAATATAGATTAAAATTGTATGATTTAGTAAAGAATGATAGTTTTTTTATGATTCTTGTTGATATTGGAGTAGTTGAAGTTATTATAAAACAATATCAAATGATAAAAAAATTAATGATTTTATTAGAAACAAAAGAGTTTACTTCTTTAGAACAATATAAGGAAGCTATAATAGTGCATTATCAATAGAACTATCAATTGATAAATCACTATCTTGTAGAGCTCTATAAGCCATATAAATAGCAAGTAGTGCTACAATTAAGGTTATAACAGAAGAGAGAATGTCTAAATAATCGAATGTTAGATCTTCTCCATTTTCTTTGTCGATTTTTAAATGAAGTGCGTTTGCTCCCAAAAAAAGAAAAACAATTGCAAGTACAAATAATCGATTAAGAGCAATATAATTTAATGTGTCTTGTTTAGAAAAAAGAGGTTCTTCATTTTCTTCTAATAATTTTTGATTATAAAGTAAAATAAAACTAAATGAAAAACTTAAAATAGATAGAAAAGTTGCGATTAATTGGATATCAATTACTGTAACATTGTCAGTTTTCTTCATTACGTTTTGCTTGAATTTCTTTTAATTCGCTGACTGTTACAATTTGATATCCTTGTTTTTTTAGTTCAGGAAGAATTCGTTTTAAAGCATCTAATGTAGACTTATAAATATCATGCATTAGGATAATCTTTCCATCTTTTATATCATGAATTGCCTTTTCATATATCTTTTTACTGTCTCGGAGCTTCCAATCTTCTGTATCAACATTCCAAAGAACAATTTCCATATTGACATTAGATTTTAAAGAATTAGAAGTGGCTCCATAAGTAGGTCGAAATAAATGAATATCATAGTCTAATGTTTTTTTTACTACTTCATTAGTCAATTCTATTTGATTATGCAATTCTTTAGAGGAAAGTTTTGTTAACTTTTTATGATTATAGGAATGATTTCCTAGCTCATTTCCGCTTTCCAAAACATAGGCTAATGTATCATAATAGTTTTCTACTTTATTTCCTAAAATGAAAAATGTAGCATTTGCATCATATTCATTTAATAATTTTACAATTTCTTTTGTGTACTTACTAGGTCCATCATCAAAAGTAAGAGCTATTGTTGGTTTTGTTAAAGAAAGCTCTTTTTTATTTGGTTTATATAAAGAAGTTTTTTGAACTGCACTTTTTTCTATTGGAATATGAAATTCTTTATTTGGAAATTCATATTTTATGATCCCACAATTTCCACTTGCAATTTCATAAGAATTGAAATAAAGAATAATAGATTGATCAGTAAAAGTGAATTTTAAAGAGTTGAAATCTAGAAATGCTTTTTCTAAATTTTCTATTAAAATGCAATCTTTATGCTGTCTTAAAAGTTCCATTTTTATTTTTCCTGTATTAATAGTTGCGATGTCTGATAATGCTAAAAATTCATTTTCTTTTTGATCAAAAACAAATGTTTTAACTTCATTAATTGGGTGAGCTAATAATGGCGAGGTGAAGAAAGTTGTTAGAACAATATTAGAATAGCGATTTCCAATTACTTTATACTCATAATCAATGTTAAGTTCTGGAAGATCTTCAATATAAACATTTTCTTTTATATATTGTTTTAAATTTGTTCTAGTATTTGAAATATAATGATTGATTTCTTTATCTAACTTTTCAAATCCAGTCTTCGGATAGTGAATACTAATAATTTCTGTTTCATTTTTTTCAATAACTCCTTCAATCGTTAGTTCTTGATTTTGATTGCATCCACAAAAAAGAGCTATAAAACTGATTAAAAATAAAGACCATTTTTTCATAGGGATTCACCTCATTAAACTATATTCTAATTTTTATAAAATTTACCAAAACTGTCTTTTTTTATTATTCTAAATTATCACAAGAAAGCGAAAAAAAGTTCGTGCTGAAGAGATGCGCATTTTTAATAAAAATAGAAAAGTAAAAAAGTGAAAAAATAAGTTTTTTTAAAAAAACGTTTTTTTTAAAAAATAAAAAAATGAAAAAAAATAAAATTAAAAAGAAAGTTCAAAAAAAAGAAAAATATATTGAAAATAAAAGAAAAAATGCGTTTTTCAGTAAAAGAGTCAGTAAAGGTAAAAAAATAAAAAAATCAAAAATGTAAATATACACTTTTTTGAAAAAATAATTATTTTGATAAAATATTGAAAAATAAGGGCTTATCGAAATTAGTAAAAAAAAGTAAAAAAAAAGACCGACAAATGTTTGACTTTTATATTATTTTGGACTATACTGAAATTGTACAAAAAATAGAAGAGAGGATTTAGAGATATGGTGGGTGTAGAAGAACAATTAGCTACATTAAAAGTAGTAAAACGTGATGGGAAAAAAGTGGATTTTAATGGAACTAAAATTGCTATGGCTATTAAAAAAGCTTTTGACCATTTTATTAATTTAGACGATGATGATGCAAAAGCATCTTTATATACAGAAAAAGATATTAATAAAGTCTATATGGCTGTTATTAAAAGAATTGAGAAAGAAAAAAAAGGCGAGGAGAAAATTAAGATAGAGGATATCCAAGACATGATAGAAGATGAATTGAAGAAAAAAGGATATGAAGAAATCTATACTCATTTTTCTGAATACAGAGAAAGAAGAGCACAATCAAGACAACTTTTCAGTGATGAAAAGAAAATGCATAAATTTTTAAAAACAATAGAAGGCCTTGGATTAAAATCGGCTCATGAAGAAGATAATAAAAGAGAAAATGCTAATATTGATGGAAATTCCGCAATGGGAACAATGCTTCAATATGGTAGCACAGTTTCAAAAGAATTTGCAAAAGCATATTTAATGAAAAGAAAATTTTCTGAAGCACATGATAATGGAGATATCCACATTCATGATATGGACTTTATGCCAATGGGAACAACAACTTGCATGCAAATAGATTTAGATAAACTATTTAAAAATGGTTTTTCAACAGGTCATGGGCATTTAAGAGAACCAAATGATATTATGTCATATGCAGCTTTAGCAGCGATTGCAATTCAATCAAATCAAAATGATCAGCATGGAGGTCAATCAGTCCCAGCATTTGATTATTATCTTGCACCAGGTGTTTTAAAAACATTTAAAAAACAATTGAAACAATCAATTTATGATTTGCTAGATTATTCTGGTTTTCTAACATTTATAAACATGAATGCGATTACAAAAGAAATTGACAAACTAGAAACGATTGATGTTGATCTAGAAAAATTCGAACCACTTGCAAAAAATTCAGATGAAGTAAAACACATTTTTGAAGTTTCTAAAGAAAAAGCAACACAGCGAACAGAGCGTATTACATATCAAGCCATGGAAGCTTTTGTTCATAATTTAAATACAATGCATTCAAGAGCAGGAGCACAAGTACCATTTTCTTCTATTAACTTTGGTACTGATGTTTCACCTGAAGGAAGAATGGTTACAAGAAATTATTTACTTGCAGTAGAAGCAGGGCTTGGACATAGTGAAACTCCAATCTTCCCAATTTCTATTTTTAAGGTAAAAGAGGGAGTTAACTATAATCCGGGAGATCCAAATTATGATTTATTAAGATTATCATGCGAAGTATCAGCAAAAAGATTATTTCCAAACTTTTCGTTTCTTGATGCTCCATTTAATTTACAATATTATAAACCTAATGATTATCGCACAGAAGTAGGATATATGGGTTGTAGAACTAGAGTTCTTGGAAACGTAGTAGATCCAGATCGTTCTATTACACCAGGAAGAGGTAATTTATCATTTACTTCTATTAATTTACCAAGAATTGGTATTAAGCATGGAATTGTAAGTAGAGAAGAAGCAGATATAGATGGTTTCTTTGAGGAACTTGAAGAAATGATGGATATGGTAAAAGATCAATTGTTAGAACGTTTTGAAATTCAGTGTAACAAGAGATTATATAATTTCCCATTCTTATTAGAACAAGGAGTATGGTTAGATTCTGAAAAATTAAAGCCAACTGATCGTTTGAGAAAAGTTTTAAAACATGGAACTTTAAGTATTGGATTTATTGGACTAGCAGAATGTTTAAAAGCTTTAATAGGAAAACACCATGGGGAAAGCGAAGAAGCACAACAGCTAGGATTAAAAATTATAGGATTCATGCGTAAAAAATGTGATGAATACTCAGAAAAATACAATTTGAACTTTACTTGTTTAGCAACTCCAGCAGAGGGACTTTCAGGAAGATTTATTAATATTGATAAAGCAATTTATGGAAAGATTAAAGGAGTAACAGATAGAGCATATTATACGAACTCTTTCCATGTTCCAGTTTATTACAATATTTCAATTACAAAAAAGTTAGGATTAGAAGCTCCTTATCATGCATTAACAAATGCAGGACATATTAGTTATATTGAATTAGATGGAGATCCATCAGAAAATGTAGATGCATTTGAAAAAATCGTTCGTACAATGAAAGAAGTTGGAATTGGATATGGTGCAGTAAACCATCCAGTAGATAGAGACCCAGTATGTGGATATGTTGGAATTATTAAGGATGTATGTCCGAGATGTGGAAGACATGCTGGAGAACCAGTTAGTGTTGAAAAGTTAAAAGAATTAGATTGTTATAATAAATAGAAAGAGGGATAAAAATGGAAAAACAAGTAGAAAAAGTAGAGACAAGAGAAAAGACTGTAGGAGAAGGTGTAGGATTTGAGCGCATTAGAAGAATTACAGGTTATTTAGTAGGAACTGTTGATAGATTTAATAATGGTAAAAGAGCAGAAGAGCGTGACCGTGTAAAACATACTTATGATTGTAGTTGTGCAGAATGAAGATTCGTTTAGCAGGTCCAATTCAGTCTGATAGTATTGTAGATGGAGAAGGAATCCGTACAGTAATTTGGACACAAGGATGTATTCATAATTGTTATGGATGCCACAATCCAGAAACTCATTCATTTGAAGCTGGAACTTTGGTTGATACAGATGATGTAATAAAAATTCTAGATAATTTGAAAGGTCAAGATGGAATTACTTTGTCAGGTGGAGATCCAATGTGTCAAGTTGATGCATGTTTGGTAATTGCGAGACATGCTAAAAAGATAGGTTTAAATGTATGGTGTTATACAGGATATACTTTTGAACAATTATTAAAAATGTCAGAAACAAAATCAAGCATATTAGAATTACTTCAAAATATTGATATGCTTGTGGATGGAAAGTTTATTTTGGAAGAAAAAAGTTTGGAAGTTCAGTTTAGAGGTTCTAAAAATCAAAGGATTATAGATGTACAAAAAAGTTTAGAAGAACATAGAGCTGTTATTAATCCAAAGTATGATACTCGTAAAGTTCAAACGTCTAGATATCAACGTCCAGAATATATGTTTGTTTAAGAATAGTCATAAATTTGACTATTTTTTTATTTATGTTAAAATAAAGCAAAAAAAGGGGGAATTTTTGTGTCAGGTAAAAGAAGATATGCAAAAAAAGAATTAATGAAAGCAAAAAAATTTTTAAAACAGCAACAGAAGCAAGCAATTCAAAAACAACAAGATGATAAAAAATTATTAGAGTGGAAAAATCAAAATCATTGGAATTATCCAAACGATTATGTCGCACTAACTTTTTTAGCTTATAATGGAATAGAAAAGGAGATTTCTGATACCCAAGTATTCGAATTATTTTGTTTAATGTATGGTAATATTTCCAAAAATTGCCATCGCAATTATTGGCGTTATGATTGTGGTTATTGTGAAAACGAGTTATGGGATTATGATAGAGAAAATGGAATTTTTACTAGAAAACAATCTACTACAACATTGGATTTAGTATGCAGAGTAGTTCAGAGTTTTGATTTCACGCAGTTAGGAGCTGTTTTTCCAGAGGAAGTCGTTCAAGAGCTATTATCTATGAAATTAGCTTCAGAAAGAAAAAATGCAACATTGCAAAAGTAATTGAAAATTTTTAAGTTGACTAAATTTAATAACTATGTTAATATATCAAACTGTTAAAAAAGGGGGAATTTTTAAAATGGAACATATAGTAAGACCAATTGAAAAATCAGAATTAAACCGTATTATTGCAGCTGGAGAGGATACTATGATGACTGAGTATTTATCTTATAATTATTTTGGAGATTATGCTCTTTTGGCTTTTTTATTAGATAAAGATGGAAGGAAAATAATTCCTGGAGGAGAAGTAGAAGAACTTCGATATTTGATGAGAAAGAGATTATCAAAAATAGAACAAACAGATACAACATATCGCAATTATAAGCCTTATTATATTAAGCAAGATGATATGATAGAATATTCAGGTGGAAACAAATATGCACCAGATAATTTTATTTTAAAAGAAGGTTTTTCAACGTTGGATATTGCGATTCGCATTGTTACTATTTTTGATAGAAGACAACTTAGTACAGTATTACCACCAGAGGTAGTAAATTTATTATTGACATTATTGCCAGAAGAAGAAATCGCAAAAGAATATGTAAAACAATAAAAAATGATTACAAAAAATGTAATCGTTTTTTTATAAATAGAATTCATCGATTTCAGTATGAAAACTATCAATATTTTTATGAATTGCCCATATTTTTTTTAATTCAGCTATAAATTTTTTTTCATCAATATCTGTAGTGATAATATCAGATAATGATAAAATGCCAACCACTTTTTCATGATCACTTACAATCAATCTTTTTATTTTTTCTTGCCCCATTATTTTTAATGCATTTTCTATTGAATCATCCTTATCAATAGCAATTACATTATTCGTCATATAGCGTTCTATTTTAGCTTCACTATCTAATTCTGTACTAAAAGTACTGCATACAATGTCTCTATCTGTAACAACACCAATGATATGTTTGTTTTGTTCAATAGGAATAAATCCAATATCATATTTTTTCATTAATTCGGCAATTTCATTAACTGTTTGATTAATGCTACCAATAATTAGATCTCTAGACATAATATCTTCTATTTTCATGTTTATTCACCCGTTTTTATTATGAAACTATTTCTAGGAATATATTCATATTCATATCATAAATTAGGTGAGAATATGAGAAAGAAAATACATTTAAAAAGGAAAATAGTAATTTTTAATAAAAGAAAAAGTAATATACTGATTTTAAGTTTTTTATTTCTTTTTATAAGTATTATATTGTCACTTCGTTTTATTAGTTCAAGAATTACACCTGGACTTATGGAATACGCTGAAATCCAGGCTAAGAAGTTTGTTACATTATTAATTAATAGTGCAGTTACAGAATCAATAGGAGAAGATTTAGAAGCTGATTCTTTATTTTTGATTACAAAAGATTCAAATGGTGAAATAAGAAGTATCGATTTGGATCCAATTAAGGTTAATAGATTACTTAGTAATACGACAAATAGTATACAAGTAAATTTACAGCATATTGAAAAAGGTGAAATTGACAAATTGACACTTATGGACGAAACTTTAAAAGATTATGATCCTAATGAATTAAAAAAAGGGGTAATAGGAAATATTCCAACAGGAGTTATATTTAAAAATGCTTTACTTTCTAATTTAGGACCAAAGTTCCCAATTCGTTTAAAAATTATGGGAGATATTATTACAAATATTAAAACGAAAGTTACAAACTATGGAATTAATAATGCAGTGATTGAAGTTAGTATACAAGTTGATGTAACTACTCAGGCAATATTACCATTTTCTTCTAAAGTGATAAAAGTTTCTTCTGATATTCCTTTAACGATCAAATTAATGCAAGGAAATGTTCCATCTTATTATTTTGGTGACAAATTATTACAATAAATGAAATGTTGGTAAATTAGAATAATTTTGAAAATAAAATATAAAAATTTGGAATAGTAAAATAAAAGTTGTATAGAAAAAGAAAGTAGATTTTAAAAATTAGTGATTTTACATTTATATTAAAATGATCTATATTCTAAGACGTAGAGTTATTTGTTGTAGTATTTGCCTCTAGAAAGATGTGAAGATTATGAGAAAAAAAGATATGTTGATAACATGTTTGCTTTGTATCATAATTTTATTAATTATACT
>CATBQD010000026.1 GCA_949505625.1 uncultured Bacilli bacterium
CTATATACAATATATCATAAATTTATTAAAATTTCAATTCCTTTGTCGTTATCACAAGATTAGATACCTCTAGACATTTTGACATACTAATAAAAATTTGATTTATTCTAGAAACTTTATTTTTTAATTATTTTATAGCAAGCTCAATTTTGAAAACTGATGAAAGTGTGCTAGAATAGAAACATTTAAAAAGGGGGAAAATAGTATGGGAGTCGTATTAAAACCTCACAATATAGAAGCTTATGAAAAAGTAATAGAAGGGTTTGAAGCAAAAACAAGAGTAGCAGTTGTGGAACCACCTGGAACAGGAAAAAGTTTCGTTGCCTTAAAATGGATAGAAGAAAACCAAGATAAAAAAACTTTGTTATTAGTACCATCTTATTCCATTATGTTACAATACCATGAGCATATAAAAATATGCGGATATGAATTATCTGATTTTCCAAATTTAAAAATAATGACTTATTTTCATTTAATGTCTCAAGTTAAAAATGGTGTAGTTCCAAAAGTAGACCATATTATATTAGATGAATTTCATCGTTGTGGAGCACCAGAATGGGGAAAGGGAGTAGAAGCTTTATTAGAACAAAATAAGACATCTAAAGTTCTCGGTTTATCAGCTACTCCAATTCGTTATTTAGATAAAAATAGAGATATGTCAGATGAATTGTTTGATGGAAATGTAGCATTTAAAATGGATTTAGTAGAAGCAGTAGCAAGGGAAATACTAAGCTTTCCTGTATATATTAATGGTATTTACAAGCTAGATTCAGACATTCAGTCGTTAGAAAATACAATGGCAAAATTGAATAATCAAGAATTAAAACAACAATTAGACCAAAAATTAAAGCTTGCAAAGCAAAAGTTGGAAAAAGCATCCAACTTACGAGAATTATTTACTTGTTCTATGAAAAAAGTGGATGGAAAATATATTATTTTTTGTAAAGATAAAAAGCATATGGATAGAATGATGGAAGAAGTGTCAGAGTGGTTTTGTAATGTAAACGAACATATCGATATTTATTCTGTTTATCATGAAAATAAAGATAATTTTGAAGTATTAGAAAACTTTTACCATTCTGATAATTCCCACTTAAAATTACTATTTTGCATTGATATGTTGAATGAAGGGTTTCATGTTCCTGATATTGATGGAGTTATTATGCTAAGACCAACGATTTCTCCAAATTTATTTATTCAGCAATTAGGAAGAGCACTAGCAGTAGGAAATATTGATACGATTGTTTATGATATTGTAAATAATGTAAAATCAACGCAAGATATGAAAGAGTTTTGGAAACAAGTAAAAGCCAAACGAAAAGAACTCGGATTGGAAGATTTAAAAACAATTGAATCCTTTGAAATTATAGAAGAAATTAGAGAAGTTTTTGATATATTAGCAGAAATTACCCACATGTTAGAAATAGCTACAAGTAAAGATTATAGAATCACATTAGTAGAGGAATTTTATAAACAACAAGGGAGATTACCAAAAAGAAATGAAACTTATAAAGGAGAATCTTTAGGAGAATTTTTAAAAGGAATTAAATGTGGAAATATTATACTTACAGAACAGCAATTAAAAAAATTAACGATTTTAGGATTTACTATGGAGAAAAAACAATATCAATTAGGAAAAGATAAAAAGATAGATTTAGTAGAAGCATTTTATAAAGAAAACCATCGTCTTCCGTACTGTTCTGAACATTATCACAATGTTAATATTGGGGATTTCTTAATGCGAATAAAACACAGGAGAACCAAAATAACTGAAAAACAATTAAAACGTTTAGAAGTATTAGGATTTACTTTTGATATTAAAGACCTAGAAGAAGAAAAAGAAAGAAAAATACAGTTGATAGAAGAATTTTATGAAACCTTTCAAAGATTGCCAAAACAAGAAGAAATTTATAAAAGTTGTGCAATTGGAATGTTTTTAAATAATTTACGATTTGGACATATTAATATAAGAGAACAACAAATGAAGCGATTAATGAACCTTGGATTCACATTTGAAAAACGAGATGCAGAAGCTATAAAGGAAACAAAGATAGTACTTATAGAAGAATTCTACGAAGTAAATGGAAGATTACCAAAGCAAGCAGAAAGTTATAAAGATTATGCCATCGGTTCATTTTTAAGTAGAGTTAGAAATAGGAAAATAGGAATTACAAAAAGTCAGATGGAGCGTCTTACTAGATTGGGAGTTAAATTTGAAGATAGAAAACCAAGACCGCTTCGAGATATTGCGAAAATAGAAGCATTTTATGATAGATATGGCAGATTACCTTTGCCTGGAGAATCATTAAAAAAAGAAAAGAAGAAGGTTGGAGATATATTATTAGATATTCAAGCAGGAAGAATTTTAATTACAGAATCTCAGTTTAATAAATTGCAACAAATGGGAGCAACTTTAGTAAGAGAAAATGTGCAATTGACTTCGAAACAATATGTAAAGAAATAAAAAGCGAAAAAATCGCTTTTTTTGACTTTTCGAAAACTTTATCTTATACTAAATAAGAAGGATTTGAGAATATGAAAAAAATAAATGAACAAATAGATTTATGGCATTATGAAAAGGAATTATATGAACAGGGGTATCAGTTTATTGGTGGAACAGATGAAGCAGGAAGAGGACCTTTAATTGGTCCTGTAGTAGCAGCTTGTTGTGTTTTACCAAAAGATTTTTCTTTAGAAGGATTAACAGATTCCAAAAAATTAAGTGAGAAAAAAAGAGAACAATTTTTTCCTTATATTAAAGAACATGCACTAGCATATGGAATTGGAATTGTATCACCAGAACGAATTGATGAAATTAATATTTATCAAGCAAGTAGAGAAGCAATGATGATTGCGATAAAAGAAGTAAGAGAAAAAGTAAAATTGGATTATGTATTAAGTGATGCAATGCCATTAGAACTCGATATACCAGCACTTCCTATTATTAAAGGAGATGCCAAAAGTATCAGTATTGCAGCAGCTTCTGTGATAGCGAAAGTAACAAGAGATCATATATTAGAAGAACTTGACTTAAAATATCCAGAATATGGATTTAAAAATCACAAAGGATATCCTACCAAAGCTCATTTAGAAGCGATTAAAAAATATGGATTAATTGAAGGATATCGAAAAACATATGGACCAATTAAAAAAATATTGGAGGAAACAAAATGAAGATATTGTTATTTAGTCATAAATCAGATGTTGATGGTATTACACCAGTCATTTTATCGAAGTTGGTATTTGAGCAGGTGGATTACATATTAGAAGAACCATCAACAATCAATGAAAAATTTAAAACGGTCTATGAAGAAGGAACATTTAATAATTATGATTTTATTTATATTACAGATTTATGTATCAATCAGAAAATCGCCCAACAAATAGAACAAGATGAAATTTTAAAAGAAAAAATTTTAGTATTTGACCATCATCATACTAATATAGAAATGAATCAATATTCTTTTATTACTGTTATTGATAGCGATGGTGAAAAAAAAGAATGTGGTAGTAGTTTATATTTTCAACATCTATTAGAAACTTATCCAAATGAGACATTACAAAAACCAGTCATTCGTGAAATGGTAGAACTAGTAAGACTGATTGATACTTGGGAGTGGAAAAAAGATAATGTGATTGAAGCAACATGGATTAGTAGTTTGCTTGGTATTTACGGAAGAGATTATTACATCGATTTCTATTACAACTTTTGTTTAAAAGAATCACACTTCTATTTTAATCAAGAACAAAAATATTTGTTAGAAGTAGAAGATATTAGAATTAAAAATTACATTGAAAAAAAAGAAGGAGAAATGATTCCAGTAGAACTTCATGGATATCAAGTAGGAATTGTATTTGCGGAGCTTTACCGTAGCGAAGTCGGAAATAGGCTAGCAGAAAAATATCAAGACAAATATGATTTTATTGCTGTTATTAATGTTTCAAGAAGTGTCAGTTATAGAGGCGTTAAAGATATTGACTTATCTGCGTTTGCAAAGATTTATGGAGGAGCTGGACATAAGCAAGCAGCAGGAAGTAGTTTACCTGAAAATTTATTGAACAATATTATTGAACTTATTTTTAAAGATTCAAAAGAAAGTACATAATTAATGTACTTTTTTAGTCTAAAAGGAGTTCTTTAATATTTATTTAGATTATGATATACTATTTCATAATAGGAGTGAGTTTCATGATAAAGGAGTATTATCAGTTTATTAAAGAATATCTACGTTTAGCGCGTCCTAGAAAAGACTATTTAAGTATTACATTTTTAACCGCCATTTTATATAAAGGATGTGCATTATTAATTCCCTTTTTCGCATCCTTTATTATCAAATATGCAACCATAGGCGATTTTAATAATACTTATCTTAGTGTTCTTTTTTTAGGAATTGCTTATCTATTTTATCACTTATTTTTATATTCGAATTATCGAATTTATGGGAAAAATATGCAGTATTGTTATACCAATTTACACACAAAAATATTAAATAAGCTAATGACAGTAGATGAAAATTTTACAAAGAAAATCTCGAAAGGAAAACTATTAAATTCCATTAATAGTGATGTATTAGATATTGGAGACATGTTAGATACCTTATCAGAATTACTCATGACTTTAATACAAGTCATTGCTGTATTTGTAGTTATTTCCTTCTTTAATATTTATCTTGCTTTGATATTTGCTATCTATGCTTATATTTATATCACTAGTAGAAATTATTATGATAAAAAAGTAGATGAATATTATCAAAAACAAAAAAAGAATAATGACCAATATAGTAGTTTATTTTCTCAAATTTTAAATGGTTTACAAGAAATTAAAACTTTTCATATGTTACCAAAACTACATTTAAAGCTAAATAAAATCAAAAAAGAATACTCTAAAAACTATATGACAAAAAGAAAATACTATGTAAGAAGAGAAAATGATGTTCGCTTTATTACCCATACCTTTAGTATTTTACTTTATATTTTATTAGTGTTACTTATGATTAGAGGAAAAATTGGTGTGGAAATATTGGTACTTGTTATTGGTTATTTTGAATCTATGATTACTTATTTAGATGATATCATTGAAAGTTCTTCTACCATTAGAGAAGTGAATGTGGCAGTAAGAAGAGTTGATAGTATTTTAAAATATCGTTCAAAAGAAATGCTTACCTTTGGAGAAGAAAAAGCAGAAAATATTAAAGGAATTATCGAATTTGAACACGTTTCTTTCTCTTATGGAAATCATAAAATTGTGGATAATATGAATTTAAAAATTATGCCAAAGCAAATTACAGCAATCGTAGGACAAAGTGGAACAGGAAAAACATCCATATTTAATTTACTTCTAAGACTTTATCAAGTAGAAGAAGGAACGATTTTATTAGATGAAAAAGACATTTATGAATATAGCAAGCTTAGTTATTCTTCTATAGTATCAGTAGTGAATCAAAAACCATTTATTTTTAATATGAGTATCCGAAAAAATTTAGATTTTGTAGATAAAGACATCGCACATCAAATAGAAGCTTGTAAACGCGTAGGAATTCATGATTTTATTTCTACTTTACCAGATGGATATAATACCATTTTAAGAGAGGATGCAACCAATATTAGTGGTGGACAGAAACAATTAATTTCATTAGCACGCACTCTGCTTACAAAATCAAAAATTCTTTTATTTGATGAAATTACATCTTCATTGGACCCAGAAACAGCAGACCATATTACTCATTTATTAAAAGATTTAAAAAAGGACCATACGATTATTATGATTACTCATAAGCCAGATTTAATGAAAAGAGCAGATAGAATTATCGTTCTTCATGAAGGGAAAATTGTAGGAGATGGAACTCATAAGGAATTAATCAAAAATAATACACATTATGCATGGTTACAAACAAGGAAATCAGCAAGTAAAATGGGGGTGTTTGACCATGATTAAAAATTATATTGAAATTAGTAAAAAATTTTTTGGCATAAAAGCAAATAACAAAAAACTGTTAACACTATTGGTCATTTCTTATATACTTGATTGTCTCATTGCTTTAACCCTTCCGTTTTTTACAGCACAGATTGTAGAATTCGCAACCAAAAGAGATTTTAATCAGACCTTTTTCTATATTGGTGCATTGGCGATTTCTTACATTTTATACAATCTTTTTTATCATTGGAGTTATATGACATATGCTCATAATGCGAATTATACTTATAACAAAATGCAAGAAATGGTAACTGAAAAAATAGTCGGTTATGACGAAGGCTTTTCTAAAAAAATGTCAAAAGCGTATCTCATTAATACTACATCAAATGATATTTGGAATGCTTGCGGAATGCATGATAATATCTTTGATATATTAGCTAATGTCATATATTTACTTTTTGCGGTTATTATTTTATGTACTGTGAACTTGTATATTGGAATCGCTTCCATTCTTCTAACTTTGGTTTATCTATCTTGGAATAATCATTTAACCAAAAAAAGAGATATGCATCTCGCTGGCCAAAGAAGATGGCAGGATAAGATAGTTGGATTATGTGGAGAAGTAATTGATGGGAATAAAGAAATCAAGACATTTGATATGAAAGATGGACTAAACAATCATTTAAATGTAATGAAAAGAGGATGGAGCAAAGAATATTTTCTAAAAAGAAAATACTATGATAAAAAAAGTGCTTTACTTCCTGGAATATTACAAATTGGAAAACTAGCTTTATATATTGTATTGATTTTGATGCTAGCAAATAAACAAATTACAATTGGAGTTCTTGTTTTAATTATTAGCTATTATGATGAAATTTATGATAGTGATATGAACATTAATTCTTTATATAATAATTTATGTGGAAACGCAGTTCGTATTGACCGATTAAATAAAATACTCAATTATCATTCTAAAAATATGATAGAAGAAGGAAATCTAGAAAATGATGATATCTTTGGAATTGTCGATTTTGAACATGTTCATTTTGTTTATGATAAAACTCCAATATTAAAAGATATTACTCTTCATTTTGAACCGAAAACATTATATGCGATTGTAGGACATAGTGGTTCTGGAAAATCGACTATTTTAAGATTGTTATTACGTCTTTATAAACCAACCAAAGGTGGAATTTATATTGATGGAACAGATATCTTTTCTTATAGCAAAGAAGTTTATGCATCAAATGTAGGGGTTGTAACTCAAAAGCCATTTATTTTCAATATGACAATCAAAGAAAATTTAGATTTAGTAGATTCTAATAAAGACCATCAAATAGAAGCGTGCAAACGAGTAGGAATTCATGATTTTATTATGTCATTACCAAAAGGATACCATACAGTTTTAAAGGAAGATGCAACCAATATTAGTGGTGGGCAAAAACAATTAATCGCACTTGCTCGTACTTTACTTTCAAATGCAGAAATTCTTCTTTTTGATGAAGTTACATCTTCATTAGACCCAAATACAACCAAACAAGTGATTCATGTACTAAAAGATTTGAAAAAAGACCATACAATTATTATGATTACTCATAAACCAAGTTTGATGAAGATAGCAGACAACATTATTGTAATTGACCAAGGGAAAGTTGTAGGAATGGGAAAGCATAAAAAACTGTTAGAAAAAAATAAATATTATCAGAGATTACAAAGATAGGAGAAGAAAACTTGAAAAAAGTAGTAATTGGAATCATTGCAAAACATAAAAAAGAAGATGTAATAAGAACTGATTCTCGCATTCGTGATGAAGTAAAACAAGCCATATTTGATAATGGTGGAATTGCTATTGGATTATTGTCTCCAAATGAGGAAATTTTATATAGTGGGGATGAATGGAATCAATTAGAAAACAAACTTAGAAAAAAAGAAATTATAGACCAATTAAGATTATGCGATGGAATTATTTTACAAGGTGGAACAACGAATGAAGCTTATGAAAACTTTATAGCACGTTATTGTTATGAAAATGATATTCCTGTATTAGGAATCTGTGCAGGTCAAAATAGTTTGGTAAGAGGATTAAATGGAACTACTGTTAAAATTTCGAATCCTGAGAAGCATATGAAAATGAACCAGAAATATGTACATCCTGTAAATATAGAGAAAGAATCTAACGTTTATGAGATTCTAAAAAAAGAAGAAATTATGGTGAATTCTAGACATAAAAGAACAGTCAATTTCTGTCCTAATTTAAAAAAAGTTGGATTTTGTGAAGATGGATATGCGGATATTGTAGAAGCAGAAAATAAAAAATTCTATATTGGAGTAAGGTTCCATCCAGAAAGTCTATATAAAGAAGATGATACTATGAATCAAATTTTTAAGAGTTTTATAGAGAGGTGTTATAAAGATGAAAATTAAAAATATCATTGTTGGACCACTAGAAACCAATTGTTATTTATTAACAAATGGACAAAATTGCTTGATTATTGACCCAGGAGAAGAGGCCGATTTGATTAAAAAAGCAATTGGAGATAAGAATGTTGTTGGTATTATCATTACCCATTATCACTTTGACCATATAGGAGCTTTAGAACGATTAAAAAATGATTATCAAGTAAAGGTTTATGATTTCCATAGCTTAAAAGAAGGCATGAATCAAATAGAAAATTTTAGTTTTGAAGTTCTTTTTACGCCTGGTCATAAGGAAGACTCTATCAGTTTATTATTTGAAAACGATATGTTTGTAGGAGATTTTGTCTTTAAAAATACAATAGGAAGAACAGATTTAGAAGGAGGAGATTTTGAACAAATGAAAGAAAGTATTAAAAAACTGAAATCTTATCCAGATAATATCATTCTTTATCCAGGTCATGGAGAGTTTACAACACTAAAGGAAGAAAAAGAAAACAATATGTTTTTTAAAGAGGTGTTAAAATGATAACTTTAAAAAGAGTAGAAACGGAAGAAAATGCGAATATATGTTATGAATTATCAAAATTATTGGTTGTATCAGAACGTAAATATGATTCGAATGTAAAAGAAGATTTTGAACTTCGTAATTTCTATAAAGATTATTACAAAGATGAAAACTATTTTTTAATGTTGGCCTTTGATAATGAAATACCAATTGGATTTGTATCAGCTTATCTAAGAGAAGAAGCAGGAGAATTTGTGATTGATAGTACAGGCGTGATAGGTGGTTTATATGTAAAAACAGAATATCGTAGTAATGGAATCGCAACTGCATTATTAGAAGAAACTTATCAGTGGTGTAGAAATAAGAATATCAAAAAGATTGAAATTAGTGTCTACATTGAAAATGAGACTGCGAAAAGATTATATGCAAAAGAAGGGTTTGTAACATCTATTTTACGGATGACAAAAAATTTGGACTAAATTTTCTTTCGTCTAAAAGTAGACTATGTTATAATGATAAAGATATGGAGATGAATTTATGGGATATATTATGACGTTTTTAGAAACTTATTTAATACCAGTGATTATTGTTGTATCTATCTTTTTACTTATCATGTTAATATCATGCTTTAGAATATTTGAAAAAGCAAAAATAGATGGATATAAAGTATTAATTCCCTTATATAATTTATATTTATTTGTGAAAATAGCAGACCTTCCTATTTTTATAGTACCATTATTATTGATACCATTTTTAAATATTTTTGTATTTTGGTTTATCTCTTACCGAATTGGAGAACGGTTTCATAAGAACTTCATTTTTAATATTGGTCTTTGTATTTTTCCGTTCCTATTTTATCCAATCTTAGCGTTTACAAAAAGTCTATATAAACCTGCAGAGGAGATGGGACAAATTAGAAGCCAAGACCAAAATTCAACATTATATAATCAGTTTCCAGCTGTAGAAGAAGTAGTGAGCGAGGAACTACCAATAAAACCAGTTCCATTAGAAGAAACATACCAAGAACCAGTAACCCAATTAGAGCCAGTGCCTAATGAAACACCTGTTATAGAACAACCAGAAAATCCACTAGGTGTTGTAGAAGAAATGGAACAAGACAATTTAATTTTGGATGTGGATAATGAAAGTGCTTGGGAAGATAAGGAACAATTATCAGAAACAGAGCTCACCAAAAAAGTTGTTACGATTGACCCAATTAAAGACGACCCTTTATTTAATCCAGATGCAATGCCTGTAAAAGCAGCTAGTTTAGACCAATATAAAGTGTGCAAACATTGTCGTGCTAGACTGGATATGGATGCTAAAGTATGCTTTTTATGTGGACACAGAATAGAAGAAGAGGAAGAATAACCTCTTTTTTTGTAGAAATTTGTTTTAAAACCAACAAAAATGTTGACTTTTGTAATTTCCTTATTCTATAATGGAGATAAGATAAAGTCAGGGGGGAAGTACATCTGTCTTTATCAGAATTAGGATGGAGGGAGAAGTATGAAAGGAAAGAAAAAAATGATGATTGCAATTGCGCTAATTGTATTACTTGGAATTTTAATTTTCGCAATTGTAATGAGTAGCAAAGGAAGTTCTATTAAAATCACTTTTGATAGTCATGGTGGAACAGAAGTAGAAAGCCTAAAAATTAAAAAAGGTGAAACAATAGAAGAACCAGAAAAACCATTAAAAGAAGGTTATGAATTTATTGGTTGGTACTATGATGGAAAGAAATTTGATTTTTCTAAGGAAGTTGATAAGAACATTGAATTAGAAGCAAAATGGTTAAAAGTAGGAACAATCAAAAATACAGTAACTTTTGATAGTGCTGGAGGAAGTTCTGTAGAAGCACAGAAAGTTGCAAAAGGTGAAAAAGTAAAAAAACCAGCAAATCCAACACGTAGTGGTTACACATTTGTAGAGTGGAGACTTGATGGAAAAAGTTATGATTTTAATACAAAAGTAGAAAAAAGTATTAAACTAGTAGCTGTTTGGAAAGAGAATGCTGTAGCAGTAAAACCACCAGTACAGACAAGCAATAAAGGAAATACTACAGTTAACAAACCAAATGTAGAAAGACCTGTCGTTGTTACAAGAATATATAAAGTAACTTTTATGGATGGTAATTCTATTATTTCGACAGTAGAAGTAGAAGAAGGAAAAACAGTAGATCGGAAGAGCACACGTCAGAACTC
>CATBQD010000027.1 GCA_949505625.1 uncultured Bacilli bacterium
ACGAGATTACGACGTGACTGGAGTTCTGACGTGTGCTCTTCCGATCTTGTGTGTACTACAGCATTTTCAAGTAATGTTCCTAAGATTTGCTTCAACCTTAAAGAATCACCATTTAAATATTCTGGAATACTCTGGTCATAGCTAAAACGTAATTCCAAATTTTTCTCTTTTGCTTGTAATTTTGTAGTACGTACCAAACTATTAAATAAATTAGCTGGTTGATATTTATGTGCTGTAATAGAAATTTTTCGATTCTCTAATTCCGAAATATCTAATACACTATTTACTAAAGAAAGTGCATTTTTAGATGAATATTTAATTTCTGTCAGATTATTTTTTATTATTTCACTATCCGTTTCCATCAATGCTTCTTTGCTTAAACGGCTTATTTCCCTAAGAGGTTCTCGTAATTGTTGTGTAATATTAAATAAAAACGTCGACTTTTCATTATTGGAATTTTCTGCATATTCCCTTGCTTTATGAAGTTCTCTTAGTAACTGAATATCATGGTTTTCAATTGTAAAATACATCATAAAAGATACAAAAGTTTCCATTCCAGTCATTAAAATAATACTCGGATTTAGCATTTGGATGGTTGCCACTACAGCTCCAAATACAATAAATACAAAAAGTGGCAAATAACGCTTTTGTTTTATATTTTTAAAATTTTTCAATAAACTTCGTAACCATGCAATAATACAAATTCCACTTGCTACATAAATAATGTTAATACTAGCACCATATGTATATCCATTTGTACCATTATAAGAAACATACATCGGAAGTAAAAACATTACGATAATTAAAATCCAGTAGATAATAGTCCATTCTTTTCTAATACTTTTTATCAAATTTTTTTGTTGCTCTGGTTGTTTTTGATAAGAAATAAAACGAATATAAACAGTAAAGATTACAAGCCAAGTAATCAAATATACCAAATACAACCGCAATATACCAAACGCAATTAAAGGTGCCGAATTGGTTATTTTTAATGCCCAATGGCAACTGATGTCAATAATTAATCCAAACAAGTTTGTAACAATTATCCATGAATATAATTTATTTTCAATTGTATTAATTCTTTTTTTAGAAAAATAAATAATTAATAACAAAATACTAAATGCTAAACAACCATAACGAAATAATAAACCATCTGTCATTTTAAACACTTCCATTCTTTACTATATTCATTATATCATGTTCTTCTTCTAATAGAAAGAAAAACAATAGAAACTATTGAAATTTCTATTGTTTTATTACGCTCCTATTAATTTTTGAACTAATTTTAAAATTTTTCCTTTTTCTTCCACAATTGGTGTTTCTGCTAAAGGTATGCCCTTTTGCATTGATTCTAAATCCAAAGCTGGACTTCCATCTTGTGGCAACGCAACATAAGAATAAGTTCGCTCATCAATTGGTTTTGCATATCCTGTTCTCTCTCTTTTTAAAGCTTCTATATCTCTTTTTCCAGCTTTAGCACGTGCAAATTTTGTTTTAAACTTAAATCCATATGGAATTGATGCGGGATGATCTTTAAAAGCTTCTTTACATTTTCTATCTAAATCAAATAAAATTTCTTCTTCTTGTCCTACATATTCTTCACTCAATACGACAAAAGCAACAGGTACTTCTCTTGCACCATTTTCTATTTCTAGTCCAATTACTTCACATTGAACGACTGCCTCATTTTGGAACAATACATTTTCAATATCGAATAAATATATTTTTTCTTTATCTGGTCCTAAAATGCAATCAGTCGATCTCCCTAAGACATGAATTCCGCCTTGTTCGTCAATAAATCCAATATCTCCTGTATTTCCCCAAATAGTTCCCTTTTCATCTGTCGAAAAGTTGGCTTTTGTTTTTTCTGGGTTTCCTTTATAACGTTTCATTCTACAAGGTGTTGAAGCTAACAAAATTCCTCTTTCATTATAAGTTTGTTCTTCTTGACTTTCAATATCTACTGCTTTTATATTAACCCATGGAAGTGGAATCCCTACAGAACCTGCTGCATTAAATTTCTCATTAGTTACAGTTAGACAGGCTCCATCCTCTGTTCTTCCATATCCTTTCTGCATTGCCATTTCTGAATAATGTGCTTCTAAGAATCGGTTACACCATCTATCTGTTCCTATTGGAAGAGGTTCTCCTCCAGCTACATAATAAATAACACTGCTAAAGTCACCATTTACTAATTGTTTTGACTTAAACATCGCCATTAATCGAGTAGTCGGGAAAATTGTATAATGAATTTTCCTTGTTGCAAAATATTTAGCAATCGCTTCATTATTTTCGATCCTTGGATCTAACAAAATGGTTACTCCTAAACCTAATGGTAGTATCATACAATTACATAATCCAGTCATAAACCAAGTTGGAATCGCAGAGAAAAATAAATTTCCTCTTTCAAAACGCATTCCAGATAACTCATGTTGACGTATCATTGCAGTAAATGCTTCGTTACTGTGCACAACACCTTTTGGTTCTCCAGTAGTTCCACTACTATAGACAGTAACCAAATCTTTATCTTTTTCATATGGTGCTGCTTCTTGGACCTCCAAGCTTTGTCCTCCTTTTATAAATTCATTCCATGGAACAAACTTATTAGTTTTAGGAGTCGGAACTTTCTTCTTTTTTAGTATATCAATGTAATCTTTTGCTTGTTTCATTTGTCTGACTCCCACAGGAAGCAAACTAGTAGATGAAATAAGAATTACTTTTTCAATTGACGATTTTTCAATCGCATCAGCAATTCGGTCATCATAAAAGTCTTCAAATAAAAACAATACTTTTGAACGTGATTTATTCATAACATCTAATAAATGTTCTTTTGAAAAAGTTGGAGCAATAATATCTAATTGACTTCCTTTCTTGCTAGCTGCCAAAAACAAAACGGGCACTTGAGGAATCGCTGGCATACAAACTAATGCATTATTTTCTCCTACAATACCATATTTTTCAAATAATTCTGCACATATATCTATATTCTGAAATAAATCATGATATGTCATTTTTTGTCCCCATAATTCAAGTGCTACTTGGTCCATATATGCTTTATTTTTATCATAAATATATTGATAAATAGTACATTGTGGGACATCTTCTATACAAGCTCCTTCTGGGTAAAATTTTTGCCATATTTTCTCTTCTGATGGCATTTTTTTCATATTTTCTTCCATATTCGTTTCTCCTTATTCTTTTGCCCTTTTTATCACTTTTCTTATATTAACATAAAGCAAACACTATTGTCAAAGCTTTTATTGCTTTTGTTCAAATCCACTACGTTTAAATAACTTTTCCAAATCATAATTTGAATAAAAAATAATAGTCGGTCTTCCGTGTGGACAGTTAAATGGATTATCGCATAATCTTAAATCCTTGATTAATGCTTCCATTTCTTCATTACTAATATTCATATTGGCTTTGATAGCCATTTTACAACTTAGCATAGTTGCTACCTTTTCATTAAATTTTTCGATTGTAAAATCTTTTTCTTTTTCGATTAGGACATCAATTATTTTTCTGCTAGCTTGTTCTTCATATCCTTTTGGCAACCAAGTAGGATGTGCCTTTATAATAATTGAATTAATACCAAATTCTTCAATTTCAAATCCCATATTTTTCATTACTTCAAAGTTTTCTTTTAAAATAATATATTCATTATTTGCTAGTTCCATTGTAAATGGAAACAATAGTGAAATACTTCCTTCTTTAGGATTTCCTAACTTTTTCTTATACATTTCATAATTGATACGTTCTTTTGCAGCATGCTGGTCAATTAAATACATTCCTAAATCATTTTGACAAATAATATAAGTTCCATGTACCAATCCAACTGGATATAAATCTGGGAGTCTTTCTTTTTTTTCTTCTATTTCTTCTATATGTTCTAAAATAATTTCTTCAGTTGGCGCTAACTCTTCTTTTTCTTCTATAAAATCAGTATTTGTTATCAATTCTTCTTCTGGTTCTTTTACAACATCAAACTCTAGCTTTTGTTCTTGATAAATGGGTTTTCTAATAGATTCTACAAACAAATTCGGTTTTGCCTCTTTCTTTTTTTCTTCTATTGTTACTTCTGGAATGAGAGACTTTTTATGAAGAACATTTTTAATTAATGTTTCAATCAACTCTATTAGTTCCTCCATTTTGCTAAATTTAATATCCATTTTCGTTGGGTGAATATTTACATCAATTAAACTAGGGTCTACTGTAATATTTAAAACCGTAATTGGGTAACGATTATCTGGTTTAAAAGAATGATAAGAATCATTAATAACTCGATTTAATTCGGTATTTCTAACAACTCTTCCATTCACTAAAGTTACCATATGATTTCGGTTAGCTCGATGGACTTCTGGTAAAGAAATAAATCCTTCTACCATATAATCATCGCTTTCTCCTTTTATTTCAATCATTTTTCTAGCAACTGTGATTCCATAAATGCTTTTGATAGTCTTTAGGAGCATTCCACTTCCATCTGTATTTAATAAATTAGTTCCATTATTCGTTAATATAAATTTAATATCAGGGTGTGATAAAGCTAATTTATTGATATATTCTGTAATGCTAGCCAATTCTGTATAAAGACTCTTCATATGTTTTAATCTGGCTGGAGTATTATAAAATAAGTCTTTCACACACATAATAGTTCCTTTTCTAGCTTCACTAGGCGTCACTTCTATTATTTTTCCACCCTTCATATGAACAAAAGTTCCAACATCTCCAATAGAAGTTCTAAGGGTTACATCACTAACACTTGCAATAGATGCTAAAGCTTCTCCGCGGAAACCTAATGTATCTATATGATATAAGTCATCTTCGTCCCTTATTTTACTTGTAGCATGGCGAGAAAACGCTAATACTGCATCTTCTTTTTCCATTCCTTTTCCATTATCAGTTACTTTAATTTCTTTTGTTCCTGATTCCAATAATTCAATTTTAATTTCTGTACTTTCAGCGTCAATACTATTTTCTACTAACTCTTTTACAACTGAAGCACATCGTTCTACGACTTCTCCCGCTGCGATTTTATTAGCTAATATTTCATCCATAACTTTTATAATTGGCACTTTTATCACGACCATTCTACTTCTTTTGTTAATTCTATTATATCAAAATTCACAAAAAAAAACCATAAATGGTCATTTATCTTGATTTAATTTTGATTGAAAGCCACGAATTATTTTAAATACTTTTTGTTTCATTGTTTGTGTTTCGTTTAAAGAACCTGCCTTAATATGTTCTTGTTTATAAAGCTGGAATGCCATAGAAAACATTTCTCGTACAATCGGTCTTTGCATTTTTTCAAACGTTTCCAATTTTAACAAACGATACTCCAATAATTCTTTGGATTTTTTTCCTTTTTTCTTTGCAATCCTAAAAGCTGCTTTCCCATCAGATAAAAAAACTTCTTCAAATATTTCATGTTGATAATTATTAGCGTATGGAAAATTAAATCCTAAAGTTTCTGCAATTTCTGGTCGAAATCTATCGCAAGCACTACAAATAGCAACTCTATAATTTTGTATTTCCTGTTCTGAAATAGGTCCTTTAAAATCATTTGCCTTTAACGTCCAATATAATAATATATCAGCTGGTATTTCTATTAAACCTGGTAAACACCCAAAAATCTTAATATCTTCATCCATATTCTCACCTCCAAATTATGACATTATATCACTTTTTAGAAGTCAATTTCAAATGTTTTTCCACGATTTTTATATTTTTCTTTAAAGTTTTACAAGTACTATACTATAAATTTCTTTTGATAAATTTTAAATTGTTCTATTTGTTCTTTTGACAAGGGCTGATTTAAAGAATAACCATACTGATTTAAAGCATGTTCATACTTTCCAATTGTTCTAGCACCTATTCCCTTTTCTTGTAATAAAATAGTTTTACCGATTCCTATACTATCAAAAACAAGAACAGGTCGTTTTAAATTCTTGATTTTTTTTATTGCGTTTACAAGGTCATTTCTAAAAAACTTAAGACCATATGTTGGAACTGTTAAAAATTCTATCAGCGCTAAACCTAAAATGTCGAATCTTTCATTTCCTTCTATATCTCTCGTGTATAATTCTTTATCAGGTTCTTTATACAAAGCAATTTGTTCATTTAAAAAATCGCTTAATTTTTTTAAATCATTTAAGTTTCCGCTAGCAATTTCTTGTTCAATTAACATTTTTATTTTTCTATAATCTCTATTTTTCATCATAGTTCCCCCTTTTTTAGCTGTTCTAGATTATCACAAAAATGCAATATAAGTCAAACTATTTTTTGACATTATATAAAAAATCTAATATTTTGCATATTAGATTTTGTTCATTATCCTGATATTTGGCTATCACTAAAAGGTTTTAATTGTTCTGCAAATAACGGAATTAAAGCAGTATTAATATCTTTATCTTCTGAATCGATTAATATATTGGTTCCTGCTTTTTCATAGCAAAGTTTAAAACTATCATTTCTTGTTGCTTCAATTAAATAGTAATAATTCCTATCTTGATAACATACTTTTCCTACTACAATATAGGCATTTCCATCATTTAATGTAATTCTATCTCTTATTTCTATATTCATTTTAACGATGTTTCCCTTCTACTGTATTTTCTTCTGGAATCATACCTTCTAGTCCTTGTTCTAATTCTTTTTTCGTTTCTTCAGTAAGACGTATTTTATCAATCATTCCATACATTATCTGAATTATTCCTATTCCAAATGGTACCAATGTCGCCATTATAGAATCTACTGAAAATGGCACTTGAACACTAGCAAACCTAATAGCATTTATTACTGCTGCTCCTGCAAGAAATGCTCCACCTAGTTGCATAATATTTATACTTTTCTTCTCGTCTTGATATTTCTCTATTTTTGTTACAGCATATTCCTTTCCTGCTTGTTCTTCCATGTTTTTACCTCCTGCTTATAGGATACCATTTTTTATGAGTATTACTCAATTTTGTAACTAATCAGCTTCTTTTTTTAAAAAAAGGTTTATTTTTCATATTCTTTTAAAAACTGATACAAATTTATTGCTACATTTTCTGGAAGTATCTGTGTTAATTCTTCTACTGTCAAAGATTTTAATTTCGTAATCGTTTTATATTTTTTTAATAATTCTTTTTTTCGCTTTGTTCCAATTCCTTCTACCATATCTAAGACACTTTCTAAAGAACCTTTACTTCTTAATTGCTGATGATAATGAATTGTAAAATTATGAACTTCATCTTGCATTCTTTCTAAATAATAAAACAAATTGCTTTTTTTATCAATTTTAATGGCTTCTATTGGCTCATATGCAAGTAATTCACTTGTACTATGTTTATCATCTTTTTTTAAGCCAACTACCATAATATCCATATTTAGACTAGCTAATACTTCTCTAGCAATGTGCATTTGTCCAATACCACCATCTACAATAATCAAATCAGGCCTTTCTAAGTTGTCTTTTAAAACTCGAAAATACCTTCTATACATAACTTCTCGCATAGTCCCATAATCATCATTTTGATCTATACTAATTTTAAATTTACGGTAATCATTTTTTGAAGGTCTTCCGTTTTTAAAAACAACCATTCCAGATACATTAAACGTTCCAAATAAATTTGAATTATCAAATATTTCAATACGATCTAATTTTTTAAGATTTAAAATATCGGCTAATTCTTCATTAGCTAAAACGGTTCTTTCTTCATCTCTATTAATTAATTCAAATTTCTCTTCTAATCCAATTTTCGCATTTTCAAGTACCATTTCTAAAATACGTTTCTTTTCTCCTTTTTGAGGAATTTTCACTGAGATTCCTAAATATTCTGAAAGTAATTCTGTATTTATAATTTCAGGAACTAAAATTTCTTTTGGAGGAATTACATTTTTCTCATAGAATTTTGCAATATACATTGTCATTTCTTCTGATACTTCATCTACATAAGGGAATATTTTAGAATGCCTTTCTAATATTTTTCCTCCTCTTATAAAAAATACTTGAATAGATAAATAACCTTTTTCTATATAATATCCCCATACATCTCTGTCTATAGAATCTCCTATTTCTACTTTTTGTCTTGTTAAAGTAATTTCAATATAGTCTAATAATTCTTTTAATTCTTTTGCTTTTTCATAATGCATTTTACTGCTTTCTAAATACATTTCTTCTTCTATCTTTTTGGTAATTAAACTATGATCTCCCTTTAAGAATCTAATAATATCATTTACCATATGATCTATTTTATCTTTTTCTATTTTGTTAGTACAATATCCTAAACATTCACCAATATGATAATAAAGACAAGGTTTTTTCGCATAAGTACTACATTTTCGAAGTGGATACATTCTATTTAATAAATTTACTGTATTTCTGGCTGCTGTTACATTGGGGTATGGCCCATATAAGTGCTGTCTATTTCTTTTTTTCCTATGAATATTTCTAACAACAGAAAGCTTTGGAACACTATCCATCAAAAGTTCTATATAAGGATAGCTTTTATCATCTCTAAGTAAAATATTGTATTTTGGATCATATTTTTTAATTAAATTAATTTCTAAAATAAAAGCTTCAGTTTCACTTCCAACAACCATATATTCAAAATCCACTATTTCACTTACTAATTTTGCTGTTTTGCCAGTATGCGTTCCTCTAAAATAAGAACTTAACCTATTTTTTAATTTTTTTGCTTTTCCAACATAAATAATAATTCCATCACAGTTTTTCATCAAATAACATCCTGGCAAATTAGGAACTAAAGATAATTTTTCTTTGATCATATTTATCACCAACTTATTTTATATTATAATGTTTTTTTTTAGAAATTGGAATATTAAAAAAGAAAAGATTATTAAACTTATATTAATAATCTTTCCATATGATATATAATCATAGTCTTAATATCTGTAGGGTTGTCAGAGATTGGAGATTAAGACTATTCTAAAAACATATGTAAGTTTCCTTACTATGTAATTAGACTTATAAATAGAGCAATCTTGTAGTGGAAGAAATTTAGCACTGCTCTAATTTATTATTATACATGATAAATTCTATTTTCATCCCAAATATAACTATTTGGTTAATATATATGGATCTGAACTTGTTCCTGTTCCTCCAATTATTTTTACATTAGAATCTAGATAAACTGCTGGGCGAATATTAATACCAGTGCTATAAGCACTATTGGTAGATAAGAAGCCATTACCATATACATTCCATACACGATAGTCATTGCTACCATATGGAGTAATCGTCCATTGCTGATCATTTGTAATATTCCTTATCCAATTATCGTTCATACATACTGTACTAGTATCATATAAATTTGTACTTGTTGTGCAATTGATACTTGCATATCCATAATCTACAGCACTCATTAATCCTACATATCCTGTTGTACTTTTATTCTTTTCACCAGTTATAAATGCTTGCAGAGTTGTCGTTTCTACTGGACTTTCTGCACCTGTATACCATGTTGCATTCACAATATATCCTCTATGTATTGTATCTATATATGCGTTATTGCTATAGAATGATGACCCATTTAGTTCTGTTTTTAAATCCGCTGGCCTTCCCCATACATTATTTCCATATGTTCCACCACTTCTATCAAAAACTTTATTACCATAATTATAATTGGTCATTATCTTCAGTCTTCCTGTACTATCCACTCCAATAATTCTCCATTTATGATTTGCATCACAACTACTTGGACTTGTTATGCTTGATGATCCAAAGCATACCCAGTTATTTGGATTCGCTCCTCTATATCGCTTTAAACTCGCTAAATTCTGTAAGTTATCTTTGGATACTAACTCAGAAACAGTAATCGGTTGTGCTAATACATAAGGAGATTCAATTGTTCCATCTCCACTGATTATTTTTACATTAGAATCTAATATTACTACTGGACGAGCTCCATAGCTTTCACTTGTATTTGTAGATCCTATATCTCCATTAGAAACCCAAATTCTATATATTGTATATGAAGTACCAGAATTTGGTGTTATTGTCCATTCATAATTGATAATTGGTTTCAACCAATTATTATTCATGCATCCATTAGTTTTTGTTAAAATTGTATTTGCTGTACATTCATCATCATTTGAGGCATATCCAAAATCTGTTACTGTCATCAGTCCAACATAATTTCCTTTTGAAAAACTATTGTTTTTTTCCGCTGTTTCAAAATTTACTAATGTAAAAGCCACAGTATTTCCTATTCCTCCTAATTTCCATCTATTATTTAATAACCATCCTTTTTGGGTACTTGAATTTATCCATGCTGTGTTATTATATACATTATTGTGTAATTCTGTATTTAATGGAGCTGTTGACCATTGGTTACTTAGATCTGCATTATATGCTATTCCTTCACTATAGTATTGCGTATTGATCAGTTTTAGATTTCCATCTACTTCTCCTATGATTCTCCATAGTTGTTTACCAGAACAATTCTCTGAATCTGTTCCAAAACATACATAGTTATTTGGACTACTTCCTTTGTATCTTACATTTCCACTCGTATCTGTATTAAAACATCCTGTTACAGTCTTTCCAC
>CATBQD010000028.1 GCA_949505625.1 uncultured Bacilli bacterium
AGGTTTGGAACAACAGTAGATGCTATTAAGAGATTAAATGGATTAACAAGTGATAATTTAAGTATTGGTCAAGTATTAAGAATTCCAAGGGAAAGTAATGAACCAGACTATACATTATACACAGTTGTAAGAGGAGATAGTTTATGGCAGATTGCTAGAAGGTTTGGGACAACAGTAGATGCTATCAAAAGTCTAAATGGATTAACAAGTAATAATTTAAGTATTGGTCAAATATTAAGAATTCCTAATCGCTAAAATTCCTATATTTTAAATTGATAATATTAAGAAACTCTCATTTCTGAAAATAGAAATGAGTTTTTTATAGACCATTTATTATTTAAATAAAGCTACTTTTAATGATATAATTGGATTAGGTGATACCATGAAACAAGAACGTTTATTTGGGATACTTTATTTATTACTTTCTCATAATACAATGACAGCCAAAGAATTAGCGGAACATTTTGAAGTATCTATTAGAACTATTTATCGAGACATTGAAACACTCAGTGAATTTCATATTCCTATTTATATGAATCGCGGAAAAAAAGGTGGTATTTACTTACTAGAAAATTATAAATTTGATAAAGCTTTATTAACAGAAGAAGAACAAAATCAAATTCTGTTTTCATTACAAGGAATGAATCAATTACAAGTTACCACTAATAATGCTTATACAAAAATAAAACATCTGTTTACAAAAGAAGAAGATAGCTGGTTTGATGTTGATTTTTCAGTCTGGAGTTACTCTAATACACACAAAATAGCGTTTGAACAAATCAAAAAGGCAATTATAGAGAAGCATAAACTTCAATTTTCTTATTTTAATTCTTATGGAAAACATAGTGATAGAAAAGTAGAACCATTAAAACTTTGTTTTAAATATAATTCTTGGTATTTGTGTGGCTTTGATATTGATAAAAATGACTATCGTTTCTTTAAAATCATGAGAATGAAAGACTTGAAATTATTAGATGAGACCTTTGATAGAGTTATGGATAAAAATATTAAGTTTCCAGAGAACTCTTTCAAAACAATAAAATTGCTATTACAAATTGATAAATCTTTAACCTATAGAGTATATGATGAATTTGATGAAACAATGATTAAGCAATTAGAGAATGGTGACTTTATTGTATCTGTAGAATTTCCCTACAGTGATTGGATTTATGGATATATCCTTTCCTTTGGAGAATATATCAAAGTATTAGAACCAGAAGAAGTGAAAAAAGAAATATTAAATCGACTGAAAAAAAGTTTAGAAAATTATGACTAATATGACATACAGTTGTCATATTTAAAGACTTATCATAATTGTTAGAAATGGAGGAAAAGTATTATGGCTTTTGATTATAAAAAAGAATATAAAGAATTTTATATGCCAAAAAATGTTCCGAGTATCGTAGAAATTCCCAAAATGAACTATATTGCAGTAAGAGGAAAAGGAAATCCAAATGAAGAGAATGGTGATTATAAAAATACAATAGGGCTTTTATATGGAATTGCTTTCACAATAAAAATGAGTTATAAAGGAACTCATAAAATAGATGGATTCTTTAATTATGTAGTCCCACCATTAGAAGGACTTTGGTGGCAAGAAAATGTAAAAGGAATGGATTATAGTAGAAAAGAAGATTTACACTTTATATCACTAATAAGACTCCCAGACTTTGTAACAGAAGAAGATTTTAACTGGGCTATGAAAGAAGCGACTGAAAAGAAAAAGCAAGATTATAGTAGGGTAGAATTTTTTACTTATGAAGAAGGTACTTGTGTTCAGTGTATGCATATTGGTTCTTATGATGACGAACCAAAAACAGTAGATGCAATGCATGAATACGCAAATTCAAATGGATATGAATTAGATATTACAGATTCAAGATTTCATCATGAAATTTACCTAAGTGACCCAAGGAAATGTACGACAGATAGATTAAAGACTGTCATTAGACATCCAATAAAAAGGAGTAATCAGAAATGAATGAATATATCAATTTAACACGAGAGAATATCGATAATGAACATTTATGTTGTGCTATAGGAGATAAAAAACATCAAAATGGTGTAGAAAATAAAAAAGAATGGATAAAAAGCAAATTCAAGGATGGACATGTATTTCGAAAACTAAATGCGAGAGGAAAAACATTTATTGAATATGAACCAGTAGAAACAGCATGGGTTCCAATCATAGGAAAAAACTATGAATATATCTACTGTCTATGGGTGGCAGGCAGTTTTAAAGGAAAAGGAATCGCCAAAGAATTATTAGAATATGCAATAAAAGATTCCAAAGAAAAAGGGATGAATGGCATTTGTACCTTAACTTCCAAAAAGAAGAAGCCATTTATCGGAGAAAAAGATTTTTATCTACATTATGGTTTTCAAGTAGTTGATGAAATAGGGGATTATGAGTTATTGGCTTTATCATTTAACCAAGAAGAAGTTCCGAAATTTAGTGATTCTGCTAGACTAATGAAAATAGAAAATGAAGAATTTACTATTTTTTATAGTCCAGAATGTCCTTATGTCGCACATGAAGTACAGGAATTAACTGAATATGCCAAAGAAAATAAAATCCCATTAAACATGATACCAATAGATTCTTTAAAGAAAGCAAAAGAAGTTCCATGCATTTTTAATAACTGGGCAAACTTTTATAAAGGAGAATTTGTCTCTAATACCATATTAAATGCAAATTCTTTTGAAAAACTCATAAAATGACAGATAAACAACAATTACGTTTGAATATAGATAAAATCCATACAACAAAACTAGGTGAAATTAGAATTCAGAAAAATTTAAAATTAAAAGAAGATGCCATTTGTTATTGTAAAGAGATAATAACGAATGAAAGAACCAATATTTATAAGCAAGGAAAAAATTGGTATTGTGAATTAGATAATGTTAGAGTAACAATAAACGCTTACAGTTACACAATTATTACAGCTCACATGATGAAATATAAGGATTAAAACTTATATTTTTTTTGAATAGAATAAAAAATATCAAAATTTCATTTTATATGATAAAATATTGGGCAGAAATGAAAATTTGGAGTGTGAAAAAATGGAACGAATCAATGTAGAAAATTTTAATTATGATTCCATTAAATATTTTGTTAGCGTAGCAAGTCATGGAAGTTTATCAAAAGCAGCTTATTCTTTAGGAATCTCTCAGTCTGCTCTTAGTCAATCTATGAAAAATTTAGAACAAACATTAGGAGTAACCTTATTTAACCGAAATACGAGAGGTATCATTTTAACGTTAGAAGGTAAAATACTTTATGAAGAAGCAAAAGTAGGAAAAGATTACTTTGAAAATGCAATTATTCAAATCTTTAGAATCAATAAATTTGAAACATTAAAAACATTTAAAATCAGTACAAGTGGAACTCTATTTACTATTTTCATCGCACCCATTATGAGACAAATTATAAAGAAATATCCAAAAATTAATTTTGAAATTATTTCTGTAGCGACTGAAAAAGATGTAGTTGAAAAATTGCAAAAAGAAGAAATCGATTTAGCGCTCTACAAAACAAGTGGAAGATTCCCATTAAAAGAAGTAGCAAGCCAAAAATTAGGAAATTTAAATTATGCATTTGTCTATCATAAAGACTATTTTGAATTTGATAAAAAAGTAAAAGTAGATGCTGTGAAAGATATTCCGATTATTACCAAAAAAAGAACTGGAAGAAATAATAGCTCTTGGATTATGACCTCTTTTAGTCATATCATTATTTGTGAAAGTGATAGAAACATATTAGAGCTTGTGAAAAGAGGAGTTGGAATAGGCGTATATCCAGCTGAATATATCGATGATGATAATTTAGCTACCATAGAATTTGAAAATGTCCCAGAAACAAAAAGAATTGTAGAAGCAAGCTTTTTAAATTCTAATAAAATAGCCAAAGATATTGTAACAATGATTATGAAATCCCATCAATAATTTGTTATAAGTTTTTCTTATATCGCATTCTATTTTGTAATAGCAAACCGAATCATAATATATGCTATAATTTTTTTGAGGTGGAAGTATGAAGTTTGATAATATTTCCTTTTTAAAAGAGGTACAAGAATTTACACCTATCAATGAAGGATATTCTGGAGCGTATAAATATTTTTTTTATAAAAATGAAAAAAAGTATTTTTTAAAAATAGGTCGTTTTAAACTTCAAGCAGATTTAGAAAATTTACTTGAAGAAGCAGAAATTAACCATCCAAAAATTATAGAAGCAGGAATTTTAGATGAAGAATATAACTATATTATTGAAGAATATGCAGAAGGAGAAAATTTTAAATATCAACTAGATAATTATGATGAAAAATTTATATATGAGTTTGGATTTAAGATTGGAAAACAATATGGAAATTTAAGAAAGAAGTTTCCTGACAAAAATGTATCAAAACAGTTTTTAAAAAAGCGCAAAAAAGAAGTAGAAACAAAAATTCAAGAATTAGAAAAAATAAAAAAACAAAGAAAATTAAAACAAGAACAACTAACATTTTTAGATTTTATGGTGAAATATCTAAAAAATAATTTTAAACTCATGAAATATAGTAACATCGTTTTTGGACATACCGACGTAAAAGCAAGCAACTTTTTATTGCATAAGAAAAAAATAATTGCTACTGATATAGAACATACAGATTATAAAGAACTCTCTTTAGCGCTTCTTTGGTCCTATGCAAGAAATGATAATAGAAATCAAAAAAGTATTGCTTTTGCAAAAGGTTATCTAGATGGATTATATAACTTAAATGTGCCAAATAAAATATTGAATGCCTTTAATTATACTTATATCTACAATATGGTAGATTATTGTACTAATTATCTAAAAGAAGAAAATGACAAGAAATTAGATAAGTTAATTTCAAATGTAAAAGAGAATTATATAAAAAATGGAACAGTTATCATTCATGAAAAATTGAGAAGCAATGCAAATGTGAAACACTTTCCAAAATTAAAACATTTTGATTTTACTTTAGTAGAAGGTTCTTATAGTCCAGATAATCTTACTTTTAAATGTACAAACCAAAACAAAAGTTATTTTCTAAAAATTATGAAAATGTCAGAAAAAAGGTATCGACGAGTTTTAAAACAATATCAGTTATTAAAAGAAGCAAAAGTTCCAATAAGTCCAATAAAAGATAATGGAGTTTGTGAAAAAGAAAAATGTTATTATGTTGTATCTGACTTTATTTTTTATAAAGAAATGAATGCGGAAAATGAACTAGTTACTTTTGAAGATGGAAATAAATATGGTGTTTTAGTTGCCCAATACTTGGAAAAATTAAAAGGAAAAGTTTTCTCTCAAATGTCTATTTTAGATGATAAAAAATTATATTCTAATATTTTGGACCATGTAAATAAAATTTATCAATATGATAATTATAATAAATATATAAAATGGACAAAAGAAGAAACAGTAAAATATATAGATGCTTATATCAAATATTTTAAAGAAGAACCTTTAAATGTTATACGAGGGGATATTAAATTTGGAAATATTTTATATGATAAAGGTGAAAATCTGATATTTGTAGATAATGAAAGTATCATGTATAGTTATGACATTATTAATTTTATGTATAATATTCATGATGGTTTTAGAAGTAATTCTAAAAATGCGTATCATGGATTTGTAAATGGATATTTGAAATATATGAACCATGGAACAATCCCAAAAAGAATTGAAGGACAAGCCAAACTTTTACTTCTTTATTATCATGTTAGAACGATATTAGCTTTTTTAGAAAATAGAGGAAAAGAGAAAGATATTGAAACATATATGAGACTTTGTGAAGAATATATTGTAAAAGGGAAAAAAATAGAATGGCTAGACTAGATAATTCTGCTTTAAAACAATTATTAAAATTCTATAAAGCTCATATAAAATTATATATCGGATTTTTAACGATATTAGTTATAAAAGCTATCATTTCTTTTTTAAGCGCGCTTTTTGTTTCTAAAATTATCTCTTATATGATGGAAGCAAATTATGAAAAAGCTTTTTGGTATGCAGTAATCAATTTGGTTATTCTGCTTTTTTATAGTATTTTATCTATAATCAATACCTATTTTTATAAAAATTTGGAAAACAGAGTTCGTTTTTCTTTGCAACAGAAAATCATAGAATCTGCTTTGAATATTAAAATGCAATATTATGATAATTTAAGTTCTGGTGTTATTGTAACAAGATTAACTTCTGATATTGATTATATTTCAGAACGTTTTAAATCTCTTACAGAAAAAATTGTCAATATTATTAGAAGAATATCTTATCTAGTATATATTTTTATTTTAGATATCCGTATTGGAACATTTGTGTTTATTTCTGTTATTTTTGTATCTACTATCTATACCATTAGAATTCATTACTTATCAAAATTAAAACCAAAAGTAAAAGCACAACGAGAAATCGTAAATTCAAAAATTATAGAGACAATTAGAGCGATTAAAGATATCAAAACATTAAATTGCGATGAAAATATTTTATCTTTAATTGCGAAAGAACAAAAAGAATATATCAAAAAAGATAATCATGAATATTATGTTGGAGTAACTCTTTGTAAATTAACTGATGTTGTAACACATATTAGCGATTTTGTATTTATTTTAATGAATATCTTTTTAATTGGAAATGGTTATATTACAACCGCTGTTTTTTATACTTGCTATTTATATAAAGACCATACTTTTAGTTTGGCTAATGAAATCGGAGACTTTAGATATAAAATTGCAGAATGTGAAGTATGTGCGAAAAGGTTGATAGCGCTTATTTATCCAAAGAAAATTGACATTGATAAATATGGAAAAGAAGAAATCAAAGATTATAAGGGAGATATTACATTTCAAAATGTAGATTTCTCTTATATGAAAGGAATTCCAGTTTTAAAACAAGTCTCTTTTGAAATTAAGCCTAGAAGTACAGTTGCATTTGTTGGAGAAAGCGGAAGTGGAAAAAGTACAATTACAAGTTTAATTGGACATTTATATTATAAAGATTCTGGCTCTATTTATTTTGGAAATCATGAGATTAATGAGTTAAGTAAACAGTTTATCAGGGATAATATTACTATTGTAAATCAGTTTCCTTATTTGTTTAATCTATCGATTCGAGAAAACTTTCAAATGATAAAAGAGAACATCACAGATGAAGAAATTTGGAGTTTGTGTGAAAAAGTATTATTAAAGGATTTTATTCATTCCTTACCTTTAGGATTAGATAGTGTTATAGGAGAAGCGGGATGTCAATTATCAGGTGGACAAAAACAGAAACTTTGTATTGCACGTTCTTTATGTAGAAATGTAAAAGTCATTATATTTGATGAAGCAACAAGTTCTTTAGATAATGTCTCTCAAAATGAAATCATGGAAATTATGAAAGAGTTAGCCAAAGAGTTAACGGTTATTATTATTGCACATAGACTTTCTACTGTTACATATGCTGATTCTATCATTTTAGTAAGAGAAGGAGAAATAGTAGGAAAAGGAAAACATGAAGATTTGCTAAAAGTAAATACTTATTATAAATCATTGTATTTGAAATCTATTCAAAATAATTCTTATTAGTTCAGAATGCTACTTCGCTTTTTACAAAATTTATAAAACAACGATAAAAAATTATCAGATATGATAATTTTTTTTATATATTTTTTAAATTCGTTCTTTTTCTCATACAAATTTTAAAAATCCTATTTTTGACAGATAGTAACACATATATTATGATACCAGTGCTTATAAATGGAAAGGTGGGTAAAATATGATAAAAGATATAATAGGCTTTCAAGAGATTGTGAATATGATAGACATGCGAAAAAATAATGCTTATAAAAAAGTAAATGAAGAATTAATTTTATTATATTGGGAGATTGGAAAATATGTAAGTGAAAAAATTAGTTGTAATGAGTGGGGAAGTAAAACAGTAGAAAACTTATCTATTTATATCAAAGAAAAATATCCTACATTAAGAGGATTTAATAGAAGAGGTCTTTACCGAA
>CATBQD010000029.1 GCA_949505625.1 uncultured Bacilli bacterium
GTAACATTTAATAGTGGAACTTCTGAAGAGAAGACAATGAATGCTGTAAAAGAATTACGTTCTACAGTAGGAGATGCTACAAAGGTAAGTGGTATGACTGCTATGGTACTTGATACTAGAGACTTATCAGAACAAGAAATATTTGCTTACATTATAATTGCTGTTATTTTATGTTTGCTTGTATTAATGATTGCAACTGATTCTTATTTGGTTCCAATTTTCTTACTAGGTAATATTGGTTTCGCAATTCTTTATAACATGGGAACAAATATTTTTCTAGGACAAATTTCTTATATTACAAAAGCCATTACAGCAGTATTACAACTAGGTGTTACAATGGATTTTTCTATTTTCTTATATCATAAATATGTACAAGCGAAAGAACAAGAAAAAGATAAAAAGAAAGCGATGGGAAAAGCAATCGAAGATACTTTTAAATCTGTTATTGGTTCTTCCCTTACAACCATTGCTGGTTTCTTAGCACTTTGTTCTATGGATTTAACACTCGGAACAGATATCGGTATTGTTATGGCAAAAGGAGTATTATGTGGTTTAATTTCAGTATTAACTCTTTTTCCAGCACTTTTACTTGTATTTGATAAAGCATTGGAAAAAACAAAACATAAAGTATTTTTACCAAAATTCAAATTGTTACAAAACTTTATTGTAAAACACAATGTCATAGTAATGGTTCTATTTTTAATACTTTTAATACCAGCCATTATAGGAAACAACAAAGTAGAAGTCTATTATAAATTGGATAAATCATTACCAGATAATTTATCTAGTAGTATTGCGAATTCCAATTTAGCGCAGAATTTCAACATTGTATCTCCAGAACTTATTTTAATTAATAAAGACTTAAATGTAAGTGATTTAGATGAATTGGTAGATGAATTAAAAAACATAGAAGGAATTGACTTGGTACTTGCGCCAAAAAAAGTAACAGAAATTATTCCAAGCTTTATATTACCTGAATATATAACTAGCATGATAGAAAACGATGAATACCAATTAATGATTGTTAATTCTCTTTATGAAATTGCATCTCCAGAATTAGAAGCTCAAATAAAAGAAGTGAATAAACTTGTAAAAACATATGATGAAAAAGCAATTGTAGCAGGAGAGGGACCTCTTATGAACGATTTAACTAGAATTGTTGACCACGATTTTAAAATGGTAAATTATTCATCTATCATTGTGATTTTTATTTTAATGTTGTTGGTATTAAAATCATTTAGTTTGCCGTTTATTTTAATTTGTGCGATTGAATTTGCAATCTTCTTAAATATGGCAATCGCTTATTATACGGGAACAACATTACCATTTATAGCTTCTATCGTAGTTGGAACGATTCAGCTCGGAGCAACCATTGATTATGCGATTTTAATGTCAACCAAATACTTAGAAGAAAGAAAAGAAAAAGATAAAAAAGAAGCAATAAAAAATACATTAGAAACAACAGTACCATCTATTTTAGTTTCAGCGCTTTGTTTCTTTGCTGCAACATTTGGAGTAGCTTTCTATTCTAAAATAGATATGATAGGTTCTATTTGTACATTGCTTTCTAGAGGAGCTATCATTAGTATGATAGTTGTTATATTGTTATTACCAACATTGTTATTACTATTTGATAAACTCATTATGAAAACGACAAAAGGAATGAAGGAGAGTGTGTAATATGAAAAAATTGAAATCGTTATTAAGTATTACGTTAGCTGGATATATGATTTTAAATCCACTAAGTGTATATGCGTTAACAAAAAATGAAACTATTTATACAAGTTTAGATGAAAATGGAAAATTAGTCATATCTACTGTAAATAATCATTTAATGGTTGATAGTAAAACAGAAATAGAAGATGAAACGGAATTAAAGAACATTTTAAATATCAATGGAAAAGAAACATTCACATTAGAAAAAAATACGTTAAAATGGAAATCGAATGGAAGAGATATCTTTTATCGTGGAGATACCACAAAAGAACAACCAATTGATGTAGAAATAGAATATTATTTAGATGGTCAAAAAATGAAACCAAAAGAAATGATTGGAAAAAAAGGAAATGTTAAATTAGTGTTACATTATCAAAACAAACTTGCCAATCAAGTAAATATTGGCGGAAAAACAGAAACAATCTATACACCATTTGTAGTTACAACTGGTATGGTTTTAAATAATGATAATAATAAAAATATCATTGTCGAAAACGGAAAAGCAATCAATAGTGGTTCTAGAACAATGATAATTGGATTATCTGCTCCAGGATTATATCAGTCATTCAATATCAAAGAATTAGAGAATCTAGATACTGTAACCATTACTTATGATACAACAAAGTTTTCACTTGGAAGTATTTATATGGTAGCTACTCCAAAACTATTAGAAGAAAAAGACCTAGAAATTTTTAGTAAATTAAATTCTCTATCTTCTAATTTAGAAACATTAAAATCGAGTATGGATGAATTAGAAAAAGGCGCTAAAAAGTTGAGTGATGGTAGTATTGCCCTTTCTTCTGGAGCAACTGAAATTAATACCAACTTAAAAACAGTTACAGAATCTATTACAAAGATAAAAAATGGCTCAACAACTTTAAAAGAAGGATTAGAAAATATTGTTACAACATTAGACCAAACCATTATTTCAATTGAAAACGAATTACAAGTTTCTAATTTATCTGAAGCAAACCAACAATTAGAAGGATTAAAATTAGGAAATGAAGCAATCATTACAAGTACACTCACAAAATTAGGTATAGATTATAATACATTAATGGCTTATTCTGGAACAGATACCACAATATTAGAAGCAAAACAATTGGTTTATGTACTTTCTATGGATAGTAAAGTGGTGGAACAAAGTATTTCTTCTTTAAATCTTTTACCAATATTAAAAGATGGATTAGAACAATTAAGAGATGGAAGCAAAGAAATTGAATATAATTTAGGACTTTTGGAAAATGGAACCAAACAATTAGAAAAAGGGACTGAAACATTAGCTTTAGGGGCAAGTGAATTAAAAGAGGGTATTGTTACATTAAGTAATGGAACAGTTCAAATGAATCAGGAAGGAATTACTCCTTTATATCGATATTCTAATCTTATTAGAAATTATAGTAATAAATTAGAAGCAATGACAAGTTTAAGCAAAGAATATCATGGATATGCAAGCAATAATGCTGATACAACAACCTTTATCTATATGATAAAAGGAGTAAAATAAATAGAAAAAAACGCTAATGACTTAGTTGCCAAGCGTTTTTTTAGTCTTTGTTTTTTGTTTTAGGTTTAAAAGTAAAGTTAGGATAACTAACATTACTAAATGTTTCATAAATTCCTTTCTGCATAAACATTATTCCACTTTTATGAGGAATGCTTAACAGTTCATACATATCTTTATATCCATTATGCTATTTTTAGGGCAATAAGTAAATAACTTTTTCTTTGCAAAATAAGAAGCAAAACGTTTGCTAATCTATTAAAACGTAGTATAATTATATTAGGAATATTTAGTTAGTTTAGGTGCTATTCCCTTTTTCTATTTTTATAGCGAAAGGGGGTGTTATTTATGAGAAAAATAGAGAGTTTTCTTTGTTTTACCATAGTACTCCTTATTATCGTGATTATTATCATGTTAATAAAAATAGTACCAACTGCATAAGTCGGTACTAAAACCAAAACTTTTAGGATAGTACCTAGCGCTTCAAAACTAGATAAGATCGGAAGAGCGTCGTGTAGGGAAAGAGTGTAGATCTCG
>CATBQD010000030.1 GCA_949505625.1 uncultured Bacilli bacterium
AACGTAATTATAAAGAGTTTTGGTGCAGACAACATCGCTGCTAGCGAATTCGCCAGCAGCAGTGGCACGATTACTGCAAACATCAAGTGACCAGCCGTCTTTCAAACGCAATTGAATAATAACTCTTTCCTCGAATGATAAATGCTTGCCTTTAACGTGCTGGTTCATGGTAGAATGTAAAGAGTCCATTTTGACCTCCAATAGAAAGTTTTTGTGGTTATTAACATTCTATCAAACAGGTCCGAATGGACTTTTTATTTTTTATCAAGTGTTCAATTTAATTTTACAATCAGCGAATTGATATTTATAAGCTTGCAGAAAAGTTATATGGAAAGAAATTTAGAAGTTATTTGGCAAATAATTTTCAAAAAGTAGACTTTTTACTAGAATTAGCTGAAAAAATGGGGAGGGTAGTTCTGGTAGATGGTGTCGGTTTTGGTGCACAAGCAGGTGAGCTAAGAGTATCGGAGGCTAATTTACTAACAAATGATTATACAGTAATTGGTAAGCAAATTTTAGATTTGCTAAAGAAATACTATGAAAAATTTCAGAAAAGGAATACATAAATTACAAATAGTTTAGACGATTAACTTAGAAAAAAGCGCTCTAAAGATGAATTTAATCCTTAGAGCGCTTTTTTGTAGCTTAACTTTTACCACAAAATTAAGATTGAAGAAGGAAATTAATAAATTATGTGGTTTCATATTTTATTTTATCAATATAGCTATTTTGAAAGAGAGCATTTATATTTCATTTTAAGCCAAATTTGATGAATTAAATATACAGATAAATAAGATAAAATCCATGTAGCCATCCAAATGATTATTATGCCAACATAAATATTATTTTGTACAAGGTGTTTAAAATTAAAGTAATTCCATAAAATGCGATCCCAGAAAACGTTAGCTAAGAATGCTCGGTACGCATAAAAAGCTAAGAAATGAATAGTTTTTAGACTACGATTCATATTGAAAACTTTTTGCGCAATACAAATTAAATAAATTAAAAATATAACAGCTAAAGCATAGATGGCCATTGAAGGTAGATAATAGCTATCGTTAGTTAAATTAGTTATATTAGATGAACTTATAAACAGCCTGCGAGTCCAAAAATAAGTAATTAAATAAATAGTTACTACAATCCACCAATAATTAAAAAGAAAATTTTGTATTTCTTCATGAAAATTCCAGCTAAGTCCACCATAAAGTCCAAAAATTAAAAAACTTAAGAAAAATCTATCTAACAAATACCAATTATAATGATAAAGATTATTTAAAACAAAGTAATCATAAAAAAGTAACCAACTAAAATAAATAATTCCTGAAATGATTACAACGAATATCAGTTTAGTGTAAGAATGTTTTACCCATTCACATATTCCCTTAATCGCAGGCATAATAATTAAAAATTGCAACATCATTACACTATACCAAAGATGTGGTGCAGCATTTCCACTAAAAAATTGCCAAATAAAAGTAGGAATATTATGAAAATGCCCATGTTGCTGTAAATTAGGCATTAAGATTAAATAAGCCAAAGTCCAAGCGAAAGTAGGAAAAAAGTTATTATTCCATTGATTGAGTGAGTAAGTTTTCAGTGGTAACTTTGGTCTTTTTGCGGTTATCCGAATTACGGTAAAAACTATTCCAAAAATAAAAGCCGGAGAAGTAAATTTAACAAAATTATATAAGGAAGCTAAGAAAAGTTGTTTTTTAAAATTTAGAGGAAGAGTTAAAAATAAAGCAATAATAGGCTGAAGCATTACGCATCCATTAGCAATTACTTTTAGATAATCACCAATATCTGCAAGCCACCAATTATTTTTATGGTCGTTAATTCGCATAGTAATAGTCCTTTTATAAGCCGAAATTTATTATAGACGCAAATTGCAATAATAAATTGAACACTTTTAGTTAAGCTGCTTGATAGATTAGATCT
>CATBQD010000031.1 GCA_949505625.1 uncultured Bacilli bacterium
ATTGTGCCAACGATAGGAAAGGTAGAGCCAACAGCTGCTCCTGTTGCTGCACCTGTGGCAATACGAGTTAAAAGGGATACGCCTGTTTTGACTGCAAGTTTGGAAGTAGTAGCTAAACCAATTGAGGTTTCTACTCCCAATTCGGTTAATGCTCTTTGGTTTGACTTACCCTCTGTTTTTTTGTAAAGAAAGTTTAGGATTCCAAAATTCATCATTATGTTAATCTTTGGAATCTTTCTTATCTTTTCTTCTATGCCATTATTTTTAAGATGTTTATCAAGTGTTTCTATAGATAAATTTTCTGTAATTACTAATCCATTAGAAATAATAACTCCCGTTGTTCCAAAGTCTCGTCTGTGGATAGGAATCTTTTCAAACTCATTACAATTACACTCTAAACCTTTATAGATATTTTTATTTTCAACCATTGTTTTTTTCCTTGCGTAAAATATCAATTTCGCAAAAATTTATATAATTATTTGGCAGCCCATCTTTAGAATTATTTTTGAAGCAATTATAATCATTTTCATTCATTTGTATTAAACTATTCTTAATGCATGGCTTTATGATTTCATATATTTCTTGTATATTTGTATTACTAAAATCAATAAAAAAATATTTTGGCAAAATTGATTGGATTGTTAATGGTCGTATCGCAATAATGGTATCAAAACTAATCTTAATAATTTCATCTTCTTCACACATATAAAAAGTCCCCAATGGTAAAACCATATCAGACCCTATATATTTTTGAAGTATAAAATTATTTGTAGTGATTTGTATAGTTTTGATATTGATAGACAAGAAGATACCAAACAAATAATAAAGTATTATCAAAATAATGAGCAAAAATATAAAGAAATTCAATTTATCAAAATATGCAAAAATAATATAAACAAGGAAACACGATACGCAGAATCTAAAAAGAATACTCCATAAAAAATTGATACAAAAAAAGATATTTTTTATCCTTTTTAGCTCCCAGAGAGTTTTATCTTTAGCTTCGCTCACACTTTGCTCCTTATTGCTCCACAAGCCACATCTCCCGCTATTCCTAAATCCCTCCTATCAATAGGGATTATTTCAAATTCATTACAATGGCATTCTAAACCCTTATAGATATTTTTATTTTCAACCATTGTTTCTTTGTTCCTCTCGCAGTTTGTCTATTTCTTTATAGTCTATGCTGTATTGGTCTTTAATGCTTGCACCTCCATAAAACGTTTTAAATTTATTATATGCTTTCTCATCGCATTTAAGTAAATAATCAACAATAAAAGGCTTAAGCAATGTTTGAATTTTATCAACATTTGTATTATAACTTTCAAGAAAAAAATATATAGGAAACAATGAGTGCTTCCTTATTGATTCTATTGAATAATCACCTATAAACATAAAATTAAAATAAAATGGCATTCTGTGAAAAATAATGAAATCCCCTAAAGGTAAAACAATATTTTTTCCTAAATATTTTTCTATGAATAAATTATTATTTTCAATATACATCGTTTTTAGATTTAGCGAATAATAAAAATCCCTTGCTATATAGCAAACAAAAAAAGTTAAAGCTAGAAATGTAAGCAAACCTTTTAGATTCTCAGGTGTAGTAAAATATGTAAGTAAAATATACAAAAAAACACAAAATAGAGAAAAATATGCTGTATGACTATAAAGAGCCAAAATACTCTTTTTTCTCTCTAATTTCCAAGTTATCTCATCTTGTGTATCACTCATCATCTTTCCCCTCCGCTTTTTTAAATAGATAAGCAATTACGCCATAATTCACA